>JAWKYE010000013.1:0-166757 GCA_041396665.1 Burkholderiaceae bacterium
CGGGCGATGGCCGCGACCGTGGGCAAGTTGCGCACGCTGTTCACGATGCCCAACGGGGACCTGATCGTCGGGCGGCGGGACGAGTCGGGCGTGCTGGTGATTGCCGAGATCCCGGCGCAACGGATCGCGCTGTTGCTCGAGTTGCCCGGTCGGCGCCATGCGCCGCGCGTCACGCTCTCGGCCTGGGTGGGGGGACAGTTCTTCGATTCGGCCAACGGCTTTGGCGCCAGCGATCGTGACCCGCCGGGCATGACCGCGCAGGGTGGCGAGACGGCGATCGCGTGGTCCAGCCCGGCATTCCGGGTCGTCGAGCAGAGCCAGATCTATCCGCTGATGGTCACGCTGCACGAGCATCCGGCGGCGGTCGATGCACTGGTGCTGCGCACCGTCGTCATCGCGTTGCTGGTGGCCCTGGTGGGGATGTTCGCCGGCGCATCGGTGATCAACCTGACGCTACAGGATCGCTTCAGTCCGTTACGCCGTCTGCGCCTGGCACTGGCCGCTGCGCAGTTCGAGCCGGTGGTTCAGCCGATCGTCGCTGCCGATACCGGGCACTGCCTGGGGGGCGAGATCCTGATGCGGTGGCGGCACCCGTCCCGCGGCCTGTTGTTGCCAGCGGATTTTCTACCGATCGCTGAGCAAAGCGGCCTGATCGGCCCGATGACCTGGCAGATCGTGGTGGCGGCGCGCGCCGCCATCTCGCGCGCGCTGGACGTGGATCCGACCCTGGTCTTCAGTTTCAATTTTCCGGCCAGCATGATCCTCGATCCCGATTTCGAGGACCGGTTGCAGCAGCACCTGGGTGACTCGAACATCGCCCCCTGCAACCTGGCGATCGAACTGCTCGAGCGCGACGTGGTCGAGCAACGCACGCGCGAAGTGATGGAAAAGCTTCGGGCGGTCGGCTACCGGGTCTCTATCGATGATTTCGGTACCGGGCAGAGCGGTCTGTCGGTGTTGTCCAAGATTCCCTTCGACACGCTCAAGATCGATCGCGAGTTCGTGCGCTCGATCGACGAGGAGTCGGTCAATCGGCCGGTGTTGCTCGCCATCATCGAGCTGGCGCGGACCGCTGGTGCGCGCGCGATCGCCGAAGGCGTCGAGACGCCGGCCCAGCATGGTTATCTGCTGGCCCAGGGGGTGCAGGCGCTACAGGGCTTTCTGATCGCGCGGCCGATGCCGATGAACGACTTCGCGCTCTGGCTCGCGGCCAATCGGCATCGACCCACCTATGCCGATCGCCGCGCGTTCGCGACGGTGGCGCCGGTGGCGGCCCCGGTCGGATCGACCGTGCCCGCATCGGCCGACGAACCGTCGCTGGCCACCGTGGGCATCCGGCCGCGGGTGCCAACCTCGGTCTTTCTGTTGATCTGACGATGGCCGAGACAACCCCGCTGCTTCGCTTTGACCCGATGCGTGTGGCAATCGGCGACCTGGTGCCGCTGCTCTGCGGTCCGCAGGGCCTGACGCTTGCCGATCACGTAGACGATCACGGGCGATGCGGCGCCTGCTTTACCGGGGCCGAGCTTGTCCAGTTGTTGGTCACGCAGCTGGGTGCCTCGCGCGCGCACGGCGTTCGCCTGGGCCAGCGGCTGCTCGATGCCGGGTTCATCCAGCGGGTGCGCGGTGGCAACGTGTTTGCCGATGACAAGAATTGTTACGCGATCGCGTCGCCGGGTGCCGGGGCGGGCGGCCATGCTGCCGAAGGCCTGTCCATCGATGCGTTACGTACTTTGGCGGCGCGGATGGCCGGACGCGCCGGCATACCGGTCGATACCCACCGGCGCTGGCTCATCGACTACCCGGCGACCTTCGTCGCCGCAGATGCCGTGTCTTGGCTGGTCGCGCGCCTGGCGGTGAGCCGGGCCGAAGCCACCGGCATCGGCCGTGCGATGATCCGCGCCAACCTGATCCGCCACGTACTGGACGAGCACGACTTCGCCGATGGCGACTGGCTCTACCGATTCGTCTGAGCCAATCGGGGCCTTCCCGCCCGGGGCCATTAGAATGGCCTGATCGAACAACGACGGGAGACGAAGATGGCAGGCATGCTCGAAGGCAAGGTGATCGTGGTAACCGGCGCGGGGAACGGTATCGGGCGGGACTTCGCCCTGACGCTCGCGGCCGAAGGTGCCCGGGTGGTGGTCAATGATCTCGGAACCTCGGCTACCGGCGAAGGCGCCGATGTCGGGCCGGCGCAGAAGGTCGTGGACGAGATCCGCGCCGCCGGAGGCGAAGCGCTGGCCAACACCGACAGCGTGGCCGAATGGCAGTCCGCGAACCGGATCATCCAGACCGCGATCGAAGGCTTCGGCCGGATCGACGGGGTGATCAACAATGCCGGCATCCTGCGCGACCGCATGTTCTTCAAGATGAACCTCGAAGAGTGGCAATCGGTCATCAACGTTCACCTGAATGGCAGCTTCTTCGTTGCCCGGGCCGCCGCCAATTACTTTCGCGACCAGGGCTCGGGCGCCTACGTCAACATGACGTCGACGTCGGGGTTGGTGGGCAATTTCGGGCAGGCCAACTACGCCGCGGCCAAGTTGGGCATCGTCGGTCTGTCCAAGTCGATCGCGCTCGACATGGCCCGATCCAACGTGCGCTCGAACTGCATCTCGCCGTTCGCCTGGAGCCGGCTGATCGGCACCATCCCCACCGAGACCGATGAAGAGAAGGCCCGCGTCGAGCGCATGAAGCGCATGGAGGCGAACAAGATCGCGCCGCTGGCCGCCTTCCTGCTATCGGACCAGGCCGCCGACATCACCGGGCAGATCTTCGGGGTGCGCGCCAACGAGATCTTCCTGTTCAACCAGAGCCGGCCGGTGCGCTCGGTGCACCGCAGCGAGGGCTGGACCCCGCAGACGGTCGCCGAGCACGCGATCCCGACGCTGCGCGCCTCGTTCGTACCCCTCGATCGCTCGGCAGACGTGTTCTGCTGGGATCCCGTCTGAACCCGCCGGAGCGCCACGATGACCATCCAATACGACAAGCTCAAGCAATGGCCTTTCGAGACGGTCCGCCAGACCTACGACTGGCGTGATGCGGCGCTGTACGCGCTGGGCGTGGGTTACGGGTTCGACCCGATGGACACGCGCCAGCTGCCCTATGTCTACGAGGGACCCGATGTCGCCGGCAGTGGCGGAGCGCCGGCGTTGCAGACGGTCCCGACGATGGCCGTGGTGCTGGCCACCCCGGGCTTCTGGGTCAAGGACCCGGCCTCGGGCGTCGACTGGGTGAAGGTATTGCACGGTGAGCAGAACCTGGAGATTCACCGCCCGCTGCCGGCCGGCGGCACGGTGACCAGCACGACGCGGGTCGAGCGCATCGTCGACAAGGGAGCGGGCAAGGGTGCGCTGCTGGTGCAGGTGCGCGACCTCACCGATGCCGACAGCGGCCAGTTGCTGGCCACGCTCGAATCGATCACCTTTTGTCGCGGCGATGGCGGTTACTCGGCCCAGCCGGGCAATGGTCCGGCCGGCGGCGATGCGCCACCCACGCCGCGCCCCAAGGTGCCGGACAGCCCGCCCGACACGCGCTGCGAGTTGCCGACGCTGCCGCAGGCAGCGCTGATCTACCGGCTGTGCGCCGATCTGAACCCGTTGCATGCCGACCCGGCGGTGGCCAAGGCGGCCGGCTTCGAGCGACCCATCCTGCACGGGCTGGCCAGCTGACGGCGTCGCCGCACACGCGATCATCCGCAGCCGCTGCGATCGAGCGCACCAGCCCGGTGGTCCGAAGTCGATCACTGTTTCAGTTCACCGGTCTACCCCGGCGAGACCCTCGTCACGGAGATCTGGCAGCAAGGCGACAAAATTCAGTTCCGTCCCGGTAAAGGATGGACGTCCTGGTCCTTTCTCTCACGGGTGGCCACCCTGAAATAGGGAGCGACCGGCAGCGAGGTTTGGCAGGCGCGCAGTCTATAGTGGCTCAAACCTGTCGCTTGCGCACCATGCGCGCGACAGGCCCTTCGTCACCGAGTGGATTGGTTGTCGGTAGATGCAGCGTGAAGCGGTTGCGCCGCCACCTGAGCTGACGTCGACTGTTCCACCGTGCGCCTTGGCAATGGCCTTGACGATCGCCAACCCCAAGCCGGCGCCCTCATCCTTGCGCCGGCGTGCAGTCCGCCCGGTAAAGCGATCGAATAGCTTGGGCAGATGTTCCGCCGCGATCTTGGGACCAGGACTCTCGACGCCGATCTCATCTGCCGCAGCGCACGACCACAATCGAACTCAGGACCGCCGCCTGCGCGGCGTATAACGCAGGGCTGCCGTAATGAGGCTGCTTACGGCACGCCGCAACATCAATCGGTTGCCTTGAACGGCCGGCGTCACCTTCCAGCACCAGTTGCACGTCCAGATCCTCGGCCAATGCCTCGAAATAGCCGGAACAGTGCGTTGACCTCTTCGCCCAGATCGACCGCCATCATCTCAAGCTGCGCAACTGGTGATCAGCCTGGGCGAGGAAGCAGCATATCGCCGATCGTTTTGCTCAGCGTTCAAGCTCTTCCAGACCTGAGTACGCAGTACCACAGCTGCCCAGGTCACGCGACTTAGACAGAAGGCGACCTGGATCAGTGTCGTCAGGTTCGTGACCGGGGCACGAAGCTCGTGGGCGATATCGGACGGAAATGGGTCAGACGGGTGAAACTCGCCTCCAACTGGTCCAGCATTTCATTGAACGAGGTCACCAGTGGGACCAGCTCATTGACAACCAGCCGGGATTCAACCGAACGCAGCTGCTCCGACGTGATGCCGCGAGCCGTCGCGCTAATGCGCCGCAACGGAGCGTGCCCCCAGCGCAATGCCGGTAGCCATGCGTGGCTGCACCGCGACAACGCTGGCAAGCAATGCCCTGCCCAAAGAGAGCGCGTCGCAACTGGGTGAGGTAGAAGCAAGATGGGGATCCATGGATATGTAGCGATGAGAACGCGATCACCATCCATGTTCACCAAGGCCCCGCGGTAGGTGCTTTCGCCGACATGCCAGACACTGAGCGTGTTCCGGTCCACTGCTGAGACACACGGCGCTCGCGGCCAGATCGAAACCTGTCGGAGCCGTGCGGCTGTAGAGGCGAGCCGTTCCCGTCGTGCACGCTGAAGTAGACCCCGTGGTGTTCGGCGACCGCGCGCCACAATCGCCCCTGGAGGTCCAACTGGTCATCGGCTGGCGGGTCTGGGGCGAGTGCCTTGCGGATCGACTCGGCGACGGCTTTGACTTCGCCCAGGTCCTGCGCTGCGAAGTGACCTTATCGACGAAACCAGGCCGGCCGATGAGCAGCACGGTCATTGCCACGCCAACCACGACGGTGATGCGCAAGGCCAGCGACGGCGGCCGGCGCCGCTCAGTCGCCATCAGGTAGATTCAGCATGTAGCCCATTCCACGAATCGTTCGAACGAGCTTGGGTTCGAAGCCCTCATCTACCTTGCGCGAAGTCGGCGTATCGCGACGTCAATGGCATCGGAGTCGCTATCGAAGTTCATGTCCTGGCACCGCAGGCGATCAGGAACGCGGCAACACCGCCGCGGCGGCGCAGCAGCAATCGCAGCAGTGCGAACTCTTCTGCGTCAGATTACTTTCTCCCGGCGCGTCGCGCGACGACGTGGCAAGTCCAGTACTAGATCGGCCATATCGAGCTGATCAGACTGTAGTGGTGCGCTGCCACACGCCGCAATAGCGTACGCACCCTGGCCAGCAACTCGGAAAACGCAAATGGCTTGACTAGGTAATCGTCCGCTCCCGGATTCCAATCCCTTTACCCGGTCGTCCACGCCGCTGTCGCGGGCGGTCAGGAACAGCACCGATACATCGGCCCGCCTGGCGCAGCGACCGCAGGATGCGCCACCCATCGATGTCTGGCAGCATGATGTCAAGGACGATGCGAGATCGGAACTCTTCCGCTCGCGCTGCGGAAGCCCGTCTAAGCCGGTACGGCCAGTTCGACGATAAAAACCGGCTTGCTGAGCTCTGGCGCAGGCAATTCCCCACCATTCGTCTTCGACCACCAGCAATTTCATTCGATTTCCAGGCTCTGTGCTCGGCGCGGATGCGGGCGCTCTGTCAGGCTGCGCCGGGTACTGGACAAGTGCGGCCGTCCGCTCCTCGCCGACGACATGACGGACACATGACAGGATTGTCATGTGTCCGTCATGTGCTGATTTCCGCACGGTGTCGTCATCATTCGAGGCCCGTAACGGGCAACTGGATATACCTGGCTTTCCCGGCCTGCCTGGTCATGCACCTGTTCCATGATCAAGCAGGACATGGCGACCAGGCGTCGCATCGCTGACATAGGCAAGGAGAAAGTGATGGAGTCGTCCGCCAATGCAAAAGGTCACGAACAATACCGTCACGACCATCAGGGGCATGACTTTGCCGCGGATGTCGGAAAGCCTTTGAAGGATCCGTCTGCGGGATGAACGTGACGGCGAAATCCGTCCATCGCCTGACCCACAAAGACCATCCACACTACTTTAAAGCGCGAGTTGCCAAGCGAAATTTGCTGCCGATCCGGGCAGATACCTTCAAGCAGCAGGTGACGGCGCGCAATCGCAACCGCAGCCGTGCGCCCGGCACGGTCTACACCTGCCCCATGCACCCTGAAATACGCCAGGATCGTCCTGGTGATTTTGTCCCAAATGCGGGATGAGCCTTGAGCCCATGATGCCGACTTTAATAATGGTGACAATCCGGAACTGATCGACTTCACGCGCCGCTTCTGGTGGACCTTGCCACCACCTGATCACCACCGTTGGCGATGGGCGGTCATCAATTGAGCCTGTTTTGATATGACACCCAGAACTGGGTCGAACTCGTGTTGACCCTGCCAGTAGTGATGTGGGCTGGTTTGCCGTTCTACAAGCGTGGCCTGCAGTCGGTGATCAACCGCAGCCCCACATGTGGACACTGATCGGGCTGGGCACCAGCCGTTGCCTTCGTCTACAGCGTAGTCGCTACGATGGCACCTCAGGTGTTTCCGGCGACCTCATCATCGATGGACGGGTTGCGGTCTATTTCGAAGCCGCCGCGGTGATCATCTCGCTGACCTGTTGGGACAGATTCTCGAGTTGAAGGCCCATCGGGACGTCGGCGGCCATCAAGTCGCCACGGTCGGGCTCCAAGACCGCACGACGTATCAATGCCGATGTGGCAGCGAAGAGGACGTGCCGTTGTCGAATGTGCACGTGGGTGACCAACTGCGCGTTCGCCCGGGTGAGAAAGTGCCGGTTTCGATGGCATCGTCGTCGAAGGCAGCAGCGCGCTGGACGAATCCATGCTCACGGGCGAGCCGTTGCCGGTGACCAAGCGTACTGGCGACAAGCTGATAGGCGCCACCATGAACACCAGCGGTGCGCTGGTGATGCGCTCCGAGCACGTCGGTTCGGCAACCGTCTTGTCGCAGATCGTGCAGATGGTGGCCCAGGCGCAGCGCTCACGTGCTCCGATGCAGCGCCTGGCCGATGTGGTGGCGGGCTACTTTGTCGTGACGGTGGTGGGTACTGCCCTGGTGTCCTTCTGCCTGGGGTTTTTGGCCCGCAACCAAGCTGGGTATACGGACTAATCAACGCGTTGCCGTCCTGATCATTGCCTGCCCTTGTGCGTTGTTGGCCACCCCGATGTCGATCATGGTCGCCACCGGCAAAGGCGCGACCAATGGGGTGTTGTTTCGCGACGCCGCGGCGATCGAGAATCTGCGCAAGGTTGACACTCTGATCGTTGACAAGACGGGTACGCTAACCGAAGGGCGTCCGACCTTTGAACGCGCCGTGGCGACAGACGGCTACAAGGAAGAAGAGGTGCTACGCCGCGGCCAGCCTGGACCGCAGCGAGCACCCATTGGCTGCGGCCATTGTAGTCGCCGCCGCCAATGAGCAAGGTTTGAAGCCGTCCAAACCGGAGCAGCTCCGATTCCGAATCAGGCATCGGCGTCCGTGGCACGGGTGGACGACATGTCACTGGCCTTGGGAAACACGGCCCTGATGGAACAGCTCGGAATCTCGGTAGAGCCCCTGATGTCCCAGGCCGAAGAATTGCTGAAGCCAAGGCGCGAGTGTCATGCACTCTGGCGGTTGATGGGACCCTCTGGCTGTCTGCTCGCCGTGTCGGATCCCATCAAGGCCACCATCATGATGCCCTGAAGTCCTTGCGCCGGGCCGGTCTACGCGTCGTGATGGCCACGGGCGACGGTCTGACGACGGCACGCGGAGTCGCAAAGCGCCTGGCAAATCGACGAAGTGCACGGTGAAGTCAAACCCGCCGACAAACTCAAACTGGTCGAGAAGCTTCAGTCCGAGGGCAGCATTGTCGCGATGGCCGGTGATGGTATCAACGATGCCCCTGCACTGGCCCGCGCCGATGTCGGCATTGCAATGGGCACTGGCACAGATGTGGCCATGAACAGTGCGCAGCTCACGCTCACTGCTGGAGATCTGCGCGCATCGCAACCGCGCGTGCGTTGTCTGTTGCCACCGTGGCCAATATGAAGCAGAACCTCGGCTTTGCGTTCCTCTCTGGCCAACTCGTTAGGTGTCCCACTTGCTGCAGGGGTGTTGTTCCCGATCACCGGCTGGTTGCTGTCGCCACTCATCGCCGCGTCAGTGACAGCCTGAGCTCGGCTTCGGTGATTGGGAACGCGTTGCGTCTGCGCGGCATTGATCTGCGAGAGGATTGAGCGGCACGTCATCGATGTGTGCTCGGCGTGGCCTTGGGGGGCGGGCATGGCGCGCCGCCTTGGGTCGGGGATCGGATCCCTTGGACGTTCGCCTGTCTCGGTCTTGGCTGACGAGTCAGGCGTTCAAGATGACGTAAACGTAATCCAATTGTCACGCTGGTGTTTAGAGCAGCTTGCCATAGTGCAGCCAGGTACCTGGTCACGTGGGCGCAGACGCACCCTGAATCGGAGGTGGCGATGCGATCAGTGGCTCGATCGGCCATCATTGTTTCAGTCTGACCGGTTTTGGGAGTCCGACATGAAACTCGTTCGTTTGATCTCGATAGCCTCCGTCCTCGGCCTGGCCGGGACCGGCGTCACGGTTTGGGCCGGGGACGCCGGAAATCATGATCGTCATCATCCAACGGCGCCATTGGTCGTTGCATGTATGTCGTCGGACAAACCGACTCAGGCGCGCCAGGGAATGGGCGGCATGGGCAACATGGCGGGAATGCCGGATATGCGGTCCCAGATGAAAGCCATGCAGGAGATGCATGAAAAGTATGACGCAATGCGAAAACCCCCGAGGCACGTCAGGCGGTGATGGCTGATCACATGAAGACGATGCAGGACGGCATGGCCATGATGAGGAACATGGAGCCCCGTGGCATGGGTTCGATGCAGGGGGGAATGCCAGGTCAATCTGGCCAGATGATGGGCAAGCCCGAAGAGATGGCAGCGCGCCAGCAGATGATGGAGCAACGTATGGGCTTGATGCAGTCCATGATGCAGATGATGATGGATCGCTTGCAGATGATGCAGCCGCCCAACTGAAGAAGCCACGGCGCGCTGCGGCCATCGAGAATCCAGCGGGCGCGTCCTCTGCGGCTCGAAGGAGCGCGACGTCCTGATCTTTTCCCACCGGGTGGCCACCCTCGGGCGCGCCTGACCATGACGGGTGCTGCCAACCCGCGGACACTGGCCTAAGCGGTTTCGGAACGGCGAAGCGCTCCTGGAGGAATCACGAGAACATCCTGCCGGCCGTCGCGCAGCACTTCCTCGGCAACACTGCCTAGCACGAGCCGTCGTAGACCGCTCCTGCCCTGCGTGCCGATCACGATCAGGTCCGCCGCGGCCTCTCGGGCAGCGTTCTGGATCTCGTGCGCCGGCCGGGTGTTCTCATGACGAAGGATCTGCCGCATCGGCACATCGGGCTTGCGGTCAAGCGCGGCCACGAATCCGGCCAGGTCGCGTCGGGCGGTGTCTAGTGCTTTCCGGTAGGCCGGATTCTCATCGTCCTTGAGCATCGTGTGTGCCCTGGACAGGCCGAGTGCCGGATCGTGGAAAACGTAGAGCAGTGCAAGATCAGCCCGGCCTGCGATTCCCAGCGACGCGAAAGTACTGATCGCAGATCCGGATGCCGGTGATAGATCGGTTGTCAGCAGCATCTGCTGATAGGCGCCTACCGGTGGTGCATTCACCATCAGCACCGGGCAATCGACGGAGCGGATCGTGCGCTCCGCGGTGGTGCCGATGAAGACATCGAGAAGCACCTGGCGCCGATGCGGGCCGACGACAAGCAGATCGGCGGCGGTTGTCTGGGTCGCCTTGACGATTCCGGCAAACGGCGCGGCGACGACCACGTGCGCCTCGCATGTCACGCCATCCATGTCGCGCAGCGTCGTTGCCTGTTCGCCCAGCAGCCTGGCACTGGCTTTGCGTTCGGTCTCGATGATCCAGTAGGGCTGGTCGTCATCGATGACATGGACGAGAGCAATCGTCGCGCCGGTTTGCTTGGCGAGCATCGTCGCGCGGCGCAACGCGCGATCCGAGCGCTCGGAAAAGTCGGTCGCGACCAGGATGCTGTTCATCGAGTCCACGTTGCGTCGGCGCCTTGCATTGGCGGCAAGACCAAGAAATGCCCAGCCTCATGCTGCGCCAGGAAACCGGTGCCGATCTTGATCCGCGTCAAATGGCCGCGCGTCAAACCCCGGCAGCCGCCCCGGGGGCAGGCGAGCGCACGGCGCTCACCGTGGGGGTCCTTAGTTTCTGGGACGGTAAACCGGCGCCGAAGGCTGGCCGATCAGCAGGTGGTCGGTGCCTTCGTCCAGTCCGCGCCGGTAAACCGGCAAGGCCAGCGCCGCAGCCTCGACCGTCTTGTCGATGTCGGCCTCCTGGTGGGAGTAGCTGGTCAGAAAGCTCGTGGCCAGCACACCGTGCCGGATCATCTCCTGCATGAACAGCGTGCGCAGCGGTTGCGAGGGCTTCAGGTCGGCGTCCAGCGTCGAGAACATCAGGCTGCAGCCGCGCCCCGCCAGCTTGATCTGCTCGGTCAGGCCGTTGGCGTCGATCACCGGCTGCAGCTTGCGACGCAGCGAGTTGCCGATCGCCTCGAGATGCTCGGTCACCGGCTCGTCGCGGTAGATGCGCATCGTTTCCATCGCCGCGGCCAGGCTGGGGCTCTCGGCGCCGTGGGTGGTCGAGAGCAGGAAGACCCGGTCGGCGTGCTTGTGGCGGATGCCGCCCAACTCCATCAGCTCGCGCCTGCCGGCCAGCGCCGAGATCGAGAACCCGTTGGCCATCGCCTTGCCAAAGCAACTCAGGTCGGGGGTCACGCCGTACACGTGCTGGGCACCGTGGCGATGCCAGCGAAAACCAGTGATGGTTTCGTCGAGCACGTAGACCGCCCCTTCGTTGCGGCACAGCTCGCCGACCTTTTTCAGGAAGTCGTCCTGCGGCTCGTCGGTACGGGCGGGTTCGAGCATCACGCAGGCAATCTGGCCCGGATATTGGTCGAACAGCGCCTGCAGGGTGTCCAGGCGGTTGTACTCGAAGCGCAGCGTCAGGTCCTTGATCGCCTGGGGGATGCCGCTGGGAATGCCGGTCGTGCCGATGAACCAGTCGTCGTAGGAGAAGAACGGGCTGTTCTGGCAGATCGCCACCTTGTCGCGACCGGTGTAGGCGCGCGCAAGCTTGAGGGCGGCCGTCATCACGGTCGAGCCGTCCTTGGTGAACTTGACCATCTCGGCATTGGGCAGCAGCTCCAGCGCGCGCTCGGCACACTCGACCTCCAGGCGGGTCGGGCGGTTGAAGTTGTTGCCCAGCTGCATCGCATCGATTGCGGCCTGGATCACGCTGGGCCAGGCATGGCCCAGCGTCACCGCCCGCAGGCCCATCGCGTACTCGATGTACTGGCGTCCCTCGTGGTCCCAGATATGGCAACCCTTGCCGCGCGCGATGAACGCCGGCGCCGTCGCCGGAAACTGGTCGTCGCCCTTGGCGGCCGTGTGGCAGCCGCCCGGGATCGCGCGGTGGGCGCGCTCGCGCCAGGCCTCGGAGACCGGGTCGGGTTGCCAGCCCTGGAGCGGCTGGGCGTCTTGCGATTCGAGCAAGGTTCGGGGAGTGGCATCATTCATCGGCGGCTCTCAGCAGTTGAGCGTTCAGCAGCGCCTGGGCTGCGTCACGAATCCGGAAAAACGGCATCCGGGCACGACGGGCGATCTCGAGCAGGCGGTGATCGCCATCCGAGAAATTGAGCACCCACAACATGGCCAGCTGGTGGGTGCGTCTGTCGTTCTCGCCCCCCATCGGGGCGTAAAGCCCCCGCTTGCCCAGTTGCGGTTCGCAGTTCGGGTTCAGGTTGATCCAGGCCCGATCGTGCTCGAGAATGTCGAACGCGGCGAGGCACAAGTGCAGCGATTGCATCAGCGCGCCCGGCGACAGGAACGACAGGTTGTCGGCACTGGTGTGGTATTGGGGGTAGCGGCCGTGCGGGGTGCGCATGATGCAGCCCGCGGCGATCCCTATGCCCGGGCTGTTGAACTGGCGCTCGTCATAGCCGTAGGGGCTGAACTCCTCGGTCTGGGCCCCGCTCAGCGACGGCTCGGTGGCGAACAGGTGGCTGAATGCCTGGTCGAGCCGGCTGTCGCCGGGCCGGCTCAGCTTGTGTGAAATCCACCGGCATCGCCCAGGTTGGACAACACCAGCGCATGCTCGACACGCTGTCGGGTTTGCGGATTGCGGGCCAGCCAGGCGATCGCCCCAATCGTCGCAGGCAGGAACAGGAAGCGATAGCTGAGCGCGTTGTCGCGGCTGCGCAGCGCGCGGATCAGCCCGGTGGCCACGGCCAGCCCCGACAGATTGTCATTGGCCAGCGACGGGTGGCAGACGTGGGTGCAGACCAGCACTTCGCGTTCGCTGGCGCCCGGCACCAGCACCTCGGCGAGCGTCAGGTGGCCGTTCTCGAGCGTGGTGTCGATGCAGACCTCGTAGTCACCGTCGGGCAGTGCCCGGCGCTCGGTGTCGGTCAGGCAGAATCCCCAGGTCTCGTTGTAGTAACTGGTCCGATACGGGATCCAGTCGGGGTGATCCGGCAGGCTGTGCAGGTGTTGCTGCAACCGGGCAAGCGGCATCGTTTCGCGCACCGGTGTGCTGTAACCGACCAGGTGCAGGTTGTGGCGGGCGAACTCGGCGCGGCGCTTGCCATCGGGGCCGCATATCCAGGCTTCGCGCGCCTGCCACTCGCGCGGTACCTGCCAGTCGAACACCTGGGTGCCGGAAGGCACTTCGTCGCAGGCCAGTTGCACCGGCCTGCCGGGACCGGCCTGCATCGCCCGCTCGAGCAGCGTGAGGGTCTGGCGTACCCCGGGCGGTGAGGCTGCGGGCGATCGGATACAGCCCTTCGCAGAGCGTCGCCAGTTCTGCCGCTGCCGGCACGGCCTGTCTGCCAGGGATGCCGCAGGTCGGGGTCGGTGGGAAGATCGGGAGAATTCAAGGGCGGGGTCCGGGTGACACGGGCCCCACCGCGAGGTGCGGCCCGGTTGGGGTCAGCTGAGTTCCACTTCGGGCATCAGCACGAGGAACTGCCCGCCCCATTCGCGAATCCCGCTCATCTGCTCCTTGACCTCGTCGATGAGGTTCCAGACCAGCACCAGCAGGTAGTCGGGCCGGGTTTCGAAGACATGCTCGGGCGCGAGGATGGGAATCATCGTGCCAGGCAGGAAGTGATTCTGCTTGGCCGGGTTGCGATCGACCACGTAGTCGACGAAGTCGGTCCGCACGCCGGCGAAGTTGAGCAGCGTGTTGCCCTTGGCCGGCGCACCGTAGGCGGCGATGGTCTTGCCCTGCTTCTTGGCTTCGATCAACACCGACAGCAGCGTGTGCTTCATCTTGCGCACGCGCTCGTTCAGGCCCAGATAGGTTTCGACCTTGTCCAGCCCGGCCTCGGTTTCCTCGATGCGCAAGGCCTCGACCCGGGGACTGACCGGCTGCACGCCGGAATCGACATGCTGGGCATAGACCCGCAGCGAGCCGCCGTGGGTGGACAGCTTCTCGACATCGAATACCTGCAATTGGTGATGGCGCAGGATCTCGGTGAACGTCAGCAGCGAGTGGTAGTAATAATGCTCATGGTAGATCGTGTCGAACTGGTTCAGGCGCAGCAGGTTGAGCACGTGGTGGAACTCGAACGTCGCCACGCCCTGGGGCTTGAGCAGGATCCGGAAGCCCTCGATGAAGTCGTTGATGTCCGGCACGTGGGCCACGACATTGTTGGCCGGCATCAGGTCGGCGCGCACCCCGCTCTTGACCAGCGCTGTGGCGGTATCGACCCCGAAGAAGCCGACGTTGACCGGAATGCCCAGCGTGGCGGCCGCCCGGGCGGTGTTGGCCGCCGGCTCGACGCCCAGCACCGGGATGCGCTTCTCGTGGAACCAGCGTAGCAGGTAACCGTCGTTGCAGGCGATCTCGACCACCCGGCTCGATTCATCCAGCTCGAAGCGATCGATCATCTTGTGGGCGTAAGTCTTGGCATGCATGAGCATGGAATCGGAGAACGACGAGAAATACGCGTAGTCCTCGGGGAAAAGCGCCTCGGCCGACTGGAACTCCTGTGCCTGGACCAGCAGGCAGTGGGAACAGATCAGGGCCCGCAACGGGAAGAACGGCTCCATCCGGTTGGCCTCCTCGGGCCGCCGGTAGGCGTTGGCCACCGGTTGCATGCCCAGGTCGGCGACGATGTGGCGGATCTCGGTGCCACAGAAACGGCAGTTGCCAAGGTGATTGGCAATGGGGGCCATCAACCCTGAAGGCTCGATGAATAGCCCGCCGCTTACTGAATCATTCATTGGTGTTCCAAGGGTTACTGGAGAGGGAGGAGAAGGTTGAGCTCGAGACGTGGTAACGGGTCGGCCAGGGCCCTGGCGAAGGAGTATGGCATCCGGCCCGATGTCGCAGTGGGGCGCTGGATTGCCTTGGAGTCGATAATGTTGATGAGCGGCACCCAAAAATCAAGGAAGTTTTGACGGCAGGCCGGGGATTGCGACAATCGGTGACTTTAGCCGGACGAGTCCCGACTTTTCTTGCGCAGCATCAGTAACCATTGGTTCAAACATGAAGAAAATCGTCTTCGGGATCATGTCGGCCGTGCATGCGCCGGCAACCGTGTCGCAGTTGTCCGCCTCGCTCGCGCCTTTCCCGGTGTTCATCCACCATGATTTCTCGCAAACCCCAAAGTTCCAGGTGGCTGCGCCAAACGCCCGGTTCGTGCCCGAACCGGCCCGCACCGGCTGGGATGACTGGGGGTTCACCGCCGGGCTGACCCGGCTTCTGGCCCATGTCCTGCACACAACCGATGCCGAGTATTTCCAGTTACTCAGCCCGACCTGCCTGCCCGTGCGCTCGATGGCCGATTTCGCGCGCCACGTCGGCAGCAGCGACGCGGATGTGCATTTCGATGCGATCGCGGTCCGCGAGGACCCCGACGCCATGGCCAACTACGCGTACAGGATCTTCCTTCCGGCGGGTTCGTGGCGCGCGCGGCCCTGCTCAAGGGTTACGTGGCCCGGTACAGCGCGCATGCTCACCTGGAAATGCGCTCGAACCTGCAACTGCGGGTCGTCGACGCCGGCGCCGGTTCCCGGCCCGGGCCGCTGCTGGGCCTGGCGCTGGCCAGGTTGGCGTCGGCCGGGGGCTCGGGCCCCATCCGTTCAAACGGGGCTTCGAGCCCTGGGTCGGCGGGACCTGGTTCGGTGCGAACCGGCGGGCCTGCGAACACCTGCTGCGGGGCCTGCAAGAGCCCGCGATCGTCGCCTGGTTCTCGCGCATCCCGTTCGCCGACGAGGTGCTGATCGCCACGCTGTTTCGCAACAGCGCGCTGCGCCATGGGCCCGGCAACCACCTGGTCAACGATTTCGTCGACGCCCGGCCCGGCTGGTTCGAGCCATCCGACTTTGACCGCATCATGGCCAGCGGCCGCTTTTTCGCCCGCAAGTTCGCCGACGATGCTGATTCGCCGCTGCGCCAGCGGGTTCTGGCCGCGATTCGCAGCGGCGCGTGAGCCGGCTGGCCGCCCCGACTGTCAGCCCGCCAGCGCCGAGTCGATCCGGGCGGCCATGCCCTCGAGTGCCGCAAAGTCGAACCAGCGCAGCACCGCCACCATGTTGCGTTGCGGGCTGTGCCAGATCACCTGGGCACCGACGCCGACCGCGAAGTAGTCGTCGGGCGCGGCCGAGGGCACCGGCCGGTGACCCTGGTTCAGCCAGGTGAAGTAGCCATAGAAAGGGGCGATCGCGCACGGGGTCACCATCCGCCGCAGCCATTCCTGCGAGACCAATTGCCGCCCGCCCGCGCGGCCGCCCTCGAGCATCATCCGGGCGACCAGCGCCTGGTCACGCGCGGCGATCCGCATGCCGCCGCCCCAGTGCCCGCCACCGGGAACGCTCTGCATCGGCCGCCCGCCGATGTCCACCCAGCTGTTGTCGTAGCCGTGCCAGTGCCAGGTGTCGCTGGCACCCAGCGGCTGCATGATGGCTTCGCCAAAGACCTCGGGAAGCGGCCTGCCGAACAGGTGCAGCAGCGCCAGCGAGAACTGGTTGATGCGCACGTCGTTGTATTCCCAGAAGGTGCCGGGCGCCTGCAGTGCACGCGGACTGCCCTTGCGCGGCCCATCGTCGGCAGGCGGCTGAAAGCCGGCGCGGCGGTGATGGTCGACGGTGTCGGGTACCCCGAAGCAGCTTCCCTGCCATTCGCTGGTGAATTGCAGCATCTGCTCCCAGGTGACCTGCGAGTTGTGTGGATCATCGAACCCCAGCCCGGGCAGGCGGCGCGCAATCGGTTCGTGCAGGTCGGGTAGCAGGCCGCTATCGAACGCCAGGCCGGCGGTCAGCGCCAGGTAGGTCTTGGTGACGCTGAAGGTCATGTCCGGGCGATCCGGTTCTCCCCAGGCGCAGCGCTCCTGTCCGTCGACGATGATCACCCCCGAGGCCGGGCCGCGGGCAAACACCGGACCGAGCAGGCGGTTGTGGGGCGGATCATCGGCCTGGTGGATGCCGAATGATGCGGCGTCGGCCTGCGGGTCGCGCGACCACTGGCTCTGGTGGGCATGGGCATAATCGACCACTGGCTGCCAGGCTGTACTGGTGGGCTTGTTCACTGTTCAATTCTCCTGATCATCATCTGGCCGCCGACCCGGTCGGACCGGACCCCGCCATGGATTCTGCCTCGACCCCGCCCACCGCCCGTGCCGACCCGCCCTCGCCGACCGCCTCGGTGGCCGGGCTGTGGCCGTGGCTGGCACTGACGGCGCTCGTGCTGGTGGCCGCGATGGTGCTGCGTTATCAGTTGGTCGAGCCGGCGTCATGGGCGGCGCAGTGTGTTGCCCAGCCGGACGATCCGGCCTGCCGGCTCCGTGCGACGCTGATCCGGATGTTCACCGGGCAGCGGCTGGGCTGGTTCGCGCTGGCCGCCGGCGTGCTCGCCTGGCCCGGCCGCAATGTGCTGGTGGCCGGTCTGGCGATTGCCGGCGGCGCGGCCGGCATCGTCCTTTATTCGGTCGAGCCGGCTGCGGCTGGCTGGTTGCTGGGCATTCTGGCCCGCGCCGGCCACAACGACAAAGCGGCCATCGCCGCCGGCAGGCTTAGAAAGCCCAGCGCCTGAAGGTTCTCGTGGCCGGCCTGCCAGACCAGCCAGGGCAGGCAGGCGGCGACTACCAGCGCGAGCAGGCGGCTGGCGCTGGTTTGCACCGGCAGCCAGGGGCCGCTCAGGCGGGCCAGCAGGAAACCCACCGCGGGCGCCACGTACAGCGGCACCGGAAACCCCCGGTAGCGATCGTCGAACGCGTGCAGGATCATGAACAGCGCCGTGCCGAACAGCAGTGCGTGCACCAACAGGCCGATGATCCGGCCGGGTATCGGCGACGGCGCGCGCTGCGCCTGGTCGATCTGCTGGCCGACCCGCCAGACGACCATCAGCAACATCAGGTTGCCTAGCAAAGTGAACGTGCCGGCAGCCAGCCATTCCGGCCAGAAACGGTTCCAGGCGGACAACACGTGCCACTGCCAGGGCAGCAGCAGGCCGATCAGCAGGCCGGTGAGTCCCACGAGTCGAAAGCCCCCGTCCGAGCGCTGTGCCGCCGAGGCGTTCAGGCGCAGGAAAACCGCGTAGAGCAGGCCGGCAAGCAGCAAGCCGGCGAGGCCGGCGATCACCGACGGCGCCAGGCCGTCGGCGCGGGCCGCCACCGGACCGTCGAAAGCGAACTTGGCCAGCCCGTCAGAATCGAACACGCCCCAGCCCGCACCCATCGCGCCCTCGAGTCGACGCTTCCAGGGTTGGTCGAAACCTTCAATCAGGTTGTAATCAATCTTTTCCCGATCGGCGGCATTCATCCACTGACGAACGAAGGTGGCCTGTTCGACCAGTCCGGGCCTTGCCGGGCCGCGCATCCTGCCCTGGCTGGGCCAACCGGTCTCGCCGATCCGAACCTCGAGCGGTGCGAAATGTCGGGCGACCTCGTGGTGGATATCCACCACATGATCGACGGCGGCGGCAATGCCGACCGGTTCGTCCTCCCAGTAGGGCAGGATGTGCACGGTGACCAGATCGACATGCCGTGACAGTGTGTCGTTCTTCATCCAGAACTCCCACACATCGGCGTAAGTCACTGGAATGTCGAGTGCATTGCGCACGGTATCGAGGTAGGCGGCCAACTGTTCTGGCGATTGTTCCTGGCGCAGCAAGACCTCGTTGCCGACGATCACCGTGCGAATCGACGACGGGTGCGCGCGCGCGGTGCGGATCGCGAGCTCGATCTGCCGGTCATTGTTCCTGACATCGCGGCCGATCCAGATGCCCAGCAAAACCTGCATCCCGAGCTTCTCGGCAATCGCCGGCAGCTGGTCCAGGCCCTGGTCCACCGCGTAGGTGCGCACGCAATTGGTGAGCTTGCGCAGCAGCAGCAGGTCCGCTTCGATGCGCTGTGCCGAGACGCGGTGCGTGGGATCGAAAGGCGTCTCGCCGGCGAGTCGGTACGGCGCGTACGACAGGCAGGCCACACGGGCCTTTGAGGCCGTTTCGACGGGGATGAGACGGGCCTGGTCGGCGAGCGCCGCAAGCACCAGGACGATGCAGGCGACCACGATGACAAGCACCCATTTGAAGCGTTGCTGCACGGACGGGGATCTCCAGCGGGATCGATACGATCACTTACACAATTACCCAATCCCGAGGAATGCCTTGCCGTAGACTATTTTTCGTCGGACTGGGGATTTTCGCTTATTTTGCCCACCGTCATCGCAAGCCCCTCGCCGGCGTTCTACGCCCGGCCGGCGGCGACGATGAACCGACCAATACATCAGGCGTCGACCAGCAGGCGCAACAACAGATCGAATGCTCGAGGAACGGGAGACTCGGGACCGCGGCAATGGCGTCGCGATCCTGCGTTGGCGCCAGCGTGCGTGTTGCCCGCTGTGGATCGAGTGACAAAGATGACCAGCAGGAACAGAGGATGAGAATCGACAGCGTAACCGGTTTCGGTACCGGTGAAGGATCGGGGCAACTGGCAGGCGGGCATGTCGCGCAGCCCGGCCGACAAATGCGTCCGCCCGAAACCCCGGAGCTCGATCGCCCACCCCGGGCCGGTCGCCAGAAGTCCGGCCTCGCCGTGCTGCTCACGATCACCATCCTGGCACTCAACCTGGCCGTCTGGGCGATCAGCCATCCGTCGGTGTCCGCACCCGACTTCCAGGGCAGCATCGCCGGGATGGCGTACAACGGGTTCCAGCGTTGGGACAGCCCGCTCGAGGGTCGCTTCCCCAGCGAGGAGAGCCTGCAAAAGGACATGCAGGTGATGGCCACCCGCACCGATCGCCTGCGCACCTATAGCTCCAGCGAGATGCCCCGGCTGCCCGCGCTGGCCAATGCCGTCGGCCTGAAGCTGACGGCCGGGGTCTGGATCGACACGCGCCCCGAAAACAACCAGCGCGAGATCGACGCGGCGGTGCTCGCGGTCGAGAACCATCGCAACATCGAACGCCTGATCGTCGGCAACGAGAGTCTGCTCCATGGCCTGGTCACCACCGACGAGCTGATCGGCTACCTCGACCAGGTGCGGCGGCGCGCCCACGTCCCGGTGTCGACCGCCGAGCCGTGGCATGTCTGGCTGCGCAACCCGCGCCTGGCCGATCATGTCGACTACATCGCGGTGCACCTGTTGCCGTACTGGGAAGGCGTGCCGCACGCGGTGGCCGTCGATTACGCGTTCCAGCGGCTCGAAGAGGTCCGCCAGCGGTTTCCGGGCAAGCAGGTGGTGATCGGCGAGATCGGCTGGCCCAGCCAGGGCGATCGCTTCGATGGCGCCGGTGCCAACCGTGTGTCGCAGGCGGTGTTCATCCGCCAGTTCCTGGCCCGCACGGCCGGCATGAATCTCGACTACTTCATGATGGAAGCGGTCGACCAGCCCTGGAAGCGCGCCACCGAGGGTCGCGTCGGCTCCTACTGGGGCATGATGGACGCCTCGCGCGACATGAAGTTCCCGCTCGCCGGGCCCATTCCCTCCGATCCGAACTGGCTGCTCAAGGCGTCGCTGGCGTCGTTGCTCGCCGCAGGGCCGATCTTCCTGTTCCTGCGCCGCTTTCCAGGCATGCGCCTGCCCAGCCGCCTGTTCTTCGCCGCGCTCATCCAGGGGGCGCGTCGCTGGTGATCTGGTTGCTGGCGATACCCTTCGAGTATTACCTGCGACCGGTCGACTGGATAGGCGTGGCCGTGCTGGTGCCCAGCGTCCTGCTGATGGTGCTGATCCTGCTGGCCAACGGCTTCGAGTTTGCCGAGATGTTCTGGCGCGGCAATCTGGGTCGGCGTTTCGCGGCGAAGCCCCTGCCCGCGCACCTGCCCCAGCCGAAGGTGTCGATCCACCTGGCCTGCTGCAACGAGCCGCCCGACATGGTGATCGCGACGATCAACAGCCTGCTCGCGCTCGATTACCAGAACTTCGAGGTGCTGGTCATCGACAACAACACCCGCGACGAGGCGATGTGGCGCCCGGTGCAGGAGCACGTGGCCCGGCTGGACCAGCGCTTCCGGTTCTTCCACCTGCCCAAGTGGCCCGGCTACAAGGCGGGCGCCCTGAACTTCGCGTTGTCCCAGACCAGTCCCGATGCGCAGATCATCGGCGTCGTCGATGCCGATTATCTGGTGCGCCCGAACTGGCTGCGCGACCTGGTGGGTCACTTCGAGCCCGGCGTTGCCGTCGTCCAGGCACCCCAGGCGCACCGCGACTGGGGGCGGCAGGTCTTTCAGCGGATGATGAACTGGGAGTTCGACGGCTTTTTCCGGATCGGCATGCACCACCGCAACGAGCGTGATGCCATCATCCAGCACGGCACGATGATGCTGGTGCGCGCCGATCTGCTGCGCGCCCACGGCAACTGGTCCGAGTGGTGCATCTGCGAGGACACCGAGCTGGGGCTGCGGCTGATGCAGGCCGGCTGGAGCAGTGTCTATGTCGACGAGGTGATGGGCCAGGGCCTGACCCCCGACCACTTCGCCGCCTTTCGCAAGCAGCGGCGCCGCTGGGCCCAGGGCGGCATGCAGATCCTGCGCGGTCATGCGGCCGAGCTGCTCACCTGGCGCGGCAAGGCCCAGGGAGCCAGGCTGACCCCGGCACAACGCTATCACTTCGTCGCCGGCTGGATGTCCTGGTTCGGGGACGCGCTGCACCTGGTGTTCGCCTTCGCCGCGATGTTCTGGACCATCGGCATCATGGCGGTGCCGCACCTGGTCAGCCTGCCCATCCTGCTGTTCATGCTGCCGGTCTTCGTGTTCTTCGCCGGCAAAGCCGTGATGGGGCCGCTGCTCTACTGGGCCCGGGTGCCGTGTTCGTTGAAGGACTCGCTGGGTGCGGCGGTGGCCGGCATGGGCTTGTCGCACGGTATTGCCACCGGGGTGTTCGCCGGCCTCACCGGCCGCAGCGCGGTGTTCGAGATCACGGCCAAGGGGGCGGGCGCGGCTGGCGGCAGGCGCCGCGAGTCGGGCTGGATGGCCGCGCTGGCCGCCAGCCGGTTCGGCAAGGCCGTGGGCATGGCCCGCGAGGAAGCGGGCCTGCTGCTGGCGATGACCCTCTGCATCATCGGCATGGCGGTCACCCGCAAGGCCGATCACATCGAGAGTGCGCTGTGGATGAGCATCCTGGCGCTGCAGGCAGTGCCCTACCTGGCGGCCGTGACCTGTGCCTGGTTGTCGGGTGCGAAAGCGCGTGTCACCGAACCGGAGGAAAGGTCGGGTCGCCTGCCGATCGCGACCCGGCATGAGGGCGCGAACGCGATGGGCAGCCGCGGCGCCCTGGCAACTCGGACCATCGTCGGCTGATGGCGGTGCCCGGCGGATCGTCGGGCGATCTGTCGGGCCTTCGATTTCGCTGGCACGGCCTCGTGCCAGAGAGCTCGGCCGCGCCGCGTCGGGTGGGTTTTCACAAAACTCACGGTCTCGAGACACCAGGCACGCCCAGGGCGGGGAACCCGGTGCTCCAGCTCGGCGAGGCAGGGCTCGTCGATGGCGATCCGGACGGCGATGAAGCGGCCGGTTTCCCGCATCTTGATCGTCGCCCCGGGAAATGCCGCGCGCCGCGCCGCGTCGAGCTCGAGCGCATCGCGCGCGATCGAATCGCCATCCAACTCCCCGGCTATGCCGTGCTGTCTTCATGGCCTGGCTGGAACCCCTTGCAGATCCCGTCACGACCGCGTTCAGGATGATCTGCGCATCCCCGTGTTCGAAGTGACTGCCGGCCTGCAGCGTGCGTTCGAGTCGGGCAATCGCCTGGGACGGGGGACCCGGGCCGATGCATCGACGATGCCGATCGGGATGACCCGTGTCTCCCGGATCCTGTCTGTCGTCCCCTGCGGATCGAGCGGGAACTACGAGCAAGACGCAAGAACCGCCAGCCTGAACAGCAAATGCCATCGGGTGTTCGGCAAACTCTCCGGTGCAGGCCTGCTCATCGCTCGGTCACGGCTATCGGCTCAGAACGGGATAGCCATTGACGCCATAGCCGATGATCGTCGTCAGCGCTGACAGGTCGATCTGCACATCGGAGGCAACTGCCTGGTGATCGATCTTGTGTTCGTGCAGCGCCTGCCCGCACACGTGGACCTGAACCCCTGCCTGGCGCAGTTGCGCGATCAGCGGCAGATTCGGGTTGGGGCGCTGGTAGGCCTGCTGATAATGCTGCTCATCGAGCACCGCGGTAGTGGCATCGCTATGGATGACCGCGATCAGGCGCAGGTGGGAGAGCGGAGTGCCCGCAAACGCAAAGAGATTGACCGCCTTGGCAAGCTGGACGAGGCCGGGGAGCGGCGAGGCCGGGTCATCGGCGGGTTTGGTCAGGTCGAACACCGCCCGGTATTCGATCGCCGCCGACGGTTGCACGCCCGCACCGGGCAGTGGGACGATCTCACCGTAGGAGGCTATCGGGGCATTTGCGCCTGCTGCGAATGCGTGATGCAACAGCGATGAGAGACCGACGGCAGCGATGGCGAGCGTTCTGATCGTCAGCGTTCTCATGGACCCTCCTCTACCGGAAATCCCCCGGCCTTCCAGGCCGTCATGCCGCCAAGCAGGTTTCGAACATCGGAGAATCCATGGCGCTTCAGAATGCTGACAGCGAGGCTGGCCCGATGCCCGACAGAACAGGTGACGGTGACCGGCCTCTGCGGATTCAGGGACAGCGACCCGGGATTTTGGGCGAGATATCCGACATAGGCGTTGACTGCGCCGCTGATATGTCCGGCCTTGAACTCCTCGACTTCCCGGACATCCAGGATCTGTCCCCTGTCGGATTGGCCTCTTAGCTGTTCCGGCGTCGTCACACCGCTGAAGGCGATTGGCAGTCCTGCGTCCCGCCAGGCGCCAAAGCCGCCGCGAAGCCCGCCGACGACATCATCGATCCCGATTCCCGCCAGATGGCCCACCGCGTCGTCCAGCATCGAACTGCTGCGGCCCACCAGGACGATGGGCATCGCGTGGCGCGCCAGCCATCCCGCAAAGGCCGGCAGGCCTTCGAGCCAGATGCTGTAACTGCCCGGCAGGTGACCACCGGCAAACGACTCAGGCTCGCGGGTGTCGATGACCACATAGTCCTTTGCCCGGGAGGCGAGTTCGGTTGGTGACAAGAGCTGCGGATCCCCCCGGTGCAGCACGGGCGGTATGCCGCCTTGCAGGTTGACCTTCTCCATCTTCCGGAAATAGGGCGGCCGAGGCATCGGATTGGCCGCCTTGAGGCTGGCGAATTCCGCTCGTGAGCATCTGAAGACAGGGTTGCATCGCTTCTCGTCGCCGATGGTCGACCACGGGAGGTCCAGCATGCCGCTCCCGCACACCGATCCTGGACCGTGGGCCGGCAGGACCAGCGTGGTGTCGTCCAGACCCGATAACCTTCCGTTGACCGAGTCGTACAAGAGCCCGGCATTCTCAGCGGTCTGTTCCTCGTCGATCAAGTCGGTTCGACCCGTCTCCCCGTAGAACAAGGTATCTCCGGTGAAGACGCCCCATCCGCAAGAGTCGTCGGCGCCAGGTGCCTCCAGGATGAGGTAACTGGTACTTTCCGGGGTATGGCCGGGTGTTGCGAGTACTTTCAATCGGATGCTGCCGATCTGCAAAGACTCGCCGTCGGCGAGTGGGATGTCCCCGTGACCGAACAAGGGGTGCCCGGAGTTGACGATCCTGGCGCCGGTTCGATGCGCCAGATGGGTCGATCCCATGACAAAGTCTTCCTGGCGGTGTGTCTCGACAATGAACCTGATGCGAACGTCGAGTCGCCGCGCACAGTCCAGGTACGGCTGGACGTCCCGACAAGGGTCGATGACCGCCGCCTGCGCGCCATCGGCGAGCACGTAGGCAAAGTGACTGATACCGGGTGTCTCAATTCTTTCGAGCTTCATGCGGCTTCCCAAATACTCGACGCATCCGTGTCATGGCGGCGCGAGCAATGAAAGGAACCGATGTCGATCGGTTGATCACGCCGTCTACGGAAGTCGATGGGCATATTCTGTGCCCGCCGTTGCCTTGCGTTCCGTCGTCGGGCGGGTGCTGCAGCAGGCCTCATTCCTTCAGCCCCATCCTCTGTTGAACGGCTTTCAAGACAGCCAGAACGATCAGGCCCGCCAGTGTTGCGAGCATCGCGATCTTCCAGAGCCCCAGTCCGGCCGACACCCCGACGGCCGCAGACAACCACATGCCCGCGCCAGTGGTCAGGCCGTGCACATGGCCTTTTGCCCAGACGATGAGCCCGGCGGCCAGGAACGCCACGCCGCTGGTGACTGCCTCGACCAGCCTCACGGGGTCCACGCGCAGCGCGTCCTGGGGTACGGCGGGCGTCGAGATCAGTTCCAGCGTAATCAGAGCGTAGGTCGCGGCGGCCAGCCCGATCAACATCGTGGTGCGCAGTCCGGCGGAATTCTTGACCACCTCCCGCTCGAAACCGATCAGACCGCAAAGGAGCGCGGCGCCAGTCAGGCGAACCGCGATCACCGAGAACGACATGTCGCCGGAGCGGCCCAACTCGGTCGCCAACAGATCAAAAAGGCCTCTTTCCTCAATCACGGCACCGTCTTCCCTGAAGCGCCCAGGTCCACCCGGCGATCTGCGGATCGACAGCCGCTATTACGATCACCTTGCTCAGTGGTCGGAACGTGCCTCGATCATCGGGCGAAGGCGTTCAGCTGCCCGATGATCGTTCAGCAATCCGTATGCCCGAGGGATCATCGGCAGACCGGCATTGCCGATCGGTCATTCGCAGGGTGGGCGCCTCAATCTGGCGAGTTGACCTCGGCGTCGTTGGCCGGTTCGCTGGCCTTGCGAAAAGCCTGCACCAGGGTTTCCGCGCCGGCCGCGCCACTCACGGCCAGCCGTTGGTTGAAGATGAAGAACGGCACGCCGCTCACGCCTAGCTGGCGCGCGTTGGCGTCGGCGGCCCGCACCGTCTCGTGCACGCTCTCGTCATTCAGCGCCGCCTCGATCAGCGGCTCGGCCAGGCCCGCCTCGCGGGCGGTTTCGATCAGCGATTGTTCGGACGTCAGGTCGACGCCCTTCTGGAAATAAGCCTCGAACAGCGTCTCGACCATTTTCTGCTGGTTGTGCTGCTGGGCGAGCGCGATCAGCGAATGCGCGCGGATCGTGTTGGGCTGGCGCTCGATGTCATCCATCGCCAGATCCAGGCCGACATCGGCCGCGGCACGGCGTACGTTGTCATACATGTTGCCGCCGGCACGGTCGCCGAATTTCATCTTCAGGTAGTCGGCCCGGTCTATCCCCTCGGCGGGCAGGTCGGGGTTGAGTTGGAACGGGTGCCAGCGCACTTCGGGGGCCGGTGCATCCGGGTGCTCATCGGCCCTGGGCTCAGGGCCTGCTCGAGTTGGCGTTTGCCCACGAAGCACCAGGGGCAGACGACATCGGAGATCACGTCGATGCTCAGCGGGGCAGGGGTATCAATCATCGGGTTCTCCGGCTGGTTAGGTCCAAGGTACCGGGGCCGATACCCTCGGCCATTATGCCAGCGGCCCCTAGCCGCCGATTTCCTCGAAGTGAACCTCGTCGCCGTCTTCGTCGACGGTATCCAGCACCTTGAAGCCCCACAGCCGTTGCAGGTGCTCCAGCACCGCGCGGCTGTCGTGCGACAGGCCACGACCGCGGTGGCGCCGATGTTGCAGCGTGAGGCTGCGATCACCGTCGCGTTCGTAGCGCACGATCTGGATGTCGGGCAGCAGAGCGTCACGGTTGTACTGCTGCGAAAGCGGCTTGCGAACCCGCTGGTAGCCGGCCTCGTTGTGGATGCTGTCGACCGTCAGGTGGTCGTCCTGCTCGTGGTCGGCAATCGCGAACAGGTGGAACTCGCGGATCAGGCGGGGCGACAGGTACTGGTTGATGAACGATTCGTCCTTGTAGTTACGCATCGCAAAATCGAGGGTCCGGCGCCAGTCGCTGCCGGCGATGTCCGGGAACCAGTGCCGGTCTTCGGGAGTGGGTTGCTCGCAGATGCGTCGGATGTCGGTGAACATCGCAAAGCCCAGCGCATAAGGGTTGATGCCGCCATAGCCGCGTTGATCGAAACCGCGCTGGGCCACCACGTTGGTATGCGAGGCCAGCACCTCGAGCATGAAGCCATCGTCGACCAGGCCCTTGTCGTAGAGCCGGTGCAGGATCGTGTAGTGCCAGAATGTCGCCCAGCCCTCGTTCATCACCTTGGTCTGGCCCTGCGGGTAGAAGTACTGGGCCATCTTGCGCACGATGCTGCGGACCAGCTCGCGCTGCCGGGGCTTGAGTCGCGGTAGTACTTCTCGATGAGTACAGCAGGTTCTCCTGCGGTTCTTCGGGGAACACGGCCTGCTTCAGGTATCGGCCCGCCTTGTCGGCCACGGGCAGCGTACTCAGATCTCGTCATGTCGCTTCCAGGCGTATTCCTCCCGCTCGAGGTGACGCAGCCGTTCCTGCTCGGCGGACAAGGGCTTTGGCCGCTGGTAGCGGGACACGCCAAAATCCATCAGCGCATGGCAGGCATCCGGGTCTCCTCGATCGCTTCCTGACCGTGGCGTTCCTCGCAATCGAGCACGTAGCGGCGCGCAGCACCATGTAGTCGATGATCGCATCGGCATTGGTCAACTGACGGAACAGGTAGTTGCCCTTGAAAAACGAGTTATGACCGTAGCAGGCATGGGCAATGACCAGCGCCTGCAGGGGCATCGAGTTCTCCTCCATCAGGTAGGAGATACAGGGGTCGGAATTGATGACGATCTCGTAGGCCAGGCCTCAGGCGCCACGGCGTACTCCTGTTCGTTGCGGATGAATTCCTTGCCGAACGACCAGTGTGGATACGAGATCGGCAGGCCCACCGAGGCATAGGCATCGAGCATCTGCTCGGAGGCGATCACCTCGATCTGGTTCGGGTAGCAATCGAGACCGAACTCCTCGACCGCCACCTGCCGGATCGCGTCGTCGTAGGTCTGCAGCAGATCGAACGTCCAGTCCGGCCCCTGCGACAATGGCCTGGATGCCCTCATGCGCCAGCCCCCTGGATCTGGCGCGAGACAGTTCGCGGAATACCGGGTAGATGTCGCGGTGATTCTCGGCCTGCACCATCGCAAAGTACTCGCACTCTATGCGGTTGTAGGCCGCCCAGGGTCGACGAGCGCAGCGAGCGCTGCTCGGTGACTTCGAGGATAGGCGAAGTGGCGCACCATCGGCAGCAGTTCATCGGCGAAATCCGCGGCTTTTCTCAGGGTCGGCGCCAAAGGCATCGCCGTCAGAGGCCTGCGCTCCGTGACATTCCATTCGCTGGGCGAAAAGCGATCGTCGATGACTTCGCGCATCAGCTTGAGCGCCGACTGCACGACGGTGCCACCGGTCTTGCGGTCGTGAAAGAACTGCTCCTCGGTGACCTCGTCGGCATCGTCTGTATGGCGGATGAAGACGATCTCCACCGCTCGTACTTGCGCGACAGGAACATGAACAGCAGCGTGAAAAACCGCTTGGCAAGATCGCTTCTTGTGTTCGTCCATCGAGGCGGACACGTCCATCAGGCAGAACATCACCGCCTGACTCATGGGCCGCCGGCACCGCTGATCCGGTGCCGGTATCAGCAGATCGATCTCGTCCAGGAACGGCACCTGGCCGATGCGCCGACGCAGCGATTCGATCTCGGTATCGAGCCGCCGGGCTTCGTCCGGGCTGATGTCGCCGGCCTCGCGCTGCGCCGCGAGTTGCGCAAGCGTCTGCCTGAGCGGCCCGCCCAGCGCGATCCGCCGGCCCAGCGCGCTGCACATCGTGCGCACGATCGACAGGTTCACCGCGCACCCTGGCGCGTATAGCCTGCCGCTGCGGTTTCAGCTCGTGGATGTTGCCGATGTAGGTCAGGTGAGGCAGGGCGGTTCGAGATCATCGAAGAAGATGTTCATGAACTCTTCGCGCGACAGCGCAAAGCGAAGCTGTCCTCGCCATCGCCGCCTTCGCCACCCTCGCCATTGCCCTGGCCGCCGCCCCCGCGGGGCCGTTGCAGCTTGTCGCCGGCATTGAACTCGCGATTGCCGGGCAGCACCATCTCGCGATCGCCGCCGTCGCCGTGACGCAGTTGCGGTTCGGAAACGTCCTTGACCGGAATCCTGACCGTCCCGCCGCGCTCCATGTCCTTGATCGAGCGTTGCGACACCATGTCCGATACCGAACGCTTGATGTGGTTCTTGTAGCGGCGCAGGAAGCGCGCCCGGTTCGAGGCGCTCTTGTTGCGGTCGTTCAGTCTTCTGTCGATGATGGCGGACAGGAGGACTCTCCGGCAAACGGTAAGGTCAGGCCCTACTGGGACTTGCGTACCCGCAGATACCACTCACTCAGCGGGCGGACCTGCTTCTCGGTGTAGCCCTTCTCGACCATCCGGGCGACAAAGCTGTCGTGCTTGCTCTGGTCATCTGACGAGGACTTGGCCGTGAACGAAATGACGGGCAACAATTCCTCGGTGTTCGAGACATCTTCTTCTCGATGACCTCGCAGAAGCTTCTCATCAGCTGGTCCAGGACGGGTTCTTGCCGCCGTTGTTCGCACGGGCCCGCAGCACGAAGTTGACGATCTCGTTGCGGAAGTCCTTCGGGTTGGCAATGCCGGCGGGCTTCTCGATCTTCTCGAGTTCGCTGTTCAACTGCGAGCGATCGAAGCTCTCGCCGGTCTCCGGGTCGCGGTAGTCCTCGTCCTGGATCCAGTAATCGGCATAGGTGACGTAGCGATCGAAGATGTTCTGACCGTACTCCGAGTAGGACTCGAGGTAGGCGGTCTGGATCTCCTTGCCGATGAATTCGGCGTAGCGCGGACCGAGGTAACCCTTGATGAATTCGAGGTAGCGTCGCTGCGCGTCCTCGGGCAGCTGTTCGCGCAGCAGCCGCTGCTCGAGCACGTACATCAGGTGCACAGGGTTGGCGGCGATCTCGGTCTGGTCGTAGTTGAACACGCTCGAGAGCACCTTGTAGGCAAAGCGCGTGGAAACGCCGCTCATGCCCTCGTCGATGCCGGCAAAGTCGCGGTACTCCTGCACCGACTTGGCATTGGGTTCGACGTCCTTGAGGTTCTCGCCGTCGTAGACGCGCATCTTGGTGTAGATGTTCGAGTTCTCGGGTTCGACCAGACGGGACAGCACCGCGAACTGCGCCATCATCTCCAGCGTGCCGGGCGCGCAGGGCGCCTTGGACAACGAGCTGACGGCCAGCAGTTTCTGGTAGATGTGCACTTCCTCGGACATCTGCAGACGGTGAAGACACCTTGACGATGTAGATCCGGTCGAGGAAGGCCTCGTTGTTGCGGTTGTTGCGAAGGCCTGCCATTCCGACTCATTCGAGTGCGCGAGGATCAGCCCCTGGAACGGAATGGCCGAGAACCCTATCGGTTCCTTGAGGTTGCCTTCCTGGGTGGCCGTGAGCAACGGGTGCAGCATCTTGATCGGCGCCTTGAACATCTCGACGAACTCGAGCAGGCCCTGGTTGGCCAGGCGCAGGCCGCCCGAGTAGCTGTAGGCGTCCGGATCGTCCTGGGCCAGCGACTCAGCTTGCGGATGTCGACCTTGCCGACCAGCGACGAGATGTCCTGGTTGTTCTCGTCGCCCGGCTCGGTCTTGGCGATCGCCACCTGGCGCAGCACCGAAGGCTGGACGCGGACCACCCGGAATCTGGTGATGTCGCCCTCGTATTCCTGCAGGCGCTTGATCGCCCGGGCTCATGATGCCCGTGAGATAGCGCTGCGGGATGCCGTACTCGGCCTGCAAGGCATCGCCATCGCGTTCCGGGTGGAACAGCCCCAGCGGCGACTCGTTGATCGGCGAACCCTTGAGCGCGTAGATCGGGTATTTCTCGGTCAGGGACTTGAGTTTTCGGCTATCGACGACTTGCCGCCGCCGACCGGGCCGAGCAGGTAGAGCACCTGTTTGCGCTCTTCGAGGCCTTGCGCGGCATGCTTGAAATACGAGACGATCTGCGCGATCGCCTCTTCCATGCCGTAGAACTCCTTGAAGGCAGGGTAGCGGCGGATCATCCGGTTGGAGAAGATGCGCGACAGACGCGGATCGTTACGCGTGTCGACCATCTCGGGCTGGCCTATGGCGGCCAGCATTCGCTCGGAGGCCGAAGCGTAGGCCAGCGGATCTTGCGGCAAAGCTCGAGGTAGTCGAGCAGGGACATTTCCTCGTGCGAGCGCTGCCGTACGACTCGCGGTACTTTCCGAACAAATCCATTCTCGGACCTCCTGATGCTGGCTCTATCGGCCTCGCGGTTGATACTGGATCGACCTGAGATCGACGTTAGATGATCACGGTGATGCCGTCAAACGAGCTGCGGCTTGCGAGTTGATTTTGCGTATCCCGATAGGTCTTTCCCGGATCGGAATCTTTCCAAAAGTAAAAACGTTTGATCAGGTTCATCGTTGACGCTGTCGACTCCAGTATCGGCTGGATCGGCCGCAGACTGCAGAAGCATCGGATCGATCGACGGGGAATTGAAGCCGGCCTGTGCGTGACATGCTGGTTTCGTACCTGCCCCGACCAAATGCCGGGTCGAGCCGACGAACGGTCGCTGCGCGCAGGTCGGGCGCGCAACCAGGTTGCGCGCCGGATGTTCGGCGGTTTGTCAGATGCCTGCAGGGCGCAGAGTGACCTAGAGCGGCGGCCTTCGACCTTCCCGGGCACCCCCGGTCGCAGGACCCGCCGTCGGAGACCCGACAGGCTCATGCCCGCGTGCTTGCGCCGATATTGTTTTGCTTGATGTGGAGAATTCATGCAACACGCTTCTCATTCACGGACTGACTGGGTTGGCCGTCTGTCCAGCCTGGACATCCCGGTCCTTCGGAAAGCGACCCGTAAGGCACTGCAAAGGCGTGGCAGCAGCCCGACCGGGTCGATGCCAACTTCCTGGCCGAGATCATCCTGCGCGATCCGCTGATGACCTTGCGAATCCTTGCCTACGCCTCGGTCAGCCGCTCGCCACGGGTCGTCACCCCTGCCGAGACGGTGTGTGCGGCGGTGCTGCTGATGGGCATCAACTCCTTTCAGCGCTCGTTCTCCGAACTCAAGGTGCTGGAGGAATGCCTGGCCGGCCACCGCGATGCCCTGCACCATGTGCGCGGCCTGTGCCGGCGGGCGCGCCGGGCGGGGCGCTTCGCGCTCGGGCTCGCCGCCCAGCGGCACGATCCGGATGCGGCGCTGATCTACGAGGCGGCGCTGATCCACGATGTGGCCGAGATGCTGTTGTGGATTCATTTCCCCGAAAAAGGGCGGGAACTGCACCGCCACGAGGCGACGCACAATCTGGGCGCGGAGGTGTCGCAGCGGGAACTGCTGGGCCAGACATTCACCGAGCTGGGCCAGGCACTGCTGACCCACTGGCAGTTGCCAAGCCCGCTGGTGCGCATGGCCGAGGATGCCTGTGCCCGCGAATCGATCGTGCGCAGTGCGCAACTGGCCATCCGGTTTGCCCGCCACACCGAAAGCGGTTGGAGCCATCCGGACGTCATCACGGACCTGAAGGACCTGTCGGGACTGCTGGGCCTGTCAATGGAGGCGACCCGCGACCTGATGGTCGAGATCGAGTCCTGACGGCTGCGCAACCGCGGCCCGGGCCAGATCGTTGTTCATCCACCGCATTCGGGCTTTCAAGGTTGGCCCGGTGCGATAGGCCTTGGCTATACTTGAACGAACCAAGGCCATTCGGGTCCGGGAAAGACTGCCACAAGAGTGACCGCATGCATCTGAGATGGCCAACCCGGCCTAGCTATGTCCGTACGATCGGGGCCGTGCTTTCGGCGCTGTTGCTGTCCGCGCCGATCCAGGCGCTCGAGCTGACCGCCCAGCCGGGGCAGTTGCATGTCGACACCGTCGGCGGTGCCGCGCTGAGCCTGGGCGCGCTGGCGTCCCAGCCGGCGACCGCTGCGGGGACGGTGCTCGAGATCCCGGTCATCGAACCCGATGCCACGAACGGCCAGCGCGCGGCGACCGCGCACTTGCTCGATGCCGCCCCGGCGACGCTGCGCGACCTGCTCAAGGCCGAACTGGTCGGGCGGGCCGATGGCAGTCGCGTGGTTCGCCTGGTACTGCCCGCCGGCGCGCCCGCCCCCACGGAATTGCTGGTCGGTCTCTATTGGCACGATGGCGCCTACCGGCGCGCCTATGTTCGCAACGGCGCGCCAGCCGCCGCCGTAACGGCCCCGATGATCAGTGCGTTGCCCGCGGTGAGTTCTGCCCGAACCGCCGGGAATGCGGCGCCGACGGCGGCCGGCACAGACGCGCCCGGCGCGCGCCGGAATGGCGAGATGGCCGCCGCGGTCGTGGCCGCACGCGCCGCGCTGCAAGGCTCGGGAACCGACGCGCCCGGCGCAGCGGCGCCGGGCGGACCGGTCTCGGTGCGGGCCGGCGATTCACTCTGGCGGATCGCCGGGCAGGTCGATCTGCCCGGATACTCGCGACATCAGAAGATGATGGCGCTCTACGAGGGCAATGAGGAGGCGTTCGGCGGGCATGTCGACCTGTTGCGGGCGGGCGCCGTGCTGCAAATGCCCGGCGGCGAACTGCTCGGGCGCTACACCCGACCGCAGGCCGTCCAGGCCTTCATCGACAATTCCCGGGCCGGCTCACGGGCCCGACGCGATGCCGGCGCGACGGCTGCCTCGGTGCCTGCAGGTCTGGCCGATCGCGCGGCCACGGCGACGCCGGCCACCGATGCCCCGGCGTCCGCTGTCCCCGGCAGCCCCCGGGTGGCGGACACGACGCCGCCGGCCGACGGCGATCGACTCAGTGTCGGCGTGCCGGACCAGGTCGCCGACAAGGATCGGCAGGAGAAGCTCGAGCGAGACCTCGCCTACCAGCTGGCGATGAACGAGACCGATTCCAGGATCCAGGATCTCACGTCGCAGATCGACCAGCTCAAGGTCCTGATCCGGCTCAAGGATCAGCAGATCGACGGACTGAGCGCGACCGCCTCGGCGGTCGGCACATCGCAGGGCAATGCCGCCGGCCTGACGCCGTCGCCCCCGGCTGAGACGAATGCCGTCAGCGGATCATCCGGCCGGCCGGCCGACCGGCCGGGTCTGGGAGCGGGCACGGCGATGACCGGTGCCGGCGCGGCCCTGGATGCGGCGAAGGCGGCGCTCGCGCCGTCCGGCCAGACCGGCGGAACCGCCTCGCAGCCCACCCGGTCGCCACTGCCCGGTATCACGGTCGGTGGCGAGGCGCCGGCCGATGACGGCCTGCTGCCGGCAGGGCTTCGCATGCCCGAGGGCTTCTGGCTCTTTGTCAGCGGGATTGCGGTGGCCGTGGCCATCGTGCTGCTGGTGCTGTTCCTGCTGCGCCGGCGTAAGTCGGAGAACAGCGAGGGCGACACGATCGAACTGCTGTTCGACGACGAGAACCTGGACGACGAGGCGCTGTCCGAACTGGGCAGCACCACGCTGGGCGGCCCGACCAGGGCACGACCCGGGTCGGCCAGGGCCGGGCCTGACACCCGCAGCGGCGCCGGCGCGGTTCAGCCCGCCTTCGCGTCCGCCAGCATCAGGTCGCTGGCCAGCTCGCCGATCATGGCCGCGGGCGCCTCGTATTGCCAGAGATCAGCGTCGGCATGATCGAGCAGTCGACGACCCGCAGGCCCCGGATGCCGTGCACCCGCAGCCGGTTGTCGACGACCGCCATCCGGTCGTTGCCCATCTTGCAGGTGCCCACCGGGTGAAAGATCGTCGCGCCCGACTGCCGCGCGAAATCCAGCAGATCTTCGTCGGTGCTCGCCGCGGGCCCGGGCTTGAGTTCTTCCTGCACGTAGGGGCGCATCGCCCGGGTGGCTGCCAGGCGACGGGCGAACGACAGTGCGGCGACTGCACAATCGCGATCCTCGGCGGCGCTCAGGTAGTTGGGCTGCATCGCCGGCGGCAGCAGCGGGTCGGGGCTCTTGATGCGCACGTGCCCGCGCGACGCGGGTCGTAACTGACAGACACTGAACGTGAAACCGGGAAACGCGTGCGGCTTGGCGCCGGCCATGTCGGCCGACAGCGTGGCGAAGTGGAACTGGATGTCCGGCCGGGTGCCACCAGGCATCACCCGGGTGAACATGCCCCCCTGGTTGATGCCCACCGCCAGCGGCCCGCTGCGGTTGAACAGCCACTGCATGCCGATGCGTGCCGAGCGCCACCACGAGGCCAGGTCGTCGTTGAGCGTGATCGCCTTGGTGCAGCGAAAGATCAAACGGAACTGCAGGTGGTCCTGCAGGTTCTCGCCGACCCGGGCAGGTCCTTGCGCACCGCGATACCGTGCTGCTGCAAGACCGACGCCGGACCGATACCTGATAGCTGCAGCAGTTGCGGGCTTTCGGCGCGCCGGCGCTCGGCACGACCTCGCGGGTGGCCGCTACCTCGTGCCGTTGGCCGCGCTGTTGGTACTCGAGGCCGGTGGCGCGCAGCGGGTCGGCCGGATCGAACAGGATACCGGTGACATGGGCGTCGGTGATCACGGTGAGGTTGGGCCGCTTGCGCGCCGGCTTCAGGTAACCGACCGCGGTACTGCAGCGCCAGCCATTGCGGGTGAACAGCTGGAAGTAACCGACCCCCTCCTGCGTGGGCCCGTTGAAGTCGTCGGTGCGGGGAACGCCCAGCTCGCTGCCGCCGGCGATGATCGCCTCGATCAACTCATGGCGCACCGGGATGTCGGAGCAGGCGATCGGGCCGCCGGCACCATGTAGTTCGCTGGCGCCGCGCGAGTTGTCCTCGAGCCGCTTGAAGTAGGGGAGCACGTCCTTCCAGGCCCAGCCCTCGTTGCCCAGCGCCGCCCAGTGGTCGTAGTCCTCGTGCTGCCCGCGAATGAAGACCAGGCCGTTGATCGACGATGAGCCGCCCAGGCCCCGGCCGCGCGGCCAGTAGATCCTGCGCTGGTTCATCTCGGGCTCGGGCTCGGTTTCGAAGCGCCAGTTGTAGACCGGGTGGAACATGGTCTTGGCATAGCCGATGGGAATGTGGATCCACAGGTAGCGATCGACCGGACCTGCCTCGAGCAGCAGCACCCTGTGCTCGCCGCTTTCGGACAGCCGGGCCGCCAGCGCGCAGCCGGCCGTGCCGCCGCCCGCGATGATGAAGTCGTAATCGGCGTTCATAACACTTGTCAGTCGGGGTAGAGCAGGCCGGGCAGCCAGAGCGCGATCTGCGGGAACGCGATGATCAGGATCAGCGCAATCATCTGCAACACCATGAACTGCAGCATCCCCTTGTAGATGTCGGAGAGCTGCCATTCGGGTACGACGCCCTTGAGGAAGTAGGCCGACAGTGCCACCGGGGGGGATAACCAGGCGGTCTGCAGGTTGACCGCCACCAGGATGCCGAACCAGGTCAGGTCGAATCCCAGCTTGGTGACCAGCGGGATCATGAACGGCACGACGATCAACACGATGGGCACCCACTCGAGCGGCCAGCCGAGCAGGAAGATCAGTGCCATGATCATCAGCAGCAGCACGTAGCGGTTCAAATCCAGGCCGAGCAGCAGTTCGGTCAGCATCGTCGGCGTACCCAGCCGGGCGAACACCGCGCCAAAGAAATTGCTGGCCGCCACCAGGAACAGGATCAGCACCGAGATCTCGAGCGTCTTGATCGCGGCATCGCGCAGGTTCGGCCAGGTGAGCTTGCCGTAGGCGGCCGACAGCAGCAGCGCGCCGGCCGCGCCGCAGCCGGCCCCTTCGGTCGGGGTGGCCAGGCCGAACAGGATGCTGCCAAGCGCCGCCAGCACCAGGCCGGCCGGGGGCACCAGGCCCAGGAAGAACTCGCGCCAGATCGCCCGCATGTTCTCGGGATGCTCCTCGAGCGCGAGCGGCGGGCCCAGGCTGGGGTTCAGGTAGCAGCGGATCATCGCGTAACCGGTGAACATCGTCGCCAGCAGGATGCCCGGCACGATGGCCGCGGCGAACAGCGTGGTCACCGGCACTTCGAGCACCGGGCCCATCACGACCAGCATGATCGAGGGCGGAATCAGGATGCCCAGGGTGCCGCCGGCACAGATGATCCCGGTGGCAAAGCTCGGGTCATAGCGTGCCTTCATCATCGCGGGCAGTGCCAGCAGGCCCATCAGCGTGACCACGGCGCCCACGATGCCGGTCGCCGTGGCGAACAGTGCGCAGGTGATCAGTGCGGCCACGCCCATCGAGCCGGGGATGTTCCGTGAGGCGATGTTGAGGGTCGTGAACAGACGGCTGACGATGTTGGCCCGTTCGACCACGTAGCCCATGAACAGGAACAGCGGCACGGCGGTGAGCACCTCGTTGGACATCACCGTGTAGGTCTGGTTGATGAACAGATCGAAAATGCGGTTGTTGAACAATCCCTCGACCCAGAGCCGGGCCGAGTCGAATGTGCCGGCGTCGTCACCGAGGCGATTGAAGGCGCGCCACATGCGGCTTTCATCAACAGCCCGATTGTCTCTATGGCCATCGCGCCTACTCCTGCGGCCAGCGGCCGCGGGTCGCCGCGTACCAGCTCTTGAGGGTTTCAGAAATGCCCTGCAGCAGCAGCAGCAATGAGTGCCCACGGGCAGTGCCGACTTGATCGGCCCCAGCAACGGCATCCACGACGTGTCCATGCCGCGCTTCGCCGCGGGTCACCGACTGGAACGCCCACTCGGTGGACACCCACAGGAAGATGACCATCGTCGGGAGGAAGAACACCAGGTACAGGAACAGGTCGACCCTTGCCTGGTTGCGCACCGACCAGCTGCGGTACAGGAAGTCGGAGCGGATGTGCACGCCCTTGGCCAGCGCGTAGCCCGAGCCCAGGATGAACAGCGCCCGTAGAACATCCGGCTGATGTCGTAGGCCCAAGCGGTCGGCGCCAGAAACAGATAGCGCATCACGATCTCGTAGACCATGGCAAAGCAAAGCGGAAAAACCAGCCAGCCGACGAGCCGGCCGGTCCAGAGGCTGATCGTTCGATCGCGATGATGGTGCCGCGGCACCCGGGCCGGTGTCAGCAGCGGGATGTCGAAATGTCCGAGCGTCGATTCGCAATCGACTCGTCGGTAAGGTCCAGTTTTCGGCCATGATCCAGCCGGTCTCGTGGTCGCGCGCGCGGATCGCGCGTGCCGCCTGGCCGTCAACCCGGTGGGCGCGGCATGTTCGGTCACCCGGCGCTGCGACCGGGTGACCTTCACGGGCGCTGATGCGCCCATCGGCTTACTTTTCTTGGCCAATTCTTCGGCGTAAGCGGCCAATGGCCGCGTTGACTTCTCTGCGCCGGCCCAGAACGGGATGGCGACGTCGGCAAACGCCTTCTGGCTGTCCCAGACCTTCTTGAAGAAGGCGTTCTCGTCGCGGCTTCTTCCTCGAACGATCGAGTGCCGCGGCTCTGTACTCCTTGAAATACTCGGCCGGCGTGCTGCGCAGGATCACGCCGTGTTGCTCGGTCGTCCTTGAGCGCCCGGCCGTTCTCGAGATCCGGGTAGGACACGGCCTGCATCAGCGACGCATTGGCGGCGACCTCCATGGCCTTGCGCTGGCCATCGGATATCTTCTTCCAGACATCGCCGTTGATGTAGATGTCGGCATTGACGATGTTCTGGTGCAAACCTTGCAGGTAGTAGTGCTTGAGCACCTTCTGGAAGCCGAAGTTCATGTCCGGCTTGGGACAGCACCACTCGGCCGCGTCGATCACGCCTTTTTCAAGCGCGGGCAGGATGTCGCCGCCGCCCATCGCGACCGAGGCGATACCGATGTCCTTGTAGATCTGGCCCGGAATGCCGGGAGGCGTGCGAAACCGCAGCTTGCGAAACGCGTCCATGTCCTTGATCGGCTCCTTGAACCAGCCCAGGGCCTCGGGTCCGACCGGCTGCAGCATCAGGCCGTGGATGTTGACCTTCATCTCCTTCCAGAGCTGGTTGTAGAGCTCGGCCCCGCCGCCGCTCTGGAACCAGGACAGCCAGGCGAAGTTGTCCATGCCCACGCCGGCCCCGGCCGACGGCGAGCCAAACAGCATCGCCGCCGGATGCTTGCCCGACCAATAGTGGGTCCAGGCGAAGCCGGCCTCGATCAGGCCCTTGTCGACCGCGTCCAGGGTCTCGTTGACGGCCACGACCGCGCCGGCCGGCAGGATCTCGAATGTGACGGTACCCCCGGTCAGCGCGGTGACGTCGTCACCAAAGCGTTTGAGCATCACGACCTCGTCGGCACTGGTCGGAATGACCGACTGGACGCGGATCTTGACCGGCTTGTCGGCGGCGGCGACCGGGCCGGCCACGAGGCAGGCGCCCACGGCACCGGCCACCAGCGCCTGGCGGAATCCGCCGCGCGACAGGTTGAACCACTTGTTCATGCTCATTGTCTGTCTCCTCCTTCGTTTATGTGGACGCTCAATGAAAGCGCTTCCATCAAGATAAACTGGCTCTCTGCGAAGGTCAATCTGCGGTGCAGCATTTCCTTTTCCTGAGCTGCGGCGGCCACGATCGTGGCGTGCGTCACCGCCCGGCCGATGCGGGCGGCCACACGGGATCTCATATCCTGTACGCTCATCGATGACGGCCCCGCCGGGGTCTTGCGCAAGGAACAGTCATCTCTCCATGGATCGCGTGCAGCAGCCATCGTCGTTGATGGGGCGGCCCGGCACGGTCAAGCTGATCGACGTGGCCCGGATGGCCGGCGTCTCGCTGGCGACCGCGTCACGCGCGCTGTCGTCGCCCGATCTCGTGCGCGGACGTACCCGGCACCTGGTCGAGGAGGCGGCGGCGCGGCTCGGCTATGTGCCGCATGGTGCCGCGCGGGCGCTGGCATCGCAGCGCACGCGCACGATCGGCGCGGTCTTCCCGCCGCTGGAGAACCCGATTTTCGCCACCGGCACCCATGCGCTGGGACAGGAACTCGAGCGGGCCGGTTACACGCTGCTGCTGGCCGAGCACGACAATGATCCGGCGGTCGAGTTGCGGGTCGCGCGGCGTCTGATCGAGCGCGGGGTCGACGGCCTGGTGCTGATCGGGCTGGCCCATGATCCGGCCCTGTTCGAGTTGCTGACCCTGACCGGTATCCCCTACGAGCTGACCTGGACGATCGATACCAGCGGCGAACATTTTTCGGTCGGGGTGCAGCATCGGCGGGCCGCCGCGGCACTCACCCATCACCTGCTGTCGCTGGGGCACCGGCGCTTCGCGGTGATTGCCGGGCTGCTGGCGCGCAACGACCGCGCCGCCGACCGCCTGCTCGGGGTACGCGATGCGCTGTCCGCCCATGGCATCGGGCTGGCCGACAGGCAGGTGTTGCAGGCGCCGTTCTCGGTGTCGGCGGGAGCGCGCGCGATGGCCACCCTGCTTGCCACGGCCGACCGGTTTACCGCGCTGATCGCGGCCAATGATCCACTGGCCATCGGCGCGCTGCTCGAATGCTCGCGCCGGGGCATCGCCATACCCGATGACATGTCGATCGTCGGCTTCGACGATGTCGACCTTGCCGGCGAGCTCGATCCCGGCCTCACCACGGTGCGCGTACCGTCGGCGGACATCGGCCGGGCGGCCGGGCGTCGGTTGCTGGCCCGTCTGGCCGGAGAATCCGTGCCGCGAGTGCAGACAATGGCCTCGCCGTTGATCATCCGGGCATCCAGTGGCCGGGTGCCAGGGTCCCGGCCATGAGTGCCGAGCCGCGCAAGTTGCAGCTGGTGAGTCCGCACGGAGCGTTGTTGGAGGCGGCCGGCGGCGAGCTTCGCGCAGCCGAGCGCAATCCGTTCGGCTACAGCGCGCGGCTGCTCGGGCGCCCACGTCTCAACCGTCATGGCCGGCCGTTGCCTACGCCGATCGAGAGCCGGTCGCTGGCGATCCTTTACTACCTGCTGCGCCAGCACGGCCGGCCGGTGACGCGGGCCGAGTTGGCTGCACTGCTGTGGCCCGCCCACGAGGCCGGCCCGGCCGACGCCCAGTTGCAGCGAGCATTCGACGCCATCGAGCGGGTCTTTCCGGACCTCGTGCTGGTCGATCATCAGCAGGCCCGCGCCAATCTGGCGCGGATCGACCGCATCGACGCCAACGAGCTCGAGCTGGTGGGCCAGGCGCCCGATGCCGTCCCCGACCCGGTACTGCACCAGTTGCTGAACGGCTGGCAGGGCCCGTTCCTGGACGCTGTCGCCGTCGCCGGAGCCGCGCGCTTCGATGCCTGGCTGCGTGCGCAGCGCGAGCACCTGCGCGCATTGGCCGGCGCGATCGCCGCCGAGGCCGCCCGGCGCATCCAGACGGCTTCCCCGGCCTCGCGCTTGTCGCTAGGCGAGCGCTGGGTCCAGATCGAGAGCGCCAACGAGGTGGCCCACCGGTTCTACATGCAGGCGCTGGCCGGGGCCGGGCGGCCGGTCGCGGCGATCGAGCATTTCCGGCAGCTGTCGGCGCGGCTGCACGAGGCCCTGGGCACCAGTGCCGAACCGGAAACCATTGCGCTGGCCAAGCGCCTGCTGCCCGGCCTGTCGACGCATGCGACATCACGGCTCGACCTCGAACCGGTGCCGTCCGACGATTCCGTAACCAGGGCTGCCCCCGCCCCGACGCCGACCAGGACCGAGCCGATCCGGCCTGCGGATTTGCGTGGGGAGGCGGACGAATGGCGTGAGCGGGTGCCGCTGGTGGGCCGCGTGCGCGAACTGGACGAGATCGACAGGCGTCTTCGCCAGCCGGATTGCCGGTTGATGACGCTGGTCGGACCCGGCGGCATCGGCAAGACCCGCTTGTCGATGGCCGTGGCCAAACGACTGGGGGAGCCGACCACCCAGGTCTCGCTGCTGGGCCTCGAACCGGGCGACGCCGGCGAGGCCATCGACGCGCTGGCCTTGCAGATCGGCCAGAGCCTGGGGTTCGCATTCAAGGCGCCTGACTCGCCGGCCGCGCTGCTGCTCAACCACCTGCAATCACGCCACGGCCTGCTGCTGATCGACAATTTCGAGACCTTCCTGCCGGCGGCGCCGTATGTGCAACAACTGCTTGCGCGGGCGCCGGCCATTCGTGTGCTGGTGACCAGCCGCGAGCGCCTGGGCTGCCCCGAGGAGTGGGTCTTCGATGTGCCGGGTTTGTCCGGCGGCGATGCCGATGGCCCCGGCGAGGCGTTCCGGCTGTTCGTCTCGGTGGCCGGGCGCGTGTCGCCGAAGTTCGATCCGGACGCGAATCGCGAGGCGATCGAGCGCATCGTCGAGGCGGTCGACGGATCGCCGCTGGGCATCGAGTTGGCCGCCAACTGGGTCCGCGTGCTGCCGTGTGCCGAGATCGCCCGGCGCGTCACCTCCGACCTGGACCTGCTGACCGCGACAGGTAACGCGATCGACAGGCGGCACCGCAGCATGCGCACCGTCCTCGATTCGAGCTGGGCGCTGCTCGAGCCGGCCGCGCAGCAGGCGTTCGCCGGCTTGTGCGTGTTCCACGGCGGCTGTCTCGCCGATGCGGCGCAGGAGGTGATCGGCGCCGATCCGATGGTGTTGGCCGCGCTGGCCGAGCGCAGCTGGATCAAGCCGCAGATCGAGGGCAACAGTGTCCGTTACCAGGTGCACCCGCTGCTGCGCCAGTACGGGGTCGAACGCCTGGCGTCGATTCCGGGGATGCAGGAACAATGCGAGTCCGCCCACGCCGCGTACTTTCGCGACCATCTGCTGGCCCTGACCGGACGCTTCGGGCGCTTCGACGTGTCGCGCGAGATCCGCCAGGACCCGGATCGCGCCAACCTGCAGGCGGCGGCGCGCTGGTTGCTGCCGCGCAGCGAGGCGATGGAGTTGGCCGCCTTCATTGGCGCACTGCACACCTATTACCTGCATGCCGGCCGGCTCGGTGAGGCGGTGTCCCTGCTCGAGCAGGCGCTGGCCATGCCCGGGCAGAAAGCCTCGCTGGCCATGTACTGGCAACGCCTGCTGGCCCAGGACCAATGGCAGCGCGGCCGCCTGCGCCGCTGCGCCGAGCATGCGCGGGCGGTGCTCTCGCTGGCCGGCGACAAGCTGGCCGAGGCAGCGCCCGGCGCGCGATGGCCGGCGCTGGTCGATGTGGGCTGCCACCTGCTGGGTATCCGGCGCGACCGGTCGGCGCCGGTGGCGGCGCACCAGGAAGTGGATCGGATCTTCGCGCTGGCGCGCCTGTCGGCGGTCGGCTTTCTCAGCGCCGAATCGCCGCTGTTGCTGCTGCGCTATGCGCTGCGCGCCAATGAAGTGTCGCGTCAAGGCGATGTGCCGGCCGGCCAGCTCTGGAGCTGTGCGTTCCTGGGCATCTTGCTGCGCGCGATGCATCTGAACGGCGTCGCCGATCGCTATGGTCGCCGGGCTGCCGGTTTGGTCGATGCCGTGGGCAACGACTCGCTGTCGGCGCTGGCCCTGCACATGTTCGGCATCGAATCGTTCATCGCGGCCCGTTGGGACCTGTCTCAGGACATGATGAACCGCAGCGCGCGCTGCTATGCCACGACCGGCGAGTGGCGCCTGACGATGGACGCGGCCGCGATCAACAGCCTGGCCTGCATTGCCCGTGGCGCAACCGACGAGGCGCGCGAGCTGAGCCGGCGGGTGATCGAGGGCGGGCGCCAGCACGGCGATCGCATCACCGAGTTATGGGGCTGGCTCGAACAGGCCGAGGCCGACCTGCGCGAGGGCATGGCACCGGCGCCCGAGGCGTTGAGCGAGGCCGGGCGGCTGTCCGATGCGGGTACCGTGCATGAGCAGCTCCGGCTGCTGGCCGCCCGCGCGCAGGCGGCGTGGCTGGCGCGGGATGCCACGATGGCCCGTGAAGATGCGCAGCGCGCGCTGGCATTGCTGGGGCGAAGCCGCTACCTGCCGTTCTACGACGGCGAGGCCAGTTGCCTGGTCGCGCAGACGCTGATCGAGCTGCGCGAGAACGCGGTGGGGCTGGCAGCCGACGACGCGGCGGCGCTTGTCGCCGAGAGCGATCGGGCCGTGGCGATCGCCCGTCGGCTGGCCCGCGCGAATCGTTTCATGCTGGCCCGTGCGGCTTTGCTGCAGGGCAGGCTTTACCGGCTCCAGGGTCGCACAGCCGATGCCACGCGGGCGATAGCGTTTGCCCAACGCGAGGCCAAGGCGCTTGGCCAGCGGATCGACCAGGCGGCAGCCCAGACGCTGGCCGACCAAGGCTGACGAGGCAAGGCTGCGGCGCACGGTCCTCGGTTGCGCCCGGGATAGTCGATCAGGCATCCCCGACGAGATCGGGCAGATCGGCCATCAGCCTGCCTGGCCGGGCGCGGATCATGTCCATCAGCTCTCGCTGCTGGGCGGCACGGCCCGCATCGCCAAAGCGGTTGGCCATCTCCAGCGGGTCTTCATCGAGCCGGTAGAGTTCGCCGCTGCCGGGCAGCAGGTCGATGGTCAGCCGGGCATAAGGCTTCGCCCGTTGTGTCACCCATTCGGTCGAATGCCACGTGGCCGGCAGCGCCGAGTGCCAGGTCTGGGCGGCCCCGCTGGCCGGATCTTCACCAAAATGCGCCTTGCCCCGGAAGTGCGTCCGCCAGCTGTGCGCGCATGCACAGACCTGGTCCGAAAACAGTGAATTGACGGCCCGGCGGACTGCCCCTAGTTTGGCCTTGCCCCGATCCGATCGGGGTCCGACAGACCAACGAAGGGAGACATGCCCATGAAAACCATCCAAGTACTGGCGCTGACCGGCAGCTTGCTCGCCGCCGGCCTCGCCACGGCCGCCGATGCGCCGATGAGCTTTTTCATCACCAGCGTCGGCATCGGCAACGGAGGCGACCTCGGGGGCCTCGCAGGGGCCGATGCACACTGCAACAAGCTGGCTACCGCGGCCGGCTCGGGCGGCAGGACCTGGCGCGCCTACCTGAGCACCCAGGTCAGCGATCCGGCGCAACGCGGATTGTCGGCGCGCGACCGCATCGGCAGCGGGCCCTGGCACAACGCCAAGGGGGTGCTGATCGCGGCCGACCTCGATCAGTTGCACCTGGCGCCGAACATCACCAAGCGCACCGCACTGGACGAGCGCGGCAACCTGGTCAACGGCCGCGGCGACAAGCCCAATCGCCACGACATCCTCACCGGCTCGCGGGACGACGGCACCGCCTACTTCCCGAACGAGAAGGGAGACCACACGTGCAACAACTGGACCAGTTCCGGCGAGGGCAGCGCGCAGGTCGGCCACCATGACCGGCACGGCGGCGGCAACACGTCCTGGACATCGGCCCACGGATCGCGTGGGTGCAGTGAGGAGGCGCTGGCAGGCACCGGGGGCGCCGGTCTGCTCTACTGTTTCGCGGCCGATTGACCCGGCCCTGCGGGGGTGATCGCATCGTCATCGCGTCAGGCACTTGACATGGGAATATTTCCCATTTATTGTGTCAGGCATGAGCACTTCACGCCGACGACCCGTCACCCCCCCGCAGGCAGACCCTGCAGCGATGCAGGAGCAGATCCCGACTCACGTCGCGTCGGCGGCGTCCGTCATCCTGGCGCCGCTGGCGCAGTTGTTCGTGGCCCACGGGCTCAAGTACGGCGATGCCGAGGCCTTGTTGAAGGTGGCCTTCTTGCACGCCGGCCAGCGGGAATTGCAGCGCGGGCATCGAGCCCAACATGAGCCGGCTAAGCGTCAGTACCGGCCTGCATCGCAAGGACGTGAAGCGCCTGCTGGCGGAGGCGGCAACCGACGGCGGTGAACCCACCGTCGTGCCGTCGCCGGGCACCTCGCTGGCGTCGATCGTCTATACGCGATGGACCACTGACCCGGCATTGCAGCAGGACTCGCTGCCGCGGGTACTGCCGCTGCGCGCCGGTCCCGGCGAGTCCAGTTTCGAGTCGATTGCCCGCGACGCCGGCACCGACGCCCACCCGCGCTCGGTTCTCGAGGAGTTGCGCCGCCTTGGACTCGTCGAGGTCGATGAGGATCAGCAACTCGTGAAAATCGAGCCGGGCGGCTTCATCCCGCTGTTCGAACGATCCCAGCTGCTTGCGCTACTGGGTAACAACGTCGGCGATCACCTGGCAAGCGCCGTCGGCAATGTCCTCGATGAGGGTGACAAGCGCCTCGAGCAAGCGGTGTTCATCGATGCGCTGTCGCCCGCGGCGATCGACGAGATCTCGGCCGCGGCTCGCCAGATCTGGACCGATGCGATGCGCCTGCTGGTGCGCAAGATGAGCGCACTCGAGCGGCGTGACGGGCAGGCCGGGGCGCCGGGTTCGTCGGGCGGGACTCCCGTCGATCCGCGGTACCGGCTGCGAGTGGGCATGTATCTGCACACGGACGCCCCGCGCAACACCATCGACGATGCCTGAAACCTTCCGACCCCCCCTCTGGAGAAACCCTGATGAAACCCTTTTGCAACGCTTCTCGAGGGCGCTGCCGTGCCAGCTTCCTTCTTGCCGCCTTCCTGTTGGCCGGTTGCGGCGGTGGGTCCGAAGTCCTGGGCCCGGGTAGCGGCGGCACCGGCACCAGTGTCACGACCACCGCGGTCGGGCCGATCTCGGGCTTTGGCTCAGTGATCGTCAACGGTGTCCGCTACGACGATTCGCTGGCCCGCGTCAGCGACGAGCGCGGCACCACGTTGTCACGTTCGCAACTGCGGCTGGGCATGATGGTACAGATCCGCGGTTCGTCCAATGCCACCACCGCGCCGCGACCGCCGATTCGGTGATCGCCTTCAGCGAACTGAAGGGTCAGGTCGAATCAGTCGGCGCCGGCACCCTGCTGGTGAACGGCATCATCGTGCGCCTGGTGTCGACGACCGTTCTGGATGGCGCGGCCACGTTGAACGCCGGCGACTTCGTCGAGGTCTACGGCATCTACGATGCGACGACGAGCGCGTTGATCGCGACGCGGGTGGAAAAGCGTGGCGCCGATGACTACAAGCTGCGGGGCACCGTGAGTGCCTGGGACATGGCCAATACCCGGTTCATGCTGGGCACGACGCTCGTCAGCTACACGGGCGCCACGCTGCCCGTGGGATTCGCCAATGGGCTGGCGGTGCGCGCTTACGCCGCCGGCGCGCCCACTGCCGGCGTCTGGCCGGTCACCGAGATCCGGCCGGTCAGCGACTATTCGCTGTCCGACGACAGTCGCGCGGAGATCGAAGGCATCGTGTCGGCCTTCGCCAGCCTGGCCGACTTCGAACTGAACGGGGTGCGCGTCGATGGATCGGGTGCACGGATCGACGATGGCAGCGCCACCGATATCCGTGTCGGGGCAAGGCTGGAGGTCAAGGGAACCTTTGCCGATGGCACCCTGGTGGCCTCGCGGATCGAGATCGAGGACGGATCGGGATCGTCGGGCAGCGGATCTGGCTCGAGCGCCAGCGGGTACCAGATCGAACTGCACGGTCTGGTCAGCGACTTCGTGTCGGTCGCCAGCTTCACCGTTCGCAATGCCCGCGTCGATGCCAGCGCCTCGCCGGCCTTCGAGCGTGGCACGGCCGCGAACCTGGTCAACGGCGCCTGCGTCGAGATCAAGGGCAACATTGTCACGGACCCCGCCGGCTCAATCGTGCGGGCCACCGAGGTGAAGTTCGACAACGACTGCTGAGCACATGACTGCGGTGCCGGCAGGACCCGGTCAACCGATCCCTGCCAGCACCGCGATCCCGATCAGCGCGAAGATCGCCGCGGCCACCGCGTGCACGGTGCGCACCGGCAGGCGGCCGGCCAGACGGTTGCCCAGCAAAACCGCCGGCACGTTGGCGATCATCATCCCCAGTGTCGTCCCGGCGACCACCCAGAAGAACGCCTGGTACTGCGCGGCCAGCGCCACCGTGGCCACCTGGGTCTTGTCGCCCATCTCGGCGACGAAGAAGGTCACGATGGTCGTCGCGAGCACCCCGCCCCTGCCGGCCCCGGCATCGTCGTCATCGAGTTTGTCCGGGATCAGCGTCCAGACCGCCATGCCGAGGAACGACAGGCCGAGGATCCAGCGCATCAGGGGCGGCGACACGATGGCTGCGACCCACGCGCCCACGGCACCGGCGAATGCATGGTTGGCCAGCGTCGCCACCAGGATGCCGACGATGATCGGCACCGGCTTGCGAAACCTGGCGGCGAGCATGAAGGCCAGCAACTGCGTCTTGTCGCCGATCTCCGCGAGGGCGACGATACCGGTTGACAGCAGGAAGGCTTCCATCGAGTCTCGGTTTGATCGCCGGGCTTGCTTGTCTGGCGGGTCAGGCTGATCAGGTCGGCACGTTGTACAAAATGAAATCGGTCTTGGGGCCGTAGGTGTCGTACAGGCGGCGGGCCGGGTAGTTGAACTCCTGGGTCAGCCAGCGCACGCCGGGCAGCCCGCGCGCGCTGGCAAAATCGCGCACATGATCGATCATCGCCCGGCCGGCCCCGTGGCCGCGCACGGCAGGATCCACATACAGGTCACTCAGGTAGCAGACCATGCTGGCGCCCAGCGAACGATGCATCAACTGGTACTGGGTGAAGCCGACCAGGTCGCCGTCATCGGCTTGCGCGACGTCGCACCAGAAGTCATTGGCCGGATCGAAGATCCAGTCCCAGACGCGATCGAAGCCACCGTCGGGCACCGAGGTCTTGTAGAAGGTCGCATAGGCGGCGAACATCGCTTCCCAGCGGGGGCGGTCGGCGTCGGTCACGGGGCGGATCTTGACAGTCATGGCAGTGTCTCCCAAATGAGGCGTTTTGCCTGCTTTGGCTTGCGAGGCTGCAGATGATACGCGAGCAACCCTGCCTGGCCGCTCGTAAAACGGCGCCTTCGTCGGCGCGGGTGCATGGCGCGGCTATCATCGTGCATGGCGCCGCCGCATTGCCGGCCGGCCTTTGACTGCCCAACGAAGACACGATGCCAATGACCCCTGTTGCCGCCATCTCCTCGATGGCCACCCGCGAACTGCTCGCCGAACTGGCCGCCACCTACGCACGCGACACCGGCGTGACCATCACGGTCGAATCGGTCGGCGGCGTCGATGCCGCGCGGCGCGTCCAGGCTGGCGAGCGGTTCGACCTCGTGCTGTTGGCCGCCGATGCGATCGACAAACTGATCGCGACCGGCCAGGTGACGGCTGGCAGCCGGGTCGATATTGCCCGATCCGAAGTGGCCGTTGCGGTGCGCGAAGGCGCGCCCGTGCCCGCCATCTGCACCGAGCAGGCGTTGCGTGAGGCGGTATTGGCCGCCGACAGGATCGGCTATTCGACCGGCCCCAGCGGTGTGGCGCTGGTCCGTTTGTTCGAGCGCTGGGGCATCCTGGGCCAACTGCACGATCGTCTCGTGCAGGCATCGCCCGGGGTGCCGGTGGGCTCGATGATCGCGAGCGGAAAAGTACAGATCGGCTTTCAGCAGTTGAGCGAGTTGCAGGCGTTGCCGGGGATCCGCATCGTCGGCAGGCTGCCGCCCCGGTGCAGATCGTCACGGTGTTTTCCGGCGGGATATGCGCGGCTTCCGGCAGCCCGATCTGGCGCGGGCCTGGCTGGCCTGGCTGGCATCGCCGGCGACCGCGCCGGTCAAACAACGACAGGGCATGTCGCCGGCCTGATCAGTGATCCGCCGCGTCCGCGCCGGAAAACTCCCGCGCCACCTCGTCGATCTGCGCCAGGCACAGCGTCGCGGCAGGCGACATCACCGATCGCTCGCGAATCACGATGCTCGAGGGATTGACCAGCCGGCGCCAGTCGCCCGCCGACAGAAAAGACGGACGCAGGCTGATCACCGAGCCATCGGTGCGCTCATGATGGAACTCCACCAGCGGCGAGGCGGCGATGAAATCGGTTTCCAGCAGCAGGCCGCGGCGCACGGCATAAGAACTGGTCTCGATGCAGTGCCGCCCCGGGTGGATCCGGTGCCGGCTCATCACCTGTTCGAGCGCCGTGCGCGAAGGGGAGCCGGGCGGCGGCAGGATCCAGGTCAGCGATCGTAGGTCCGCCGCCCGCAGCGGGCCACGGGCCAGCAACGGATGACCCCGCCGGACCACCAGCCCGACAGGCGCGGGCATCAGTGCCCGTGCCGCCAGCCCGCGGCGGGCCGGGGCCTGCAGCAGCGGGCCCACGATGAAGTCGATCTGGCCGGTCAGCAGCGCGAGCTCGAGGTCGGCATAGGTGGCCTCGCGGGTGCTCAGGCGGATCTGCGGATGGGCCTGCGCGAAGCGGGCCAGGGCGCGCGGCAGCACGGCGGTGCGCACGAAGGGGACGGAACCGATATTCACCTGTCCCTGGATGACGCCTCGCTGCGAGCGCATCTCGTCCAGCGCGATGCCGATCTCGGCAAAGGCCAGCCGGCAGCGTTGTTCCAGCCATCGGGCGAAACGGGTCGGGCTGAGCGTGCCCTCGGCGGTACGCTCGAACAGACGCTCGTCCAGCACCGCCTCGATCTCGCGCAGGCTCTTGCGTACCGCGGCGGCGCCGATCGCCAGATCGTCGGCGGCAGCCTGGCTGTTCTGGCGGGCCATTACCGCCAGAAAGTGCGTCAGCTTGATGTTGCCCAGGATCATCGGGTGACGGGGATCGAGCAGGCTGGCAATGCTCGTTGGCAGACCATCGGCCCGCACACGCCGCTCGCCAGAAGGGTGCGGCGTGAGCGCCTGCGCGGCGGCCTCGGCGCGCCTGAGCAGGATCGCGCCATGCCGGGTGACGCGCATTCCCTGGGGCAGGCGTTCGAACAGCGGCACGTCCAGCTGGCGCTCCAATTCCGCCAGAGCCTTGGTGATCGCCGTCTGGGTGCGGGACAGGCGGCGGGCCGCGCCGGAGATGCTGCCCAGTGCCGCAATGGCGAGGCCGTAGCGCAGATGGCGCAGACTGATGTGGTGCGCCTCGAGCATGGGGCGCGTGTCGATCTCCCGGGCGCAGCGCCCCGGCATCGCCGATCCGGAATCCTTCGCACGGTCATCTGGCTCGGCGGCAGCGGGCATGGTCGTCCAGGGAGCGGGATACTCAGCGGATCGTAACCGGAATTCATGAGTCACGAAGACCACCCGGCCGTATACTGGGCACAGCGGCAGGGTGGCCGACATCGCCTGCCCGCGCCATGTCCACGCAGGAGACAACATGACGAACAAGGTGGTGACCGACATCCGCCGGGCCGATCCGCAAGCCGTCGCGGGCTTTGCCAACATCGGCGTGGCCACCGTCCACGAGGCGCAGGGGCGCACCGGCCTGATGGACCCGGGCCTGAACCCCATCTACCCCGGCGCGCTGATCGCCGGCACGGCGGTCACGGTCAGCCTGGCCCCGTGCGACAACTGGATGATCCACGTCGCGGTCGAGCAATGCCAGCCGGGCGACATTCTGGTGGTGGCGCCCACGTCGGCCAGCGATGCCGGCTACTTTGGCGAGTTGCTGGCCTGCTCTTTGCAGGCGCGCGGCGTTCGCGGCCTGGTGATCGATGCCGGGGTGCGCGACGTGCGCGATCTGACGCGGATCAATTTCCCGGTCTGGTCGCGGGCGGTGTCCGCGCAGGGCACGGTCAAGGAAACGCTGGGCAGCGTCAATGTGCCGGTGGTGTGCGGCGGGCAGTTGGTGCGGCCCGGCGACGTGCTGGTCTGCGACGACGATGGCGTCGTCGTCGTCCCACTGGCCGAGGCGGCGACCGTGCTCAGGCAGTCCGAGGAGCGCGAGGCCAGGGAAGCGGCCACCCGGGTCCGCCTGAAGGCGGGCGAACTGGGCCTGGACATCTACGGGATGCGCGACAAACTGGCGCAGCGCGGATTGGTCTATGTGAAGCAGGCCGATGACAAGTCCTGATCCGCAGGCGCCCCTGTCCGACGACGCCGCCGCCACGCGTTGCGCGATCACCCTGGTCGGCTTTGGCGAGGTCGGCCAGGTGCTGGCCGACGACCTGCTGGCCGGCGGCCAGTCCGACATCACCGTCTACGACATCGCCTTTGCCGATCCGCAGAGCGCGCCGAGCCGGGCGGCGGCACAGCGCGCGGTCAGGCGTGCAGACAACGCCGCGCAGGCCGGCGCACGCGCCGATCTGGTGATCTGCGCGGTGACGGCGGCAGCCGATCTCGAGGCCGCCCGCGCGGTGGCCGCGGGCATCGCCGGCGGCGCGTTTTACGTCGACCTCAATTCGGCGTCGCCGGGCAGCAAGCAGCAGGCGGCCGCGCTGGTCGATGCCGCGGGCGGCCGCTATGTCGAGGCCGCGGTGATGGCGCCCATCGACCCGCGGCGCATCGCCAGCGTGATGCTGCTCGGCGGCCCGCACGCGCAGGCCTTGCAGCCGTTGCTGCACCGGCTGGGCTTCGTGGGCAGCCAGGTGTTCGCCGACACCGTCGGGCCGGCATCGGCCACCAAGATGTGCCGCAGCGTGATCATCAAGGGGGTCGAGGCGCTGCTCACCGAATCGATGCTGGCGGCGCGTCACTACGGGGTCGAGCAGGTGGTGCTCGATTCGCTGTCCGACCTGTTGCCGATCGGTGACTGGCCCAGGCTGGCCCGCTACATGATCTCGCGCTCGGTCGAACACGGGGTGCGTCGTGCCGAGGAAATGCGCGAGGTGTCGCACACGCTGAGCGAAGCCGGCGTGTCCGCCTGGATGACCGACGCCTGCGTGACCCGCCAGTCGTGGGCACCGCGGCACAAGGCAGCGCTCGAGCACCCCGCATTGGGCGAGATGCTCGATGCGATGCGCGCCACCCCTACAAAGAGCCTCGAGGAGAAACCGAGATGATCATCGACTGCCACGGCCACTACACGACCGCCCCCGGGCCGCACCAGGCGTTTCGCGATGCGCAGGTCGCGCGGCTGGCCAACGGCCAGCTACCCGAGCCCGGCTACGGCACCATCACCGACGACCAGATCCGCGAGTCGATCGACCAGAACCAGCTCAGGCTGCAGCGCGAGCGGGGTGCCGACCTCACGTTGTTCTCGCCGCGCGCCCGGCCATGGGACATCACCAGGGTGATCGGCAGATGAGCGAGGCCTGGACCCGCGCCTGCAACGACCTGATCAAGCGGGTGGTCGACCTGTATCCGGAGAACTTCGCGCCGGTCTGCCAATTGCCGCAGTCGCCCGGGGTCTCCATCGAGCACTCGATCGCCGAGCTCGAACGCTGCGTGTCCGAGATGGGGTTCGTTGGCTGCAACCTCAATCCCGACCCCTCGGGCGGCCACTGGACATCGGTGCCGCTGACCGACAGGCACTGGTATCCTTTTTCGAGAAGATGGTCGAGTTGGACGTGCCGGCGATGATCCACGTGTCCGCCTCGTGCAACCCGAATTTCCATGCCACCGGTGCGCACTACATCAATGCCGACACCACGGCCTTCATGCAGTTCATCGAGGGCGACCTGTTCCGCGACTTCCCGCAGATTCGCTTCGGATTCCCCACGGGGCGGCGCGGTTCCCTACCACTGGGCCGCTATCGCGGCCTCGCCCAGATGCTCAAAGCCGCTTCTCGACACCCACGTGATGAACAACGTGTTCTTCGATACCTGCGTGTATCACCAGCCGGGAATCGACCTGCTGTTCGAGGTGATCCCGGTCAAGAACATCCTGTTCGGCTCCGAGATGGTCGGCGCGGTGCGCGGCATCGATCCGCAAACCGGGTTTCACTTCGACGACACCAAGCGCTACATCGACAACCTGGACATTGCGGCCAGCGACAAGCAGGCGGTCTTCTCGGGCAATGCGCGACGCGTCTACCCGCGGCTCGACGCGCTGCTCAACGCGCAGGGGAGGTAGTCGTGGGTCAGTTCAAGATGGATGCCGACTGGATGGTCTTTCATCCCAACCCGTCCAAGCCGGCTTTCAAGGTGCCACCCGGGGCGGTCGATGCGCATTGCCACGTGTTCGGCCCGGGCGACCAGTTCCCGTTTGCGCCACAGCGCAAGTACACGCCCTGCGATGCCGACAAGCACCAGTTGTTCGCGCTGCGCGATTTTCTTGGCTTCGAGCGCAACGTGATCGTGCAGGCCACCTGCCACGGTCACGACAACCGGGCGCTGGTCGATGCGCTGCGTTCGTCGGGGGGCATGGCGCGTGGTGTGGCGTCGGTGGGCGCGGACGTGACCGACGCCCAACTGCAGCAGATGCACGAGGCCGGTGTGCGCGGCACGCGGTTCAATTTCGTCAAACGGCTGGTCGACTTCACCCCCAAGCAGGTGCTGGCCGACATCGCCGCGCGCATCGCGCCGCTGGGCTGGCATGTCGTCGTCTACTTCGAGGCCCAAGACCTGCCCGAGTTGCAGGACTTCTTCACCGCGCTGCCCACCACGGTGGTCGTCGATCACATGGGCCGGCCCGATGTCGACAAGCCGGTCGAGGGCGAGCAGTTCCAGCGCTTCGTTCGCATGATGAGCGAGCACCCGAACATCTGGTCCAAGGTGTCATGCCCCGAGCGGCTGTCCAAGGTCGGGCCGCACGGCTACGACGATGTCGTGCCGTTCGCGCGCCACCTGGTCGAGAGATTTCCGGACCGCGTGCTCTGGGGCACCGACTGGCCGCATCCGAACATGAAGCACCACATGCCCGACGACGGCAAACTCGTCGACTTCATCCCCCGTATCGCGACCACGGCCGAGGCGCAGCGTAGGCTGCTGGTGGACAACCCGATGCGCCTTTACTGGGCAGACTGAACAGGAGCACCGACATGGCACTCGACAAACCGTACAAGGACATCCCCGGCACCACCGTTTTCGACGCGGAAATGTCGCGCAAGGGCTACCACCTGAACCAGTTCTGCATGTCGCTGATGAAGGCCGAGAACCGCGAGCGCTTCAAGGCCGACGAGCGCGCCTACCTCGACGAATGGCCGATGACCGAGGAACAGAAAAAGGGTGTGCTGGCCCGCGACTACAACGGCTTGCTGCTGCTGGGCGGCAACGTGTACTTCCTGGCCAAGATCTTCTCGACCGATGGCAAGAGCTTCGAATATGCCGCCTCGCTGATGACCGGCGTCACCCAGCCCGAGTACCGGCAGATGATGATCAATGGTGGACGCTCCGTCGAGGGTAACCGCCGCATCGGGGAGAAGCGCTGATGGCCAGGATCACCGCAGGCGTCTTTTCGTCGCACGTGCCCGCCATCGGCGCGGCTGTCGACCTGGGCAAGACGAACGAGGACTACTGGCAGCCGGTGTTCAAGGGCTACCAGTTCACCAAGGCCTGGATGAAGGCCAACACGCCCGATGTCATCATCCTCGTCTACAACGACCATGCCACCGCGTTCGACCTGAGCATGATCCCGACGTTCGCGATCGGCTGTGCCGAGCGATTCCCGATCGCCGACGAGGGCTGGGGCCCGCGACCGGTGCCCGAGGTCGAGGCCATCCGGATCTTGCCTGGCACATCGCCCAGTCGGTCATCCTCGACGAGTTCGACCTGACCATCGTCAACGAGATGGCCGTCGACCACGGCCTGACCGTGCCATTGACCCTGATGTTCGACCAGGTGCCCAAGTGGCCTTGCAAGGTTGTTCCGGTCGCGGTCAACGTGGTGCAGTACCCGCCGCCGACCGGCAATCGCTGCTACCAGTTGGGCAAGGCGATCCGCCGCGCGGTCGAATCGTTCGATGGCGATCTGAACGTGCAGGTCTGGGGCACCGGCGGCATGAGCCACCAGTTGCAGGGCCCGCGCGCCGGCCTGATCAACAAGGTGTTCGACAACCACTTCCTGGACCAGCTGGGCCCGGCGCCCGAAGCCCTGGCCACGCTGCCCCATGTCGAGTACCTGCGTGAAGCCGGTTCGGAAGGCGTCGAGTTGGTGATGTGGCTGGTGGCCCGCGGCGCACTCGATGCGAAGGTGCTCGAGCGGCACCGCTTTTACCATGTGCCGGCCTCGAATACCGCGGTCGGGCACTTGATTCTCGAGAATGATTGAGCAACGGAGCAACGACATGAAAGCGATTCTGGCTGGTGGTGGGGCTTTCGGCGCCAAGCACCTCGATGGCATCCGATCGATCGACGGGGTCGAAGTGGTCGGCCTGGTGGGCCGGCGCCAGGACGCCACCCGCGAGATGGCCGACAAGTACGGCATCGCGCACGCGGGGACCGACCTGGCCGAGGCGCTGGCGCTACCGGGTATCGAGGCGGCCATCCTGTGCACCCCCACCCAGATGCACGCCGAGCAGGCAATCCAGTGCATGCGGGCCGGCAAGCACGTCCAGGTCGAGATCCCGCTGGCCGATTCGCTGGCCGATGCGCAGGCGGTCGCCAAGGTCCAGCAGGAAACCGGGCTCGTATGCATGGTCGGGCACACGCGTCGCTTCAACCCGTCGCACCAGTGGGTCAACAAGCGGATTCGCGCCGGCGAACTGACGCTCCAGCAGATGGATGTGCAGACCTACTTTTTCCGGCGCAGCAACATGAATGCACTGGGCCAGCCCCGTTCCTGGACCGACCACCTGCTCTGGCACCATGCCGCCCACACGGTCGATCTGTTCCAGTACCAGGTGGGCCAGCCGGTGATCGCCGCGCACGCGGTGCAGGGGCCGATCCATCCCGAACTGGGCATCGCGATGGACATGTCCATCCAGCTCAAGGCGGCCGGCGGGGCGATCTGCACGTTGTCGCTGTCGTTCAACAATGACGGGCCGCTGGGCACCTTCTTTCGCTACATCGGCGATACCGGCACCTACCTCGCCCGCTACGACGACTTGTTCACCGGCAAGGAAGAGGCCATCGACGTCTCCAAGGTCGACGTGTCGATGAACGGGATCGAGTTGCAGGATCGCGAGTTCTTCGGCGCGATCCGCGACGGCCGCGAGCCGAACGCGTCGGTCCATTCGGTGTTGCCGTGCTACGAGGTGCTGCACCAACTCGAGGTGTCGTTGCAGTCGCAGGGCAACTGAGAGATCATGGCCAAGCCATCCCTACCGCTATTGGAGACCGTTTTGAATCGAACCGTCCTACTCACGGCCACCCTCGCGCTGGCGCTGGTTGCGGCCCCTGTGGCCAACGCCGCCGGCAAGCCGCGCCTGCTGCCCGGGCTTTGGGAATCGAAGATGTCCGGCGACATGATGAACCAGATGGACGCCCAGATGCAGGCGCTCGAGGCCCAGATCGCCAAGATGCCCCAGGCGCAACAACAACAGATGCGCGCGATGATCGCCGGCCAGTTGAAGAAGGTGACCCAGGGCCACCAGGTCTGCATCACCCCGAAGATGGCGGCAGAGGGCCCCGAGAAGTCGATGGACAAGCGCGAAGGTTGCGAGCAGACGTTCAAGTGGGAAAGCGACAAGCGCGGCGTCTTCACGATGCGCTGCACCGATGGCACCCGGGGCGATGGCGAGATGACGATCGCCGACCCCAAGCACTGGGTCACGAACATGACCGTCGGCCAGGGCGACAAGCAGCAAAAGATGCGCATCGAGGGCCGCTGGCTGGCCAACGATTGCGGCTCAGTCAAGCCGGTCCGAAACTAGTTCCGTCCGACCATGGAGCGAGGCAATGCACAAGAACACGATCTGCCTCTGGTTCAATCACGAGGCTCAGGAGGCCGCGCAGTTCTACGCCGACACCTTTCCCGACAGCACCGTAGACGCGGTGCACCGGGCGCCGTCCGACTATCCGGGCGGCAAGGCCGGTAATGTGCTGACGGTGCAGTTCACCGTCTGCGGCATCCCCTGCCTCGGGCTCAACGGCGGCGACGCGTTCCGGCAAAGCGAGGCCTTCTCGTTCCAGATCGCCACCGACGACCAGGCCGAGACCGACCGCTACTGGGATGCGATCGTCAGCCACGGTGGCACCGAGAGCGCCTGCGGCTGGTGCAAGGACCAGTGGGGCGTGTCCTGGCAGATCACCCCGCGCGTCCTGACCGAGGCGATGGCCAAAGGCGGTGATGTGGCCCGGCGCGCGTTCGCCGCGATGATGGACATGGGCAAGATCGATGTCGCGACGATAGAGGCGGCTGTCCGCGGCGAGTCAGCGCACGATTCCGCTTGATTCGCGGCTTGGGTCACCATGTGATCGAGAGGTGCCGGTGAAGGGCATGCCTTTGCAAGCCAGAGACCTGGGTCGACTTTAAGGCGGCGAGACCTCTATGGCCGGTGCGCAATGAAGCGGACTGCGACCGGACGGTATTGCTGATGAGCGAGTTGATCGACCGGGTGGGGGAGGATGAATCGCAACCGCTGGCCGGATTGCGGGATTTGGTCGGGGAGTTGGTGTCCGACTTTGACGGGGGCACTACGCGATCCCGGCCCGCGAGCCGCGCCCGATCTCCTGGGCTGTCACTGACTCCTTGAACGTGACCATGCCGGAAGAAATCCTCCTCATTCCGGACTGCCGGTTCGGTCGGACGGCCTGGCGCCGCTGGGTCTGACCGTGACCGAGGCGGCCCGGGTCCTGGACGTATCGCGCTGGGCGCCGGACATCAATGACGCACGGGGGTATTTTTCTCCCCAGCAAATGGGCGCACAATTCGCGAGTATCAGCGTGTGGCAATCCAGGCCACCCGCCGTGGGTTAGTGCGCGAATTCAAAGAATCCGAGCCCATGACACAGGTGCGTCAAGCCGTTGCCGCCGACGAGCGCGACATTCTCGATTTGCTGGTTCAGTTGCTTGAAGGCCTAGCGCCGCTCTATCAATCCGACTGGGCAAACTCGGGAGATGCACTGTCGAGCGTTCGGGATCGGATTGAGAAGCGCCAGGTGTTGGTGGCAGAAGTCGACGGCAATATTGTCGGCGCGGTCAGTTGGCGGCCGCGCGTCGCACCGCCTCCACACCGGATGGTCCGATACGCCGAACTCGAAACCCTCTTCGTCGTTCCCGATTGGCGCGAGCAGGGGATCGCGCATCAGCTTTGCGAACGGGTTCAACGGGCTTGTCTTGAGCAGGCGATACCCCAGGTGCGGGTCGAGCGGCGGCTCGGGGCCAAGGAGACGTCGTTGTTCGCGGCCGTCGGCTTTGTGGAGTACGAGAAAACACTTATCTGGCCTCGAAAGTCGCTAGGCCCGAGCGGGGCTGACGGTCAGGACTAGCCGAAAGGCCAGGGTGGCCGGGCTGCGAGTGGGACCGAGCCAGATGGATAAGCCGACTCATTATCTGATGCGTGGTCGAGCGACCGGGCCTCCTGGGGCAAGGCGTCCTTACCGGCCCATCAGCATGTCCATTCTTCGCTGGTCGCAAGCGAAATCGTGGATGTCCGCGCTGAAGTGCTGGTGCTGCGACTTGTTGTCCAGGACGACCCCACCGAACTTGTCCAGTTCGCCGGTGATGATGTCGTTGAGCGCCGGCTTGTGCGACCCCAGAATCTGAATCACACAGTTCCCCGAAGCGGTTTGGACGCCGATGAACCTGCGTTGGGGATTCACTGCGACGACGGTGCCTTCAGTCATGATGGATGGAGGCGTGTCCCGGGCCTTGCGCCTTTGGTGAAGTTGATCGGATTACAGGTCGCCGTTTCGTCCCCGCCGCTCGGTCAGGAGGTCGTAGGCCTCACCGTCGGCGATCATGCGAATCAGGACTTGTTCGTGAGACCGCCGCGGTTTGGTGGCAGCCTGTGCGGTTCTCTCGAACAGGCCCCGAGGCAGGTCCAGGGCAATTTACAAGGTGGACTTGAGATTCGGATTCGCGGAATCTGCGGGCGTTTCGGACACCTTGCGTCATCGCCAATCGGAGCTATGACACGATTTGTCACAGTTGGACTGAGTCCTGCCCAGATCTAGTGATATGCCACCATTCTGTCGCTTCTGGCCTTTGTTGAATCTTTGATAAAACGGGATCTTCGGCGGTACTTCCGGGTTTTGGGCGCCTACTTTCGTGCGACCCATCGCCGACAACGAAGATTCGGCTCGAGCGGCCTCGATGGCACGTCTGTATCACCCCGGCCAGCGGAACCTTGAGGTCAGTGCTTAGGCGGGAGCAAAGCCGCTGCGGATCCGATTGTTGACCAATGACCTGGCGCGTTCGATAGCGAGCGCGTGGTTCGGGAATCGATCGGTGCGCAACGTGCCCGGCCGACCCATCCGGCCCCACTCGCGAACGACGGACCAGTCGCCAAACAGATCGGCGCAGACGGTGACGGTGTAAAAGCGCCGATGATCTACTTTGGGGTCGGTCGAGGTGAGCTGGATGATCATGTTCGAAGAAGGCGCATGGGCAAATTCGTGCGGCTTTACCGCCAGTGAGGCATCGCGAAGATTCGCCTGGAAAGCCAGCATGAAAACGGCCATCCATCGAATACAACCAGGATAAAATATACCTCGCGAAACGGTTGGCCCGTCAGCGCGCGGCAACGGACTTTGTCCAGAACCAGCGTGCTGCACCGCCCGATTCGGCACGACGATAGGCAAGTCGATTGGCCAGCCTGGCTCAGGAGACACGGATGAACGCGACAGCACGGCGGTCGGCCCGAAGCTTCGTCATGCCTTTGTTGCTGGCAACGACGGTGGTCAACGTCACCGCCCTAACCGCGCATGCCGAGAGCTCGATCTGCGACGCGTTCCGCAAGAACTACGCCCGCGAGCAGGCGGCCACGGACCGAATGCGGAACGAGCCGTACAAGGGCAATCGACAGCAAGCGCTTGACGAGAAGCGGGCCCGCCTTGAGCGATCCTGTGCCAACGATGATGCGTTCGCGTCCGGCGACGATGCGCCGACTGCAAAGGCTGATTCCTTGGCGACACCCCCTCGGCTTTGGCGCCGGGCGGCGCGCAGCTCGAGGGCGGTGTCGACAGGACCACGCTTATCGGCGGTGTCGAAACAACGAGTACGAATCGAGCCGAGCGGCCGGTCCTGAAGGCCGACACACCGCGGCTCGATCCGCGCGGTGCGACGCAACCTGGCAAGGGAAGCGACGCGTCGCGCAGCACCGGTGACGTGAGCGGGCAGGTGTTGCCACGTTCGCGACCGGTACCGCCGGGCAACAGCCGTCCGGCAGCCGGGTCGCCAGGTACCGGCCGTGGCGCCAGCGAGTCACATACCACGACCTCGGTCACCGGCAAGATCATCGGCCAGGGCGGAAACGCTGCGCCAAGCGATGACGAGGTTCGCGCCACCGCGCACCGGCTCACCAGCGAGATTTCGGGCGCCCCGGCGCAAGGTCGCGCCGCGAACAACGAGTTCACGCGATCGTATTTCTTCTCGCAGGGGGTGCTTCATGGTCTGCTGGACGGCGCGAGCGAGGCGAGCGGCGCGATGGCACGCACACAGGTCGCGCTGTACTACCTGGCGACCGCCCGCTTTGTCGATGCGCAGCGCGTGCTCGGCTATACCGGCTCGCACGCGATCCTGCGCGACATGCAGCAGGATCTGCAAGACTGGAAGGCCGCCGCCACGACCACCACCGACCCTTACACCGCCTATGACAACGGGCGCACCGCGGGACGGCTGCTGGGCAAAGCCTTCGTGCAACGGTTCGCTGACCGGGTCGGACACGGTGGCGACCTGCCGGCGCCACCGGATCTCACGGTCTCGCTGCCAAAAGCCAAACCGTGACTGACCCTCTTGAATCAGCGCATGACCAACAATCAGATGCCTATGGCAGGGCAATGCGATAGCGATTTGCTCGACTGTTGAACTCCAGCAAAGGGGAACCGGGATGGGAATGCCGAGGATGCGTACATTTGCGGCCATCGCCTTAATGCTTGGTTTGGCCGTTCAGGGCACAGATGACAGTGCGGTACGTGCGCAGCAACTGCCCGACAACAGCGTTGGCGCTGTGGCCGGTGTATGGATGCTGCGGTACAAGGACGCGGTTGGGCAGGAGTATGTCGACGTCCTCGAACTGAAAGAGAACGGTAACTACACCAAACACGCCAAGGGTTGGATGGCCGACCGCGGATCCTATTCGGTCAAGGGCTCGACTATCGCCTTTCGAAGTGCGGTCAGTGCACGGCTGAACAGCGACATCACATTCAAACGTCTTGGAAAGGAAGCGATCGGGTTCCAGTCGGGTGCGCCGCTCAACATCAAGACCGAATGGACACGTGTGAAGCACCCGCCAAACCTGGAAACTACGGCGTTCGACAGCCGGCAAGTTCCTGGCGGATTGCCAGGATTGCTCACGAACCTTGCCCAAGACGCGCAGTCTTGGCACGCGGATGCGCTGCCGACTTCGATCGATGTTCGTGAACTGCCAAACGGCTTCTACGCTACCTCGATCGGCTTCCATTCGGCGTCGAGCGTTCGCAACATGCGAATCACGGTAACTGCCTACGACGTCGAGCGTTCATTCAGCGACGGTTCGCGCTCCGCCACCGCCGCGCTGCCACCGGGATTTCTGGATTTGCCGCAGATCATGTTGCTTGCAAAAAATTCAGGTGTGTCCGGCGGGCTGACCAGGGCAGGCGTTGGCATGTACAAAGGATTCGGGGCGGTTTGGCGGATCGTCACTGACAAGCGTCAGGCGGCATCGTTTTCCGCTATGACAGGCGAGCGCATCCGCAAGGACGTCACTGGCTACATCGTGCAGTCAGAAAAGGATTGGCGGCAGATGGCGGGTATCTGGCGTGAAGTGATCGCGAAAAGCCAACCTCGTGCGTCCGATACATTCAAGAGGCCAAAACTGTACTGGAGTAGACCCGACACTAAGAGCCGCTGCTCAGCCGAACGCGGCATATGGCATGACGAAGGTGGCATTGGGAAGTGCCGCTAATCGATATGCCCGGACTGGGATTGAAGTAACTGCCACTCCAGTGCCATTCATCCGCAGCGAGCGCTCGACAGATCTACCAGATCTTGACCTGGGGAATGACGGTCATGAACTTCCCGCCCCACTGCCGGATGCCACTCATCTGGGACTCGATTTCATCGGCCAGGTTCCACGCGAGGATCAGCACGATGTCCGGTTTGGTCCGGGTTATTTGTTCCGGTGGCAGCACCGGAATCTGGGTGCCAGGCAGATATCGTCCCTGCTTGTGCGGGCTGCGATCGACCGCATAGTCGATGAAATCGCCGCGCACCCCGGCATAGTTCAACAGCGTGTTGCCCTTGGCAGGGGCACCGTAAGCGACGATCGACCTTCCCTGCGCCTTGGCCTGGATCAGGTGGGACAGAAAGTCCCGCTTCGTCTGCCGGATCTGATCCCCCAGTGGCAGATATCCGGCGATGGAATCAAGACCGGCCGTGGTCTCCCAAGTAAAACCGACTCGACGCGCGGTGTGGCGGGCCGAGTGCCGGTATCAGCACGCTGGGCGTAGACGCGCAGTGAGCCGCCATGGGAGGGAATCTTCTCGACATCGAAAACCCTCAATCCCTGAGAAGCAAGAATGCGCTGCAGCGTGCGCAGCGAATGGTAGTAGTAGTGCTCATGGTAGATCGCATCGAACTGGTTCTTCTGCAGCAGATTGAGCACGTGGTGAAATTCGAAACTGGCGACGCCCTCCGGCTTGAGCAGGACGGTGAATCCCTTGAGGAAGTCGTTGATGTCCGGGACGTGGGCAACCACGTTGTTGGCCGGCATCAGGTCTGCCGACAGGCCCTGAGCGAGCAGGTCTCGCGCGGTTTGCTCCCCAAAGAAGCGCGTATCGACCGGGATGCCCATTGCCCGGGTAACGGCGGCCGTATTGGCCGTTGGCTCGACGCCGGCGACGGGCACTCCGGCTTCCTTGAACCAGCGCAACAGATAGCCATCGTTGCACGCGATCTCCACGACGCGGCTGCCCGAGCCGAGACGAAAGCGCTCGATCGAGCGCAACGCATACATGCGGGCCTGTTCGACCAAGGCGTCGGCGTAAGAGGAGAAATAGGTGTAGTCGGCGCTGAACAATTCCTGGGCGCTTTGCACTTCCTCGATCTGGACCAGAAGGCAGTTCGGGCAGATCAGGGCGCGAAGCGGGAAAGTGGGCTCCATCCGGCTCAGCTCGGATTGCTCACGCATGGCGTTGGCGATGGGCTGCATCCCCAGGTCGGCAACGACGTCGCTCGTGCGCGTACCGCAGTGGCGGCATCGGATGAACGCTTGAAATGGCCGGATCGGCGTCTTTTCGATGACAGCCAAAGACCTTAGTCCGGGTGAACGGTTTGGCGTGCTGGCGACAGTCATTCGTTTCGCTCCATCAAAAAGTGCCTGGCTGATCGTGTTGCTAATTGTAACGATAGACGACTAAATGATACAAGGTGACTGAGGCGCTTGTTTGAGGGATGTCAGACTTTGGCGCGAGCAAGATCTGGTCTTGGGATCGCACCCTGCATCGGACCCAGCCTGCTGGCCCGGTTTGCCCGGAAGATCGCAAAAAGGCGCTCCCGTTGGAGCATTTCTGCCGCTTTTGAGGGGAAAAATGAGATCCGCGCGAACTCGTGGGCCGACGCCGATGGCGTTGCGGTCGGTGTTGATCGGCTTTCAGGCCGCGTGCTCAGTCTGCATGCGCTCGATCATGAAATCCGCCGCATCCAGAATGTGCTGGCGCGCCAGGCGCTCGGCGCGTTCGCCGTCACCAGACGCCACCGCTGCAAGCAGCGCTTCGTGTTGGTCCCAGATGTCGCGGGGCTTGTCGTCGCGCATCAGGACCTCGCCCATGACGCGCTGGGTCTGCGTCCAGTGCGTTTGCATCGACGGTCCTATCAAGGGATTGCCCGACAACGCATAGATGAAGTGATGGAATGCCATGTCGGCGGCGATCATGGCCTGGAATGACCGGCTGGCCACGGCCTTGCGGCCGGCGCGGATCAGTGCCGGGCCCTTTGACGCGGCCTGTGCAGCGCCATTCTCAGCGGCCTTGCGAAAAGCCAGGCCTTCGATTACCGCGCGCACGTCGTACATCTGGCGCACATGTTGCAGGTCGAGCGGTGCCACCTGTAGGCCACGCCCCGGCGCGTCCGACAGGACGCCTTCCTTGCGCAGCAGGGTCAGGGCCTGTTGCACTGGTTGGCGGGAGATGCCCAGTTGCTGCGCCAGTTGTTCCTGGATGATGCGTGCGCCAGGGCGCAAACGGCCCGCGGCGATATCCGTCAGGATGGCCTGGTGAACCTGTTCGACCAGACTGGGCGCGACTTGCAGTGCTTTCATGGAGCCAATGGTAGCGCGCCGTGGCGCAGGCCTTCACGGGCCTCGCCATTGGCGCTCGGCATCGTCCCAGGCGCCAAGGGCTTGCAAGTCGGGCACCCAGGCCAGGCCCGACTTGGCATCCGACGATGCCGCCTGCGGGGTCACCACCACGTCGAGCAGCGCGGGGTGGCCCTCGCCCAGCCGCGCGAGCGCGCGGGCGATGGCGCCAGGCAGTTCGCCGGCTTGGGTCACGCGCTCGGCGTGCATGCCAAAGGCGCGTGCCATGGCCGCATGGTCGGCGAACTGCAGCTTCGTGCCCACCACTTTGCCGTGGGTTTCCTGCTGGTCGCGCACTTCGATGGCCCACGAACCATTGTTGGCGACGACCACCAATACCGGAGCCTGCTGGCGCACGGCCGTGTCGATCTCCATCGCGTTGAAGCCGAACGCGCCGTCGCCGGTGGCGACCACCACGGTGCGTCCCGGGCAGGCCAGGCTGGCGGCGATCCCAAACGGCGTGCCGATACCGATGCAGCCGAGCGAGCCAGGGTCGAGATAGGTTGCGGCAGGCAGGCCCACGCGCGCAAAGCTCAGGAAGTCGCCACCGTCGGCGACCACGATGGCGTCGGCCGGTAGCGCTTGGCGCAACGCGGCCAGCGCGCGGTTGGGGTGGAGGCGCTCGTCCGTGCCATTGGGCGCTGCCTGCATCGACTGGTGCAGCTTGGCCGAGCGCTGCAGGTGTTGCTCGCGAAGCTTGGTGAGCCAGCCGGGGTCGCTGGCGGGGGCGTGGTCTGGCGAGGCGTCCAGCAGCGCTTGCAGTGCCAGCGCCGGATTGGCGAATAGCTCCACGACGCCGCGGCGGTTGTCGCGCAGCTCGGCCGCGCAATCGGCGATGCGCAGGAACTCGGCCTCGCCGAACACGGCGGGCGAGCCGTAGGCTAGCTGGAAGTCCAGTCGCCGCCCGACGGTGACGACCAGGTCGGCCTGACCCATGACGGCGCCGCGCATCGCGGCCACCACGCTGGCATGCTCGTCTGCGATCAGGCCCCGGCTTTCACCGGTGTCGAGGTAGGCCGCGCCCAGCTTTGTCAGCAGCGCCGCCAGGGCCGGGCCGGCGCCGCGCGCGCCGCGCCCGGAAATGAACAACGGGCGCTTGGCCGCCCAGAGCTTTTGCACCGCGGCCTGCACGGCCTGCGGATTGGGCGGCTGGGGCAGCGCGGGCGGTGGCGAATAGATCTCGGGCAGTTGTACCGCGCGCGCCACGTCGGCGCGCAGCGTATCGACGGGAAAGTCCAGGTAGACGGGACCGGGCTCACCCGCTTCGCCCAGCGCCCGGGCCGTGGCTTCGGCCAGTTCCTGAGGCACCAGATCGGGGTGGCGAACTGTGCGGGCGTATCGCGTGAGGCTGCGCACCAGCTCCGTGTGAACGATGTCCTGCAGTGCGCCGCGGTTCTCCTGCGCGGTGGGTGGCAGACCCGAGAGCAGCAGTACCGGCGCCTTGGCGACGTGGGCATTGGCGATGCCGGTCATGGCGTTGGTGACCCCCGGCCCGGCGGTCACCAATGCAACACCGAGGCCACCGGTGAGCTGCGCCTCGGCATGGGCCATGTAGACCGCCGCACGCTCGTCGCGCACGTCCACGATGCGGATGCCTTCGGCGTCCAGGCGCATCCAGATCGGCATGATGTGGCCACCGCACAGCGCGTAGACGCGCTTGACGCCTCGTGCCTTCAGAAAACGGGCGATGACGGCGGCGGCGGATTGTTCGCCGATGGACGGGGGGGCCATGGTCTCTCCTGATGAATGCCGAGGCCGGCCTGCCGCCGGGCCAACAGCGTGTGAAGGATAGGGGACTTGCAACAGGGACTTGCAATGTCCGTATTCTGAATTCAGAATTCGTAAAAAGCAAGCTTCGCACCGATGATCCGCAGCCACATGCCATTGACCCTTCAATGCCCAAAACCCCGAGCCCGGGTACCCCGGGCAGGAGATATCCGATGAATCACCTACTGACCATGGCCGACGCCGTCGCTACCCACGCCCGCCTGACTCCCGACAAACTCGCGGTGCGCGATTCGCGACGGCGGCTGACCTATGCCCAGTGGGACCGACGGGCCTCGCAACTCGGTGCGGCCACCCTGGGCCTCGGTCTGGTCAAAGGAGACCGGGTGGGCGTGATCGCCTACAACTGCCTGGAATGGATGGAGATCTACGCCGGCATGGCCCGCGCCGGCATGGTGGTGGTGCCGCTGAATTTCCGGCTGACCGGGCCTGAGATGGCCTACATCCTGGGTCACGCACAAGTGGCGGCGGTGATCGCGGGACCCGAGTTTTGCGCCACCGTGGACGGCGTGCGCCAGGAGTTGGGGCTGCCTGACGGGCGCTATCTGGTGCTGGCCGACGAGGCGCCCGAGGGCTGGGCGAGTTATGAAACCCTGGTGGCGGACTCGTCCGCTACGGCGACATTCGAGCGAGTGGGGCCCGACGATATGTGTGCCCTGATGTACACCTCCGGCACCACCGGCCGGCCCAAGGGGGCCATCCGCAATCACGGCGGCAACACGCTGATTGCACTGGCGACGGCGCTCGAAATGGGCTTCACCCGGGACGACACCGCGCTGTTGGTAATGCCGCTCTGCCACGCCAACTCGCTCTACTTTGGCTGCACGTTCATCCACCTGGGCGCCACCTGCGTCATCGACGATCGTCGAAGCTTCGACCCCGAAGCCCTGTTGCGGACCCTGGCCCAAGACCGCGTGACCTTCACCTCGCTGGTGCCCACGCACTACATCATGCTGCTGGCACTGCCCGACCAGGTGAAGCGCCGCCACGACCTGAGCGCAGTAGGCAAACTGATGATCTCGTCCGCGCCCGCACGCCAGGAAACCAAGCGCGGCATCATGGCGCTTTTCCGAACGGGAAGCTTCACGAACTGTATGGCTCAACCGAGGCTGGCTGGGTCACCTTGTTGCGGCCGCAGGAGCAGTTACGCAAACTCGGTTCGGTGGGTCGTGAATGGGCTGGCAGTGGCGCCATCCGCTTGTTGGATGAGCATCGCCGCGAGGTGCCTGATGGCGAAGTAGGTGAGCTGTTCTCCCGCACGGCGTATGTGTTCGACGGCTACTGGTGCAACCCGGAAAAAACCGCCGAGGCCATGGACGGCGAATGGTGCTCGGTGGGCGACATGGCACGCCGCGACGAAGAAGGGTTCATCTGGCTGGTAGATCGAAAGAGCAACATGATCATCAGCGGCGGCGAGAATGTCTATCCCTCAGAGGTCGAGTGTGTGCTGTCGCAGCACCCCGCGGTGCGCGATGTCGCCGTGATCGGTGTGCCGCACGAAAAATGGGGCGAAACGGCCAAGGCAGTGGTGGTGCTGCACCAGGAAGCGTCTGCCAGCGAAGCGCAATTGCGCGACTGGTGCCGACAGCGTCTGGCGGGCTTCAAGTGTCCGGCTGAAGTGGCATTCATCCACGAGCCGGACATGCCCCGTACCGCGACCGGGAAAATCCTGCACCGGGTGCTTCGGCAGCGGTACGTGACGGCATGATGACCTCAGAGGGCCGACTTGAGCCCCGATCGGGATCCGAGGTGGCTTGCGCCTTGGCAATAGTTTGCATCAAACGACCGCTCTGGGTAGAGGCACAGCGCGGACTCACCGCAAGAGAATGGCTCTTCATACTTCTGGAGCATGGTCGCTGACGCGCCACGGGTTGGCATTTCTTGGCGCTTGGCATACTGACTCCTCTCGGTCATCATCCTATGCCAGAGATGCGAGGAATCAGAGAGGACCGTTCAAGCCGCCGTGCACCGTTCGTCAATCAATCGTCGACCCCTGAACGATCAAGGGGTTGTCGTGCCATGCGAACGCGGGTGTGAGCGACATCGGTTCGTGATTGTCTGGTGACGATCGCATCAATGGGAGGCTGTAGTGGCACTGGTCAAGCTGTCAGAGGAAATCGCCGACCGCTACAGGTGTTGAGCGCGAACCGGAAGCAGACACGACAGTGGCTGAATTCTCACTTTACCTTCGCTTGCTGGGTGAGTTCGACGTATGCGACGCTTCCGGCGAAGCGATATCGATCTCATCGAAGAAGTCCCGTGCGTTATTGGCGTACCTGGCGTGCGTGCAAGGTAATGCGACCACTCGGGACCAGCTCGCGCATCTATTGTGGAGTCATACCGACGCGGAATTCGGTAAGACCAATCTGAGGCAGCTTCTCTCGGCGCTGCGTAAACAACTTCAACACGCTTCCCCTCCGATCCTGCTGGCCCGGCAGGCGTCGCTTCTGCTTGACACCGGTGCCGCTTGGACCGATGTCGCCAACTTCATGGATTTCACAACCGCCGAAAGCGTCGAGACCCTCGAAGCGGCAGCTGGTCTTTATCGCGGTGACCTGCTTCAAGGCTTCCCCTTGATTAGTGACGCGTTTGACGAATGGCTGGCCATCGAGAGAGTTCGATACAGGCAGCGCTTCATCGGCATGGTGCAGCGCCTGTTGGACATCTATGCGGACGTAGGTGCCAGCGACAAGCTGGGCTTTCACGCGAATCGCCTGCTGGATGCCGACGGCACGAACGAGCACGCACACCGTGCGCTGATGCGCATGTACCTGATGGCTGACGACCGACGCAGAGCCGTTCAGCAGTACGAGATCTGCCGCAACGAACTACGCTCGCAACTCGACATAGAGCCATCGATGGAATCCCAGGCGCTTTACCAGTCGATGCGTGAAGTCAGGGTCACGTCGGAAGCAGAGCACGCGACAAGCCGATCGGGCGATACCGATAGCCAGATCCACAGAGACTTCGTGGACGTCGCCAGCGATCAGCCGTTGTCGGAGCCAACGGCAACAACTGAGGGTGACGAGGCAGTTGCCGGTCCTGCGCAATGCGTCGACGAACCGCACGCAACTCCGATCGGCCAGCGCCCGCCTCGATCGGGATGGCTGACAAGGGCAGGGCACTACAGGTATTCGAGGACGTCTTTGATTGCTGCGGTGCCAGTAGGGCTATTGGCAATCGTTCAGTATTGGTATCCATCGAGTATCTGGCAGGCGCCGCCTGATCCTCGGCAACTGGCATCACAGAAGGAATCCCAGCTGGGCGTCCCGCCGGGTATTGCCGACTCCGGATTGCTGGCAGACGCTGGCCTGCGGCTGTCAGTTGCCGTTCTTCCTTTCAAGAATCTTGGCGATGACGATGACAGCGTTTACTTCAGTGATGGTCTCAGCGAGGACATCACCACTGAGCTTTCCCGTCTCTCCGGGCTGAAGGTTCTCGCGAGTCAGTCGAGCTTTCTTTATCGAGAGCAGCAAGGTGACGTTGCCGCGATTCAGGGAGCGTTGTCAGTTGACTATCTGCTGATGGGCACTGTGCGTAGGGTAGATCAAACCGTGCGTGTCACGGCGCGCCTCGTTCGGGTGGCGGACTCGGTCAACGTGTGGTCCACGAAAATCGATCGCTCCGTGACCGACATCCTGGCAATGCAGGATGAGATTACTCGCGCGATAGTCGGCGCGTTGTCGATCAAACTCACCGATACCGAGCGAAAGCGGCTGTCGATACGTCGGGCGGTTTCGGCGCAGGCCTATGATTTGTTGCTGCGCGGGCTGCACCCTTTCAGCCAGATCACCGAGGAAGGTATTGATCAGGCACGCGTGCTCTTTAGAAAGGCGATCGACGTCGACAGTAGCTATGCAAGGCCCTATGCCAACATGGCGTTGAGTTATGGTCGGGAAGTGGTGTTTCAGCTCGAGGAGCACAAGCCGGAGGCGATCGAATCCGGGCTCGAGTACGCTGCCAAGGCCGAAGCGCTCGATCCTTCATTGCCGCAGACCCAGTTTGCCCGCGCGGTGCTCAGTCTGGCGAACCGAGACTTCCAATCGGCGTTGTCTGCCGCCCGGCGCGCAATCGCCCTGGACGGGAACTACGCCGATGGGTATGCGGTCTTGGCGCAGACCAGCGCCTACTCAGGTGAGTTGGACGTCGCGTTGGAAGCCATCAATCGGGCCAAGTCGCTCAATCCGGTTGTCCCCTACATGTATCACTGGGTAGAGGGGAACATCTTGTACAACCTGCGGCGCTACGCTGACGCGGCCAGGGCATTGGAACGAGTCTACGCGGCGAATCCGACGTTTTTCATGGGCCTGCTCACCCTCTGCGCTACCTATGGACAAATGGGCAATGCTGACGAGGCGCAATGGCTACGCGAGGAACTGCTCACGCTGCGGCCCGCGTTGTCCGCGCGCCGGGAAAGTGCATCCGCTCCCTATCGGTTCGACCACTACAAAGCACACTTTCTCGAAGGAATGCTCAAAGCGGGACTTCCGCAATAGCAAGAACGCTTCCCCGTGACAACCACCGGGAAGCGTTCGGGTGCTATTTGAGCGGATCCGTCGGCATGATCACCGTCATCCGCGGCCGGTTGGCGACGTATTTCGAGCAATCGTCTGCGCTCGCAAACTTCTTGGGAAAATCGAACTTTCGCCATCCGTCATTGCCGCATTCACCGGCTTTGGCAGGCGGTCCGCAGTGCCCCATGGAGTCGGGTACCCCCCGGCCCAGAATGGGCTTGCCCTCGGCATTGCGCAGTTCCGGTGGCAGGATGAACATGTTCTGCTCGACGGCATCGGCGTTGCCCGTGTCCTTGCCTGGTTCCTTCGGAACGAAGGCGCGATGGACACGGCCGTCCGATGTCTCGAACGCCTGTCCTGCGCTGTAGAGTCGCGGTTCGGCATCACAGCCATCCTGAACCGCGATGGTGCCCGAGACGACCACGTTGTACACGTAGCCGGGATGATAGTGCCAGCCACCGGTGTTCTCGTTCTTGAAGGTCGTCAGTGTGCGGTGCACAACGATCGCGTTGCCGTCGTAAAGACCGACTCCTTCGATGTTCCCTGGCGTGATGACCGAATCAGCGGCGGCTGCGCCAAAAGCGGTGCAGCTCAGTGTCACCGCCGCCGCGATCCGCGCCGCGTTCAGTCGGCAACTTTTGTGCGGCGAACGCTCCCCGCCACTCGCCTCCTGTCTTTGGCGCGACGCGAGTGTTGGCAGCGGCACGGCGGTTCTGCTGATAGTCAGAGATTGGCTGATCATGTTGTCTCCCCTTGGGCTTTGGTCTATGGTGCACAGAATCCTAGACGTCGCCCGTTCGATCGACCGTATAAAGCAGCGTGAAAAAAGCGTAAAACCCCGGAATCGCGGTCGCTTTCTCGTTGATTTCGCACATGATCCTCACGTTCTGAGCGCGAGCCGCCATCTCCAGGCCCACTAACCAGCAGTTTGCGACTCGGGAAGGACGATCAGCGTTGCCCCTGCTTGAGCGGCTTGCGCGATCCCTGCGCGTCTCCCGAAACGTGCAAGGCCACGGCTTCGGCTCACATCCGCTGCGCACCGACCGCTCGCCTGTCAGACCGGCAGCGCCAGGTTCAACACTGCCAAACGCGTCTGCCGGCGCTGGACGATCTTCATCGTCGGCAGGCCCCAGTCCTCGGCCGCGTTGGCAATGCGCGGCGCTTTGCGTGGCATTCGGTACGGGGCGTGGGTCAGCACGACGGCATTGTCCTCCTCGGGCAAGTGGGCCTGGTTGGTCAGGTAGGCGCGGTTGCCCAGGTGTACCTTGAAGTGGATGTGGATGGCGCGCTCTATGTAATAGCCGGGGTAGATGCTGCGAAACTCGGCAACGCCGTCGGCGTCGGTGCGCAGCGCACCGCGGCAGAATCGCTCGTTGTTGGAGGGGGACGTGTGCTTGGTGGCCTGGATGGCCTCGTCGACGGCCAGGTCGTGGCCGGAATACAGGCCGCCGGCATCGCAGTGCCAGATGTCGATCACCGCGTTGGCGATGGGACGGCAGGTGGCGGCGTCGATGGCTCGCAGCGCAACGACCAGTGGCGTACCTGCCTTGCCTTGCGCGATATCGGCACTGGTCGGGTTGGTGCAGAAGTAGAAGGGTCCTTCCACTGAATTCTTCAACATCGTGCATGACTGTGACGAGTCGAAGTCGGCCACCGTGGCCAGGCGGGCACTGCGGTCCGACACGGAAACGGCGGTGTTGTCGCAGCTAAGGTTGCCCGACCAGAACGCCTGGTCGATCACCTTTCGGTCGGGTGACCCCGATCGTTCGCCGAGTGCGGCGGAGCTATGGTGAGGCCAGGCCCAGGCCGTTGAGAGCGCGGCCAGGCGCAACAAGTGGCGACGATGCGTGTTCATGATGTTTCCCTCGCTTCAGGTGGCGGACATGGCAGGCCCGGCGGGCGCTCGGTGCCCCCAGGTGCTGGCCGCATGGTAAGTCTCCACTTGCCAGGTGTTGTCGTCTATCTCGCGGCCGCCATGGCCGTATTCGACCTGGAAGCCCGACGGCGTTTGGGCGTAGAACGAGACCATGCGGTCGTTGGTGTGGCAGCCCAACTCCATCGTGATGGGCACGGCTTCGTCGCGGCAGCGATCCAGGGTGCTGCCGACATCGCGCAAACAGCGCACCTGCAGCATGAAGTGGTGCAGGCGCTTGGGTGCCCAGAGCTGCGCGATCGCCACTGAGTGGTGGCGCGGGCCACAATGTAAGAAGGCTACGCGCGTGGCTTCGGTGCCGCCCATGTCCAGGTCGATGAAATCACTGACGCGCAGACCGAGACCGTCGCGGTAGAAGCGCATGCTGGCGTCATAGTCGTCCACGGCGAGCACGATGTGGCCCAGGCCCAGATCCGAGGCTTCGAAGCCCGCGACGTCGCGCGGTGAATGGAACGGCCGATCGGCCTGGACCAGCGGCCCCCAGTACACTTCGGTGATGATGCCGTCAGGGTCGCTCAAGCGAATGAACTCGGCCACGCGGCGCTGGTGCGCCTCGGCCGGGTTGCCCCAGGTGACCGAGGCGCCCGACGTGCCCAGGCGTTCCGCGATGGCGCGCAACTCGTCCGCGTTGCGCGCTTGCCATCCGGCCAACGCGAGGTCGTCGCGAGGCCCTTGGCGCAGCGCAATTCGGTGGTGATGTTCATCCATGCGCAGAAACGACGTGCCGTCTGGGTCGGTGCCGCCGTGCTCGAGCCCCAGAACTGCGGTGGCAAACGCTTGCCAGCGGGCGAGGTCGCTGACCTCAAGGCCCAGATAACCCAGTTGCGTCACTCGTTCGGTGGTCATATCAGTCTCCATTGGTTGTGTCATGAATTCGCCGAGGAATTCGGCGTGATGCAGAACACGAAGGGAATCCTAGGGTTTCCATCGCCCGGTTGGCGAGGTAAATTCCCGGCAGGAAATGATCAAAACCGGACAATATGAGCACACCAGGGAAAGTGGGTCGACCTCGCCCGGCACGCCGGCCCGTCACCGCGGTCGGGTACAACGCACCCACCGACTACGCGCTGGACGTCGAGCTCTACCCGATGGCAGAACTGGAGCGGCGGGTTGGAGATCCCGATGCGCGGGGCCTGGAGCGCATCGACTTTCACTGCCTGATCTATGTCACCGCGGGCCGCTATGCGCACATGGTTGATTTCGAAACGCAGCGGATGACGCCCGGGTCGCTGCTGTTCCTGCAACCCGGACAGGTGCATCGCTTCGGCGACCTCTCGGCCTGTGACGGCTGGCTGTTGGTGTTCAAGGCCGAACTGCTGCCGTCGAGCGCCGACGCGCGATCGCACGCCAGCGTCGACAACGCGGTGGCCGGGTTCGAATTCAAGTTGCTGGCCGATATGCAACGTACGCACCTGCGGCTGCCAGCCGCGACACGGCGCTCGGTCACCGAGGCATTCCTGCGCATGGCCGATGATGCCCGGCGCCCTGCATCCCGGGCGTTGAACATGCTGCTTGGCAGCCAGGTGCAGTCGCTGCTGATTCGCCTGCAACTTGATGGCGCACCCGCCACGGCCAACGACCGCGTGGAGCCTGCGGTGCTGCAGCGTTACCGGCGCTACCGTGCGGCCGTCGAGGTCAACTTCTCGCGTTGGCATGGCGTGGCGCCCTATGCGGCCCGCCTGGGGTGTTCGAAGGAGCCTTGCGCGGGCGGCGCTGCTGGTCACCGACCGCAGCGCCAAGGCCGTGCTCACCGAGCGTCTGGTCCTCGAGGCCAAACGCCTGTTGGCCCACACCTTGCTGCCGGTGGCCACGATTGGCGATCAGCTCGGGTTTGCGGAGGCGACCAACTTCGTGAAGTTCTTTCGCCGCGAAGCCGGGCTGACCCCCGGGGCCTTTCGCGCCGAGCATCGGGAGCAGGGATCGGAGAACTAGTGGCATAGGCGGATCTGCGCAAAGTTCTTGGTGCAATTCAGCGGCGCAATGCCGCTGCGAGGCGTATGCTGCTCGCCGGACAACGGCGTCGCTGGACCGAACGGTCGCCGCCGGTGCCTTGGAACACTCTTGCGCATACCGATTGACGGACTTCAAGGCAGCCGCAATGTGGCTTCCCGCTGGTGTGAGGGCTGACGAGGAGGTGCTCGGCGCCGTCCTATCCGAAGGTGTTTCGCCAGATCTGCGGCAGGAGGTCTTTGGTGTGCAGGTACAGGTCGGTGCAGGTCATCCGCAAGTGCCACACTGGTACTTGCCCGCCGTCGGCGTCGAACCGCTCAGCCAGGGAAGCGGGTACGGCTCGACGCTAATGGCATACGGGCTCGAGGTTTGCGATCAGAATCATGTCGCCGCCTACTTTGAGGCAACCCATCGTTCGGATATCCCGCTGTACGAGAGACTTGGCTATGAAGTCTGCGGAGAAATCCAAGCAGGGCGTTCTCCGGTCATCGCGGCACTGTTAGGGGCAGCGCGGTAGCGGTGCGGCCACGCTCAGAGCGCGGCCGATTCGTCGTGTTCGGCGGCGGCGGGCATCGCTGCGATGCCCTTGCGTGCATGTGTCGGCAGGCGTTCCGTCCGGGCATAGCCGGTAGGGTGCACGCTCACCAGGAAAGCTCTCCGCTGGAGCGTTTTTACCGCATTGGGGGGGCTGCACTCCAACCTGGGCAATCTCTTTGCGCGACGCCTTTTGCGTTGCGAGAGTCGGTCAAGGATCGCGCCACCCCAGCCTGCGCTACTTTGCCCGATCCGGATAACTCGCCGCCATTCCCTCGCGCACGTCCAACTGCACGCCGTACTGCGGAAACGGGTAGCGCAAACCGTTCTTGGCCAGCGCCTTCATGCCGGCGATCGCCTTGGGCAGGTACGAAGGCGGGATCGCCATCAGCATCTCATCATCGAGCACGCCGCCGTAGCGTCGCTCGGCAAAGCAGGGGATGGACAGGCTGGGCTCCTGGCGCGACAGCGCGCGGCCCCACGAGTCGGCGCACGACGATTCGCCGACCACGCTCCAGTCGAAGCGCTTGTAGCCGGCCCACTGCAGGCCGTTGATGAAGTACATCATCGCGCCCGGCGTGGCGTAGAACAACACGATGTCCGGTGGGTTAAGGCGGCCCTGGCTGATCGGCGACACGGCCAGGGCCTTGTACTTGCCGGCCGGCACCAGGTGCATCGCCTGCTGGTGGGCCGACGCATCTTCGACGGTGGCATACCAGACGCCGACCATGTGTTTGCCCGATCGCCAGGTCGGCCCCTGGTCGCCCAGGCCGATCACCGCGCGACACTGGTCGCCGACCAGGTCCTCGCCGGTGATGCCGACGGTACGCCCCAGCCGGGCCGCCTGGCCGACGATCTGGTCGGTCGTGTGGATCTTGCCCGGGCGGCGGATCTTTTCAACCGCCTCCATCTGTTCGACGGTTTCGAACAGCTTCATGCCGAACGTGAAGCTGCGCAGTTTGAGCAGCCGATCCAACTCGGCGCTCGGTGCCGGCCAGTCGATGTCGGTGGCCTGGCCAGCGGCGGTGGCAGTGGCTGGGTCGGGGTTTGTCTGGCTCATCAGCGGTTTCTCCTCGCGTGGATGGAATCGATAAGCGAGGATACGCCAGCGCCCGGTAGCGCGTGTTTCACCGCGCTTTGCCGGCCGGCGCCGGCAGTGCTCAGGAGGTCACGCGACGAGCATGGACCACCAGCCGCAGCGGGCCGCCGGCGGTCAGCGCATCGAGCGGCCAGCAGGTGACCAGCGTAAGTTCGTCGCGGCCCCGATCGCGGGTGACCCCGATCTCGTGCTTGTCGACCACCTGGCGACCTTCGACCTGGTAGCGCAGCCATTGGCCATCGAGCGTCTCGACCTCGATGGCGTCGGTGTCGCGTACCTGGCCCAGCACCGCGAAGTGGGTGTCACGATGACCACTGATCACACTGTTGCCGCCCTGGCCGGGCAGCGCGCTGCCAACCCGGTGACCGGGTCCGAATGCGAGGATGCGACCCGAGTCACCGCTGAGTACGATCATCTGGGCCTGCTGGCGCACGAAGCGCAGCCGGGCCACCGGGGTGGTGTCGGCCCACGACCAGGGCTTGCGCAACGCACTGGGGTTGTCGAGGTTGTCCTGCCAGGCTGCGGCGATCAGCCACTGCGCGACATGGGCCTTGCCCAGGATCCAAAGGCTCTGGCCCATCGGGACCAGCGCGGCCAGGCCCAGCACGGCGGCCAGGACGAGCGCGGCGATCCGCCACGAGGCTTTGCCAACCTGCCTGGTTCGGCCGGCGTGGCCGGTATCGGTCGCAATGGCGGCCATGTCAGCGATTCTCCTGCACGAGGTCCTGGGCGCGGGTCAGCGCGGTGGCGGCGAACAGCAGCGCCAGCAGCAGCAGCACCGCTCCCAGCACGAATTGCAGCCAGAGACCGGTGCTGCCGCTGGCCAGCGTCTGGCCCTGGCTGCCGAACACCTTGTCGATCTGCCCGCCGGCCGGGAACTGGCGCGGCACTTGGGCCTCGCGCGCCGGCTGATCGAGCGGGCGTGCCGGCGTGCGGTCGACCGCCACCAGACTGGTCCACGGGCTGACCAGTTGGTGCGTCAACGCCAGGCGGGTGGCGGCGATGCGCAGTTCGTCGTCGGCACGCCCGGCGGCCCGCTGGCGGCGGATCTGCGCCTCGGCCTGTTCGAGCGCGGTCTTGGCCCAGCGCTTGTGGATGCCGCTGTCGGGCGCGTCGGTGACCGAGATCTCCTGCTGCCAGGGCTGGCGGCCCATCCGGCCGGTCAGGAAGACGGCGTCCGGCCGCCTGGTGAGCGGGAAGTTGATCACGACCGGGTCGCCGGCGTACAGGTCGCGAATCGGTGCGCCGGTGTCGATCCGTTCGCCGTGCACGTCGGTCAGCTGCAGGTCGGTGAGCGCGGGGTGCGCGAGTTGGCGGAACAGCCGGGCCATGCCGGCCTCGAGCTGCTGGTCGGCCGCAATCAAGGTGAAGCTGCCCCGGCCCGTCACCGCGGCCTGGCGCATGAACCAGCTGTTGGGCGCGCTGCCGATGCCGATCGTGAACAGCCGGCGGCTCCCCAGCCGGGCATCGAGCAGGTCGAACAGTTCATCTTCGTTGCCCACGGCGCCATCGGTGATGAACACGACCTGGCTCAGAAAGCCCGCGGGAATGGACGCCTGCAGCGCGTGGGCCAGCGCTGGTTTCATCTCGGTGCCGCCGTTGGCTTCGAGCCGATCGACGTAGCGTCCGGCCTTTGCCAGGTTGGCTGCGGTTGCCGGCACCGACGTGCGGAACAGCGCCTCGAATCGGTCATTGAACTGGATCACGTTGAAGCGATCGTCAGGGCCGAGCCGCTCCAGGCCGAAGCGCAGCGCGCCGCGGGCCTGGGCCAGCGAGGCACCGTGCATCGAGCCCGAGGTGTCGATGACGAAGGTGATCTCGCGCGGCGCCTGGTCGCGCGGCAGTGACGCGGTATCGGGCGGCGCGACATTGAGCTGGCCATACAACTCGCCCTGGTGCGATTCGATCTGCAGGTTGCCCGCCGGGCGCTCGCCTGGAAGCGGCGACCACTGCAGCACGAAGTCGCGATCGGCGAGCGCCTCGGCGGCAAAGCGGATCGCGTAGCCGGCGGGCGGCGCGGCCGCCGGGTCCTGCTCGGGCGCGGGCAGTGCGGCGATTTTCTCGACCTCGATCACGTGGCTGGTCGATACCGGTGTCGTCACCGGCATGCCCGGTTGCAGTTGCACGTCGATGTGGATGCGGTTGGCGCGTGGATCGGCCTGCAGCAGCGTGGGTTGGTGCGCATCGAACCCGGCGCTGGTGGCCGCATCGGCGTAGGACACGGGCATCGGCACCAACCGCTCGCCGTCGGTCATCGGCGGTTGCGGCGACGCGCCGGCCACCGACAGGTCGGGCATGGGCTCGTAGCGCGGCGCCACCACGGTCGGAAAGTGCAGCGACCATCCGGTCTCGGTCAGGCGCAGCGACTGCTGGTACTCGATCTCGATCGCGATCTCGCTCCAGGGTTCGATGTTGGCCACCCGTGCGGTGAACACATTGGGCCGGTGCTGGCTGACCAGCGCGGCGCGCTGGCCGGCCCGGCGCGCGGTCTCGAAGGTCCGGTTTGCGGTTGCGCGCTCCTGGATCTCGCCCTCGATCACCCGGTGCCCGACCCGCAGGCGCAGGCCGTCGACCGCGCCCTCGTCGGGCAGCGGGAACTGGTAGCTGGCATCGAGCCAGTCCTCGCTGGGATTGCGATAGGTCTGGCGGACCACGGCGCGTACCGTGGTGCCGGTCACCCGCATCTGCACCTTGGATGCCTGCAACGGCGCGCTGACAAGGCCGGCCGTCGTGTGAAACAGCAGCGCCGTGCCCTCGGGCGGTTGCTCGCTGCGCGGCAGGCGGGCCAGCGCATCGGGCAGCGGCGCGCCGGGGGCCAGGCGTGGCGCGCCCGGCGCGGTGGCCGATTCGGCCGGTGCCAGGCCCTGGGCCTGGGCGGCATTGGCGCCCAGCGCGACCAGCAGCATCAGCGCGGTACCGATCACCAGGGCCAGGCCGGCTGCCTGGGCAAGCAGGCCCAGCCAGACCAGCCAGCCGCTGAGTGAATCGGATCGTTCGAGGGAATTGGCGGGGGCTGACATCGATGACTCCTGTGAGGGGACAGGGCCATTTCACCGGGCTGGGTGGCGCCGGCATGCGCGACGCGGGGCGAAGCGGTGATCAATCGTGGCAAACCGGTGACAGAGCGCGTAGGGGGCGCGCGCGTACGCTACTCTTGGACTCATGGCACGAAAGATCTTCATCATCGAGGACGATGCGGCGATCCGCGACAACCCGGCCGACGCGCTGGGCCGCCACGGGAGCGAGATCCAGGCGTTTGCCGACCGGCCCTCGGCCCAGCTGGCGGCCGGTACGCGGATGCCCGACCTGGCGATCATCGACGTGGGGCTGGGCGACGAACCGGAAGGCGGTTTCGAGCTGTGCCGTTGGTTGCGCGAGCGTGCCGGCGGGCTGCCCATCCTGATCCTGTCGGCCCGTGATTCGGACATCGACGTGGTCTCGGGCCTGCGGCTGGGCGCCGACGACTACGTGACCAAGAGCGTCAGCCTGCCGCACCTGCTGGCCCGGGTGACGGCCCTGTTCCGGCGGGCCGAGTTGCAGGCGGGCCAGCCCGCCGAGGAGCAGGTGCTGGTGCGCGGAGCGCTGCGCATGGACGTGCCCCGGTTCGATGCGCGCTGGAACGGGCAGCCGCTGGAGCTGACGGTCACCGAGTTCTGGATGCTGCATGCGCTGGCGCGCCATCCGGGTCACGTCAAGGATCGCGAGGCGCTGATGCGCGAGGCCAACCTGGTGATCGACGATCACACGGTCACGTCGTATGTGAAGCGCATCCGGCGCAAGTTGCAGGCGATCGATCCGGCGTTCGACGCGATCGAGACCGTGTACGGTGTCGGTTATCGCTATCTGCGAGCCGGGCCCGCCTGGCGCATGAAGGAGCGCCTGAGCGGCGTGCGCGTGCGCCTGGGCTCTGCGCTGGGCATTGCCGATCGCAATGCTGCCCCTGCTGTTGCTGCCCTGGGCCGGCCTGCGCTTCCTGGGGCAGATGGCCGAGGTGACCCGCGACGAGCGGCGCGACAGCCTGGCCGCCACCGCGCGCAGCTATGCCGCGGTGTTGCACGAGAGGCGTGATCTGTTCGCCATCGTCGAGCCCGAGGAGGCGCTGCCGCCCGAGGCCACGCCGTTGCCGGTCGAACTGCTGCCGTCGGTGCTGCTCGATGGCCAGCCGGCCGAATGGTTCACCGCGGCGCGGCACACGGTGCCGGTGACGCTGGCCGCGCAGGCGCCGGCCAGCACACTGGGGGTGCGGGTTACGCTGGGCCGCACACAGGAGCAGCAGGGCCGGCTGTTCCTGCTGGTCGAGGTCACCGACGAGCGCTACCTGCCGCCCGAGCCGCTACCCGAGACGGGGCCCGGCTCGCTGGCGGAGCTGTTCCGGATGGACAGCGAACCGGCGACCGATGCCATGTGCGCATCGCGCCGGCGACCTGTTGCTGGTCGAGTCGGCCCTGAAGAGGACGAACTCAAGCCGCTGGGTTTGCGGGTGCTCGAAGGGGCGGGTGGCTGGAGCAGTGAGTTGGAACTGCCGGACGGGGCGCGTTTTGTGCGGGTGCAGGTGCGTGATGTCGACTACCAGGCGAGCCGGCGGACCGAGGCGCGGGCCGACTCGGGGATGCTGGCGGTGTCGACGCTCGCCGATGGCAGTGACGGCAAGGCCTCGATCCAGGTGTCACGACGTGAACAAGGCTTCGGCAGCGATGCAGGGCTTCGAGCGGGCCGGCATCCGCGTGTCGGCGGTACGACCTGGAGGGTCGGCTGCTGGTGCGCCGGGGCAGTTCGTCGAGCAGCAACCCGCGTCGATCGGCCTCAGGCTGCAGCGGCTGGGCCGCAAGCTGGCGTCCTGGGGTGGGCATGGGCGCGAGCCTGACCGACCCCGACGACCAGAACTCGCCACTGAAGCAGGCGTTGCGGGGTTTTCCGGGCGATCGCAGCCTGCGCATGAAGCAGGCAAATGGCGATCCGTACTGGCTGACCACCAGTGCCCACCCGGTCTGGCTCAATGATCGTATCGCCGGTGCGCTGGTGCTCGAGCAGGCCAGTGCGGGCGACCTGTCGGCGATGCAATCGGCGCTCGAGTGGATCGCGCTGCTGACCGCGCTGGCGATCGCGTCGACCCTGCTGGCCTTGTTCGGCCTGGCCTCGCTGACGGTTGCGCGGATCGAGCGCCTGCACCGGGCAGCCGAGGCGGCGATCGATGCGCGGGGCCGGGTGAGTGGCGCCATGCCAAGGTTCCGCCTGCGCGACGAGGTGGCCAGCCTGGCCAGCGGCTACGAGAAGGTCCTGAACCGGCTGCGCGAACACCAGCACTACCTGGCCAACCTGCGTTCGCGGCTGGTGCACGAGTTGCGCACGCCTATCATGGTCGTGCGCTCGTCGCTGGACAACCTGGCCGATACCGGTGGCGAGGCCGGCAACGAGTCGCCATCGGCCGACAATCCGTTCGTGCAGCGGGCGCTGAGCGGGGCGATGCGCCTGGAACGCGTGCTGGCCAGCATGAGCGAGGCGGCGAGTCTGGAATCGATGCTGGGCGACAGCGCGGTCGAGCGCACCGACCTGGTGGGCCTGCTCGAGGGGCTGACCGAGGCCTACCAGCAGGCCTACGGCGCGAAGCCGCGTGCGCCCGGCGAACCGGCGCCGGTGTTCCGGTTCGACACCGGCCTGGCCCAGGCGATCGCGATGGTCGTGCCCGAGACGATCGCCCAGGCGGTCGACAAGCTCGCGGCCAACGCGGTCGACTTTGCCACGCCGGGCAGCGAGATCCGGCTGCAACTGCTGGTCGAGCCGAAGGTTGGCCACCGCGCGGGCTACCGGATCAGCGTCATCAACGACGGGCCGGCATTGCCGGCGGTGATGGCCGACAGCCTGTTCGAATCGATGGTGTCGGTGCGCGGCGAAGGCGCGCGCGAGCAAAGCCACCTGGGGCTGGGCCTTTACCTGGTGCGGCTGATCGCCGAGTTCCACGGCGGCACGGCGTTTGCCGAGAACACGCGAACGGGGGTGCGCATTGGCTTTACCATGGCGTCTGAACCCGGTCCGGAGATCATCTGATGCCAACCCCCGCCGCCGACGGCTTCGAGTTGTCCCCGCTATCTGACGACGTGACCTTGTTCCGGCTCGATCGGCCGGCCAAGCTCAACGCGCTGACCAAGGCGATGCTCGATGGTCTGGCCGCGGCGCTCGATTCGCTCGAGGGCTCGCGCACCCGGGTGCTGATCATCACCGGGAGCGGCGATCGCGGCTTTTGCGCCGGCACCGACCTGGCCGAGATCCGCGGCATACCGGCGCCGGCGCGCTCGGCCAAGAACACGATGGCGCGCGAGCGTTCTTTCGGCTGTCGCGCTCGCCGCTGATCAGCATCGCGGCCGATCATTGGCCTATGGCGGCGGGTCGAACTGGCGATGGCGTGCATCGTTCCGCCTGGCCGACCGCAGGTGCGCCTGTCGCTGCCCGAGATCGTTGGGTTTGCTGGCCTACGGCGGCACGCAGTTCCTGCCGGCACTGGTCGGTCGCGAGCGCGCGCTCGACATGATGCTCAGCGGCCGTGCGGTCGATGCCCGCGAGGCGCTGGCGATGGGCCTGGTCGGGCGCATCGCCGACGGCCTGCCCTGCTCGCGCAGGCGATGGGCCTGGGCCGGCGAATTCACCGCTTACAGCCAGCCGGCGCTCGATGCGATCCGCCGCTGCGTCGACGTGGCCGGCCAACAGGTCGGGCGGGAAGGGCTGGACACCGAGGACCGCGAGGTGCGCGCGATCTTCAGACCGAGGACGCGACCGAAGGGGTTCAGGCTCTTCTCGAAAAGCGCCCGGCCCGTGTTCCGACACCGATGATGTGAAGTGCCCCCACGCTCTCGCCGGTCTCCGCTGCCCCCGTATGGTCGCAGTTCTGTCAATAGCACTCGGGGGGTGAACGCAAATCTCAGGGGTGATGCAACGCAAGGCTTTACTGCGACGATGAACTCAACCTCGTATCCGTGCGTTGGTTAGCACCGTTCATCGTTCCGTTACAGGGCCTGCCTCGGTCTACGGACGCGGTTCGCCACGTGGGCGCCGTCACGGGGGCTCGAGGGTTGCCGACATCGAGCCGGCGTTGCATCACCGCTGAGATCTGAGGGCGGTTCACGCTGGGTGCAGCCACGGCTGCTAGCGCAGCGCATTGGGGCGCGGGGAACCAGGCCGGCTGCTCCGACGGTTGGCCGTACACCGGCGACGCCACGCAGATCCGCTTGCTGCACGCCACGGTTGCTGAGCCGGGCAGCGCCCACAGACGGGTCTGCGCTTTCCAGGCCTGCGCCTTGATGGCATCGGGTAAGCCGCGCTGGCGTACGGCTGGATCCACCCCGATGCGGGGTGTGCCGGTAATGCCATGCCGCCTCCACGAGCAAGCGCCGGGCGTACCTTTCCGTTGCCGGTGCGGGTGATGCTGCCTTTGCTGACCTTGTTGCCGCTGGAGTATTCTCCTTGCTGGGCACCACGCCCAGGTAGCCCATGAGCTGGCGCGGGTGGGCAAAGGGTGATGTCGCCAATTCGGCGATCAGGCCCACGGCGGTAACCAACTGGATGCCGCGCATCGCCTGCAGCGCTTTGACCACCGGCCAAAGCGCCAGCCTACGACATCTGGCCAGCGAATGGGTCAGGGCGCTGCACGCTTTGCTCGGTGGCCTGCACCGCCTGTGCTGGTACTCGGTGAACGCGATCTGTTGGGAGACGTCGAACTTCTGAGCAGCCAGCCAGGCGTAGTGGGTCTTGGTCCAACTGGTCTTGCCGGGGAAGCGTCGATCGTGGCGCAGCAAAAAGCCCTTCAGCGAAGCGGGCCTTCTGGCAGGCCTTGACCGCGTCCTCGCGTTCGGCTCAGATCCCTGGAATGGCTTCGTCGGCGGTATCGGGCACGTGCACCACGGTCAACTCACCTCGCGCGGTTGAGCTGGCCAGCCGGGCCGCATCGCGCCGGTCGGTCTTGACGCGCTCGCCAGGGCGCTGGGGCATCTTCGAAGGGGTGATGACGTCGCAAACATAGCCCTTCTGCTCCAGGTGGCGTTGCAGCCCGTAACCGGTCGGGCCCGCTTCGTACACGACATGAATGCTGCCCGGGTCGCCGTGCAGCTTGCTCAACTGGCGCACCAGGCGGGCCATATCGTGCTTGAGTTCGCCAACGATTCGCGCGCCTTGCATGTCCCGGATCCGCCACCGCCACGACGATGCAGGTCTTGATGAACATCCAGGCCAACGGAAATGCTTGATATCCTTATCCATGGTCGGTCTCCATATGGGTTTACTGATGACGGCTAGTCTCGGTATGTAGCTCGCTCACCTCGGTGAGTAACCTACGGTACCGGAGGCCGACCGCCTTTGAACCACCCCTTGCGCTTACGTCACGCAGGGGGAGTGCGACCATGATGTTCGCGGGGGCCGCCCGGGCATTTGACGGCTTCGGGCGGCCGGGCGCTCGCCAAATGCCCGGGCGGCTCATGCATTCGCATTTTGGGGAAACGATTTGGCCCAGGCTCACCCGATAGTGCCGCGCTGCACGACTTCGCCGACCTGACCCCGGACGCGATCCTGGACGGGCTGGATGCGCTGGGGGTGCGCGGCGACGGGCGCCTGCTGGCGCTGAACAGTTACGAGAACCGGGTCTACCTGGTCTACGGCGAAGACGGGCCCGACCGGGTCGTCAAGTTCTACCGGCGCGGTCGCTGGCGTGATGAGCAGATCGCCGAGGAGCATACGTTCGTGGCGGAGCTGGCGGCGGCCGAGTTGCCGGTGGTCGCGCCGCTGAGCCTGCACGGGCGCACGCTGCACGATGTGGCCGGCTGCCGGCTCGCGGTCTACCCCAGGGCCGGTGGTCGTGCGCCCGACCTCGACCAGCCCGACGTGCTCGAGTGGCTGGGCCGCTTCATGGGGCGCATCCACGCGATCGGCGCGGTGCGCCCGTTCGCCACCCGGCCGCGGCTGGATGTCGACACCTACGCGGTCGAGCCGCGCCAGTTCCTGCTCGAACACGATGTGATTCCCAACGAGTTGCGCGCCGCCTGGGTGGCGGTCGTCGACCAATGCATCGACGGGATCCGCGCATCGTTCGACAGGGCGGGCGACGTGCGCTGGTTGCGCGTGCACGGCGACTGCCACATGGGCAACGTGCTCTGGACCGACGACGGCCCGCACTTCGTCGACTTCGACGATGCGCGGATGGCTCCGGCGGTGCAGGACCTGTGGATGCTGCTGTCAGGCAGCCGCGCCGACATGACCGGCCAGATGTCGGACGTGCTCGAGGGCTACGAGATGTTCGCCGAGTTCGACCGGCGCGAGTTGCACCTGGTCGAGGCGATGCGCACGCTGCGCCTGATCCACTACAGCGCCTGGATCGCCCGGCGCTGGCACGACCCGGCGTTTCCCGCCGCGTTTCCCTGGTTCGCCAGCAGTCGGTACTGGGAGGAGCGCATTCTCGAGTTGCGCGAGCAACTGGGCGCGATGAGCGAGCCGGCACTGGTGATATGAGCGGACGGGATTTCCAATGAGCAGCGATACCGAGCGTCCCGATGCCGAATTGCTGGCCAGCCTGCAACGGGCCGGCCTGCTGCGCGATCCGACGCAAGCCCGTTTCGTGCGCCTGACCGGCGGCGTGTCCAGCGACATCTGGCAGGTGACCGAGCAGGGGCGCTCGATCTGCGTCAAGCGGGCGTTGTCGCGCCTGAAGGTGGCAGCCGAATGGATGGCGCCGGTGGAGCGCAATCGCTACGAGGTCGCCTGGTTCCGGGAGGCGGGCAGGGTATTGCCGCAGGCGGTGCCGCAGATCCTGCACGAGGACGACGAGGCGATGCTCTGCGCGATGACCTTCCTCGATCCGGCCGAGCACCTGTTGTGGAAGCACGAGTTGCGTGATGGCCGCGTGCGCATCGAGGATGCGCGTGCGGTCGGCTCGGTGCTGGGGCGAATCCACGCCGGCACCGCCGATCGTCCTGATCTGGCCGCGGTGTTTCCACGGGCCGACATCTTCCAGGCGATCCGGCTCGAACCCTACCTAGAAGCCACGGCCACACGCCATCCCGACCTGCACGCGCAGTTGTTCGCTCTGAGCCGGCGCACGGCCGCGATCCGCCGGGTGTTGATCCACGGCGATGTCAGCCCCAAGAACATCCTGATCGGGCCGCACGGGCCGGTGATGCTCGATGCCGAGTGCGCGTGCCTGGGCGATCCGGCGTTCGACCTGGCGTTCTGCCTCAACCACCTGCTGCTCAAGTGCCTCTGGCATCCGCCGGCCACCGACGCGTTGCTGGCTTCGTTCGCCGCGCTGGCCCAGGCCTACCTGGCCGAGGTCGACTGGGAGCCGCCGGCCGAGCTCGAAGGCCGGGCCGCAAGCCTGCTGCCCGGCCTGCTGCTGGCCAGGGTCGATGGCAAGTCGCCGGTGGAGTACCTGCAGGCCGAGGCAGACCGCAACCGTGTTCGCCGAGTGGCCCGCGCATTGTTGTTCAACCCCCCGCAGCGGCTGGCACAGGTGGCCGCCTGCTGGCAACAGGAGCTTGCCCGATGAGCACCCGCATCCGCCATGTTCACGGCCGTCGAGTCTGGGATTCGCGCGGCCGGCCGACGATCGAGGCCGAGGTCACGCTCGAGGGGGGGGCCGTCGGCCGGGCGATCGCCCCGGCCGGCGCCTCCACCGGCAGCGCCGAAGCGCTAGACAAGCGTGACGGTGGCGAGGCCTTTGGCGGCTATGACGTGCGCCAGGCGCTGGCCGGCCTGGCCGACCGCCTCGCCCCGGCGCTGAAGGGGCAGGATGCGCTCGACCAGGCCGGCGCCGACCATCGGATGATCGAGACCGATGGCACGCCCAACCGGGCGGCGCTTGGCGGCAACGCGCTGGTGGCTGTTTCGATGGCGATCGCGCACGCGGCCGCCGCCCAGCAGGGCTTGCCATTGTGGCGCTACCTGGCCGGGGATGGCGCCGAGCCGTTGCTGCCACTGCCGGAGATCCAGATCTTTGGTGGCGGCGCGCACGCCGGGCGGCGGGTCGATGTGCAGGACTTCATGGTGATCGCGGTCGGCGCGCAAGACTATGCGCAATCGCTGGACTGGACCGCCGAGGTCTACCGCGCCGCCGGCCGGTGGATGAGCGATGCCGGCCGCCTGCAGGGGGTGGCCGACGAGGGCGGTTTCTGGCCCGCGTTCGACACCAACGAGCAGGCGCTGGACGCGCTGACCCAGGCCATCGAACGGGCGGGTCTGCGCCCCGGGGAGGATGTGGCCATCTCGCTGGATATCGCGGCGACCGACTTCGGCCGGGATGGGCGATACCGGTTGGCCCGCGAGCAACGCGAAGTCGGGTCCGAGGAATTGTCGGCGATGCTGCTGGGCTGGCTGGCCCGCTACCCGGTGGTCGCGATCGAAGACCCGCTGGCCGAGGATGATCCGCAAGGCCTGAGTGCGTTCACCAAGGCCGCCGGTCCGCGCGTGCAGGTCGTGGCGGACGATTTCATCTGCACCAATGCCGCCCGGATAGAACGGGCCGCGGCGATCGGGGCCTGCAACACCGCGCTCATCAAACCCAACCAGGCCGGCACCGACTGAGGCGCAAGCCGCGCTGACGGCATCGCGCGCTGCCGGCTGGGATGCGCTGGTGTCGGCGCGCTCCGGCGAAACCGAGGACGACCATCAGGCCTGGCGGTGGGCTGGGGTGTGCGGCAGTTGAAGGTGGGATCGTTCGCGCGCTCGGAACGCATGGCCAAGTGGAACGAGGCCCAGATCGCCGAGGCGCCGGGCCGGCACGGCGGGGGCCTGGCGCTGGTCGACGGCTCGTGGGGCGGCGCTGGCGCTGGCGCGGCGCCCGGTGGTCAGGCCGCTGGCGGCGGATCGGTGGCCGCCAACTGGGCATCGATCGCCCTTTGCGGGCGGCGATTCGGAAAACGGCTTTTGCAGGAAGCGCAGCCGCCGTACCGGTGGTGGCCTGCAGCTCGGCCTGGCTCAATGGCGAACCGGAGGTGAGCAACACCGGCAGGCCGGGCGCAGGCACGACGCCTTGGCGGCCAGCTGGCGACCGTCGACATTGCCGGGCAGACCCAGATCGGAGACCAGCAGCTGGATCCCCGGGTGTTCGGCCAGTTGCGCCATCGCCTCGCCCGCGTCGTTCGCGGTAACGACCTGGTAGCCGAGCGCGGCCAGCAGTGCCTGGGTCGTGGCCAGGACCAACGGGTTGTCCTCGACCAGCAGGATCAATGAACCGTCGGTTGACGGTGTCACCTTATTGGGCGACATGGCGATGTCCTGATTTGTCATCCGAGCGCCGACGACGGGCTCGACATCCGATATCGGGGAAAGGGCTCGGAACGCGGGTGACCGCGTCTCGATCGGTTCTTCGAATCTACCGTAGCAGAGCGCCCCGTGCCAGCACTAACGTTGACCGGATGTCGCGGGCATCGTGCCGGCTCGCCCGCGTCGCGCAGCCACCCGGCTCACGACCAGGCCGTACGTCCCTGGCACATCTGGTCGATCGCGGCGCGTAGCGCGTCGGCCTCGTCGGTCGCCACCTGCAATTCGAAGCGAACGAGGCTGCCATGGGCCACGTCGGTCGGCACGATGCCCGACTGCGCCAACCAGTGCCGCAACGTGCCTTCGTAGGCATACGGCACGGCGACGGCCAGTGCGGACATCGCGCGGATCGGTACCAGGCGCGCGCTCTGCAATGCCTGGGCGATCGTGCCCGAGTAGGCCCGGGTCAGGCCGCCGGCACCCAGCCGGATGCCGCCGAAGTATCGGACCACGCTGGCCATCACCTGGTCCAGTGATTGCAGGCGCAGCACGTCGAGCATCGGTCGCCCGGCGGTCCCCGAGGGCTCGCCGTCGTCGTGGGCAGCCGATTGCGCACCGGCCATCAACGCCCAGCACACGTGGGTGGCCTGGGGATGTTGCGCGCGCAGCTCGGCGAGCGCCGCGAGCGCCTGGTCGCGATCGCGGGCCGGACGCACGCAGCCGATGAAGCGGCTCTTGCGAATCGTCAGCTGGGCATGGCAGGCGGCTTCGAGGGTGCTGGACATCGGCAAAGCGGGATCGATCGGCTGGTCGGATCAACGGCCCCGGACAGGCCGGGCCACCGGCTGGCGGTTGGCACGCGCCGGCTGGCGTGGCCGCGGCGGTCCCGTCCGGTGCTGCGGCACAATACCAGCATGCAAGAGCGCAGCACCATTGGGCGTCGGCGCCCCTGAACCTGATGGCCCAGAGCAAACCGCCGCCCCCCGAGTTGCCCGTCGCGGCTATGCCGGGCATCGGCCTGTTGCTCACCGGCGGCGGTGCGCGAACCGCCTACCAGGCCGGTGTGCTGCAGGCGGTCGCCGAACTGCAGGGCAGTGATCATTTCCCCTACCGCTACATCTCGGGATCGTCGGCCGGGTCGATCAATGCCGCGTACCTGGCGGCCCACGCCGACAAGTGGCCGCAGGCCGCGGCCGACCTTTGCGACGTCTGGGGCGACATCCGCGCCGAGCGGGTTTTTTCCACCGAGGTGCTCGACTGGTACCTGCGCGGCGCGCGCTGGGTCTCGTGGCTGGCGCTGCCACGCCTGATCCGCAGCCAGCCCGATGCGATCCTGGACAACACGCCACTGATCAGCACCCTGCGCGAACTGATCAATCCCGACCGCATCAGCGCGAACCTGGACAGCGGCCTGCTCGAGACGCTGGGCATCGGCGCGTCGAGCTATTCCACCGGGCGCCACGTCACGTTCTACCAGTCGCGCCGCGAGGGCTCGCAGTGGCAGTCGGCCGACCGGGTGGCGATCCGCCAGCCGATCACCATCCAGCACCTGGCCGCATCCAGTGCGATCCCGTTCGTGTTCCCGCCGGTGATGCTCAACACCGAATCGGGACCCGAGTGGTTCGGCGATGGCACGATGCGCCAGAGCGCGCCGCTGCTGCCGCTGGTCGAGGCCGGGGCGCGGCGCATCCTGGCGATCTCGGTGTCACCCGAGGAACGTGCGTCGATGTTCGCCGCCCGGCAGGAGAACCGCGAGCGCCCGCCCACGCTGGCGCACGTGGCCGGCCATGCGCTGGCGAGTGTTTTCTACGACGCGCTGCCGGCCGAGATCGACCAGACCGAACGGATCAACGGCGCGCTGGCGCTGCTGCAGCAGGAGTTGCCCGAGAGCTTTCCGTTCCAGCCTATCGAGGTGCTGGCGATCAGCCCGAGCGAACCCATCGAATCGGTCGCGATACGCCATGTGCGGGCGCTGCCGCGCCGGGTGCGCAGTTTCCTCAGGACCTTCGGCGCCACCGACGCCACCGGCATGTCGTTGGCCAGCTACCTGTTGTTCGAGCCGGCATTCACCAGCGAACTGATCGCAATGGGCCGCCAGGACGCGTTCGGGCGGCGTGACGAGATTTTCAACCTACTGCGCCCGGACACCGAGCCCGAGCCGCCCGATGCCAGCCGCCTCGAGGCGATCCGCCAGTCTTTGTCGGCATTTGCGCGACGCTTCCGGGGCTGATCCGCGAGCCAACCCGGCATCAGCCGGATGTCAGCCTGTTGTCAGGCTGCAGCCGTATATTGAGCGCTGTCTCCAGGCGATGGATTCCATCGCTGTTAAGGGCCTGCCTCGTTGCACGGCCCTTTTTTATTGGTGCCGGGCACCGACCCCGGTCAGCCGCGCGGGCCGGCCAGCAGGATCAGCTGCTGGATGGCCGACTCCATGCTTCGCTGCAGCGAGCCGTCGGTGAGTTGGCCATCGGGCGAGAACGCCTGACCGGCCTGGCCGACCGCCACGGTCATCGGCAGCAGTTGCAGGCCCATCTGCGACAGCATCAGGCGCGCCACGATGCTGCCGCGCAACCCGCCCAGGGCGCCCGGACTGGCCGAGACCAGCAGCGTGGGCTTCAGCGCCAGCACGGTCCGGCCGGCGGGTTCTCCGTCGGCCTTGCCCAACCGGGTCATCCAGTCCAGGCTGTTCTTGAGGACCGCCGGCGGGCCGCCGTTGTATTCGGGGCTGGCGATGATCAGCGCGTCGGCCTCGATGACCTGGCCGGCCAGCAAGGCGGCCGTGGCAGGCACCCCGTCGGCCGCCTCGATGTCGCCGTCGTACAGCGGCATCGGGTAGTCGCGCAGATCCACCACCCGCGCGTGTGCACCCAGCAGTTCGGCACTGACGGCACAGGCCCGGGCCAGCTTCTTGTTCAGCGAGGCCCGGCGCAGGCTCGCGGCCATGCAGAGGATTCGTACGGTCATTGCATCTCCCTGGCGCCCTGGCCCCCGACACGCTGCGTGCTCGACGCGGGCTGAGCTAACATGGGCAGGCCGGGCCCGACGGCCGAGGTGCGGCGCGAACGGCGGCGAAACCCGATCGGCCGATGGTCGCACGGCCGTTGTCTCGGATCGAAGCATTATTGCCCCTTGATGCGGGGATTGCCTTGACCATTGATTCATGCTGGCGCGACCCGCCGATCGGCCGCGGACCAGCAAGGGAGACAAAACGATGTGGCTCAATCCGGATTGTCGCGGGCAAGCACATTCTCATCACCGGCGAGGCACCGGGTGCCGGTCGCGCGATGGGCGAGAAGTTCGTCGCTGGGGGCTGAACTGACGATCTGCGGGCGACGCGGGCGTGCTCGATGAGGCCGCCGCCGAGATGATGAAAACCCACGGCGGCAAGGTCTCGACCCACCAGGTCGATGATCCGCGACGCGCAGGCGGTCGATGCGATGGCTCGAGGCCATCTTCGACGCCGGCGGCCTGGACGCCATTGGTCAACAATGCGGCCGGCAATTTCATCAGCCCGACCGAGGCCTTGTCCACACGCGGCTTCGACGCGATCGCCAACATCGTCTTTCACGGCACGTTCTACGTGACGCACGCGGTCGGGCGACGCTGGGTGGCGGCGGCCAAGGCGCGCGGCGGGTGGCGGCCGGGCCAGCCGATGAAGGCGGTGATGTCGATCATCACGACCTGGGTGGACAACGGCGGGCCCTACGTCGTGCCCTCGGCGATGAGCAAGGCCGGCATCGCGGTGATGACCCAGTCGCTGGCCACCGAGTGGGCACGCTTTGGCATCCGCTGCAACGCCGTCGGGCCGGGCGAGATCCCGACCGAGGGGATGAGCAAGCGGCTCAACCCGGGCGAGAAGCCTGGCGAGCGCTCGGCGCGCAACAACCCGCAGGGGCGGGCCGGCGAGATGGCCGAGTTGCAGAACCTGGCCACCTTCCTGATGTCCGACGGTTGCGACTGGCTCACCGGGCAGCACATCCATCTCGATGGCGGCAACTACCTGGCCAATGGCGGCAACTTCTTCGCGCTTCGCGAGTGGAGCGACGAGCAGTGGCAGCAGGCCCGCGAGCGGATCGAGACCCAGAATGCCAAAGACAGGGCGCAGCGATGAGCGATCCGTCTGCCAGGGTCTACGCGTTCGAGGGCGTGTGCCCGGTGATCGATCCGCACGCCTACGTGCATCCGTCGGCGGTGCTCATCGGTGACGTGATCATCGGTGCCGGTTGTTACGTGGGCGGCAACGCGGTGTTGCGCGGCGACTTCGGGCGCATCGAGATGAAGCCGCGCTCGAACGTGCAGGACAACTGCACCGTGCATTCACTGCCCGACTTCGACTGCGTGATGGAGGAGCGGGCGCACATCGGCCACGGCGCGATCGTGCACGGCGCGCTGATCCGCCACGACGCGCTCGTAGGTATGCACGCGGTGGTGCTGGATCGTGCCGAGGTCGGCGCCTACGCGATCGTGGGCGCGATGAGCCTGGTCAAGATCGGCGGCAAGGTGCCGCCGCGCGTGCTCTGGACCGGCGTGCCGGGCCGGGTGGCGCGCGAGCTGTCGGACGCCGACTGTGCGAAGAAGGCGCAGGGCACCGACCTGTATATCGAGCTGGCGGCGCGCAGCCTGGCCGGGCTTACGCCGGCCCGCGCGCTCACCACCGTCACCGCCGATCGCCAGCGCACCCGCTGGTCGTTCTGAGCGCATTCTCCCAATCAGGCACCGCCGCACCGGAGTAAGACATGGAAGTGGCATTCACCCGCGAAATCGAACTGTTGCGTCTGGGCGCAGGCGAGACCTTCCACGGCGAAGGCATCCTGGCGGTCACCAAGGCGCTGCTGCAGTCCGGGGTCTCGTATGTCGGCGGCTACCAGGGTGCGCCGATCTCGCACCTGCTGGACGTGATGGTCCAGGCGCGCGAGTTGCTCGGCGAGCTGGGTGTGCATGTCGAGGCCTGCACCAACGAGGCCTCGGCCGCTGCGATGCTGGGCGCATCGATCAACTACCCGGTGCGCGGCGCCGTGACCTGGAAGTCCATCGTCGGCACCAACGTGGCGGCCGATGCGCTGTCCAATCTCAGCTCGCCGGGCGTGCTCGGTGGTGCGCTGATCATCGTCGGCGAAGACTACGGTGAAGGGGCCAGCGTCATCCAGGAGCGCACCCACGCATTCGCGATGAAGTCGTCCCTCTGGCTGCTCGATCCACGCCCCGAGCTGCAGAACATCGTGCGCATGGTCGAGCGTGGGTTCGAGTTGTCCGAGGCCTCGAACACGCCGGCATTCATGGAACTGCGCATCCGCGCCTGCCACGTCAAGGGATCTTTCGTCTGCAGCGACAACCGCGCGCCCGCGGTGTCGACCAACCAGCCGCTGCAGGCACCGGCCGGGTTCAACTATGACCGGCTCGCCCATCCGCCGGCCACCTTCGCCCAGGAAAAACTCAAGGCCGCGGTGCGGCTGCCGGCGGCGCGCGAGTTCATCGCGCAGCATCGGCTCAACGAGTTGTTCGACGGCGACCTGCCGGCGCTGGGCATCATCGTGCAGGGCGGGCTCTACAACAACCTGGTGCGGGCGCTGCAGATGCTCGGCCTGGCCGACGCCTTCGGCCAGGGCCGGATCAGCGTGCTGTGCCTCAATGTCGTGTACCCGCTGGTGCCCGGGCAGATCGATGCGTTCTGTCGTGATCGGGCGGTGCTGGTCGTCGAGGAAGGGCAGCCCGAGTACATCGAGATGGACGTCGTCAACCTGCTGCGCCGGGCCGGTAACCCGGCCACGGTGCACGGCAAGGATCTGCTGCCGTTGGCCGGTGAGTACGACACCGAGACCATCCTGCGCGGCCTTTGCGCGTTCCTGCGTGCCCATCCGCAGGCGCCGGCACCGGGCGGCACCAACGATCTGGAGGCCGCGATCGCGCAGGCCGAACAAAGGCTCGATAGGCTGGCGCAGCGACGCAACGAGCCGATGTCGGTGGCGCAGCCGTTGCCGCCGCGGCCTCCCACTTTCTGCATCGGCTGCCCCGAGCGACCGGTGTTCTCCGCGCTCAAGCAGGTTCACCAGACGGTCGGCCCCACCCACGTCAGCGCCGACATCGGCTGCCACGCATTCGCCACGTTCGCGCCGTTCTCGATGGGCAACTCCATCCTGGGCTACGGCATGAGCCTGGCCAGTTCGGCCGGCGTGTCGCCGCTGTCCGGCGCGCGGCCGGTCGCGGTGATGGGCGACGGCGGTTTCTGGCACAACGGGCTGCTCTCGGGCGTGGCCTCCAACCTGCTCAACGACGGCGACGGCGTGCTGGTCGTGATGAAGAACGGCTACACGTCGGCCACCGGCACTCCAGGAGGTGATCTCGTCACCGGACGGGCGGATCAAACGCCAGGCGAAGGCGGGCAGCGCCACCCATACCGAGACCACGATCGAGAACACGCTCAAGGGCATGGGCGTGCAGTGGATGAAGACTGTGCATTTACCTACCGGGTCGGCGCGATGAAGAGAACGCTGGCCGAGGCGATCACCTCGCCGCAGCCGGGGCTGAAGGTCATCATCGCCGAGGGCGAGTGCCAGCTCGAGCGCCAGCGTCGCATCCGGCCGATGGTGGCTGCCGAGGTGGCACGCGGCGAGCGCTCGGTCAAGACCCGCTTCGGGGTCGATGCCAATGTGTGCAGCGGCGATCACAGCTGCATCCGGATCTCGGGCTGCCCGGCCCTCGGGGTGGCCGACAGCCCCGATCCGCTCAAGACCCAGCCGGTCGCCCGGGTGTCGGACCAATGCGTGGGCTGCGGCCTGTGCGGCGAGAATGCCCACGCCGCGACCTTGTGTCCGAGCTTACCGCACCGAGTGGATCCGCAACCCGGGCTGGCTCGATCGCCTGCGCGACCGCATCGGCCGCTGGGCGCGGGGGCACTGGCGACGCCCGACGAGGTGGTGCCGGGAGCCTCGTCATGAGCGTAGCGGCGCCGCACGATGCGATAGGCGCCACCCAGCAGCCGCGCAGTATTGATCCTCGCGCTGGGCGGCGAGGGCGGCGGCGTGTTTCCTCGTCCAATGGCTGGTCGATGCCGGCCTGGCGCTGGGCCAGGTCGTGCAGTCGACGTCGATCCCGCAGGGGTCGCGCAGCGCACCGCGCAACCTCGTACTACCTCGAATGGCTGGCCGTCGAGCGCTGGCCTCTTCTCCTGGGCGGGCGCCAGCCGGTGTTGTGCCTGTCGCCGATGGCCGGCGACCTGGACCTGATCATCTCGTCCGAGCCGCTGGAGGCGGCGCGCGCCGCTTCGATCGCGGGCTGGCCGATGCGCAGCGCACGCAGATCATCGCCTCGTCGTCGCGCACGTTCACCGGCCGAGAAGATGGCACTGGCCGACGGCCGGCTCGATGAGGACGACCTTCTTGCACGCGCGGCTGCGGTCGAGCGCCCGGGACCTGGTGCTGTTCGACATGAATGCCGCGGCTGCTGCCAGCGGCACTATGTTGTCGGCCGTGATGTTTGGCGCCAGGCGATCTTTGCCAGTGGCGTACTGCCGCTGACCCGCGAGGCCTGCGAGGCCGTGATCCGCGCCGGCGATCGCGGCGTCGAGGCCAGTCTGCGCGGATTCGACGCGGGGGTTCAAGCGTTGAATGCACGGGCCGACCCCGTCCCCGCCGCGTCACCGTTGCCCGGCCAGCCGGCAGGCGCGGCCGGCTGGCCCCCGCCCGTGCAGGCGATGCTCGATGTGGCGCTGCCCAGACTGGCCCGCTTCCAGGACGAGGCCTATGCGCGCCAGTACGAGGGCCGGGTGCGCGAACTCGTCGATCGCGAGCGCGCGCGTGATGCCCAGGGCGACTTTGCGGCCAGCGCCGAGGCGGCCCGCACGCTGGCGCTCTGGATGGCCTATGAAGACCTGGTCCGGGTGGCCGACCTGAAGCTGCGGCGCAGCCGTTTCGCATCACTGGAGAAAGAAGCCGCCGGCGAGCAAGGCGGCATCACCCGCACTCCGGGAGTATTTCAAGCCGGGGGTGGACGAGTTGGTGGCGGTGTTGCCACCGGCGCTGGGCCGGCCGCTGGCGGCCTTTGCCGCGCGTCGCGGGTGGCGCATCGGTAACGGCCTGCAGTTGGAGACCACCGGACTGAGCGGCCTGCTGGTGCTGCGGCTGCTGGCCGGCCTGCGCCGGTTTCGCCGCGCCTCAGTGCGCTTTGCCCAGGAGCAGGCGCTGATCGCGCGCTGGCATGCGGCACTGCTGCAGAAGATGCCGTCACCTGGCGCCGGCGCTGGCCATTGCGCGGGCACCGGCATTGATCCGGGGCTACAGCGACACCCATGCACGTGGCCGGCAGCAGTTCGAGCGACTGCTGGAGCGCCTGATCGAAGCCGGGCCCGTCGATGATGACGAACGGGCCGCGGCGATTATGGCGGCGATCAAGGCCGCCTCGGCCGATGCCGCCGGGCTGGCGTTTGCCGATGCGGTGGGCCTGCCCCGGCCCGAACCGGTTGCCCAGCCGATCCGTTTCCTGGATCGGAGGCGTTTGCGCGAACCGGCGGGTTGATGAGCGCGAATGCGGGCGCCGGTCAGGGCGCGGTCATGCGCCCGACGGATCGGCAGTCAGGCAACGAGCGCCCGGCCCAGCCACGGTTGAGATTGCCCGGCGGGCAGGATGGGGATCAGCCGCGATGTCATCGGCAGGCCGGCCGTCTGCGAGCCACCGACGACCAGGTGGGCGTTCGTTGTGAAGTCGGGCACTGGCCGGGTATTGGCTGGTTTGTCCGACACGTGGGGAGGTTTCCGAGTTCATGGTTTCATCCTGGGAGGCGAGGCCCGATTCTGGCCAAACACCGAACGGTTGTCGGCATGCTTTGGTGTTCATGAGTAACGAATCGTCGATCGTTGGTTCATCGCCACCGCCCGCTCCCTGGTGCGTGCGCGCAGGGTTTCCTGTGGCACCCGACGATCGCCTGGTCACGATCCGCGCAGGTTGGTTACAACCTCAACAACCTGGGGTCGACGGCGAGGTCCGCCCATGGATGTCGCGCACCGGCGACCGGGGCTGCGCGGGATGATCCACAGTGTCCGCCGCGCGGGATTAGGCCTTGCAGGCAACCGATTACTAGGGTCAGCGGTTTCCACGGGGTGTTCAATGAGGGAATAGCTGACTCGGGTCCCTGCCATGTCTGATTGCTGTTCAGTCGATGCATGCGCTGCTTCGGCCGCCGCTGCATCACCGCGCTACCGCCGCGTGTTGTGGGTCGCGCTGCTGATCAACGTGCTGATGTTTCTTGTCGAACCAGGGGCGGCCTGCTCGCGGGTTCGGTGTCGCTGCTGCCGATTCCGTCGATTTCTTCGGCGACGCGGCCAACTACGCGGTATCCCTGGTGGTGCTGGGCATGGCGCTGGCGTGGCGGGCGAGGGGCGTGCGTTGCTTGGCGGGGATCACGATGGGCGCGTTTGGCCTGTTCGTGCTGTCGCGTGCCGCTGCTCTTTCACCGGCGAGCCGCCGCAGCCCCTCGTGATGGGCGCGATAGGCGGCCTGGCACTGGTGGCGAATGTGGCGGTTGCCGCGATGCTCTACGCCTGGCGGGACGGCGATGCCAACATGGCTCGGTCTGGTTGTGCAGCCGCAACGACGCGCTGGGCAACGTGGCGGTCATGGGGGCCGCGCTCGGCGTGTTCGGCACGGGAAGCGCCTGGCCCGACCTGCTGGTGGCCATCATCATGGCGGCGCTGGCCCTGACTTCGGCGCGCGTGATCATCGCGCAGGCGCGCCAGGAACTGGCAGGCCTGACCGAGTCGCCCCGGGTGTCGGCGAGCGTGTGAGCCTGGCTACCGGCCTTGGCCAACTCTGCGGATGCCCTGCATTGCCAGCAGGTACCCGTAGACGCCAAAGCCCGTGATCACGCCCTGCGATACCCCGGCCACCCCCGAGACCTGGCCCCGCTTGGCCGATTGGAGATGTGCAACTCCCACACCGGGAAGGCTACCTGGTCGATCGCCGCGTTCAGCGCCGGGTAACCCGACATGAACGCCGCCGGGTTGATGATGGCGCCGGCAAACCCCTCGTCGTGGGCCTGGTAGAGGCGGTTGATCACCGCCCTCGATGTTCGAGTGAAAGATCTCGACCTCGACCCGTGTCTCGCCCGCGTAGCGACGGATGTGCTTTGTCGTAATCGGCCAGCGTCATCGGTCCGAACACCTCGACCTGCGGCCTTGCCGCGCATGTTCATGCCCGACACCGTGGATGACCAGGATCTTGTGTGCCATTGCGCGCGTTGCCTCTGGTTGGATGAGGGCTCGATTGTGACATGCGTCCTGCGCAACGATCGCCAGTCGGTAACTGGTCCAGCCGGTCTCGGGCTGCAGGAATACCGTCACCGACTCGGTGGCGATCGTGCATTCGTCCCGGCAGAGACCGACCGGCTAGGCCAGCTGGGCGGCCTGGTAGCCGGGCTTTGAGACGGTGATCAGGTACTCACCGACTCCCCCGTAAAGCTGGCACGGGTTGCCTTCGGCGCAGTCGGATGGCATCGAGGGCCGGGCATCGACCGTGGAACACGATCGACACCCCCGCAGTGGCACGCCTTGCCGCATCGAATAGACAAAGACACCCTGGCAAGAGCGGCAGCGCCGGGCAGTCTACTGTCGCGCTGCCGCAAGCCGCCAGCATCCAGGTCAGGCCTGCGAGTGCCAATCTCTTCCGGCGACTCTTCATCAGTTTTCTGGGCAGCAGGCGTTGACGCGGTGGCGGTCCGGGCAGGATCGGACGATGATCTCGGTTTCGGGGTTTCGGCCAACGTAGTGGCCCGCGGCCGAATCAGTGCACCGGTCTCGGCCTGCTGAGCGCATGGGCCACCCAGCCGGCGAGCCGCCCGATCGTGAACACCATCAGCGGAGCTTCGTTTGGCAGGCCAAGGGCGTCGGTCATCGCGGTGAGCGCAAAGTCGATGTTCGGCGCTTCGCCGGTTCGCGCCATCACCTCGGCGCGCACGGCCCTCGTGGATTATCGACTTCGAAACTGCCAAGCAACGCCATCGCGCGCGGATCGCCGGCAGGGTAGAGTGGGTGACCAAAAGCGGGAACCGACCGGGCACTTGCGAGGTGCTTGTCGAGCGCCGCTGGCGCGCCTACCTGCCCGGCGGCAGCCACGAGTTGCCGGTAGGCCGCCGAAGCGCCGCCGTGCCGCGGGCCAGCCAAGGTCGCCAGGCCGGCCAGCAGCGCGGCCGCCAACGGCGCACCGGTCGAAGCTGCGACGCGGGCGGCGAACGTCGATGCGTTCAGTTCGTGATCGGCGATCAAGACGAGTGCCTGACGAATCGCGTCGGCAGCAAAAGGCACCGACCAACTATCAGCGATGCGACGGTGCATCGGCTGGCGGCATCCGGCGGCCTCGCCGAGCATCGCGTTGGCCGTCGCGTTGACGATTCGCACGGCGTCCTCGAGCAACCTGTCGCGTGGCCGGCTGATCATCGGGTCGTCCTTCGGCCTGTGAAACCGGCCAACCGGGCCAGCGCGCTGCAATGGCGTGCGTAGTCGGTCGCCTGCGGGCACCCTGCGCCGTGCCCGAGGGCCAGGCGAGTTCATCGACCCGCCACAGCAACGCACAGACTTGTTCGAAGGTGGCCTGCCTGGCAGCGGTCACGGCATCCCGGCCCTGTAGTGAAGCCGGCCATTGAGGCACGTATTTCAAAGGCTGCTTGTTTGTGACTGGCGCACCCCAATGGGTGGACTTCGGCGGCAAGGGGCCAGGACCGACTGGCGGCCAGCCCGCCGCTCCGGCCAATCGGGCCACATCAACGGCGTAGTACTGGCGCTTGCGCGGATCGCCAGGGTCGGGGCGGGCGCGGATCCGGCCCTGGCTGACATTGGCGTAAAGCGTCTGCGGCTTGATTGCCAGCAACGCGACCACGGTTCCTGAGTCCAGCCACTTGTCCATCGGATCTGCCATGCCTCGCGGGTTGACGCCATTGATCAAGATTGACGGCCACGCCGGCGCTGCCAACACTGTCGTTCTGACAATTGTCTCTCTTCTTCTTGCCGGGTTTCGATGATGTCCATTGTTCACCAGACTGCGCCGCCTGCCTCGATGCGCTTGGCCAACCCGTGTCCCTGCTGGATCGCGTCGACTTCTGACGGCGAGGGCGAGCTGCTTCTTCGCCGGTTCGCCGTGACCAGCCCGCCAGCGCGGGCTTTGCCGTGCCGGCCTGGGCATTGCCCAATTGCTCGAGCGATTGTAGGCGGGCGTGCGCCGGCAATCCGCGTCGATCGCCGGCTCGCGTCCTTCTGGTACCAGTTCTCGATCAGGCCCATCGGCTGGGAGATGCCCGGGGCCGTGGGATCCGATCGCCGGCGACTACGAGTGCCGTGACGGCTGGATCCGCCTGCACACCAATGCGCCCTGCCATCGGGCGGCCGCCGAACGGGTGCTGGGGGTGCAGCCGGACAAGGCGGCAATGGCCCGGGTGGTCCGCCAGCACGACGGCGGCGCGCCGAATCGGCAACGTTGCCGCGGGCGGAGCGGCACGGATGCGGTCAGTGACCGAATGGCGGCTCATCCGCAGCGGATTGCGGTGGCCGCCGAGCCGCTGATCGCGTTCACAAGACACGACACCCCGGCCCTGCCCTGCTGCCCGGCCTGCCGGGCCGGCCGCTGCACGGCATCCGCGTGCTCGACCTGACCCGGGTACTGGCCGGCCCGGTCGCGTCGCGCTTTCTCGCGGCTTACGGCGCACAGGTGCTGAGGATAGATCCCCCGACTGGGACGAGCCCGCACCGTGCCCGAAGTCACGCCGGGCAAGCGTTGCGCGCGGCTCGATCTGCGCGAGCCCGGCGATCGACGGGTGTTCGAGCAGTTGCTGGCACGCGCCGACGTGTTGTTGCACGGCTATGCCGGAACGGCGCGCTGGATGCGCTTGGTTTCGATGCCGCGACGCGCCGGGCCATCGCCCCGCATCTGTCGATGGCACGTAGCCTCGATGCCTACGGCTGGTCGGGCTCCGTGGGCTGCCTTGGGCGCGCGGCTTCGACAGCCTGGTGTAGATGAGCACCGGCATCGCCAATGCCGGTCGTCAATGGCGCGGCGGCGATGCGCCGGTCCCGCTGCCGGTCCAGGCGCTCGACCACGCGACCGGTGCCAGACGTCTGATGGCGGCCGCGGCCATCAACGGGATCCACTCGCGCTTCGCCGGCACCGTCCTGAGCGCCCGGCTGTCAGCTGGCGTACCGCGGCGTTGCCGCCCGGGCATCGGCAACCCGAGCCGGCGGGTTCGCTGGCGTCGGTCGGGCCGTGCCATCGCCGCTGCGATCGAGCAGACCGGTTGGGGCAGGCGAGGCGTTCCTCAGGCCGGCGCTGCAGATCGCGGGGCGCCGACGGTTGATTTTGAGCACGCCGGCTGGGGGCCGATCAGCGTTGGGACGGCGGCCAGTGGTCGGGTGGCAGGCAGCTGAAAAGACCGGAAACGAGATCGGCACCAGATACATAGCGACCATGACAATACTCACAACGCGTGATGAGTGGCTTCTCTGGGCCAAGAGCAGCCACAGAAAGCTGGTGAGTACAGACCTACTCGTGCTGCACCTACTCGACGTGGCCGCCTGCGCCGACGCTGTACTGGCGCGTGAGCCTGAAAGCATGCGCAAACGGCCTGCAGCGGTGCTGGTCTGTCGGGACGCGGGCGAGGCCGGGTTGTTGCTGCTGATTGCCTGCCACGATCTGGGCAAAGGCTGCCCGGGGTTTCAACGCAAGTGGAAAATTCGTCCGGTCTCGATGTGCCGGTCCAAGCCCGACACCGCAGTCAATCATGCCTTTGTCAGTCAGGTGGCGTTACGCGAGTTCTTGATCGGCCTGTCCTGCCAGAACAAACAGCGGAACTGGTTGCAGATGCAGTGGGCTGTCATCACGGCGAACGCGCAAGTCCCGCGACGATAGACCACCTTGAAGGAACCGCCGCGCACCGGAAAGCCTGAATGGCGCGGGGTGCGCAGCGCGATCTTTTGTGCGTTGATCGAAGTTCATTGGCGCCTGCTGCGCCACCGACCAAGTCCACGCCGGTCTGGATTATGCTGGCTGGCCTCGCCGAAGCTTCTCCGACTGGATCGGCTCGAACGAGTGGTTCTTCCTTCGGGTCACTGACGATTGCGATGATCTCAGCGTGGTTCAAGGCCCGGCGCGAACTCAACGCCGAAACTGCTTTGAGCGCCATTGGCTGGTTGCATCGGCTGCCACTGGCCGAGACTGCCCGCACCTTCGATGCGGTGTTCGGTTTTCAACCCCGCCCCTTGCAAGACGCGATGATCGAGGCCTTGGCCGGCATCGACCAACCTGCCATCCTGCTGGTCGAAGCGCCGATGGGCGAGGGCAAAACCGAGGCAGCGTTGTACGCGCATCTGGATATGCAGCGACGACGGGGCTGCCGTGGACTCTACGTCGCGCTGCCGACCAAGGCAACGGGCAACGCGATGTTCCGCCGGGTGCTCAAATTCCTGCATAGCCAGCGCGGCGACCGGCAACTGGACCTGCAGTTGCTACACGGCAGCGCGTTGCTCAACGACGACTTCCAGCAACTCAGGCCCGGCGGAGTTTTCGATGCAACGACGGGCGGCGACGTGCGAGCGAGCGAGTGGTTCACCCATAAAAAGCGTGCGCTGCTTTCCGAATACGGCGTCGGCACCATCGATCAGGCGCTGCTGACCATCCTGCCGGTACGTCATCAGTTCGTGCGATTGTGGGGCTTGTCGAACCGGGTCATCGTATTCGATGAAATTCACGCCTACGACGCCTACACTGGCACGCTGTTGTCGCATCTCTTGCGTTGGCTGCTGGCTTTAGGGGCCTCGGTTGTCCTGCTCTCGGCTACTTTGCCACCGCGGATTCGCCGCCAGCTTGCAGAACTGGTTGGCCAGACGCCGCCCGAACGCGACGCTGATTATCCCCGCCTGTCGGTTTACCAGGAAAACAAGACCGTCCGGCAGTATCCCTTCGACGCTGATCCCGCACGTCGGCTGTTGGTCCGCATTCAGCCGGTCGCGGCCGAGCTTGCCGCAATCAAGGCCGCCTTTGACGAACGGCTTTTGGATGGCGGATACGCACTCGCCCTGACCAACACCGTGCAACGCGCGCAGGATCTTTATAAGCATTACGGGACAGGTGAGCCGCTGATGATCGACGGCGAACGGATCGGTAAGCGGTTGCCAGACGGCACGAGTATCTTCCTGTTTCATGCGCGCTTCCCCGCCAACGCCCGGCAGCGCCGCGAGGACGCCGTACTGAGCCTGTTCGGCCCACCTCACCCGGAGTCCCCCGCCCCGCGCACGGGCCGCAAGATCCTGATCGCCACCCAGGTCGCCGAACAGAGCCTGGATCTCGATTTCGACCTGATCGCCACCGATCTCGCACCCATCGATCTGCTTTTGCAACGCACTGGACGGCTGTGGCGGCACGCGCGCGGTGTGCGCCCGCTGGCCGAGCCCGTGCTGATCATCGCGGGCCTGCGGGAAGACGAGCCGCCTTCATTCGGCTCGCCGTTGTGGTGGAGCGCGGTCTACCGCGAGGACGTATTGCTGCGTACCCGTAGTCTGTTGCGCGGTATGCCGACCCTGCAACTGCCCGATCAGATCGACACCCTGGTCGCAGCTGTTTACGAAGAAATAGTCGAAGTCGAAGCGTCGCTCGCCGCCCGCCTCGACCGCGCCATGCAGGATGCGCTGGGAAAGGAGTATGCCCATGTTGGCGAAGCGCACCAGGCGATCATCGGCCTGCCGGATGATGCCTCGTGGAAATCCGGCGCCCGATTCACGTTGTATGACGACGACGAACCCGGCGTGCACGCCAGCCTCAAGGTCCGAACCCGGCTCGGGGAGGAATCGGTCGTCGTCATTCCTCTCTTCGGTGTGGACGCCTTCGACCCCGCTGCGACGCCCGATTTCGCTACCGCCAAGGACTGGAACCTTCGTGCGATGAGTCTGTCGCGCAAAGGCATCGTGAAGCGGCTGCAGGCGCGAGACCAAGGCGTGCCCGAGGGCTGGAAGCAGAGTATCTTGTTACGCAACGCGTATCCCATGCGCTTCGATGCCGAGGCGCGCTGGGTCGAAGACCCAAGTGTGCGGCTCTGCAGCGAGCTGGGGCTGGTTTATGAGAACAAGGAGACCGCATGGGTCAGTTCAACCTGATCGACGAGGCCTGGATTCCCGTGCGCAGGTCAGGGGGAGCGCGCCGAACTGGGCATCCGCGACCACCTTGCTGCAAGCGAAGGATATCGCCGTGATCGAAGACCCTCACCGCTGGTCATCGGCAGCCTGCACCGTTTTCTGCTCGCCGTTATGTACCGCGCACTGCAGGGGCCGACGGACATCGATCAGGCGCGAGACTGGTTCAGGTCGGGGCTGCCAGCCGGGGCGCTCGATGCCTATCTGGAAAAATGGCGAAGCCGCTTCTGGCTGTTCGATGAGCAATATCCCTTCTTCCAGATCCCTGGCTTCGAGCCCAGAATCTGGCGCGCTTGGACGGTTCTCGCCGCTGAGCACAACGCCGACAATGCCAAGGTGCTGTTCGATCATGTCGATGTCACCCGGCCCGATGCCGTCACGCCTGCGGCGGCGGCGCGTTGGCTGCTGGCGACGCAGACCTATTCCGTGAGCGCGGGAAAGAGTGAGCTGTCCCATACCGGCACGGCGCCTTCGGCCACGGCGGCGATGGTCTTGCCGCTCGGCCAACATCTGGAAGACACCTTGCTGCTCAACCTCGTGCCGCAGAACCGCAAGATAATCGAGGGCGATCTCGCCGTATGGGAGCGCGAACCCGAAGCGGTCGTCAGCCTCAAGGCCGGGGTCGAACGGGCCATTGCGGGCTACGCCGATCGCTACACCTGGCGCACCCGGTCAATCCGGCTGCGAGGTGCTGAAGACGGCAACGTCAGCACGATTGCCTTCGCCTCCGGCGTTGAGAATGCGACCAAGGCGAGCATCGATCCTATGCTTGGCTACCGTATCGACGATAAAAAGGGCAAGCTGCCAGTCCAGTTCCGCGAGCGCGGTCTGTGGCGTGACTTCGATTCCTTACTGCCGGACGGCGCGAAACTTGCACCAGAAGTCATCGAGCACGCGACTGCGCTGGCACGCATCGATCGCAAGCGCTTTGCGCGTTCCGTCATGGTGCTGGGTCAGTCCAACGACAAGGCCAAGATCGAGTTCTGGAGACTTGAGCACTTCGCGCTGCCAGAAGCCTTGCTGGGCGACCGCTCGATTCGCGATGAGATCCACCAGCTTTTGGCTGACGCCGACATCAACCAGCAAGCGCTGTGGCGCGCCTGCAAGAGTTTTGCGCGCGACCTGTTGAGCCGGGGTGAGCGCGACCCGGACGCGAAGGATATCAGCGGCTTTGTCAAGCAGATGCCGGTGAGTGCCGCCTACTGGTCTGAGCTCGAGGCGGTCTTCCATGACGTTCTGCGAGGGTATACCGTCGAATCCGATCCCGATGGCATCCGTCTCGCCTGGCTGTGCGCCGTGCGCTCGGCCTTGCGCAATGCCTGGCGACAACAGGCGGCGTCTGTTTCGACCAGCGATGCCTGGGCTATTCGCGCGCTGGTCCGCGCCGAGTCGTACCTCGACAAGCAGCTCAGTTCCTTGAACAAAGAGATCCTGAACTACAAAACCTATCGCCAATCGCAAGAGGAAACCGCATGAGCCAGTACATCGCATGGCTGGAAGACATGAACGCGCGCGATACCAAGGTGCGCGCCGTGCTCCGGCGCAGCCTCGCGTTCGACCCCGGTACGCATATCCCCGCCTTTCCTTATGTCGAGCCTTTTCTGAAAGGCGAAGCGGAAGGCTGGCGTAGACAGATGCACTATCTGGTCGCAGGGTTGTGGGCGATGCATTGGCGCGACGGGCGTACCGACGCAGCGATTCCGCTGGCCAAGGCCTGCGCACTTCATCAGATTGCAAGCGGATCGGCGAGTACCGAGCGGCGCTTCATTCATCTTCTCGACGCGGATCGTGAGCAACTCCCCCATCGTCTGCGCCAGATAGTCGCGCTGCTCAATACGCAGCCCATCGACTTCCAATCGTTGCTGATTGATCTACTGGTTTGGAACCGTGCCGACAAAGGCACGCAGAGCGCCTGGGCGCGCGCCTTCTACCGTACGCTCAGTCCTACCGAAGCCCCTGAAACCGGAGCGGAGACCGCCGCATGAAAGCCCTGATCGAGATTCACGTCCTGCAGAACTTCGCACCGTCCAACCTGAACCGCGACGACACCGGCGCGCCCAAAGACGCGTTTTTTGGCGGCACGCGCCGGGGGCGGGTATCGAGCCAGTGCGGCAAGCGTGCGGTGCGACAGTATTTCGATGAAAGGATGCGTCAAGGCGTATTCAGCGCGGACGAACTTTCCGTGCGCACCAAGCGGGTTTATCAGGCTGTCGCCGATGCACTTTCTGGTAAGCGCGACCCGGCACAAGCATGTAGCAAGGCAGAACTTGCGCTGTCCTACGTCAAACTGAAGGCGGCGGACGGCGGCAAGTCGCAATACCTGCTGTTTCTCGGTCGTCGGGAGATCAAGGCGCTGGCGGATACCATCGACCAACACTGGGATCTGATCGTCGACACCACGGAGCAACAGGCCGACAGTGGTGCGGTCAAGAAAAAGGCCAAGACGAAAAAGGACACCGCGGGCAGCGCACCCAAAGTGGTCAAAGAACAGATCGAGGCTGCATTCAATGGCGGCAAGGCGGTCGATGTCGCGCTGTTCGGTCGCATGCTGGCCGACATGCCGGAAAAGAACCAGCACGCCGCCTGCCAGGTAGCGCACGCGATATCGACTCACGCCGTCGAGCGCGAGTTCGATTTCTACACGGCGGTAGACGATTTGAAGCCCGAAGACACGGCAGGGGCGGACATGATGGGTACGATCGAGTTCAACTCGGCATGCTATTACCGCTATGCCGTCGTCGATTGGGAGAAACTACTGGCCAATCTTCAGGGCGACGCCGACCTTGCGGCAAAGGGACTTCGGGTGTTCCTCGAAGGTTTCGTGCTCGCAGAGCCCACTGGCAAGCAGAACAGCTTCGCTGCGCACAACCCGCCGGAGTTCGTGGTCGTATCGGTGTGTTTCGATGCTGCGCCGCGCAACCTTGCGAACGCTTTCGAAACCGCAATTCGGGTCAAAACCGGCGAATCCCTGACGCGCAAGTCGGCTGAGGAACTCGCGAGGAAGGCGGGTTCCCTTGGCGAAGCGTATCCACGTCAAGGCAAGACCTTCTTGCTCAACCTCGCGCAAGCGCAGGTCGGCGGCCTTGGGGAGGGCAAGGCATCGCTTGACGACGTTCTCGATGCTGCGCTCGAAGCGGTCAAGGAATAGGCGATGCAGACCCTGCTTTTGAGACTGGCAGGTCCGATGCAGTCCTGGGGCACGACCAGCCGTTTCGACCAGCGAGACACCGGTAAGGAGCCGAGCAAGTCCGGTGTGATCGGCTTGCTGGCCGCTGCGCTCGGCATCGACCGCGAGGTGTGGAATGCGGATCTGCAGGCGCTTGCCGCGCTGAAGATGGGAGTGCGCCACGATCGGCCCGGGGTGTTAAAGCGCGATTACCAAACGGCGCAACGCATTGTCTCCGCCGACCGGTCGAAAATTCATGAAACCGCGGTCACGACGCGTGACTACCTTGCGGACGCGGTGTTCCTGGTTGGACTGGAAGGCCCGGATCAAGGCTTTCTCGAACGCGCGCATGCGGCCTTGTACAACCCGGGCTGGCCGCTGGCTCTGGGGCGCAAATCCTACGTTCCCGCCGAATCGGTCTGGCTGCAGGACGGTGTCGTAGACAAGCCATTGCTGCCTGCAATCGCTGGCTGGCCCTGGCTCTCCACTTTGAGGCACGGCGAAACCGCGCCGGAGCGCTTATTGGTATCGCTGGAGTCAACGGACGGCAGTGGTGCGCTGCGTATGGACCAGCCCTTGTCGTCGTTCGCCGACCGCCGGTTTGGCGCGCGGTATGTGCGCTCCGAATGGGTGACGCTGGAACGGGAGCAAAACGATGCTTCTACATAGAATCCATCTTGATCCGCGCACCAAGGAGGCACGGCGGGATCTCGCCGACCCGTACCAGATGCACGCGACACTGAGCCGGGCGTTTTTCCCGAAGGACACACCTTGCCCGCCAGGCGCACTGTTGTGGCGACTGGAGCCTGAAACCGATGCGCAGGGGCACCCGCGCCTGTTGATCCAGACTGAGGCGATGCCAGATTGGTCGCACTTGCTCGAATCCGGTTGGCTCGCGCAGGCCGAGCCCGGTATCGATCTTGCGCAGAGGCTCGCGCTCGGATCAGTCGCCGCCGGGCAGACGTTTCGCTTTCGCCTGCGTGCCAACCCGTGCAAGACATCGCGGCGTAAGCGCGTAGGGCTGATTCACCCCGACGCGCAACGGGTCTGGTTCGCACGCAAGGGTGAACGCCATGGCTTTGTCCTGCCTGCCCGCAACACGCCGGATTACTTCGATTTCGTCGAGAGCGCCAACGGTCATCCTTACCCGGATGTCCGGGTATCGCAAGACCAGATGCTGATCGGGCGAAAACGCGACGGCACGTCGATTCGCGTGTTCTCGGTGCTTTACGAAGGGCGCTTGACAGTGACCAATCCGGAGAGATTCAGAGACGCACTGCAGGCCGGTATCGGACATGGCAAAGTCATGGGGCTAGGGCTGTTGTCAGTCGTCCCGGTATCGAAATGACATGCCAGAGCTTTTGGCTCCAGTTTGGTGCTTGCCCATGAGCTGGGGTAGATTGCAGATACTGCACGTCGCAATAGGAGAGGGTTCATGCAATGGCGAAACCGCATCGTGTCCGACCCTGAAGTCCTGATGGGAAAGCCTGTCATCAAGGGGACGCGGATTTCCGTCGAGTTGATAATCGGCTGGCTCGCGAATGGCTGGACGTTCGAGCAGTTGCTCGAGTCCTACCCGAACATTGCTCACGATGACATTCTGGCCGCGCTGGCGTTTGCGGCCGAGATGATGCAGGAAGAGCAATATATTGCCCGTCACAAAGCAGCTGCGTGAGCCCGCTTCTACTGGTCAACGAGAACTTTCCCGCCCCCGCAATCAGGGTATTGCGGGTAGCCGGTTATGATGTCGTCGCGGTGGCCGAAGACCTGCCCGGCGCGACTGACCGCGTAGTAATTGCGCGTGCCCGCGCGCTGGGACGCTGGCTGGTGACGTTTGACCGCGACTACGGCGAGTTGGTGTTTCTGCATGAAGTGCCGCCCCCGCCCGCAATCATTTTCATCCGGCAAGAGCCTGTTCCGCCTGACGCGCCCGCCGAGTGGCTGATGAGTTTGTTGTCGGACCCAGCGCTTGAACCGGGTTATTTCATCACCTTGGGCAGCCAGGCGATCAGGCGGCGTGCCTTGCCTTCTGTGATCTGATGGCCGACCAGCTTCCCCCTCTCAAACCCATCCCGATCAAGGATCGGCTCTCCGTTCTCTACATAGAGTACGGCAACCTCGACGTGCTCGACGGCGCGTTCGTCGTGGTCGACAAGAATGGTGTGCGCACCCACATCCCGGTCGGCGGGGTCGCCTGCCTGATGCTGGAACCCGGTACGCGTGTTTCACACGCGGCATGCGCACTATCGGCACGTGTGGGCACCTTGTTGGTGTGGATCGGCGAAGCGGGAGTGCGACTGTATTCCGCCGGCCAGCCGGGCGGCGCGCGCTCGGACAAATTGCTCTATCAGGCGCGGCTCGCACTCGATGACGGCTTACGCCTCAAGGTCGTGCGCAAGATGTATGCGCTGCGCTTTGGCGAAGAGCCACCCCAGCGTCGTTCGGTAGAGCAATTGCGTGGCATCGAAGGCGCACGCGTTCGCGAAACCTACAAACGCATTGCGGCCAAATACGGGGTCGACTGGAAAGCGCGCAATTACGACACCGGTGATTGGGACAAAGGCGATCTGCCCAATCGGTGCCTGTCGTCCGCCACCGCATGCCTGTATGGCGTGACAGAAGCCGCCGTGCTGGCCGCTGGCTACGCGCCGGCAATTGGATTCATTCACACCGGCAAACCGCTGTCATTCGTTTACGACGTGGCCGATGTATACAAATTCGATACCGTTGTCCCGGTGGCCTTTCGCATCGCGGCACGCAAACCGCATAACCCTGAACAGCAAGTGCGTATTGCCTGCCGCGACGTATTTCGTGAATCGCACCTGTTGGAGAAGATCATCCCCGGCATAGAGGACATGCTCGCGGCTGGTGAAATCGACCCGCCCGAGCGCTTCGAAGAGCAAGTCGGCCCTGCCATACCCAATCCGGAATCCCTCGGCGATGCTGGTCATCGTGCTTGAAAATGCCCCGCCCCGACTGCGCGGCCGTCTCGCCATCTGGCTGCTGGAGATCCGCGCCGGCGTCTATGTGGGCAACTATTCGGCCAAAGTTCGCGACTACATATGGGAGCAGGTTAAAGCGGGGCTGGATGACGGCAATGCCGTGATGGCTTGGCGTGTCAACAACGAAGCCGGCTTCGACTTTGTCACTTTGGGACAAAACCGCCGCATTCCCGTAGAAATCGACGGCGCAAAACTGGTGAGCTTTCTTCCGCTGGACAATTCGAATGCTCTTTAACAACCTGGAGAAACTGTCTACGATAATCGGTAGATTTTCGGGCAGACATTTTGTTGTGGTAAATCAATAAGATAGATTAAGTGTGTTCCCCGCGCCCGCGGGGATGAACCGGACTCCTTCTACCTGGCCTATTTCATCCAACAGTGTTCCCCGCGCCCGCGGGGATGAACCACGCAGTCTGCTCGCCCCCTCGCCAGTCCCGGAGTGTTCCCCGCGCCCGCGGGGATGAACCGACGATCGCGTTCTCCGCCACCGTCGATCATGGGTGTTCCCCGCGCCCGCGGGGATGAACCGCCATCTGCTCGCGCTCTTTCTCGGTCGGGTCTGTGTTCCCCCGCGCCCGCGGGGATGAACCGTGGCGTGACGGTCAGGTATTCGCTAATCCTGGTGTTCCCGCGCCCGCGGGGATGAACCGACAACGAACGCCATCGACTACCGGGCGCGTATGTGTTCCCCGCGCCCGCGGGGATGAACCGGCTGGGAATCGCTACCAGAGGGCGGGCTATGTGTTCCCCGCGCCCGCGGGGATGAACCAGCCGCACCCGTAGTTCCTGGAAGCCACCAGCAGTGTTCCCCGCGCCCGCGAGGATGAACCGGCTTGCGCTGAATCCAATTGGCGTAATACTCCGTGTTCCCCGCGCCCGCGGGGATGAACCGTTAAGGCCGCACGTCGTGAGCGTAAGGCGCTTGGTGTTCCCCGCCCGCGAGGATGAACCGTTCTGAAAACCAAACTCGGCGAGACTGATGCGGTGTTCCCCGCGCCCGCGGGGATGAACCGGCGGATTGGCCCTCAATTGCTCTGCGGTGAGCGTGTTCCCCGCGCCCGCGGGGATGGAACCGAACGCCACTCGTCGTCCCAACCCGAATTGCCGCGTGTTCCCCGCGCCCGCGGGGATGAACCGCCTTTGGGCACGACAGACTTGCCGGCCTCGCCGTGTTCCCCGCGCCCGCGGGGATGAACCGTACCCCGGCTCATACGGCACCCGCGTTATCCGGTGTTCCCGCGCCCGCGGATGAACCGTGTGGCCGGGCCTGTGCGGCTATCTGTGTTCCCCCGCCCGCGGGGATGAACCGTGTTCGCCGTGGTGGGCGACGCGGTGGCGTTTGTGTTCCCCGCGCCCGCGGGGATGAACCGGGTTTGAGTTGACGATCAAGTCGCCCCTGTCAAGTGTTCCCCGCGCCCGCGAGATGAACCATAGATTCGCTCGGCCGGCCTCCAGTCGATTGCGGTGTTCCGCGCCCGCGGGGATGAACCGGGTACGGCGCGCGCGCGTGTACACGTGCACGGTGTTCCCCGCGCCCGCGGGGATGAACCGTTCCGGCTGGTGGTCCGCGAACTTCTACGGCGGTGTTCCCCGCCCGCGGGGATGAACGCAATCACGAGTGAGTGGCAGAACTTCGGCTGCGTGTTCCCCGCGCCCGCGGGGATGAACCGATGTACCGCCTGACGTGCAGCCGGCTCGGAACCGTGTTCCCCGCGCCCGCGGGGATGAACCGTCAGGCGCGGCATGAACCGCCAGCGACACACGGTGTTCCCCCGCGCCCGCGGGGATGAACCGCCGAATCCGCCCCCGCGGTGCCGGGCGAGAAGGTGTTCCCCGCGCCCGCGGGGATGGAACCGCGCGATCTGAACGGGCCGGCGGTCGGATCAAAGTGTTCCCGCGCCCGCGGGGATGAACAGTAAACGACTTTTTTATCATCAGCGGCATTAAGTGTTCCCCGCGCCCGCGGGGATGAACCGCCGGTGACCTTTGAAAATGAAACTGAGGACTGGTGTTCCCCGCGCCCGCGGGGATGAACCAGCAGGCTCGCCATACCCGCTCGAACAGACGCCGTGTTCCCCGCGCCCGCGGGGATGAACCGGCTGACGGCGCCACCGAGCGCGAGCGGATGTGTTCCCCGCGCCCGCGGGTGAACGGAGTAAATCGCAATGGCTCAAGCCCCCTTCGTGTGTTCCCCGCGCCCGCGGGGATGAACCGCGTGGCATCGAATCAGCCTTCGCGGACTCGCGTGTTCCCCGCGCCCGCGGGGATGAACCGCGCATCAACGCCAGCCTGATGGGTGTCCAGTTGTGTTCCCCGCGCCCGCGGATGAACCGACCCTATCAGCGCCAGATCGTCGAGCACTGCAGTGTTCCCGCGCCCGCGGGGATGAACCGGTTGCCGACTACCGCAACGCCAAGGCGCAGGAGTGTTCCCCGCGCCCGCGGGGATGAACCGCCAGTGCCCGCCCCGGCTGCGCTCGACGGGTGTTCCCGCGCCCGCGAGGGGATGAACCGTAATGCCGAGTGCGATGCCGTCATGGACGCGTGTTCCCCGCGCCCGCGGGGATGAACCACCGTGGCTGCAGCGAAGGACGAGGCGCCACCGTGTTCCCGCGCCCGCGGGATGAACCGGCGGCCAACGAGGGCCTGTACCTCACGTTCTGGTGTTCCCCGCGCCCGCGGGGATGATCCACAGACTGCGGCCAAGTGGCAGGTATTTGAGCAGTGTTCCCCGCGCCCGCGGGGATGAACCGGCGCAGCAGCAGGCCGAGCAGGCGCAGCAAAGTGTTCCCCGCGCCCGCGGGGATGAACCGCCGTTGGGACATCAAACAGGCTGCGGTCCCGGGTGTTCCCCGCGCCCGCGGGGATGAACCGTACGCATTCAGATGGAGGGCGCAGAGCGGGGTGTTCCCCGCGCCCGCGGGGATGAACCGCTTAAACAGCGTGACAATGAGGGCGTGCGCTAGTGTTCCCCGCGCCCGCGGGGATGAACCGACCAGCTGGCCGAGGTCAAACGTGCCTTGGCGTGTTCCCCGCGCCCGCGGGGATGAACCGGCCCTAATGGATCAGCCATCGGCGCAGGTTGCGTGTTCCCCGCGCCCGCGGGGATGAACCGATCCGTGGCGAGATCAACGCGGCCAAGGAAACGTGTTCCCCGCGCCCGCGGGGATGAACCGGACTGCTAGGGAATGAACTATTACCCGCATCACGTGTTCCCCGCGCCCGCGGGGATGAACCGCCAATTGGCTGGCGCCACCGCTGACGTGTTTGGTGTTCCCCGCGCCCGCGGGGTGAACCGCCTGAACCCGAGCCGCAAACCGCGCAAGCCGACGTGTTCCCCGCACCCGCGGGGATGAACCGACGATCGTGTCGGGTACGGGCAAAGACGGTGCTGTGTTCCTGCGCCCGCGGGGATGAACCGCCACCCTCACGGGCGACCCGCAGTACGTCCATGTGTTCCCCGCGCCCGCGGGGATGAACAGTCATTGCCGATGCCGGTCGTCGATGGCGCAGCGCTGACGCGCCGGTCCCGCTGCCGGTCCAGGCACTCGATCATGCGAGCGGCTACCTGATGGCGGCCGCGGCAATCAGCGGGATTCACGCGCGCCTGGCAGGCACCGGGGTTCCGAGCGCCCGGCTGTCATTGGCGCGCACCGCGGCGCTGCTGCTCGGGCATCGGCAGCCCGAGCCTGCGAGTTCGCTGGCGCCGGTCGGGCCGCAAGACTGGCTGACGCGATCGAGCAGACCAGTTGGGGGCAGGCGAGGCGCCTCAGGCCGCCGCTGCAGATCGAGGGGGCGCCGATGGGGTGGGATTTTGGGGCGCGGGGGCTGGGGGCCGATCGGGCGGGCTGGGACGGCCTGGCCGATACCCGATAGCCAACAGCGCCCCCGGGCGGGCGGCGCGATAACATGCGGGATCGCGCGGCTCGCCAAGACCCGCCCCGACGACCCCCCGATCAGGCCCTGCCATGCGCCACCCCGAACAAGTCGATGTTGTCAGTACGCCGTGCTTTGCCACCCCGATCCGCGTCGTTTTTGGCGAATGCGATCCGGCCGGCATCGTTTTCTTTCCAAATTTCTACCGCTGGTTCGACCAGGCCACCCACGACTTGTGTGCCGCCGCCGGCTATGCGATGCACGACGTGCGCCGTGAGCGCGACTGGGTGGGTTATCCGATCGCCGAGGCCGGCGCTCGCTTCCTGCGCCCCGTCACCTTCGACGAGAACCTGGTGATCGAGACGCGGATCAAGGAATGGCAGCCGCGCCGCTTCCTGCTATCGCACCACGTGATGCGCGACGGCGAGTTGCTCGCCGAAGGCTGGCAGACCCGGTTCATCGGCTACAAGCGGGCCGACCAGGGTGGCCGGCTGGCGGCGATGGAGATTCCGCCGGCGTTTCGAGAGGCAATGGAAGGTGTAGTGAGGGGCTGACGGGTTGTTTCCACTGGCTTTGGTGATCAATCGGCCGTGGTCCGGATCAGAGCACGAACGTCAATGTGTTTGACCGTGTTCGAGGCTCACGATTTTCCCAATCCTTCGTATCTGCCCCTGCCCAACCAGGTCGTCCACCGCCGCACGGATCGCCGCTTCCAGCGTCTGGCCCAGCTGAGCGGCCGCCGCCTGCAGAATGCTGGCCGATTGCAACCCGTCGATCAATTCATCGAGGTCGACCGTGCGCAGATCCAGCAGGCGGAACATCAGCAAGCCCCGCAATGCGCCGCGGCTGTTGCGTGCGGGGTCGGCCCGCAGTGCGGCAAGCCGGTCGCGGGCGTTGGCTAGCGCGTCGGCCACGTCGGTGAATATCGGGCCGTGGCCGGGAATGACCAGCCGCGGTTGCAACGATTCGATCAGCTCGAGCACCGCCGCCTGCTCGGCAAAGCCCGAGGCGTCGACCAATTCGGGAAAGATGATGCCAAAACCGCGCCGCCAGAGCGCATCGGCGGAGATCAGCAGACGGGGCTGCGGCGCGAAGAAGACCAGCGAGTGCGGATCGTGGCCCGGGGCCGCATGCACCACCCAGTCGAGACCACCGGCGATGAAACGATCGCCAGGGTTCAGCGCATGGGTGGCGCGAAAGCGCGGGCAGTACTGGGCAGTGCCGGTGTAGGTGAGCGCTCGTTCGTCCCAGGCCTGCACGGCGGCGAGGCTGGCTGCCGGCACGTGGATCTCGGGCGCATGGCGCTGTTGCAGCACGGCATTGCCACCGCAGTGGTCCGAGTGCAGGTGGGTGTTCAAGACGCGGGCCAGATAGGCGTCGCGCCCCTTCGTCTGCAATGCGTGTTGGACAAGGGATTCGGTCAGGGGGGCGTGCGAGGCGTAGCCGGTGTCGATCACCGTGAGGGCGTTGCCATCGAACGATTGCACCATGTTGGCGGACAACCAGTCGCGCTCGATGAAGCGCACGCCGCCGGGCAGCTCGTCGGTCATCCGCGTCAGGTTCACCGAATGGGGCGCGTGGTCAGGCGCGCGGGCGGGGTCGCACCAGCCGGGCCACTTCCTCGAACGCGGCGATCAGTTCAGGGGTGCCGGCATGGACGGCCTTGAACGGCGGGCGCGGGGTGGTGAGCACCAGCCGGGTGGCCAGCGGCAGGCGCACCAGCCGCACTTTGTAGATTTCCTCCCACGGGTAGAATTTGGGGAAGATCCATTGCTGGTGGATGCCGCGCGAATCGACGGTGGTCTTGCCGGTGACGATGTAGTAGCAACCCATGCCCATCGCGAAACCGGCGCCGGCAAAGAGCAGTAAAAAGCCGGGGTCGGCCATCGCGCCGTTGAACAGGCCGACGAGCAGGAACAGCATGGTGCCGGCGGTGATGGTGACCGCGATCGCCTTCGCAGGCCAGCGGTAAGAGCCGCCGGACACGGGCACGGCGAATCGTTCGGCCGGCGTCATCGGCGTGGGGGCATCAGGCATGGGTCAGGACCGTGGTTTCATGGCCGCCGACGGGCCGGGCGCATCGGGGTGGGGGTCGAACACCGCCCGGCGGCGTTGCTCGACGGCCTTCAGCTCCTGCCGCCGTGCCTGGCGATCGAGCGAACCCCAGGCGTCAATCTCGTCGATCGTGCGCTGACAACCATTGCACAAACCGGTGGCCGGGTCGAGTTCGCAGATCGAGATGCACGGCGAGACTGGCTCGGGCGACGCCGCGGGGCCACTCGTCATCAGGCCGCTTCTTGCTTTTGCGTGCGCGCGGCGATGCGCGCGGCCAGGCCGTTGCCGGCCCGCGAGTTGCTCTTGCGGCCCAGGTGGCCGGAGCTCCACTGGCCGGCCAGCGCCAGGCGCTCGAGGTCGAGCCCGGTCTCGATGCCCAGCCCGTGCAACAGATAGACGACATCCTCGGTGGCGACATTGCCGGTGGCGCCCTTGGCGAACGGGCAGCCGCCCAGCCCGGCGATCGATGTGTCGAAGTGGCTGACACCGACCTGCAAGGCGGCCAGCACGTTGGCCACGCCCTGCCCGTAGGTGTCGTGAAAGTGGCCGGACAACTGCGCCAGCGGAAACACCTTCGCGGCGGCCTCGAACACGCCGGCCACCTGGTTCGCGGTGCCGGTGCCTATCGTGTCGGCAATGCCGATCTCGTCGCAACCCAGGTCCTTGAAGCGCCCGACGATGTCGACGATGTCGGCCACCGGCACCGCGCCCTGGTACGGGCAGCCGAACGCGACCGAGATCGCGGCGCGCACCCGGATGTCGTTGTCCTTGGCCGCACGTGCGACCGGCGCAAATCGCTCGATGCTCTCGGCGATGCTGCAGTTGATGTTGCGCTGGGAGAAGGCCTCGGTGGCGGCGCCGAAGATGACGATCTCGTCGGCGCCGGCCGCCAGCGCCCCCTCGAAGCCCTTCATGTTGGGCGTGAGCACCGACAGGCGCAGGCCGGGGCGGCGCGCGATGCCTGCCATCACCTGGGCGGCATCGGCCATCTGCGGCACCCACTTGGGCGACACGAACGACGTGGCTTCGAGTTGCGTGACCCCGGCCTCGAGCAGGCGTTCGCAAAGGCCCAGCTTGATCGCCGCGGGCACCGGTTGTTGCTCGTTCTGCAGGCCGTCGCGCGGGCCGACTTCGGTGATGAATACCCGGGTGGGCAGGGACATGGCGATCTCCGGAGGGCGGGGGCGTCAGGCCCATTCTACCCTGCACCCCTTCGCACAAATCCCTTGCCGCGGGCGGGTCGGTGGGCCCGGTGGGCGCAGGCGGGCTCAGTATTCGCGCCGCCGATCGACCGTGGCCCCGGCGTCCTGGCCGGCATCGAGCGCGTGGATGCGCCGCGCGATCTGCAACGCCGACTCTGGCACCAGGGTCACCGCCGAGACATGCGGGGTGATCCGCACCTGGGGCAGCGTCCACCAGGCCGAGTCGACCGGCAGCGGTTCGGTGGAGAACACGTCGAGCGTCGCGCCGGCCAGGTGGCCGCTGCGCAGCGCGGCCTGGACGGCCTCGTCGTCAATCAGCCCGCCACGGGCCACGTTCACCAGCCACGCGCCGCCGGGCAGCATCGCCAGTGCCTGCGCATCGACCAGGTGATGGGTCTGCGCCGTGTGGGGCGCGAGCAGGATCAGCACCTGCGTCCCGGCCAGGAACGCCGGCCACTGCTGCGGCCCGGCGAACAAGCTGACGCCTTCGTTCTCCCGTTGGCCTGCCGTGCGCACGAACGCGCGCACCGGGTAGCCCTCGGCCGTCAGCGCGGCGGCCACCCGCCGGCCCAGCACACCGAAGCCGATGATGCCGACCGTCAGGTCGGCCGGCGAGCGCGCCGGCAGCTCGTGCCACTGCTTTTGCTGCTTCTGGGTGGCATATCGTTGATGGTGCAGCAGCACGTGTTCGACCTCGTGCCGGCAGTAGCGGGCCATCTGCTCCCCCATCCCCGCATCTTCGAGCCGGTAGATCGGCAGTGCGGGCGGCAGGCCCGGATGGTGCAGCAGGTGATCGACCCCGGCGCCCATGCTGAACACGCTTTGCAATCGGGGCGAGCGGGCAAAGAAGTCTTCCGGCGCGGCCCACACGGCGGCATGCCGTGCGAGCGGATCGACCTGCGTGACGACCTGGTAGTCGTTGCCCAGCGCCTGGCCCAGGTGGGTGGCCCAGGCCTGGCGTTCTTCCGGGTCGGGTCGCCAGACGGTGACAATGATCGTCATGAGGATCTGCCTGTTGGAGAAAGGGGGGCGCCGACCGGTGTCGCGGCGGTGGCGGTGCGGTCCGTGCGGTTGGCCAGCCAGATGCCGGGCAGGATCAGCATACCGCCGGCGGCGTGGTACCAGGCGGGCATCTCGGCCAGGAACAGCCAGCCGACGCCGGCCGAGTAAAGCGGGCCGAGGTACAGCACGAGACCGGTGCGCGAGGGCCCCAGTTCGCGTTGCATGAACGAGTAGGCCTGGTAGGCGCCAAAGCCTGGCAGCAACGCGGCCAGCAGTGCCAGCGACAGGGCCCGGGGCCAGTCGGTCGGCAGGCCGGTCAGGGCGATCTCGGCGGCCGTGAACGGCAACAGCACGATCAGGCCGCCAAGTGCGATCGCGGTGAGCCGGGCGAACGGGCCCAGCACCGACGGTTGGCGCCGTAGCAGCAACGAGTAGATCGTCCAGCAGACGACGGCGGTGATCACCCACAGGTCGCCGGCGGTGAAGCGCACCGCCAGCAGGTTGGCGATCGAACCCTTGAGGATGATCGCCACCATGCCGGCCGCGGCCAGCACCACGCCGGCGATCTGCAGCCGGGTGAGCCTATCGCCGAACAGCCGGGCCGAGGCGGCGGCGATCATCACCGGCGCCAGTGCGTACAAGAGGCCGATGTTGGCGGCGGTGGTGGTCCGGCCACCGATGTAGACGAACGCGCCGCAGACCCACATGCCCAGGCCGCCCAGCACCAGCAGGTCGCGCCACTCACGTCGCCACCCCGGCCACTGGCGCAGCAGCTCACGCAGCGCGATCGGCAGCATCAGCAGGAACGCGAAAAGCCAGCGCAAAAAGGCCAGCAGGTGCGGTTCGATCACGCCCGGTGCCAGCCGCGCCACCAGGTAGTTGGCCGACCAGAATGCCGGCGCGATGAAGATCAGGCAGTAGGCGAACTGGCGCCGGGTGAGCAGCGCCATCTCAGGGTTTGTCGACCCTGCGGTTGGTGACCCATTCAGGCTTGCGCTTTTCGAAGAACGCGCTGATGCCCTCCTGGCCCTCGTCGCTGGCGCGCGCCGCGCTGATGCGTTTGGCCGTCTCGGCGCTGAGCGCGTCGTCGATCGGCTGGAACACGACATCGCGGATCAGGCGCTTGGTCTCGCCCAGTGCGCGCGGGCCGGCCAGCAGCAACTGGGCCACCAGCTCGCCAACCCGCGCATCGAGTTGGTCGGCGGGCACCGACTCGTGGACCAGGCCGATCGCCTGCGCCTTGGGCGCGGCAAAGACCTCGGCGGTGAGCATCAGCCGGCGCGCCTGGCGCTCGCCGATCGCGCGGATCACGTAGGGGCTGATCATCGCGGGGACCAGGCCCAGCTTCACCTCCGAGAGGCAAAAGCGCGTTTCCTCGCTGGCGATCGCGATGTCGCAGGCCGACACCAGGCCCATCGCGCCGGCATAGGAGGAGCCGTGCACCCGGGCCACCGTGGGCTTGGGGCTTTCGTAGAGGCGTTGCATGACCCGGGCCAGGTGGCCCGAGTCGCGGTTGGCATCGCTGGCGCTCATGTTGCGTGCGGTCTTCATCCACTGCAGGTCGCCCCCGGAGCAAAACGCCGCGCCACGACCCGCCATGATGATCACGCGCACCTGCGGGTCCTGCACCGCGGCCTCGATCGCCTGGTTCAATTCCGCGATCATCGCGTCGTTCATCGCATTGCGCACATCGGGCCGGTTCAGCCAGATCGTGGCCACGCCGTCGGCGACCCGGGGTCGAGGGTGTCGTAAGTCATGAGGTCTCCTTGGATCGGTCAATTATGGCGCATGGCCCGCGAGCCGGCCCCGACGGCTGGCCTGGGGCGTAATGCGACCGTGGGGATCCAGGCTCCAGAAGCGAGAAGCCGCCGGGCGATGCAACGAGCGCGCGGCCGTCCGAAGCCGTTGCAGTGGCACGGCAGCCCCCATGGGGGGCAGGGAGGAGCGCAGCGACGACCGTGGGGGCTAGAGACTTCTTCCAATGAGAAGTCGTTGGATGTCGCTCGTGCCCTCGTAGATCTGGCACACGCGCACGTCGCGGTAGATACGCTCGACCGGGAAGTCGCTGACGTAGCCGTAGCCGCCATGGATCTGGATCGCGTCCGAGCAGACCTTCTCGGCCATCTCCGAGGCGAACAACTTGGCCATTGCCGCATGCTTGAGGCTTGGCTCGCCCGCGTCGCGCAGCGTGGCCGCGTGCCAGAGCAGTTGCCTGGCCGCCTCGATCTGGGTGGCCATGTCGGCGAGCCGGAACTGCACTGCCTGGTGATCGAAGATCCGCTGCCCGAACGCCTCCCGCTCGTGCGCGTAGGCGAGCGCCGCCTCGAACGCGGCCCGAGCCATGCCCACCGCCTGGGCGGCGATGCCGATGCGCCCGCCCTCGAGCCCGGACAAGGCGATCTTCAGGCCCTCGCCTTCCTCTCCCAGGCGCAGGCCCGTCGGGATACGGCAGTTTTCGAACCGGATCTGCGCGGTGTCCGACGCGTGCTGGCCCATCTTGCTTTCCAGCGAGGCGACGACATAGCCCGGTGTGTCGGTCGGCACGAGAAACGCACTGATGCCGCGCTTGCCGGCCGCCGGGTCGGTGACCGCCATGACGATCGCGACATCGGCATGTTTGCCCGAGGTGATGAACTGCTTGACCCCTTCGAGCACATAGTGATCACCGTCGCGCCGCGCCCGCGTGCGCAGGCCCGAGGCTTCCGAGCCGACATGCGGCTCGGTGAGGCAGAACGCACCGAGCATCGCGCCGGCAGCCAGTGGACGCAGCCATTGTTCCTGCTGGGCCGGCGTGCCGAACGCGGTGAGGATCGAGCAGACCGGGCAGTTGTTCACCGACACGATCGTCGAGGTCGCGCCGTCGCCGGCGGCGATCTCCTCCATGATCACGGCCAGGCTGACGAAATCCAGCCGGCGCCGCCCAGCGACTCGGGCACCGTGATGCCGTAGCAGCCCAGTGCGGCGAGGCCGGCCAGCGCGGCCGCGGGGAACTCGCGCTCGCGGTCCCAGCGCGCGGCGTGCGGGGCAATCTCGGCCTGCACATAGTGACGCACCGCGTCGCGGATCATCCGTTGGTCGTCGGTCAGTTGCATCGGGTGTTCCTCGTTGGCGCGTTATCGGGCAGGCGCGGCCGCCTCACCAGGCGATCACCTGTCCACGGTAATCGTAGAAACCGCCGCCCGGACAGGCGTGGGCATCGGCGATCACCTTGCGCAGGCCGCTGACACTGTCGCCCACCCCCAGTTCGGCATTGGGTCCGCCCATGTCGGTGCGCACCCAGCCCGGGTGCAAGGCCAGAACGCGCACGCCCTGCGGCCCGTACTCGGCATGGGTCAGCCGGGTCACCATGTTGACCGCCGCCTTCGAGATCCGGTACAGCGCGCCGTAACCGGCGTTGGTCTCGGCAAGCGATCCCATGCGACTGCTCAGGAAGGCCAGCGTGCCGCGCTGGGGAGCCAGCAGCGGCGCCAGGATGGGCACCAGGCGCATCGCGCCCAGCACGTTGGTCTGCATGACCTTGTTGAAGGCCCCCTCGTCGGGGGTCTGGCCGATATGGCTGTCGCGCGGCCCGTACAGGCCGGCATTGAGCACGACCAGCTCGAGCGGTTCGTCATCGAGCTGCCAGGCCAGACCGGCCAGGTCTTCGGGGACATTGACGTCCAGGCGCAGCGTGTGGGCGCCGGCGCTGCGCAGCAGCTGGCGGTCGGCTTCGGCCCTGTGGGTGCCGAACACCTGCCATCCGGCACCGATGTACTGGCGCACGATCTCCAGGCCGATGCCGCGCGACGCGCCAACGATCAGGGCACGACTCATTCAATTCTCCAATTCGACGGCGATTGCGGTGGCTTCGCCGCCACCAATGCACAGCGACGCGATACCCCGTCCGCCGCCGCGCTTGCGCAGAGCCCCCAGCAGCGTGACGATCAGGCGCGCGCCCGATGCGCCGATCGGGTGACCCAGGGCCACCGCGCCACCGTGTACGTTGACGCGGGCCGCATCCAGGCCCAGTTCGCGGTTGGCCGCCATCGCCACCACGGCAAACGCCTCGTTGATCTCGTACAGATCGACCCCGCCCGGCTGCCAGCCGATGCGTTCGCACAAGCGGTTGATCGCGCCGATCGGCGCGGTCGTGAACCACCGGGGCTCCTGCGCATGGGTGGCATGCCCGACGATGCGCGCGAGCGGGGTCAGGCCCAGTTCGCGCGCCGTGTCGCGGCGCATCAGCAACAGCGCGGCCGCGCCGTCCGAGATCGACGACGAGGTGGCCGCGGTGACCGTGCCGTCGGCGCGGAATGCCGGCTTGAGCGACGGGATCTTCTCGGGCTTGACGCGAAACGGGCTCTCGTCATTGGCCACCCGCTGCTCACCGTCGCGCTGAGCCACCGACACCGGGGTGATCTCCCAGTCGAAGCTGCCATCCTCGTTGGCCAGCCGGGCGCGGCGCGACGACTCGATCGCGTACGCATCCTGCGCCTCGCGACTGAACGAGAAATGGGCGGCGCAATCCTCGGCGTAGGTGCCCATCGAGCGTCCGCCCCCTTGTGGCAGCTTGTCGTAGGCATCCTCGAGCCCGTCGTAGGCCATGTGATCGAGCATCAGCGCGTGCCCGAACCGGTAGCCGGTACGGGCACGCGGCAGCAGGTAGGGCGCGTTGCTCATGCTTTCCATGCCGCCGGCCAGCACGATGTCCTGGCTGCCGGCGACCAGCAGGTCGTGGGCCAGCATCGCCGCCTTCATGCCCGAGCCGCAGACCTTGTTCAGCGTGGTGGCCCCGGCCGACATCGGGATGCCCGCGCCGACCATCGCCTGGCGGGCCGGTGCCTGGCCCTGGCCGGCCGGCAGCACGCAGCCCATCAGCACTTCCTGGATTTTCTCGGGCGCGATGCCGGCCCGCTCGAGCGCCGCCCGCAACGCGAGCGCACCCAGCTGGTGGCCCTGCAGCGTGGACAACCGGCCCAGCATGGCGCCGATCGGCGTACGGGCGGCCGAGACGATGACGACGGGATTGTTCATGGGAGGCTCCTGTTCAGTCGCTGACCGCATCGGCTGGCCGGGCTGCCGGCAAGCCCTGGTCGGCCGGGGCGGTGTGCCCGGCCTGGCTTTGCCGCAGCGCCGCCAGCCGGTGATGGAAACGATAGCGATCGGGGTAGGGGAAAACATCGTCCAGGTGGCCGGCGCGGATCCGCGCCTGGCAGCCCTGCCAGTACGCCGGATCGAGCAGGTCCTGGTGATGCGCGAGAAAGTGCTTGCGAACATCCGAGTGTCCGAGCAGGAAGGTGCCGAACTCCTCGGGAAAGACATCGTGCGGGCCGATCTTGTACCAGGGCTCGCTGGACATCTCGTCTTCGGGGGTGCGCGGTTCGGGGATCTTGCGAAAGTTGCAGTTGGTCAGGTAGGCAACCTCGTCGTAGTCGTAGAACACGACCCGGCCCTGGCGGGTCATGCCGAAGTTCTTGTACAGCATGTCGCCCGGGAAGATGTTCGCCGCCACCATGTCCTTGATCGCCTGACCGTACTCGATGATCGCCGCCTCGCGCTCGGCGGTGCCGGCTTTCTCGAGGTAGATATTCAACGGGATCATCCGCCGCTCGATGTACAGGTGGCGGATGATCACGCTGGCGCCATCTTCCTCGATCAGTGACGGGGCGGTGTTGCGTAACTCGGCCAGCAGCTCGGCGGACATCCTCGCCCGCGGAAAGCTCACGTCCGAGTACTCCCAGGTGTCGGCCATGCGCCCGACCCGGTCGTGAAACTTCACCAGCTGGTACTGCTTGCGGATGAACTCGGCTGACACGTCCTTGCCGCGTTTGTCCTTGATGTACTTGAACACATACGGAAACGAGGGCAGCGTGAACACGCCCATCACCAGCCCCTTGATGCCGGGCGCGAGCACGAACTGGTCGTGCGAGTGGCTCAGGTGATGCAGCTGGTCGCGGTAAAAAAGCGTCTTGCCCTGCTTTTGCAGGCCGAGCATCGTGTAGAACTCGGCGTCGGGCTTGTTGGGGATCAGCGAGCGCAAAAACGCACGTAGGCGCTGGGCACCTCCATGTCGACCATGAAGTAGGCGCGCGAAAAGTTGAACAACGACTCGATCTGGTCGCTGCCGAACAGCGCCGCATCGAGATAGACCCGGCCGCTGCGGTCGCGCAGGATGGGCAGCGAGAACGGCATGATCTCGCCGTCGTTGATCAGCCGGCCGATGATGTAGGCGCCCTTGTTGCGAAAGAACAGCGTGTGCAGCACCTGCAACTGGCAGTCGGCCGACGATTCGAAATCGTTGCCCAGGTATTCGCGGGCGGCGTCGATCAACAGCTCGATGTCGCGCTCGACATCGACGAACGGGCAGGCCAGGCCGAAGTCGGCGATCATGTCGCGCACCGCGTCGCGCCAGCCTTGCTGCAGCGGGTAGTAGGCGCGAAAGGACGGAGTCTCGGCATCGAGGTAGTCGGCCGCCACCGCCGGTCGCACGAAGATGAAGTCGTTGTTGAAGTAGGTGCGGTGCAGGATCTTGCAGCACACCGAGTTGAAGAAGGTCTCGGCCAGCGCCGGCTGGGCCGAACGTCCGAGCAGGCCCACGTAGTGGCGCTTGACCTCCTGCCAGATCGCCTCGCTCTGCGCATCGGCGTGAAACTCGGTCAGCAGCCGCTCGACCGCCTCGAGGACGCGCTGGTCGTAGAACGAGATGCGCTCGCTGGCCAGGCGGCGGATCGCGTGAAAGTCGCCGGCCTCGAAGCGGGCCTTGGCCAGTTGCGCGTGGTAGCGGAACAGCCCGTAATGGCGCGCGAACCCGGCCAGGATGGTGCCGGCGATATCGGCGGCAAGGCCTCGGTGGCGCGGCGACTGGCGCCGATCATGCTGGGGGCGACGGAAGGTTCATGTGACTCATTGAAACGAATGGGCGCCACCAGTATAGCGACGAGGGTCTGGGCGTCTGCATCGACGCGCCGTTTCATATACATTGCAAGGTTGAATGGATGCCTCCGGTTCATGGCGCCGCCCAGGGCAGGCGACTCATCCGGAAGCCGAAGGGGGAGCCTTCATGATTGTCGCTGACCGAAAAGTCAATGTGCGGGACGCGCTACCGGCCGATCTTGATAACGTGGTCGACTTGGCCCGGATGGTCCAACGGATGTTTCCGATGGGTGAAAATCTCGACTATCTGGCCGGGGCGGAAGGCCGTGCGCTGCTGCAGTACCACATCGAGAAGGGCTGGTTTCGCCTGGCCGAGTTGGAAGGGCAGCTGGTCGGGGGTGCGGCTACACCGTTCGCTACGGCCGGCCCGAGCAGAACTTTTTCCGCCATGCCGAGCTTCGCCTGATCTACGTCGAACCGTCGGTTCGTGGGCAGGGATCGGCAGCCAGCTGATGCGCGCCTTCATCGAAACCGCCGGCCGCCGTGCGGGCTCGACCATCACGGTCTCGTTGCCCTCGTCCGATTCGCTGAGCCGGTTCCTGGCGCATTTTGGCTTCCAGGAGCAACGGCGCCTGTTCATGCGCCCGAATCCGGGCCGCTGCGCCACCTGACGGCCAGCCTGAGGGCGCCCTCTTGCCCCCTGCCAGTCAACGAGGACCAAGATGATGACCAATCGCCACGAGTTTCCCGATCACGGTGCGCCGGGGTTTGCGAAGCGACTCAACCGGGGGCGGCTGACACGCCGCGACGCGCTCTGGTTGCTGGCCGTCAGCACCGGTGCCGCCGCCACGGCCAGCCTGCAGGGTTGCGCGAAGTCGCCGGTCACCGGCGAGACCATCCTGGTCGGCATGAGCGAGGAGCAGGAACGCTCGATCGACAAGGAAGTGGCGCCGCACCAGTTCTCGCAGGACCTGGGCGCGATCCAGGACAACAAGGTCAACGGCTACCTGAGCGGCTTCGCCGGCCAGATGGCCAAGCGGACCCATCGCCCGGATATGCCCTATAACTTTCGCGTGCTCAATGCCAATTACGTCAATGCCTACACGTTCCCGGGTGGTGCAATGGGCGTGACGCGCGGCATCATGGTCGACCTGCAGAGCGAGGCCGAACTGGCCGCCCTGATGGGGCATGAACTGGGTCACGTGAATGCCCGCCATGCGGCGCAGCGCCAGGGGCAGGCGATCGTCACCCAGGCGGCGGTGGTCGGCCTGAACGTGGCGGCGCAGGATTCGCAATGGGGGGCGCTGGCCGGCGTGCTGGGGCAGGTAGGAGGCAGCGCACTGCTGTCGTCGTACTCGCGCGAAAACGAGCGCGAGGCCGATGCGCTGGGCCAGGAGTACATGGTCCGATCGGGCTATCCGGCCCAGGGCATGGTGGCGCTGCACGAGATCCTGCTGAGCAAGCAGCATGCCGAGCCCAGTCTGCTGCAGACGATGTTCTCCACCCATCCGATGCCGGCCGAGCGGGTCGCCAACGCGCGCGCGCTGGCCGCCAGCAAGTACGCGGGCAGCAAGAGCCGGCCGATCCAGCGCGAGCGCTTCATGGACAACACTGCCTCGCTGCGCGCCCTCGAGCCCACGATAGCTGCCTGCCAGCGTGGCGAAACCTCGGCTGCCAAGAAGGAACTGGGCGAGGCCGAGAAGCACTTTGCCACCGCCCTGCGGCATCGGCGCGATGACTATGCCGCCAACGTGTTGATGGCCAAGACACTGCTCGCGCAAAAGCGCGAGGCCGAAGCCCAGCGTTACGCCGATGTCGCCAAGTCGGTTTATCCGCAGGAGGCGCAGGCCCACAAGCTGGCGGGGGTGTCACGCCTGGCGCAAAAGAACTACGGGGCCGCGTTCTCGTCGCTCGATGCGTTCGACAAACTGCTGCCCGGCGACCCGGGGGTGACCTTCCTCAAGGGAGTGGCGCTCGAAGGTTCCGGTGACAGGCAACGGGCCGCCCAGCACTACTACCGCTATGCCAGCACCGTGCAGTCGGGCAATGCGTCGACCTATGCGGTCAGCCGGCTCAAGTCGTGGGGCATGTTGCGCTGACGGTGGTGGGGTGACGGCGCGGAACCTGGTCAGCGGATCATCGACGCCAGGTGCTTCGTGCCCTGTCCGGATGCCTCGAGATAGCGGGTCGCATGGCGCAGGTAGTCGGCGACGTTGACGGTACAGACGACCCGGCCCTGATCGTCGAGCCGGTGCACCGGTCCCTCGACGGTCGCCATCAAAATCGTCGGTTCATCATCGGCGAAGGTTTCAACGGCAAATTCGCTATCGGCATCGTGGAAGACGAGATCATCGCGATTGGCGATCCAATCCTGCCCGCTACAACGCCACCTGCCCGCGACCGTGTAGCGAAAGCCCTTTTTGACGTGACGAAAAAGCGGCAACTCTCCGGATCCGGTTATCCGCATCATCATGCACCAGCGGTTCTGGGCAGGGCATATCCAGACCGGCCGCGTCGAGAGACGCTCCGAATAGGGCAGGTAGAACTCGGCGCTCTCGGCGTCGACCCCTGCCCCGGCCAGGCCGGCGGTTTTGTCGGACCTGACGATCCGGTACTTGGGACGATGAGGTGCTGGACGCGGCAACGTGTCTTCCTGGAGGGGCAAGGTCATAGGGGTAGGCTCATGGTGGATAGTGAAGCGATCGCGCGCGAGGATGGGCGGTCGTGATGCCGTCAACCGGCATCTCATGCGGCCGACGTTATCGGATGGCGCAAGGCTGGAAAAGGTGACAAGATCGCCCCGCCCATGCATTTTTTGCATCCCCCTTTTTGTCTGTCGTTGATCGAGCTGGGTCCCGATGATTCCGAAGATGTCCGCCGTGCAAGCGTTTGTCGAGATCGTCGAGGCCGGGGGGGTTCACGCGGCTGCGCGGGCGACCGGTCTGTCGCAGTCGGCGTTGTCGCGCAGTCTTCGCGCGCTCGAGGAGGATCTCTCGGCGCGCCTGTTGACGCGCAGCATCCAGGGCGTCGAGCTGACCGAGGAAGGCCGGGCTTTTCACCAGCACGCGGTGGCCGCCCTGCGCGAGTTGTCCAGGGCCCGCGAGGCGGTCCAGGGCGTGCAGGGCGAGGCCGAGGGCCGGCTGAGCGTCAGCCTGGCGCCGGCCAGCACGCTGGAACTGGCCCCGCTCGCCATCGCCGACTTCCTGAACGAGCGTCCGCTTGCGCGGCTGAGCCTGACCGAGGCGATCTTTCCGGCGGTGGCCGACATGCTGAAAGCCGGCCAGGTCGAGCTCGCGGTGGTCCCGATGGCCGAGGCCTTGTCCAGGCAGGCATTCGTGATCGAACCGTTGTTTCCGGTCGAGCTGGCGATCATCGCGCGCCGCGGTCACCCGTTGGGCGGCGCGCGGTCCCTGCGGGACCTGGTGGGCTGCGACTGGTTGCGCCACGGCAGCCCGACCTCGGTCAGCCCGATCACCCGCCGCTTCTTTGCCGATCAACGCCTGCGCCTGCCGCCGGCCCGGGTGGCGAGCCGATCGCTGATGACGACGCTGATGATGTTGCGCAACACCGACCTGGTCGGGGTGTTGCCGCGACGGGTCATCGAGCACGATGTGGCCGCCGGGACGCTGTCGATCATCGACATTGCCGAGCAGATCCCGACCAATGTGTTGAGCCTGGCCTACCGGCGCGACAGGCCGCTGACCGCGCTGGCCCAGAGTTTTTGCGACCACCTGCGCCGGGTGGCCGGATTCCTCGAGAGCGGTCACGACCCCTCGGTGCACGGCGCTGCGCCGACCGACCGCTGAGGCGATGGCGGGCAGTTTCGAACCCGCAGCGCAGAGCCCTTAGAGCCCGGCGCCCTTAGAAGACACCCAGTTCGGTCAGCTGTCGGTCGGCGGCCTCGGCCCAGCCCCGGTTGGCCAGCGGGCTCGCAGGGCTGGGATGCAGGATCTGGCCGATCATCGGCATGGCTCCGGTGGCGCGGGTCGAGGCGAGCGATATCTGCAGGCGTTTGGTCGCGTAGGCGCCCACCCCGATCACCCATTCGGGCGACAGCAGCGACACCACCTGGCGCAGGTGTCCGTCACAGGCCGCCTGTAGCGGCGCCAGCTCGGTGGACGGCAGCTTGTCCGGGGTCAGGTTGCGGCCCCCGGCTTCGAGAAACACCAACGGGCAGTAATTGACGACGAAGGCCTGCGAGAAAAACGCCTCCGGGCTGCCGAAACGGTCGGCCACCCATCCCCAGAGCCGGCGACCGCTGACCTCGGCGCGTGTGCAGGCAAAGCCGTCGATCGGCCGCTTCGGATGAAAGCGCCGGGGTGTCTCGATCGGTGCCTCGATCCCCATCCAGTCGCGCACGGCCGCCACCTCGCCGAACGGCACCCCGGTCTGCATCATGCCGAACGGGCCGGGATTCATGCCCAGGAACACCACGCGTTTCGGGCCCCGGCCGTAGCGCTCCAGGTACTGCCGATGGGCCTGCCACGCGTATTCGAGCGGGTTGTAGACGTAGGCGACCTGGCCGCCGAAACGCAGTCGGCCGACCCGCCTGGCAAGGGACTGCGCGGCCGTGACCAGGGTAGCGGGTGTCATGCGGGCGGGCTGCGCAAGCAACGGGGCATCAGGCCAGCGCCTGGGTGTCGGTCCGGTTGTCAGGATGCACCGGAATCGACAGCGCGATCATCACCTGGCCGGCCCAGTAGGTGACCAGGATCCAGAGCGGGGCCAGGGGAATCGCAGCCCAAAAGCGCGACAGTGCAAGCAGGGCGCCGGCCAGGAACAGCAGGGTCATGCCTAGCGCGGCCTGGCGCGCCAGCGGGCCGGCCTGTCCCAGCCGGTGCGCCAGGCGCGCGCGGCTGTGCGCCTGCGCGGTCGTCAGGCACAGCAGCAACAGGTGTAGCGACATCACGACCTGCCAGGAGGCATGCAGGCGTGGCCAGATCAGGTACAGCAGCAACGCCCCCAGCAGCAGGCAGGCCAGCAACGGCCCACGGACGCGCCAGCGCGGCGAGTCGGCGGTGAAGGCGCGCAGGTAGGCGAGGTGGGCCAGGGTCATCGCGGCGACGCCCCAGAGGTGCCAGCCGCGCGGAATCATCAACAGGTCGCCCACCAGCGACAGCAGCAGCCCCACGAAGATGAACTGCGCGTAACGATCGGCCACCGCGCCACGACGCCAGGCGGCCCAGACGATCAGCAAGGTCGTCAGCGGCGTGAACAGCCAGACCAGTTCGGGGGCCGAGTTGAGCTGGCCGGCGATGGCCATCATCGCTCCGATGGCCGCGGTGGCCGCGAGCAACGGTGGGTCTTTCAGGCGCATCTGGGCAGGGGCCGGCGGGTCAGTCGGTGCTGGTCGCGGGGCGACGTCGGGATCGGGGAGGGCAGCATCGGGAAAGCCGGCTGTCGCGCAAGGAACGAATTGAGCGGGTGAGGGGACAAACCAAGGGGACAAACCAAGGGGACAAACGAGGAACGAATGGCGCCGGACAAATGAGGGCGCCGAACAAATGAGAAAGGGGCGCGGATCAACCGCGCCCCGTGGGACCGCCATCGGCGGCTATTCCAGGGAATTGGCCACGAGTGGTGGCCGTACTTCCGCGGCGCCGGATCTTGGGACAGGGCCCTGACGCTTCGACAGGCGCGTCTGCCGGGAGAACCGTTGCCGTTGGAAACCTACTGCTGGGATAAGTTAAGCCGACGCCCTGCAAAGGTCAAGCCTTTTTGTCGATTCCCGGGCCGGTCCGGGACCGACGCGCCGGGCAACGAGGACGAGCGGATAGGGGGGCGACTTCGTCAAGACCTTGATGGGTTGATGGTCAGGTCGGGGGTCAGGTCGGGCCTGGCACCGAGTCGGGGTCGGCAGGGGCCTGGCCGTCGGCGATGCGCCGGGCGATCAGCGTGCGGGCCGCGCGTCCGTCCGATTCGATGACCTCGAACTGCCAGGCTTCCCATGGCACCCGGTCGCCGGTGCGCGCCAGGCGGCCGAGCAGGAACTGCAACATGCCGCCGGCGGTGTCGTAGGGCGGTGGTTCGCCGCCGGGCATCTCGTCCAGCGCCAGCATGTCGCGCAGGTCGAGCGCGTCCAGCCGGGCATCGATGCGCAGCGTACCGTCGGTGTCGGTCTTGGCCAGTCGTTCGCGCGACGGTTGTGCGACATGCCCGCCGATCGCATCGAGCAGGTCGGTGACCGTGACAAGGCCCTGCAGGTCGCCATATTCATCCACCACCAGCGCAGCGCCGGCGCGCGTCTGGCGGAAGGTGTCCAGCAGCTCGCGCCCGGTCAGCGATTCAGGCACGAACAGCGGCTTGCCGATGTGTCGATGCCAGTCGGCCTGGTCCGGCTCGAGGGCCAGTTGCAGCAACTGGCGGGTATGGACGATGCCGATCATCTCGCCGGTGTCGGTGTCGCGCACCGGGAAGCGCGAGCGGGCGCTGAGGGCGGCGCGGCGAAGATTGGTGCGCAAATCGTCGCCGGTTTCCAGCGAGATCATCTCCCGGCGCGGAGTCATGAAGGTCGACACGCGCCGATCGTCCAGGCGCAGCACCCGTCGCACCATGTCGTGCTCGCTCGCCTCTATGACCCCGGCATGGGTGCCCTCGACGAGCATCGCGTGGATCTCCTCCTCGGTGATCGGCGGGCCGGCCCGGTCGCGCATGCGCATCAGGCGCAGGACCCCCTCGGTGGTGGCGCTGAGCAGCCAGACGAAAGGTGCGGCGACGCGGGCCAGCAGCCGCATCGGCAGCGCAATCAACCGGGCGATGTCCTCGGGCGCCACCTGGGCGATCCGCTTGGGCACCAGTTCGCCGAGCACGATGGACGCGAAGGTGATGCCCACGACGACGATCAGGGTGGCACCCGGCTGGGCGAGCGCGCGCTCCATCCCCAGGGTTTCCAACCAGTGGCTCAACGGGCCGGCCAGTGCCGCTTCGCCGATGATGCCGTTCAGGATGCTGATCGACGTGATGCCGATCTGCACCGTGGACAGGAAGCGGGTAGGCGTCTGCTTGAGCTGCAGCGTGGCGATTGCCGGGCGGTCGCCCCGTGCCGCGAGTGGCGCGAGTCGCGCGGGGCGCGCGGCCACCAGCGCGAGTTCCGACATCGCGAACACACCGTTGAGCACGATGAGCAGCAGCAACAGGAGAATGTCCATCGAGGATCCTCAGGGGCGGCCCGCGGCCGACCCAGGCGGGGTCGCCGGATACAGGCCAGTGGGTCATTCCTGGACGAACAGCGAGCCGATGGAGTCGATTTTTTCCAGTGCGGCACCGCAACCCCGGATGGCGCAATGCATCGGGTCGTCGGCGATCAGGACGGTCAGGCCGCTCTCTTCCATCAGCAGCCGGTCGATATTGGCGAGCAGCGCGCCGCCGCCGGTGAGCATGATGCCGCGCTCGCTCAGGTCGGCGCCGATCTCGGGCGGGGTGTGCTCGAGCGCCTGCTTGATCAGGGACACGACATGGGACAGCGGCTCGGCCAGCGCCTCGAGCACCTCGTTGGACGAGATCCGGAAACTGCGCGGCACACCCTCGGCCAGGCTGCGGCCCTTGACTTCGAGTTCCTGGATCGCGCCGCCGGGAAAGGCCGAACCGATGCGCTTCTTGATCGTCTCGGCGGTCTGGTCGCCGATCAGCATGCCGTAGTTGCGGCGGATGTAGTTGACGATCGCCTCGTCGAACTGGTCGCCGGCAATGCGACTCGATTGCTTGTACACCATGCCGCCCAGCGAGATGACCCCGACCTCGGCGGTGCCGCCGCCGATGTCCAGCACCATCGAGCCGCAGGCTTCCGAAACCGGCAGACCGGCGCCGATCGCGGCGGCCATGGTTTCCTCGATCAGAAAGACCTGGCCGGCCCCGGCACCCAACACGGCTTCGCGGATCGCGCGCCGCTCGACCTGGGTGGAAATGGCCGGCACCGTCACCAGCACGCGCGGGCTGGGCGAGAAGCGGCGGGTCTCGTGGGCGCGCGCCAGAAACTGGCGCAGCATGTCGCGGGTGACCGTGAGGTCGGCAACCACGCCGGCCTGCACCGGTTGCACCGCGCGGATCGAATCGGGAACCTTGCCGATCATCTGCCAGGCCTCGGTGCCCACCGCGGTGACACTGGAGCCACCGCGCGCGGCATCGCCGTCGCGGATCGTCACGACCGAAGGCTCATCGAGGGTGACGCCATGCCCTGGAATGAACACCCGGGTGTTGCTGGTGCCCAGGTCGATGGCAAGGTCGTGAGAGAGGTACTTTCGAATGAATCCGAGCATGTTTGTCGGCAAGCCTCTGGCGTCGGTTCATCAATTTCAAACGGCCGGCAAAGGCCATTTCGGTGGATGATAACGTATAATTTTGCCGGTCCTCACTCCCGGCGTCCTTCCTATGTCGCTCAGCGCCGATGACGTGCGCCGACTCGCTGTCCTGGCCCGTCTTGAAATCTCCGAAACCGAAACCGAGCAGACGCTGCAGGGCCTGAACAAGGTCTTCGGCCTGATCGAAACCATGCGCGCGGTCGACACCACGGGGTTGGAACCGATGACCCATCCCCACGCGGTCAGCCTGCGCCTGCGCGACGACGCGGTGACCGAAGCCGACCAGCGCGACCGCTACCAGCAGGTGGCGCCCGAGGTCGACCAGGGGCTTTACCTGGTGCCGCGGGTGATCGAGTGATGAGCGCTTCGCCTGCCTGGCACGAGCAGTCGCTGCAGCAACTTGCGCTGGCCTTGCAACAGGGACGCACCAGCGCGGTGGCGCTGGCCGAGCATTTCCTCGCGCGCATCGGCAGCGACACGCTGAACGTGTTCATCGATGTGCAGCCCGAGCATACGCTGGCCCAGGCACGGGCGGCAGACCGGCGCCTGGCGGCCGGCGAGCGATCACCGTTGCTGGGGGTGCCGCTGGCCCACAAGGACATCTTCGTCACCCGCGGCTGGCGCTCCACCGCCGGCTCGCGGATGCTCGAACACTACGTCAGCCCGTTCGATGCGGCGGTGGTCGAGCGGCTGGCCGCGCAGGGCGCGGTATGCCTGGGCAAGCTCAATTGCGACGAGTTCGCGATGGGCTCGGCCAACGAGAACTCGGCGTTCGGCGCGGTGCGCAACCCCTGGGACCGGGCGGCCATTCCGGGCGGCTCGTCCGGCGGTTCGGCGGCGGCCGTGGCGGCGGGTCTGGCACCTTGCACGACGGCCACCGATACCGGCGGCTCGGTGCGCCAGCCAGCCTCGATGTGCGGCGTCACCGGTATCAAGCCCACCTACGGGCGGGTGTCGCGCTACGGGATGATCGCGTTTGCCTCCAGCCTCGACCAGGCGGGCGTCATGGCGCGCACGGCCGGCGACTGCGCGACGCTGCTGAGCGCGATCGCCGGTTTCGATGCGCGCGATTCGACCAGCGTCGAACGGGCGCCCGAAGACTTCGCCCGGTTGCTCGGGCAACCGTTGACCGGACTGCGCATCGGCCTGCCCGCCGAGTACTTCGCCGACGGGCTCGATGCCCAGGTGCGCTCGGCGCTGCAGAGCGCGCTCGAGCGGATTCGCGAACAGGGCGCGACGCTGGTCGACATCAGCCTGCCCGATACCGCGTTGGCCATCCCGGCCTACTACGTGATCGCGCCGGCCGAGGCCTCGAGCAACCTGGCACGTTTTGACGGCGTGCGCTACGGTCATCGGGCGGCGCAGTACGCCGACCTGAACGACATGTACCAGCGCACCCGCACCGAGGGTTTCGGTGCCGAGGTGCGCCGGCGCATCCTGGTGGGTACCTACGTGTTGTCGCACGGCTATTACGACGCCTACTACCTGCAGGCGCAACGGCTTCGCCGACGGATCGCCGACGGCTTCCAGTCGGCCTTTGCCGATGTCGACATGATCGCCGGCCCGGTCAGCCCGGGCACGGCGTGGCCGATCGGCGAACTGGTCAACGACCCGGTGCGCAACTACATGGCCGACATCTACACGCTGCCCGCGTCGCTGGCCGGGCTGCCAGGCATGTCGGTGCCGGCCGGCTTCGACGCCGCCGGCCACCCGATCGGCCTGCAGCTGATCGGCAACCATTTCGACGAGGCCCGGCTGCTGGGGGCGGCGCACCAGTTCCAGCAGGCCACCGACTGGCACCTGCGCCGACCACCGGAGACACCATGACCGTCCTGCCCCTGCGCCCCCGTCTGGCCATGCTGCTGGCCCTGGGCCTCGTCGTGGCCGCCTGCGACAACCTGCCGCTCATTGGCCGCGACCGCGGCCCGTCCGCCAGGCCGCCGGTGCAGGCGCCGCCGTCGGCCACGGGGTCGCGCGGCATGACGCTGGCCGGGCACTGCGACCAGCGCGAGATCGACGGCTATGCCGAGAATGCCCGTCTCGATCTGCGCAACGGCACGGTGCACGAGCTGTCCTGGAACATCCAGGTGGGCCGCCGTGGCAGCTGCCGCTTCAGCTTCGACCAGTTCCGCCAGACGCACACCGACCCGGTGGTCCAGCTGCTCGCGCGCAACGGCTCGGGCTGCCGCCTGATGGTCTGGGGCGATCCGCGCCGGATCACGCTGGCGCATGCGAGCTGCGCAACGTTTTGTTCGCCGGGTGTCTATGACAAGGCCTGGCCGGTGATGTTCGATCCGCAATCGGGCAAGTGCGCGGACACGGAGCGATGACGCGATGAGCCAGTGGGAAGTCGTGATCGGGCTGGAAACCCATACCCAGTTGCGGACCCGCTCGAAGATGTTCTCGGGATCCTCGACAGCGTTCGGTGCGCAACCCAACCGCCAGGCCAGCCCGGTCGATCTGGCGCTGCCCGGCGTGCTGCCGGTGGCCAATCGCGAGGCGGTGGCCTGCGCGATCCGCTTCGGCCTGGCCGTGGGCGCACAGATCGCGCCACGCTCGGTGTTTGCCCGCAAGAACTACTTCTACCCCGACCTGCCAAAGGGTTACCAGATCAGCCAGTTCGAGATCCCGGTCGTCGCCGGCGGGCAGCTGACGTTCATCGTCGGCGAAGGCGACAGCGCCCGCGCCTGCACCGTGAACCTGACCCGCGCCCACCTCGAGGAGGATGCCGGCAAGTCGCTGCACGAGGACTTCAACGGCCGCTCGGGAATCGACCTGAACCGCGCCGGCACCCCGTTGCTCGAGATCGTCACCGAACCCGAGATGCGCAGCGCCGACGAGGCGGTCGCCTACGCGCGGGCGCTGCACGGGCTGGTGGTCTGGCTCGGCATCTGCGATGGCAACATGCAGGAGGGCTCGTTTCGCTGCGATGCGAATGTCTCGGTGCGCCGCCCGGGCGGGCCGCTGGGCACGCGTTGCGAGATCAAGAACCTGAACTCGTTTCGCTTTCTCGAGCGGGCGATCCAGTACGAGGTGCGCCGCCAGATCGCCTTGATCGAGGACGGTGGCAAGGTCGTCCAGCAGACCCGCCTCTACGATCCGGACCGCGACGAGACACGCTCGATGCGCAGCAAGGAAGACGCGAACGACTATCGCTACTTCCCCGATCCCGACCTGCCCGACCTGGTGATCGAGCCGCAATGGATAGTCCGTGAGCGCGCCACGATGCCCGAACTGCCGGCGGCGATGCGGGCACGCTTCACCGGGCAACTGGGGCTGACCGACTACGACGCGGCCACGCTGACCGCGACCCGCGAGTGCGCCGCCTACTTCGAGCAGACGCTGGCCGCGCTGGGCGCCCAACAGGTGCCGGCCAAGACCGTCGCCAACTGGGTGATGTCCGAGGTGGCCGCAGCCGTCAACCGCGATGACGTGGGTTACGCGACGGTGCCGGTGCCCCCGACGCTGCTGGCGGCCTTGCTGGTGCGCACGGCCGATGGCACGGTCTCGGCGCGGGTGGCGCGCGACCTGTTCGGCGGCTTCTGGCTGCAGGCGCCAACGACCCCCGCCGACCTGGCGCAGGCGCTCGCGTTGGTCGATGCGCAGATCGAGAAGCAGGGGCTGCGTCAGATGAATGACGAGGGCGAACTGACGGCGATCGTCGAGCGCGTCGTGGCGGCCAACCCGAAACCGGTCGCCGAATTCCTGGCCGGCAAGGACAAGGCGCTCAATTCGCTGGTGGGACAGGTGATGAAGGCCACCGCGGGCAAGGCCAATCCGCAGCGCATCAATGAACTGCTGCGCGAGGTGGCGGCCCGGCAGCGTTGACTCAGGTCGCGCGGCGGTTCGCCTCGGCCTGCTTGATCAGCAGGTACTCGAGCCGCTCGGCATCCTCGGCAAATCGGGTGCGGATCAATTCCTGTTCGCGGATCCGGGACTTCACGAGCGCATCCTCGGCCAGGATCTCGCTGGCCAGCCGCGCGATCCGCTGTTTGACCATCTCGGGCGCACGGCCGGTGGGATAGGTGTTGGCCTGTGCCTGCGCGGCTTGCAACTCCTCGTGCAGTGCCATCATCCGTTCGTAGTTCTTGTCGATCTGTACCTGTAGTTCGGCCATCTGGCGGTCGCGCATCGCGCCCAGGTCCTCCATCGACGGGTAGGCCGCCAGCAGCGCCCGGTCACGTGCCTGTTCCTGGCGCTTGCGCATCTGCTCGATGCGCTCGGCCGCCTTGCGTTCGGCCAGTTCCTCGCGCTGTGCGCGGGTCAGGGCGGTGGAATGTCCCGCTTGATGGCGCCATCCAGGCGCAATTCACGCATCGGGCGGTTCGCGCAGGCATCGATCGGCCGGTCGCTCGTCAGCCTTCGGCCCTGGTCGTCGATACAGGTGAAGATCGACGGTTTCGGATCCTGGGCCTTGTATTGCTGGGCGAACGCCGGCCCGCTGACCAACAGCAGGAAGGCAGCACCGACGAAGGAGGGGGGGGCCAAGATTCTCATTGCCTGCCCATGGTAGGGAAGGATCTCAGTCCGTTCCATAGCGGGCGCGATAGGCGGCGACACGGTCACGATGGACGGCCAGCGCCGGCTGATCGCCCGAGTCGAGCAGGCTGAGCAGGTCATCGAGCCGGGCGATCGGATAGACCGGGATTCCGTGATTCCGGCTCACTTGCTGGACCGCCGACAGCGCCTCCTCGCCGCCCCGCTCCTGCCGGTCGAGCGCGATCAGGACCGCGCAGGGGGTCGCGCCGGCCTCGGTGATCAGCGCCACCGACTCGCGCACCGAGGTGCCCGCGCTGATCACGTCGTCGACGATCACGACCCGGCCCTGCATCGGCGCGCCGACCAGCACCCCGCCCTCGCCGTGATCCTTGGCTTCCTTGCGGTTATAGACAAAGGGCACACGCCGGCCGTGCTGGGCCAGTTTGATCGCGGTGGCGCTGGCCAGCGTGATGCCCTTGTAGGCCGGCCCGTACAACAGGTCGAACCGCAGCCCGTCCGTCTGTTCGGCGGCCAGCAGCGTGCGCGCATAAAAATCGCCCAGCCGATCGAGCAGCACGCCGTCGCAGAACAGGCCGGCATTGAAGAAGTACGGGGACAGGCGTCCCGCCTTGGTGCGGAACTCGCCAAAGCGCAGGATTCCGGCCTCGACACAGAAGCGGATAAACTCGGCGCGCAGATTGTTGGACATGACAGACCTCGGACGGCAGACGATGCAGCGGATTGCCGGGATAGCGGGTCTTTGCACCTACCTGGCAGCCAGGCACGATGATACGAGTGATTTCCGCCAACCTGAATGGCATCCGTTCGGCCGCCCGCAAGGGCTTCGTGCCGTGGCTGGGCAGCCAGCAGGCCGATGTCGTGTGTGTACAGGAACTCAAGGCGCAGCTGAGCGACCTCGACGACTCGCTGCAGCGCATCGACGGCATGACCGGCTACTTCCAGCAGGCGCAGAAGAAGGGTTACAGCGGGGTCGGCCTGTACAGCCGGCGCAAGCCGGTGGGCGTGCGCTACGGCTTTGGCAATCCCGAGTTCGATGCCGAGGGCCGCTATATCGAGGCCGATTTCGGTCGCTACGTGGTGATCTCGGTCTACGTGCCCTCGGGCACCAGTTCCGACGACAGGCTGCAGGCAAAGTACCGCTTCATGGCGGCCTTTCGGCCGCACCTGGATGCGCTGCGGGCCTGCGGCAAGGAGGTCATTCTTTGCGGCGACTGGAACATCGCCCACAAGGAGATCGATCTCAGGAACTGGCGCAGCAACCAGAAGAATTCCGGTTTCCTGCCCGAGGAGCGGGCCTGGCTGTCCGGGTTGTTCGATGAGGCCGGCTATGTCGATGTGTTCCGCCGGCTCGATCAGCGGCCCGAGCAATACACGTGGTGGAGCAACCGCGGCCAGGCCTGGGCCAAGAACGTCGGCTGGCGGCTCGACTACCAGATCGCCACCCCCGACATCGCCGGCAAGGCCAAGGCGACATCGATCTACACTGCCGAGCGCTTCTCGGACCACGCCCCGCTGATCATCGACTATGCCATCCGGCGCTGAGCCAGCGCCGGAATCGGCGCCGCGGTTTGCGCAATACCTGGCTGTCTTTGCCAGCCGCCGGATGGCGGCGATGCTGGCGCTGGGCTTTGCCAGCGGCCTGCCGCTGGCCTTGTCGGCGGGGACGCTGCAGGCCTGGCTGACCGTCTCGGACGTCGATATCCAGACCATCGGCTACTTCGCGCTGGTGGGCCTGCCCTACACGTTCAAGGTCGTCTGGGCGCCGCTGATGGACCGGGTCGAGCCGCCGCGCATCGGCCGGCGGCGTGGCTGGCTGGTGGCCACGCAGGCCGGTATCGCCGCCTGCTGCTTCGGCATGGCCGTGCTCGACCCGGTCGCCGACACGCGGTTGCTGGCGATGCTGGGCCTGGCGCTGGCCTTCCTGTCGGCCTCGCAGGACATCGTTTTCGATGCCTACCGCAGTGACCTGCTCGAGCCTGCCGAGCGCGGCGCCGGAGCGGCGCTGTCGGTGCTGGGCTACCGGCTGGCGATGATCGTGTCGGGCGGGCTCGCGCTTATCCTGGCCGACAGCGTGCTCGGCTGGCCCGCCACCTTCCGCCTGATGGGCGGCCTGATGTTGCTGATGATGGCGGTCAGCCTGCTGTCGCCGGCGCTGCGCGATTCGGTGCGCCCGACCGGTTCGGTGCGGGCCGAGGTGATCGGCTTCGCGGCGATGGTGGGTGCCGGTGCGGCGGTGTTCGCCCTCACGCGCTGGCTGCCCCAGGGATGGACCGAGGGTCAGCCGTTCCTCGGGCTGGCCTTCAACAGCGCCTCGATGATCGCGGCGTTCACGGCAGCGTTGTGGGCGGCCCGCACCGCGGGCTTTCCGTCGTTCGTGCAGCCCTGGGATGCGTTTTTCTCTCGTCGTCATGCCGCGGCCCTGCTGACGCTGATCGTGCTGTACAAGCTGGGCGATGCGTTTGCCGGCAGCCTGTCCACGACCTTCCTGATCCGCGGTGCCGGATTCTCGGCGACCGATGTCGGCGCGGTGAACAAGGTGCTCGGGCTCACCGCGACCATCGTCGGTGCGCTGGCCGGCGGGGCCTGGCTGGCCCAGCGCACGTTGTACCAGGCGCTCTGGGTGTTCGGGCTGCTGCAGGCGGTCTCCAATTTTGGCTACTGGTTGATCGCGGTGCTGCCCAAGAGCTACGCGCTGATGGCCAGCGCGGTGTTCGTCGAGAATCTTTGCGGCGGCCTGGGCACCGCGGCCTTTGTCGCGTTCCTGATGGCGCTGACCGACCGGCGCTTTTCGGCGGCGCAGTACGCGCTGCTGTCGGCGCTGGCCGCGGTCGGGCGCATCTACGTGGGTCCGGCGGCCGGCGTGATGGTGGCCGCTTTCGGCTGGCCGCTGTTCTTTGCGCTGACCGTGCTGACCGCGCTGCCGGGCCTGCTTGTCCTGTACCTGCTGCGGGACACCGTCCGGGCGTTGGACGCCCCGCGATAAACTCCGTGTATCGGCCCGTTCCGTTGGGCCTGGAGACGTTTGATGATCAACCGCATCGTTGCCTCGGTCGCCGAGGCCCTTTCCGACGTGCCCGACGGGGCCACCGTGCTGATCGGCGGCTTCGGTGGCGCGGGCATGCCCAATGAGCTGATCGACGGCCTGATCGAGCAGGGTGCCCGCGACCTCACGGTGGTGAGCAACAACGCCGGTAACGGCGAGACCGGCCTGGCCGGCCTGCTCAAGGCCGGCCGGGTGCGCAAGATCGTCTGCTCGTTTCCGCGCCAGGCCGACTCGCACGTGTTCGACGGGCTGTACCGCGCCGGCAAGCTCGAGCTCGAGCTGGTGCCCCAGGGCAACCTTGCCGAGCGCATCCGCGCCGCGGGTGCGGGCATCGGTGCGTTCTTCTCACCAACAGGCTACGGCACCGAGTTGGCCGCCGGCAAGGAAACCCGCGAGATCAACGGGCGCCAATACGTGCTGGAAATGCCGATCGCCGCCGACTTTGCGCTGATCAAGGCGCTGCGCGGGGATCGCTGGGGCAACCTGACCTACCGGATGACGGCCCGCAACTTTGGTCCGGTGATGGCCATGGCCGCGCGTTGCACGGTCGCGCAGGTCAGCGAGGTCGTGCCGCTGGGCTCGCTCGACCCCGAGACGATCGTCACGCCGGGCATCTTCGTCAAGCGGATCGTCGAGGTGCCGCAGGCCGATCCGGCCGCCGTGACCCGTGTAGCCGCCTGATGACCGCCTCGCCACCGAACGGAACCCCGCAATGAAAAAACTCGACCGCAACCAGATCGCCGCCCGGGTGGCCCGCGATATCCCCGACGGCGCCTATGTGAATCTTGGCATCGGCCTGCCCACGCTGGTGGCCAACCACCTGCCGGCCGATCGCGAGATCGTGCTGCACACCGAGAACGGCTTGCTCGGCATGGGAGGCGCCCCGGCGGCCGGGCACGAAGATCCGGACCTGATCAACGCCGGCAAGCAGGCGGTCACGACGGTGCCGGGCGCGGCGTTTTTTCACCATGCCGACTCGTTTGCGATGATGCGGGGCGGACACCTGGACATCTGCGTGCTGGGCGCGTTCCAGGTGTCGGCCACCGGCGACCTGGCCAACTGGAGCACCGGCAAGCCCGATGCCGTTCCGGCGGTCGGGGGCGCGATGGACCTGGCGATCGGCGCGCGCCAGGTATTCGTTATGATGGAACACCTGACCCGCGACGGCCAGAGCAAGCTGGTCGCGCAATGCAGTTATCCGCTCACCGGCATCGGCTGCGTGTCGCGGGTCTATACCGACCTGGCCGTGCTGGACATCACCGCGCGTGGCTTCGAGGCCATCGAATGGGTCGATGGCCTGAGCTTTGAAGAACTGGTCCGCCTGTCCGGCGTGCCGGTGCATCGCGCCAACGCCTGATCCGAGACATGACACCCCGTCATGATGAATCCCCAAGGAGCCCGAACATGACCGAAGCCTTCATCTGCGATGCGATTCGCACCCCGATCGGCCGCTACGGCGGCGCCCTGTCCGGTGTGCGCACAGACGACCTTGGCGCGATCCCCATTCGCGCGCTGCTCGAGCGCAATCCCGGTCTCGATCCGGCCGCGATCGAGGAGGTGTTGTACGGCTGCGCGAATCAGGCCGGCGAGGACAACCGCAACGTCGCGCGCATGGCCGCGCTGCTCGCCGGGCTGCCGGTCAGCGTGGCCGGCGGCACGATCAACCGGCTTTGCGGTTCGGGCATGGACGCGGTCGGCACGATGGCCCGGGCGATCCGCGCCGGCGAGATGGAACTGGGCATCGCCGGTGGGGTCGAGAGCATGTCGCGCGCGCCGTTCGTGATGCCCAAGGCGCAATCGGCGTTCGATCGCAATCATGCGGTCTACGACACGACAATCGGCTGGCGTTTCGTCAATGCCAGGATGAAGGCTGATTACGGCATCGACTCGATGCCCGAGACCGCCGAGAACGTCGCCACCGATTTCAAAGTGTCACGCGCCGACCAGGATGCGTTCGCGCTGCGCAGCCAGCAGCGTGCGGCCGCCGCCCAGGCGCGCGGTTTTTTCGCGCACGAGATCGTGCCGGTCACGTTGCCCCAGCGCAAAGGGGACCCGGTGATCGTGTCGGTGGACGAGCATCCGCGCAGCACCACCGTCGAATCGCTGGCCCGGCTCAAGGGCGTGGTCCGTCCCGACGGCTCGGTCACTGCCGGCAATGCGTCGGGGGTCAACGATGGTGCGGCGGCGATGATCATCGCCTCGGAAGCGGCGGTCAAGCGCTTCGGGCTGACCCCGCGGGCCCGCCTCGTGGGCATGGCCACGGCCGGGGTGGCGCCGCGCATCATGGGCATTGGTCCTGCACCCGCGACCCGGCGCCTGCTCGAGCGCACCGGCGTGTCACTGAACAGCGTCGATGTGATCGAACTGAACGAGGCATTCGCGGCGCAGGGCCTGGCGGTGATGCGCGAGCTGGGCCTGCCCGACGACGCGGCCCACGTGAACCCGAACGGCGGCGCCATCGCGCTGGGCCACCCGTTGGGCATGTCCGGTGCCCGGCTCGTGCTGACCGCGATCAGCCAGATGGAGCAGGGCGGCGGCAAGCGTGCGATCGCCACGATGTGCATCGGTGTCGGGCAGGGCATCGCCACGCTGATCGAGCGCGTCTGGACCAGCATGGCCGCACGGCTTGGCGCGCCTGCTCATCGTGGGCGGCGGCTTTGCCGGAGCTACCGCGGCGGTGCAGGCGGCCCGGCGCTCGCCGGTGCCGCTGGACATCACCGTGGTCGAACCGAATGCCGAGATGGGTCGCGGGCTGGCTTACCGGGGCAATGATCCCGATCACCGGGTGAACGGTCCGCTGTTCACCCATTCGATCGATCCGTGCGACACCGAACACATCGTGCGCTGGGCCGGGCGCAAGGCGCTACTCGACACCGACCCGCAGGCGGCATGCGCCGACGGCGTGTTCATCCGGCGCGGCGAGTATGGCCGCTACCTGCATGAAGCGGTGCTCGAGCACGCGGGGGCCAACCCCAGTGGCTCACGCATCACGCACAGGCGTGCGCGCGTGATCGGCCTGCAGGTCGATCGACAGCGGGTCGAGGCCCGGCTGGACGACGGCAAGACGCTGCAGGCCGAAGCCTCGCTGCTGGCGATCGGCAATCCGCCGGCACGCCTGCCGGCAATGCTGCGCCAGATCGTCGGTCACCGCGCGCTCGTCACCGAGCCCTTGATCGGCGGCCGGATGCGCGAACTGCCAAGCGACGAACCGGTGGCCGTGATGGGCACCAGCCTGACCGCCGCGGACGTGCTGGCCACGCTGCTGCGCCAGGGGCACGAGGGGCCGATCACCGCGTTCTCGCGCCGGGCCTGCGCCCGGCCCGGCAGCGTCCGCCCGACCCGCAAGCGCCGGCCGGGTTGGCCCCGACCTGGCTGATCGACCGGATCAATGGCCCGGTGCCCGCCTACCTGGCGGCGCCGGCCGGCCAGCCGCAGACCGTGCGCCACCTGCTACGCGCGGTGCGCAGGCGTATCGACCAGGCGATTGCGGCCGGGCAGCCCTGGCAGGCTGGTTTCGACGAGTTGCGCGATGTCGTCTGGCAGGTCTGGCCGCAACTGGACGATGCGCAAAAGCGCCGCTTCATCCGCCAGTTGCGTGTCTGGTACGACGTGGCGCGCTTTCGCATGCCGCCGCAGACGGCGGACATTCTCGAGCCGGCCATTGCGCGCGGGCAGTTGCGGTTCGTCGCGCAGTCGCTGCAGCGTATCGAGGTGCTCGACGAGCAACGCCTGCGGCTGCATGTCTCGCGCCGGGGCGAGGCGCTGCACGAGGATGTCGCCGGATTCATCAATTGCACCGGCCTGGATATGGGCGGCCCCATCGATCCCCGCTCGCTGCCAGGACGATTGCTCGAGCAGGGCGTGCTGGTGCGTGACGGCAGCGGCTTTGGCTACCGGGTCGATGCACGCTGCCGACCGATCGGGCAGGCGGACCGAACACCCGACCGGCTGCGCCTGATCGGCCCGATCACGGCCGGCGTGTTCGGTGACACGCTGGGCGCGATGTTCATTGCCGTGCAGGTGCACCGGTTGCTGCCCGACCTTTTCGAGACACTGCAAGCCCCTTCCCCTCCCTGACCGGCCCACCGGTCGAACCCTGAACCAGGAGACACCATGTCAGACCAGACGCTGTTCGATGACATCACCGCGCGCGATGACGCGCGCCAGAAGGCCACGCTGGCCAAGGACTACGACACCGTCGAGGGTCTGCTGGGCAGCAGTCTGCGCTACGTTCATGGCAGCGGCACCGACGAGGATCGCAAGCTCTACCTCGAACGGCTGCGCGGCGGCTACTACGACTACACGAACAGGACCGCGTTGCGGCGTGAGTTCCGCCGCTTCGGCGACACGATCCTCGTGCACGGCGACATGCGTATCCACGTGATCGTCAACGGCGTCGAGAAGGACTTCAACGGCCGCTACCTGCAGGTGTGGGCGCTCGAGGCGGGCGACTGGAAGATGGTGGCCTGGCAGACCACGCCTCTGGCCAAGTAAGCAGGCGCTGCGGCCACGAGCCTTGCCATTGCTGGCAATGCAGGCCGCTGCCCACGTCTGCGGGCAGTCTCCCCGCGCGCTTGAACGCCCACCGGGAACGGTGATTGCTTGCGGCGAAACAGGTTTTCGGCGGGCTCGGGCATGCGCTACACTCCCGACTCACCGAAACGCGCGGCGCCGGGTGGCCGCCATCCCGGGTCGCCTGGCCGTCGCAGCCGGTTGCGCGGGCAAACTCACCGAATTCTCCTGGGGCCTCGGCACCTCGGGCAGGTACTGAGCATGATCGACCAAGAAGCACTGGATAAGCTGTTCAATGATGCGCGCACCGCCAACGGCTGGCTGTCAGGCGATGTCACCGATGCGCAGCTGAAAAAGCCTACGACCTGATGAAGATGGCTCCGACCTCGGCGAACAGCCAGCCGGCCCGCCTCGTCTTCTTGCGCAGCAGCGAGGCCAAGGAGCGCCTGCGCCCCTGCCTGTCGGCAGGCAATCTCGACAAGACGCTCAAGGCGCCGGTGGTCACCATCATCGCGTACGACACCCAGTTCCAGGAGCACCTGCCGCGGATGTTCCCGCATGCGCCGAACTTTCGCGACCTGTTCGATGGCGAGGAAAAGCGCGCCGCCCGCGAGATCACGGCGTTTCGTAACGGCACGCTGCAAGGCGCCTACTTCCTGATCGCGGCGCGCGCGGTGGGGCTGGACTGCGGGCCGATGTCCGGTTTCGACAATGCCAAACTCGATGCCGAGTTCTTTCCGGATGGCCGCTTCAAGTCGAACTTCCTGTGCAACCTCGGTCGCGGTGACCCGGACAAAACCTTTCCGCGCAGCCCGCGGTTTGAGTTCGACGAGGTTTGCAAGATCCTCTGACAAACGAATCTGCCTGTTCCCCCCAACACACGCAACGCTTCCTGTCCGGTTTTCGAGCGAGTCTGAGTTCAATTCAATCCGCGCAGGAAATCCGAAGACAATCTTCCCGGCGTCTCGCTTCGGTGATAGCCTCGAGTCACTGCTTTTGGGCGCGAGGCCAGGCTCATCATGCGCCGCCGAGTTGGATAAGGGTAGCGAACCGGGGGATGCCATGTCTGATGGTGCCCCGCTCATCCTTTGGCCGTTGGTCGCCAGTCGTCGCAATGGTCGATTCGCAAGTCGACTGACTGTCGACCCCTTGGCCGGCCAAAAGATGCCGAACGGGTGTGTCCGATGAAGATGGCTGAAACGACCTACGACAACCGCGAGACGGGGTGTTGCGCGCGGCTGGACGAAGCGCGATGGGACAACCAGGAATTCGTCTGGAAAGAGAAGCCCTTCGTCAAGGATCACATCCACGAGTTCCTGCACCTGCCGTTGAACTTCGGCTCGGTAATGGCCCGCGACCATGCCGCGCTGGAACAGGCACAGGCCTATGCGCAGGAACCGCTGTGGCTGGTGGACGAGGTGTCTCCTTGGGGGTCCGACATCTACGTGGCAACCGACCGCGACGTGCCCAACATGCGGATGGAGCATCTGTCGGGTACCTTCATGACGAAGGTCTTCACCGGCCCTTATCGTGACCTGGGTCAGTGGGTCAAGCAGATGGAAGCGCACGTGAAGGATCGTGGCCGAACGCTGCACAAGCTTTACTTTTACTACGCCACCTGCCCCAAGTGCGCGAAGCATTTCGGTAAGAACCAGGTGGTCGCGTTCGCCAGGGTCGGGTAGCCACCCGGGAATTGCCAACCGTGGCGAGGTAGGTCCCGATGGGTTTCAACAATGTCGCGAACTGCAAGCGACGCTCGTTTGCGCCGCAAGCGATGCTTTGTCGCTTCTCCAACCCCTGCCGTGCCTGCCTGGGTCAATACGGATCTTCGCCGATCAGCGGTCGCGGTGCCGGCATCAGCCGGCGAGCAGGCGCCGCCCGATGATGTGCGCCTGGATCTCGCCTGCCCCTTCGAAAATGTTCAGGATGCGCGCATCGGCCAGCAGGCGGCTGATCTCGTATTCGAGCGCGTAGCCGTTGCCGCCGTGGATCTGCAATCCACAGTCGGCGTTCGCCCAGGCGACCCGGGCCCCTAGCAACTTGGCCATGCCGGCCTGCATGTCGCAGCGGGCGCCGCGGTCTTTCTCCCGGGCGGCGAAGTAGGTGAGGCCGCGTGCCATCACGGTCTCGGCCAGCATCATCGCCAGCTTGTCGGCCACCCGCGGAAACTCGATCAGCGCGCGCCCGAACTGGCGCCGCTCCATCGCGTAGCGGCGCGACACATCGAGCACGTCCCAGGCCACGCCGAGCGCGCGCGCCGCGGTCTGGATGCGCGCGCTCTCGAAGGTCTGCATCAGCTGGCGGAAACCCAGCCCCTGTTCCTCGCCCAGCAGCGCCTGCGCGTCGACCTCGAAATCCTCGAACGCGATCTCGTACTCCTTCATGCCACGATAGCCGAGCACCTCGATCTCGCTGCCCGTCATGCCGGCGGCCGGAAACGGGTCGGTGTCGGTGCCGCGCGGCTTGGCGGCCAGGAACATCGACAAGCCGTCGTGGCCCTGGGTGGCGGGGTTGGAGCGCGCCAGCAAGGTCATCATGTCCGAGCGCGCACCGTGCGTGGTCCAGGTCTTGTTGCCGCTGACCAGCCAGCGGCCATCGGGCTGGCGCAGCGCCCGCGTCCGCAGGCTGGCCAGATCCGAGCCGGTATCGGGCTCGGTGAACACGGCGGTGGGCAGGATGCTGCCCTGGGCGATCCCCGACAGCCACCGGGCCTTCTGGGCCTCGGTGCCGTTGAGCGAGATCAGCTCGCCGGCGATCTCGGCGCGCGTGCCCAGCGAGCCGACGGTCAGGTAGCCGCGCGACAACTCCTCGGATACCACGCACATCGCCAGCTTGCCCAGTCCCAGCCCGCCGTGTTCCTCGGCAATCGTCACGCCAAAGGCGCCCAGCGCGCTCATGTCGCGGATGATGCTGTCGGGGATCAGCGCGTTGTCCAGGTGCCAGCGGTGCGCATGGGGGCGGACCTGTTCGCGGGCAAAGCGCCGGAAGGTCTCGCGCACCATATCCAGCGCATCGTCGTCGAGCGCCTCGGTGCCGAAGTCGTTCTCGGCCACCGCCTGCGCGAGCAGCGCGCGATGCGCGGCCGAGTTGCCGCCCTCGATCCACGCGGCCACTGCCGGATCGGCCGCCAGCGCCCTGGCTGCATCGACACAGCCCAGGTCGGCCGGGCGCACCACTTCGAGCTGGCTCATCGGAATCGCGCTGACCAGCTGCGCCAGGTATTCACCGCAGCCGACCAGCGCGATCAGACGGTCGGTGGCGGTCTGCCTGCCGGCCCCGGCCAGGCGCTCCAGCTGGGCGTTCGTTTCGATGACCGCCTGCGCAGTCGTGGCCACCCAGGCCAGGCCGTGCACCGCCCGCTGGTTGGCATCGAATGCTGACAATGGCTTGCTGCCGTCGGCCTGTGCGGGTGCCGGGTGCTGGCGCAGCGCATGCACCTTGTCGGCCACTGCCTGGGTGGCGGTGTCCAGGTAGCGTTGCGCGGCAACGGCGGCTGCGGGCAGGCTGTCGATCAGGTGGTTCGATTGCATCTTGTCGTCCGGCGGAAAGGAATGGGGCGCTCGTGGGCTCAGGCGCGGCGCGAAGCGGTCTCGCCGTCGGCGACGATGCCGCGTGACAGCAGGTCGCCGATCGCGGCCTGCGACAGGCCCAGCAGCGTGGCCAGAACCTCGGCCGAGTTCTCGCCCAGCCGCGGTGCTGCACGCACGGGTTCGCGCGCGACGCCCGAGTATTGGGCAGGGCTGCCCGGCGCGCGGTAGGTGTGCCCGCTCGGATGGGCGATGCTGGCCATCATCGGGTGACCGGCCTGGAACTCGGGGTGCGTGTCCATCGTCTCGCGCAGCGTCTGGTACGGACCCCAGCAGACCTGGTGCTGCTCGAACAAGTCGGCCACCGTCGCGTGGTCCAGTCTGGCCACCGCTGCTTCGACGATAGGGTCGAGCGCGTCGCGATGCTCGAAACGCAGCCCCTCGTCACTGGCGAAGTCGAGGCCACGAGCGGCCTCGATCGCGCGCACTGGTTCGCGGATCTGCAGCGCATCGAGCACGCTTTCCCACTGCTTGCCGGTGACGGCGACGATCATCACCTGGCGGCCATCGCGGGTGGCGAAGTTTCGCCCGAACGCGCCAAAGACGCTGTTGCCTATGCGCGGGCGCTCTTCGTCCAGCACCTCGACCTCGGCCAGCTGGCCCAGCGCCCCCAGTGCCATGATGGCGACGCTGGACAGCGGCATCGCGATCTCCTGGCCCTGGCCGGTGGCGCGCCGGTGGCGCTCGGCCGCCAACAGGTGCATTGCCGACAGTCCGCCGGTGAGCAAATCCCAGCCGGGCATCACGTGGTTGACCGGGCCCTGGTGGTCGAGCGGACCGGTGTTGAGCGGGTAGCCGGTGACCGCGTTGATCGTGTAATCGAGGCCCGAGCGGCCATCGGCCCAGCCCTGCACCCGCACGGTGATCAGGTCGGGCCGGCGCGCGGCCAGCCGCTCGTGCGACAGAAAACCCTCGCGCGGAAAGTTGGTGACGAACAGGCCGGCGTCGTCGCCGGGGGCGGTAATGATCGCGGTAGCCAGTTCGCGACCCTCTTTCTCGCGCAGGTTCAGCGCGATCGAGCGCTTGCTTTTCTGCAGGCCTTCCCAGTACAGGCTCAGCTCGCCGCTGCGCGGCCAGCGCCGAAAGTCCGGCCCGCCGCCGATCGGGTCGATGCGGATGACGTCGGCGCCCAGTTGGGCCAGGTGCAGCGCGCAGGACGGGGCAGCCACGAAGGACGAGGCTTCGATGACGCGCATGCCGGCAAGGATGTTGTACATCGGGCGATCTCGGGAAGGGTCCAGGGACATCGATATTACCGTGCCGCGCCTGGCGAGCCTCTTGAAAAACCCGTGGGCGATGCCATCTCAGGTGCAACGGGACGAGCAGGCTGCCAGGGGGCCGCCGGCAGGTCCCCTGTACTAACCCGCAACCCGTGGCGGTTGCAGATGAGGGAGTTCACCATGAACCGACTGACCGTTTATGACCCGTTCGCCGATGTCTTTCCGGAGTTGTTCCGTCAAATGGCCCAACCGGCGCGCACCGGCAGGCAGAGCGTGTCCGACCTGCGCATCGATGTCATCGAGGCCGACAAGCAGTATGTCGTCAGCGCCGACATCCCCGGTACCGACAAGGACAGCATCCAGGTCGATATCGATGGCAACAAGGTCTCGATCTCGGCCGACATCAAGCGCGTGGCCGAGCCTGCAGAGGGAGAAAGGGTGCTGCGCGCCGAGCGTTTCCAGGGCAGCCTGGCCCGTTCTTTCACGCTGGCCAGTGAGATCGACGAAGCGGGGGCCGTGGCACGCTACGAAAACGGGGTGCTGATGCTGACGCTGCCCAAGAAGACCGCGGTCGCCGCCAAGCGCATCACGATCAACTGATCGCAGTTCCCCTGGTGGCGTGATCGGCGCCCTCCCGATGAAAGCCCTGAGGGCCTCATTGGGAGGGCGTCGTCCCTTCGAAGATCAGTGCGCTGTTACCCGAACCACCGAACTCGTCCAGCAGGTCGCCAAACCGCGTGCGCAGCAGGCGGATCTGCGCCAGCTCGTCGGTGCTCAGCCCGGCGGGGTCCGTGGTCGGGCGGTCGGCCAGGATGAAACCACGGTATTGGTCGTGGCTCTTGACCGGCATGATCAGGAAACTATGCGTGTGCGGGTAAAGGATGCGGAACCACGGCGGCAGGCTGGAGGCGATCTTCTCGCTGGTGCAGTCGGCGATGTGCACATCGGCCGCATTGCGCAGCACCGCCATGAACAAGTCCTGCTTGTCCAGCCGCGTGCTGGTCATCGCGCGCAGGTGGTCGGGGTCGACCCCGGCGGCGGCCGACGGTACCCATAGATCATCGTCGAGCGACGCCCGCGCGAACCACACGACACGCTCGTAGCCCAGGCATTGTCGTATGCCTTGCAGCATCAGCGGTAGAAATCGCTTCATGATCCGCTGCGTGGCCGAGCCGTGAATCGTCGAGAACTCGTGGTCGCGCTCGGCCTGCGCATAGATGAGTGCCAGCGCGTCCATGTCGTCGACCAGCTTGCGCAGCATCGCCTCGCTGCCGTAGGGCTTGCCGGCCGCGTTGCCGGGCAGCGCGGTCCGGTCGGAGTCGTTCGCGACGATCGAGCGCAGCTTGAACCGGGTGATCACCCCGGTGCCATCGATCTTCTCCAGTGTCGCCCAGGCGGTCGGCGCCAGGTCCTGCTTGTCCAGGTAGGGTTCGAGCAGCGGTTGCAGCGCGCGCTGCTCGGGCTTGGGCCCGTACGACAACTCCAGTTCGATCGCTTCGCTGGCTGCTTCGGTGATCATGTCGTGCAGCCGGTCGTCATTGATCGACATCCCGTGGCTGAAGCGTCGGCTGACCGCGTGCAACTCACGCTCGCGGTCGGCGTGGCGCGCCAGCCGGATGCAACGGGCGACCTCGGTCGCCAGGCCGACCGCCAATGGCAGCCAGTCGCGGCCGGACATCGCCGGGGTCGGGCGCAGCCCGGCGCGCGCGATCACCTGCAACGGGCTTCTGGGAAGCGACCATGCCTCGACGATCTCCTGGCCCAGCGCCTCGACGGTGATGCTGAACAACTCGCGCTGCACGGCGGCCAACTGGTTCGCATGATGCAGGCCGACGTAGCGCAGCGCGGTCAGTTCGTGCGGGCATGGGTGGCCAGCGCGATGTTGAGCAGGCAGGCGATCATCGTGGTCACCGCGCCCTCGTCCGCGACCAGCGGATTGCGGGTCTCGAGCAGCAGATGGGCGAAATGGCCGGCAAGGCGGCGGCGGCCAGTTCCTCACGCACCAGCAACTGGCGCCGGGCCTGTACCTGGGCCTTGGCCGGGGCAGGGCGGACCTGGCGGGCATGGCTGGCGATCTGGTCGTGCCCGAGCAACGCGATGGCCCGGCTGACCGTGACGACCTCACTGCGATCGCGGCTGCTATAGGTCGAGCCGTTGGCCACCCGGAGCAGGCGCAGCGCCAGCGCCGGGTCGGACAGCGCCACCCGGGCCAGTTCATTCTCACGTACCTGCGAGTTGGCCGCCAGCGATGCCAGGCGGGCGGGCGCGAGCGACAATGCGGGCAAGGTCGCGCTGCGCCCGCACCGCCTGGCGCAGTCGCTTCAACGCGACGGTTTCCTCGATGATCTCGACGGTGTCTTCGACGCTGGCTTCCATCGGAATACTTTATCCGGGGTGGCAAATAACGGTTTGCCACAAATGCGGCGGATGTCAGGGGCTTCAGCGGACGGCGTACGGCAAACGGTCGAAAATGCCCGCCAGGGGGTTGATCGAGCGCAAATGAACCGAACCTCGGCGATTTTGGGCCGAACCGGGAAGCGGCGAAGCGTCGTGACGGCAGGGCATAGCCGATCGGCTATGTCTATCAGGGTGTCGAAGCCGATGGACGTAACGGTTACGGTCCCCAACAATGTGTAAACAGTCACCCAACAACAGTCCATGTCTGAAACGAACGGTCCTGCCACCAGGGACACGGCGTCCCCGGTCCGGCGAGAGTCCCCTTGGCCGATGATGGTCCCCGACGAGTCGGTCTGGGCCCGTCTCAGCCCCCGGCTGACGGCCTGTCTCGAATTGGCAGGCTGCCTGGGTGACGATGTCCGGGCGCTGGTTCTCGTGCCGGGAACCAAACGGTTGTTCACCGTCGCCGGCGAGTCCGGTTGGCCGGCCACGATCGAGGAGCCGCCTGCCGGGCTGAGCGCGCTGCTCGGGACGCGGCGGGCCGTCCAGTGGGCCGACGGCGATGACAGCCCGATCGGCGCCAGCCAGTTGCGGGCGCATTGGCCGACGATGCGTCGGTTGGCGGCCGAACCGCTGCTGGTCGGGGATCGCACGGTCGGGGTTCTGTGCATTGCCGACGAGAACCTGGCGCCATGGTCCGGACACATGCTGCAAGGACTGGCGCGGCTGGCCGTTGTCTGTGCGAATGCGGTGGCCGACCACTGCGATCTGGCCGAGGCGGTGGGTCACCAGGCGCGGATCGAGCACCAGGCGCCGGGGTTTTTTTTCGAGATGACCGAGGCGCCAGACGGGTGCCTTCGACTGCCCTACCTGTCGGCGCGAGCCCAGGCGCTGCTGGGGGTTGCCGCGCCGGTGCAGGCCCGTGACGCCAACGCGTTGTTCGGGCGCATCCCTGCCGAGCAGCAGGCGTTGATCCGACAGAACCTGCGTGACGCGGTCATCAACGGGCAATCGGTCCGGGGGGTGTTCCGACTCGACCTGTCGCCGGGCAGCCCGACATGGTTGCGCGGCGAGGCCCGTGCGCTGCGCCAGCGCGACGGCACGCTGGTCGCGACCGGCTACCTCGAGGAGGTGACCGAACTCGTGGCCCTGACCCGGCGCGCCGAACGTGCGCAGGCCGACATGATCTCCAAGTCCGAGTTCATCGCCCAACTCAGTCACGAGGTGCGCACGCCACTGGCCGGCATTCTGGGTTTTGCGCAGCTGATGCGGATGGACCAGCGGCACCCGTTGCGCGGCGAGCAGCGCGCCCGCCTGAACCAGATCGAGCTTGCGTCGCACCGGCTGCTCGAACTGGTCAGCGGGGTGCTCGAGCTGGCCCGGATCGAGGACGGCAGGCACCGGGTGGCCGTCACGCCGGTCGACGCCGTGTCTTTGCTGCGGGCCACGCTGGACATGCTGCAGCCGTTGGCCGATGCCTACGGGGCGCGCCTGCAACTGACGCTGCCTGACGCGCCGCTGATGGTGCTGGCCGAGGATCGCGCGCTGAACCAGGTGATGACGAACCTGCTGTCCAACGCGATCAAGTACAACCGTCGCGGCGGACGCGTGCAGGTGACCCTGCACGGCGATGAGAATCAATGCCGGCTGAGCGTCACCGACGAAGGCCAGGGCATGACCGCCGAGCAGATGAAGCATCTGTTCACGCCGTTTCGGCGCTTCGGCCAGGCGGCGCAGTCGGTCGAGGGCACCGGTCTGGGCCTGACCATCTCGCGCCGGCTGGTCCAGATGATGGGCGGACGGATCAGCGTGCAGAGCACCCCGGGCGAGGGCAGCCGCTTCGAGGTGTCGTTGCCCGGCACGACCCGGGTCGCGCGGCCCCGCGCCGTCGGCGGCCGGCCTGTGCCGGCGGCATGGCATGTGCCCGGGCCGCCCGCGGACGAAGCCAGCCGCAATGCGATCGCTCGGCCGGCGACGATTCTCTGCGTCGAGGACGACCGGCTCAACGGCCTGCTGATGGCGGCGGTCTTTGCGCAATGCCCGGGCTGGACGATGCACCTCGCGCGCTCGCTACAGGAGGCGCGCGAGCAGTTCGACCGATGCCGGCCCGACCTGGTGATCACCGACATCAACCTGCCCGACGGCAGCGGCCAGGCATTGCTGGCACTGGCGCAGGCGGTCGGCGATCGGCCCGCGGTGCCGTGTATCGCGGTCTCGGCCGATGTCTCCGAGGCGCAGGTCGGCGCGGCGCGCATCGCGGGCTTTGTCGATTTCTGGGCCAAGCCTGTCGACCTGCAGCGGCTGGTGGAGAACACCGGCCGATGGTTGGCGGCCACGCGTTCGGACGGCGCGGCGCCTGGCTAGCGACCTGTTCGCACCCGCGCCGCACCCGTGCCGTCGCCCCTCCGGGCGCTGCTACCATCCAGTCCTTTCCCGGACGGCGTGCCCGACCATGCTCAGCTTCACTGTCGCGGTGTTCTTCCTGCTGATCACCCCGGGTCCGGGCGTGCTGAGCACCGCGGGTGTTGGCGCGAGCTTCGGATTCCGATCGGGCCTGCGCTTTCTCGTCGGCCTGTTCATCGGCACGAACCTGGTCGCGCTCGGGGTGGTGACGGGTGTCGCCGCAGTCGCGCTGTCGGTGCCGTGGCTGCGCAATGTGCTCGGCCTGTTGTCGGCGCTGTACCTGCTGTACCTGGCGGCGCGCATCGCGCTGACCGGTAGCCGGATCGCCTTCATCACCGCCCGCGAGCCGCTGGGCCTGCTCAACGGTATTGCGTTGCAGGCGATCAATCCGAAGGCCTACGCGGTCAACACGGCATTGTTCGGCGGCTTCGCCTTCTGGCCTGGCAGCCTGGCCGCCGAAACGGCGGTGAAGTTCCTGGTCATCAACCTGATCTGGATTCCCATCCATCTGCTCTGGTTGGCATCCGGCGTCTGGCTGCACCGGTTACAGCTGGCGCCGCGCACCCAGTTCATCGTCAACCTGGGCATGGCGGCGTCGCTGCTGCTCGTGGTCGGGCTGGCCGTCTGGGCGGCGATGCCCGGCCGGTAGCGTTCCGCCCGGCTCGTCGCGCGCATGTCATACACTAGGGCCGTCGTGCGATGCCGACGATCCCTTCCAATCAGGAGACGCCCTGTGATCCACGTTGTTGCCATCATTACCGCCAAACCCGGTAAACGCGAAGAAATCCTCACCGCCTTTCGGGCCAACGTGCCGGCGGTGCTCGCCGAGGCGGGCTGCATCGAGTACGGTCCGGCGATCGATGCCCAGGGCATGGGCAAAATCCAGACCCCGTTCGGTGACGACACCTTCGTGGTCATCGAGAAATGGGAAAGCGCCGAGCACCTGAAGGCGCACGCGGCTGCGCCGCACATGGCCGCTTACGCGGCCAAGGTCAAGGACCTGATCGCCAATCGTGCGGTGCACGTGTTGTCGCCGGCGCTCTGAACGCGGTCGCGGCACCAGCGGCACGGCAACCGCGACAGCCGTCACAGGGATGCCGGTGATCAGCAGCCGGTTTGGCAGTCAGGCCGGCAATGCCGGATTGCGAACGCCGTTCGGTGTCAGAGGCACTCGCCGGCCTTGTAAACCTGACCGGCACCGAAGAAGAACGTCCCGATGAATCCGCTGTCGGTCTTGGCTTGGCCGAGCGTCTCGCCGGCCTGGATCCGGTGCAGCGCGAAGCCTTCTTCGTTGGCGACCAGGCTGGCCTGGATCTTGGCGGCGTCGGCGCCGAACAGCGTGGTGAGCTCTGCCTTGGTCGCCTGGCGCAGCGGCCGGCTCGGGCCCCAGTGGTCCAGTTGGCGCCACGACAGCGCGTAGCCGCCGTCCTTGCCCTCGACGATCCGGAACTCCTGGCTGCCGTTCTGGTTGGTCGAGAAGCAGCCCACGAGCGTGTCCAGCGGATCCTGGGAGCAGGCGCCCAGCACCAGGGCGAGCAGCAGGGCGAACAGCGGGCGGGAGAAACGGCGAAAGCTCATCGGGCAATCCTTGCGCAGGCAGTGACCCCTATTCTATCGGCCCGCTCTTCAACCCGCTGCCTTGGGGTCGCTGAGCAGGCCGGCGGCCTTGACGCCGGCCATGCAGGCGGCCTCGTCCTCGTCGCCGGTGGCCCCGCTGGCGCCGGCCGCGCCGATGATGCGTCCGTCGGCGGCACGGATCAGCACCGCCCCCGGCTGCGGCAGAAAGCGGCCCTGGCCGGTGCTGGCCAGCGCCACGAAGAAGTTGGGATTGTCTTTCGCGCGCTCGGCCAGCGTGCGGCTGGAGGCATCCATGCCCACCGCCGCCCAGGCCTTGCCGGTGGCGACATCCACGCGGAACATGCTGGCGCCGTCTTCGCGCTGGGCCGCAACCAGGTGCCCGCCAGCGTCAAGAACGACGACGGCCAGCGGCGGGATCTTCATCGAGCGGGCGGCCGCAAGCGCGCCCGAAATGATCCGGTTGGCCTGATCGAGGGTGAGGTCTGCCATGGCGTAATTGCTCCGTCGTGAGGGGCTGGCGGGTGCGCGCCGGCGGGAATGCCGTTCGGTTGCGCAGCCGCGCAAAGGGGGGCTGGCTGGGTTCCCCGGATGTTAACGGGCTTTGCCCTGTCACCGGAACGGACCGTTCCGGTTACCGAAAGGGCTCGATGATTTCTGATTGCCCGATTGGCTTTCCAATGGCACACTGGCCCCCGATCGAACGGGGGCCCCGCCACCCGCACCAGCCAACAGGAAAGAGACATTACAACGATGAGCCGCCAACAGAGGCCACGCCTGCATCGCCCCGCGGTTGTCGTCGTGCAGCGCCAGGCGGCCTACCTGCTGTTGTTGCTGGTCGCCGTCGTATTCGGTATCGCGCCGCTGCTGCATTCGGCCGGCTGACCGGCCGCTTCGACCCGCACCGCGCAGAACTTGAACCCGGGGATCTTGCCGACCGGGTCGATCGCCGGGTTGGTCAGCAGGTTCGCAGCCGCCTCGGCATAGGCAAACGGAATGAACACATTGCCGCGCTGCGTGCCGTCGTCGCGCCGCGCGGTCAGTTCGATGCTGCCGCGTCGGCTGCTCACGATGAGCCTCGCGCCGGGGGCAATACCCAGACGTGCCAGGTCGTCGCCGTGCAGCGAAGCGGTCGGCGCGGGCTCGGTTGCATCGAGCACCGTGGCGCGGCGGGACATTGCGCCGGTATGCCAGTGCTCGAGTTGCCGGCCCGTGATCAGCACGAACGGGTAGGCATCATCGGGCTGCTCGTCGGCGGGCACGATCTGCACCGGTTTGAGCAACGCGCGGCCAGAGGCGGTCGGGAATGAATCGATGAACACGACCGGCTGACCGGGGTCATCGGCGCTGGCGCAGGGGTAGGTCACGCTGCCCTGGGCCTGCAGCCTGTCCCACGAGATCCCGGCGATGGACGGCATCACCGAGCGCATTTCCTCGAACACCTCGCCCGGGCCGTCGTAGTGCCAATCGAGGCCCAGCTGGCGGGCCATGTCGGTGATGATGTCCAGGTCCTGACGGGCCTGGCCGGGCGGCTCGATTGCCTGGGTGGCCAGCTGCACCATCCGGTCGGTGTTGGTGAAGCTGCCGGTCTTTTCCGGGAACGCCGAGGCGGGCAGGATCACGTCGGCCAGGTAGGCGGTCTCGGTGGGGAAGATGTCCTGCACCACCAGCAGCTCCAGTGAGGCCAGTGCGGCGCGGGCATGGGCGAGATCGGGATCGGACATCGCCGGATTCTCGCCCATCACGTACATGCCCTTGATGCGGCCCTCGCCGGCCGCGGCCATGATCTCGGTCACGGTCAGGCCCGGCACCGGATCGAGGCTGGCCTGCCAGAGTGCTTCCAGGCGTTGGCGGATCGCGGCATCGCCGACCCCCTGGTAATCGGGGAACACCATCGGGATCAGTCCGGCATCGGAGGCGCCCTGGACATTGTTCTGGCCGCGTAGCGGATGCAGGCCGGTGCCTGGGCGGCCGATCTGGCCGGTGAGCATCGCCATCGCGATCAGGCAGCGGACATTGTCGGTGCCATGCACATGCTGTGAGATGCCCATGCCCCAGAAGATCATCGAGGCACGGCTGGTCGCGTACTGGCGGGCGATCAGGCGGATGGTGTCGGCATCGATGCCGCACACGGCGGCCATCGCCTCCGGCGAATGGGCGGCGACCAAGTCGCGCACCTTGTCGAAGTCGCTGGTGCGCCCGGCGATGAACGCCTGGTCGAGCAGGTCCTCGTCGCAGATCACGTGCAGCATCGCGTTGAGCAGCGCGACGTCGGTATCGGGCCTGAACTGCAGCACGTGGCTGGCGTGGCGGGCGAGGTCGGTGATCCGTGGGTCGGCCACCACCAGCGTCGTGCCCGCGCGCGCCGCGTTCTTGATGAACGTGGCGGCCACCGGGTGATTGGCCGTCGGGTTGGCGCCGATCACGAGCACGAACTCGGCCAGCGCGACATCGCGCACCGGGTTGGAAACCGAGCCCGATCCGACGCCCTCGAGCAGCGCCGCGACCGACGAGGCATGGCAGAGCCGCGTGCAGTGATCGACATTGTTGTTGCCAAAGCCGGTGCGCACGAGCTTTTGGAACAGGTAGGCTTCCTCGTTGCTGCCCTTGGCGGATCCGAAGCCGGCCAGCGCCTGCGGCCCGTGTTGCTCGCGCAGGCGGCGCAGTCCGCCGCCGGCCCGCGCCAGCGCCTCTTCCCAGGTGGCCTCGCGAAACTGTGACTGCCAGTCGGCGGGGACCCGATCGAAGGCCGCCTGTTTGGGCGCGTCGTCGCGGCGCACCAGCGGCGTGAGCAGGCGATCGGGGCTGTCGACATAGTCGAAGCCGAAGCGGCCCTTGACGCACAGCCGCGAGGCATTCGCGGGCCCGTCGCGTCCCTCGACGAACACGATGCGCTCGTTGGCGACATGGTAGGTGAGCTGGCAACCGACCCCGCAGAACGGGCACAGCGAATCGACCTCGCGGTCTACGCGACGCGAGGCGATCCGGCCGCTGGTCAGATCGCGCGGCATCAGGGCGCCGGTCGGGCAGGCCTGCACGCATTCGCCGCAGGCCACGCAGCTCGATCCGCCCATCGGGTCGTCCTGGTCGAACACGATCCTGGCGTGATCGCCGCGCCAGGCGTAGCCGATCACGTCGTTGGCCTGCTCCTCGCGGCAGGCCTGCACGCAGCGCCCGCACTGGATGCAGGCGTCGAGGTTGACCGCCATCGCCGGGTGCGAGTAATCGGGCGCCGGCTGGTGGCGCGCACCGTAGCGGCCGATCACCGGGCGCTGGCGTCGCGCCTCCATCCAGTCGGTCCAGGTGAGCAGTTCCGAGTCTTCGCGCTGGGCCTCGCGCGGCGCGTCCGACAGCAGCAGTTCGAGCACGCCCTGCTGGGCATCGCGCGCGCCTCGGTGTCGGTGCGCACCTTCATGTCCTGGGCCGGATGGCGGCAGCAGGCCGGCGCCAGCACGCGCTCGCCGTCGATCTCGACCATGCAGGCGCGGCAGTTGCCATCGGGCCGATAGCCAGGCTTGTAGCAAAGGCGCGGGATATCCACCCCCAGCCGGTCGGCGATCTCGATCAGGGTTTCGCCGGTGCGCGCCTGCACGGTTTCACCATCGATCTCGAACGTGATCACGGTGTCGCCGTCATCGGTGATGCCGTCCTGGGCATGGGAGGCGGTCATGGGCGCACCTCGTCGGGGAAGTAGCGGATGACCGAGAGCATCGGATTTGGCGCCGCCTGGCCCAGGCCGCAGATCGACGCATCGACCATCACCCGGGCCAGCGATTCGAGCGTCGGCGCATCCCAGTGCGCCGTGATCATGGCCTCGACCGCCTTCGCGGTGCCGACCCTGCACGGGGTGCATTGGCCGCAACTCTCGTGACGGAAGAACTTCATCAGGTTGAGCGCGGCGGCACGCGCGCTGTCCCGGGTCGAGAGCACGACGATCGCGGCCGAACCGATGAAGCAGCCATGCTTTTGCAAGGTGTCGAAATCGAGCGGTTCGTCGGCCAGCGACGCGGGCAGGATGCCGCCGGACGCGCCGCCGGGCAGGTAGCCGTAGAGTTCGTGCCCCGGCGCCATGCCGGCGCAATGTTCGGCAACCAGTTCGCGCAGGCTGATGCCGGCCGGCGCGACCTTCACCCCCGGATCGGCGACCCGGCCGGACACCGAGAACTGGCGCAGGCCGCGGCGACCGCGACGGCCGTGACCGGCGAAGCTGTCGGGGCCCTCGGCGAGGATGCGCGGCACCCAGTAGAGCGTTTCGATGTTGTGCGCCAGCGTGGGCCGATCGAACAGGCCGCGTTCGGCAATGTACGGCGGGCGCAGCCGGGGCATGCCGCGCTTGCCCTCGAGCGATTCGATCAGGCCGCTTTCCTCGCCGCAGATGTAGGCGCCGGCGGCGCGGCGCAGGTGGATCTCGGCAGCGGCCAGCGTCCGGTATCGAACGGCGGGTTGGCGATCAGCGCGTCGATCTGCTCGCGCAGGCTGGCGCGCACGCCGGCATACTCGTCGCGCAGGTAGATGTAGCAGGCGCTGACGCCGACGGCCCAGGCGGCGATCAGCATGCCCTCGAGCACCTGGTGGGGCTCGGTTTCCAGGCAGACCCTGTCCTTGAACGTGCCCGGCTCGCCTTCATCGGCATTGACCACGAGCAGCCGCGGCCCTGGTTGGTCGGCAACGATGCGCCATTTGCGCCCGGTGGGGAAACCGGCACCGCCCAGGCCGCGCAAGGCCGAGGCCTCGAGGGTGGCGAACAGGGATTCCGGCGTGGTGCCGTCTTGCAGCAAGCGCGCCAGGGTCGCGTACTGACCGCGCGCGAGCGCTGCGGCAAGGCCCCGGGCCGGTGGCGGCGGACAGAGCCTGTGCCCCGCGTCCAGCGCCGCGCGCACCGCCTGCACGGTCGCCCCGGGCACCGGGTACTGGTGCACGATGGCCACCGGCGCCTGGGCGCAGCGCCCGACGCAGGGCACCGCCTGTACCCGGACCTCGCGACCGAGCAGGGCCGGCAGCCGCTCGAGCAGCGAGGCGGCACCGGCCAGCTCGCAACTGAGCGAATCGCAGACGCGCACCGTCAGCGCCGGCGGCGGCGACTCGCCGGGTCGGACGACATCGAAGTGGTGATAGAAGGTGGCGACCTCGAAGACCTCGGCCTCGGACAGGCGCATCAGGTGGGCCAGCGCCCGCAATGCGTCCGCGGCCAGGTGACCGTCGGTGTCCTGCAGACGGTGCAGGTACTCGACCAGCAGGTCCCGGCGCAACGGAGCCGGGCCGAGCACCGCGCGCACATGCGCGGTTGCCGCCTCGCTCAGGGGCCTGCCCTTGGCAAAGCCCAATGCCCTTCTCAGTGGTTTGATATCCATGCAGGTCCCGTGGGGGTGCCGATCCGGCACAGGGTGTGCGCACCCATTGTGCCAGCCCTTGCGCCGGTCCGGGCCGGTAACGGGCGAAGGGCGCGGGGGCGATTGCCTGTTAAGCTTGTGCGCCCCGAAAAGCCCGGTGGCGGCCCTTTCCCACCTTCCCTCGCCCGATTTCTGGCGCCCGTTGCGCGGATCATGCAAAGCATCTTCATCGATCATCTCGAAGCCGAAACCATCATCGGCGTCTACCCGCACGAACGACTCGCGCCCCAGGCCCTGGTGCTGGACATCGAGATCGGTCTGCCCAATGCGCGCGGGTTCACGACCGACCAGCTCGCCGACACCGTCGACTACGCGGCGGTGGTGGCCCTGGTCCGGCGCGAACTGGAGAGCCATTCGTTCCACCTGCTCGAACGCCTGGCGCATCACCTGTGCGAACAGATCGAGCGTCAGACCGATGCCACCCAGATCCGCATGCGCATCGCCAAGCCGGGCATCCTGCCCGGCACCCGCGCGGTCGGCGTGATCCTCGAGCGGGGTTTTCCGCGGACCGGTACATTGCCGGGGACGGAGTTCGCCGATCACTCGCGCCAGTGACGCGGCGCGCCCTTCAGGTGTCGGGATCGACGTAGCGCAGGTGAGGCTGGTTCGCAGGCAGGCCGGTCAGCGCGGCGCCGGCTGCCGGGCGCCACAGGATCGTGTGCTCCAGTTCGCGCGCCAGTTCGAAGTCCTTGTCGGTGATGCCACCGGCATCGTGCGTGTGCAGGCGCACGATCACCGAGCCATACGACACTTCCAGCTCCGGGTGATGCCAGGCGGCCTCGGCCAGGTGGCCGATGGCATTGACGATCATCAGCGTCACCCGCCAGGAGCCGGTCGTGTACTGGCGCCACAGCCGGCCATCGACCAGTGACCAATGGGCCAGGGTACCGACCAGGCGTGCCTGGATGGCGGTTTCGTCATGGGTGTCTGCGGGGTTGGTCATCAGCTTCTCGGTCGGGTGGATCCAGCCGACAGCATAGGGCGTTGCACTGCGGCCCGCTCGTCAGCGTGCCAACGCGGGCAGTGCGGCCAGTTCGCGCGCGAACACCGGTTCGAGGTGGGCGAACTCGGCCGCGCTGCCCACGCCGATACGGATGCATCGGTTCAGCGGGGCGACCCCCGGCATCCGGATGAAGATGTCGTTGTCCGCCATGCGCGCGAGCATCGCGCTGGCCCGTTGGGCCGACCCCAGGTCGACGGCCACGAAGTTGGTGGCCGAAGGCAGCGCGTGCAAGCCACATCGGGCGGCGAGCCGGTAGAGCCGTTGGCGCCCCTGTTCCACCTGCTGCTGCACCTGGCGCAAGAAACCCTCATCGCGCAGTGCCGCGAGCGCGCCGGCCTGGGCCAGGCGGTTCACGGCGAAATGATTGCGGATCTTGTTCAGGCCGGTGACGATGTCCGGGTGGGCGATCGCGTAGCCGATGCGCGCGCCCGCCATGCCATAGGCCTTGGAGAACGTGCGCAGCCGCACGACGCGTCTGTCGCGGGTGTCGATCGGCGGCAAAGTGGCGGGCGGCGCAAACTCGGCGTAGGCCTCGTCCAGTGCGAGCACGCAGCCATCGGGAAGATGGCCGAACGCCTGCACCAGGCTCTCGCCCGTATGCCAGGTGCCCATCGGGTTATCCGGGTTGGCCAGATAGACCAAAGGGGCCGATACGCGGGCGGCCATGGTGAACAGCGCCACCGGATCTTCCCGGTCATCGCAATAGGGCACTCGGCATATTTCACCGCCGAAGCCGCTGATGTGATAATTCAGGGTCGGGTAGGCGCCCTGCGATGTCACGACCGGATCACCGGTCGACACGAGCATTCGAACAAGCAGGCCCAGCAGGCTGTCGATCCCGGCATCGACACAGATCTCATCGATGCCGACCGCGTGCCGCTCGGCCAGTGCCGATCTCAGGTCGTGGTTTTCGGGGTCGCCGTACCAGGCACACTGTTCGAGCGCTTCGTGCATCGCCTGGCGGGCAAGGGGAGACAGGCCGAACGCGCTTTCATTGGCGCCGATGCGTGCCTTGAACGGTCGTCCGCTGAGTCTTTGCAGGGTTTCGGGGCCCACGAAGGGTGTGGCGGCCGGCAGTGACGCGACCAGTTTGGTAAACGGAATCGGCATGGATGTTTCAGTCTGTAGAAACGGCGGATGGATGGCCGGATATCGGTCGCCCGGCCGGTAATATATAGATGAATCAGCGGGGATTGATCAATGAGCGGCAGCAAGCAGACATCGGTTGACGAGGCGGACGGTCGGCAGGACCCCGGGATGCCGGATGCCAGGGCGCACTGGCCGCTGCTGCGGTTCTCATCGCGCGGTGAGTGCACCGAGTGCACCGAGTTCTGGCATGCGCTGACCGGGATCGAGCGGGCGTCCGATGCCTGGTTCTCGGCGATCCACGTGCTCGATCGCGAACGGTTACGGGCCGCGCTGGCCCGCGCGATCGCCGATCGGACCGAAATATCGACCACGGTCCGGGTCCGCCGGCCCGACGCGGTCTACCGTGACCTGACGCTGCGGATGCACCCGGTCGATGCCGGCGATCCCGACACCGACTGGTTGCTCGGTTCACCGTCACCGGTCGGTCAGCCGCTCGTTCCCGAGTCGACCGGTCTGTCCGACGCCCTTGCTTCGGCTGCTGCCGCGGCCCCCGAGCGCAGTGCGCCCGCCGAGCCGGCGCCCGGCACCGCATTGCTGGCCGACCGGGTCGAGCGGCAGCGTCTGTCCAACCGGCGCACCGGCCAACTCAGCGCGCTGGTCGACTGCGGCACGCCAGCCGAAACGGCCGGGATGGTCTCGGGCCGCCAGTTGGCCAGCCAGCTGGCCGGGCTGTTGCGCGCTTCCGATATCGTCATGTCGCTGCCGGACGGTCGCACGCTGGTCATGCTCAATGCGTTGGGCAAATCGCTGGACGATGCGTCGTTCCACGCGGGCGAGCTGGCCGCCAAGATCGTGCGCTGGCTGGCCGCGCGTCATCCACGCGCCAACGGCGAGTTCGCCTGCGGGCTGGTCTTCATCGATGACGGCTCCGACTGGCGGCTGTTGCTGGCCCAGGCTGGCGAGGCACGCCAGCAGGCGCTGGTGCTGGGCCAGACGATCCGCTACGCCGACCCGGCGGTGCAGCAGGCCAGTACCGAACGCGACCAGCTGATCGCGCGGCTGGGCCAGGCGCTGGAAAGCCGCGAGTTCGTGTTGCAGTTCCAGCCGGTGATCTCGGCCCGTCGGATATTGTCCGGCGTCGAGGCCCTGGTGCGCTGGCATGCGGCCGATCAGCGCGGGCTTCGTTTTCCATCCGAGTTCATCGCGGTGGCCGCGCAATCGGGGGTCATCCGGGCGCTCGGGCACTGGGTGCTGCAGGAAGCCTGCGACCGGCTCGTGCAGTGGCGCGGCTCGCTGGGCCACGGTGTGTCCTTCTCGATCAACATCAATGCCGCCGAGTTCTCGGCCGGCGACTTCGTCGAGAAGGCCTGCGACATCGTCGGCCGTGCCGGCCTGGCCTCGGGTTCGGTGCAGCTCGAGCTGCCTGCCGCCGTCCTGCTGGCCGGTGGCGATCGTCACCTGTCCGACCTGGGCCGGTTGCGCTCGGCCGGATTCGGCATCATCTTTGACGACTACGGGGACGACGGGATCGACCTGCTCGCGCTCAAGTCGCTGCCGGTCGATGCGGTCAAGATCCGCGCCGGCCTGGTTTGCGCCGACACCGATACCGACAGCGACGACG
>JAWKYE010000014.1:0-166188 GCA_041396665.1 Burkholderiaceae bacterium
GATTCTCGGTGCCGGTGGCCAGGTTGATCCGTGCCGTGGTGGCGCGAACCCGGTGATCGAAGGTCATGCCGACGCCACCGCGCATCGCACCTGCCTGCACGTTGTCCTGCTTGGACGGCACCAGCGCCTGGGTGCCGTCCGGCGTCAGCACCGGCGCATTCAGATAGTTCGGGATGCCAGGCCCGGCGCTCTCCGACGGGTTGACGCTGCGTACGCGCAGCGTGACATTGCTCAGCGCCACCATGTCACTGGCGCGCACGATGTGCATCTGCCCACCCGCACTGGCCAGGTTCAGCGTGCGCGTCGATTCACCCGGCAGGCGCGGCGTGATGAACAACGTGACATACAGAGTATTGCCGTCCGGACTGACCGCCAGGTGCCGGGGCGTTCCCCCCAGGGACACTTGCGCCAGTAGCTCACCAGTGGACGCGCGGCGCTTCTGCACCCGGCCCAGCGCCTCGAGCACCACGAAGAACTCGTCCCGGGTCGGTGACGCGACGATGCCGTGCGGCGCGGAGCCGGGCGCCAGCGCAATGGTGCGCACGACGGCGCGCGAGGCGGCCGCGATCACGCTGATCGTCGCGCTCTTTTTGTTGGTCACGTACAACTCGGCGCGCGGAATCGATCGGGCGATCGACGATGGCTGGGTGCCCACATTCACCGTCGCGACCCGTTGGCCGTTGCGATTGACGACGCTGACCGAGTCATTGTCCGGGTTGACGACCCAGGTTTCCTCGCCGGGGCCTGCGCCGGTCACCAGCAGCGTGGTCGAGTTGAGCACCGGGGCGGGCGCCAGTTCGGCGCGTAGCGGATCGGTCGGATACAGGTCGGAGTTGTCACCCACGCCATCGCCATCGCTGTCCGCCCATTCGGTCGGATCATTGGGAAACGCATCGTTGGCATCCAGGTAACCATCGCCATCGCTGTCGGCCGCGGGCGCATCGCCCAGCATCGCGTCCGGGATCGGCCGCTTGCTCAGACCCGGGCCGGCGATGCTGACCGCCAGCGATTCGCCGCCATAGGCCTCGAAGAACAGCACCCGGATCCGGTGCACGCCGGCGGCCAGCACGATGCTGCCCGACACCTCGGACGGGCCGTGGATCCCGTCGTGGCTGACCACGACCTGGTCATTGATCAACAGCCTGCTGCCGTCGTCGGACTTGAGCGTGAACGTGTAGGTGCCGGCGGTCGCGATGGTCAGCCGGCCGGTGAAGCGAAAACCGAAGTAGTCGTTGCGCTGGCGCGGCGCCAGCGTGAAATTGGGTACCTTGCCGATCTGCAGCGAAGGCATCGTGTTGAAATCGGGCAGGTTCGTCCAGTTGCCCTCGTAGTACTCGTAGGTCAGCCCCGCGGGCCGGGTCGGGTCGTTCGGATGCGAATCACTGTTGTCGCCCAGACCATCGCCATCGGAATCGCGCGTCTCGGTCGGATCGGCCGGGGAAGGCATCGGCGTTGTCGCCGACCCCGTCACCATCGGTATCCAACCACTCGGCCGGATCCTGCGCAAACGCGTCTTCGCTGTCCGCCACCCCGTCACCGTCCGAATCGGGCCGCACGATCTGCAACGCGTGCGCCACCGACGGCACACCGTTGGCATCGAGCGCGAACAACCAGTAGTAGCCGGGGATCAACACATTCGGGTTGGCCTCGAGTGTCAACTGGTAGTTGCCGTTGCTGCCGGTATGGCTGACCGGCAGGAAGCGCTGGTCGACGTAGTCGCGTGGTGGTCGCCGACAGGCGCACCATCGAGAAGCGGGTCACGTTCGTGCTGGTGGACACGGCCAGGGTCTGCCCGCTGGCGCCGGTGGCCGAAGGCAGCGGTGATCGCTGGTCGCGCCGCCAGCGTGCCATTGGTATTGAACAGGTAGGGCGGCGAGAAGATCTGGCCGTCCAGGTGAGTTAGCCACGCAGCGGTGCCGCAGGCCGCCGCCAGCGGACAATACGCGCGCGTCCTTGAGCAACAACGCGGTCGAGTGATAGGTGCGCGGGATCGCCATGTTGCGCAACTGGCGCCACTGGTTCGTCACCGGGCTCCACACTTCGGGGGTCATCACGGCGCCGTTGTCGCTGAACAGCTCGCCGGTGCTGTTTCCGCTGACCAGTAGCACCTCGCCATTGGGCAGCATCACCGTGTTGGAGTTGGCCCGGGCAAACGCCATCGACGGCCCGGCGGTCACGACCGGCATCTTGGTCCGTTCAGGTCGGCGAGGAACACATCGGTCGTGGTCGGGGGATTCTGGGTACGGTCTGAGCCGCCCAGGATCATCACCTTGCCGGCATCGTAGTTGACCAGGTTGCCAAAGCCGCGCACCCGCGTTCCCGCCAGCGCACCGAGCGCCTGCGTGCCGCCGCTGCCATTGGGGTCGAACAGGTGCATCGTCTGCAGGTCGGCCCGGCGTGGAACACCGACCCGTTGGGCGACACGGTGACTGCGGCTGCCACTGCCAGATCGGACGCCGAGTTGACGATGGGCGCGGCGTTCTTGTCGTTCTGCTCGGTCACCGGGGTCTGCATCGACGCACCGGTGGTGTGGACCCAACGGTTGGACACCGGCTCGTAGCGCTCCGAGTTGCTACCGGCCGACCTTGCCGAGCGTGGCGAAGATCTCATTGCCGGGCAGCGTCACGTTGTACATACCAGCGGGTGAAGTTCATGTCCGCCAACGCTCCAATTGCCGGTCTGGTAGTTGAAACTGCTGGTGCGCCGGTCTTCCGGGTTGCCACCCGAGGCCACCACACTGCCGTCCTCGAGCATCGAGACACCGGCGCAGAACATGTCGTGGAAATTGCTGTTCGCGCCCTGGAAGGTTCCGGTCACCGGATCGAACACCGCGGCGTGGGTGAACTCGCGGTTCGCCGGAAAACTGTCGGTCTCGGTCGAGGACCAGGTCAGGATACGACCATCCGGCAGGTTGCTGGCGCTGATGGCGATGTGCGGCCATTGGATCACCGGGCCCCATTGGCCGCTCCAGGTGTTCATTGGCGGCCTGGGCGAGGCATCGTCGCGGCAAAAGCCAGCGCGAAAAGAGCGCGTCGCATCAGTGTGGTCCCTTGGAGAAGGAGGTTTCGTGTCCGTGCCGCCGTGAGGCTGGCGCACCGGACTGGGCCGAATCGGTCGGGCCGTCGGCCAGCACCGAGCGTGACAGCGACATACACCGGGCGCAGTGACAAATCCGTCGACGACGGCCACGCGGCGCGCAGGCGTTGCGCACTGGTTCCACCTCGCTGCGGAAACGACGGCATGCGCCGGCGCCAGATCCACGGCTGGCGATGCGCAAGAAAGCTGCCAGCTCGTCCAGCTCGCGATCGGTGAGTGTCAGCCGGGCGAGCTCGTGCGGATGCGCGCCACCGTTCGGGGGCGGCTCCCGATGGTGGCGCAGCACCTCGCCCAGGGTCGCGAAGCGGCGAGCGTGAAAAGTACGGCGCCGTCCTGGTGAAGGTGGCGCAGCACGTCGGCGTCTTGAAGGCGCCGGCCAATGGCTGGTGCTCGTCGCGGTTCAGAAACCGGATCGCCGCACACTGCGGAGACGGTGCCGCATCGCTGTAGCGGCCGACGCAGTTGAACTCGGTCTGCAACACCGCGGTCTTCCCCACTGCGAACAGCCGCCCAAAGTCAGGGGTGTCGCCGTCGAAGCGCCCCGAGCCGACATTGTACCGAAAACCGCCGTTCGTGAGCAGCGGGCCGTTGTGTAGCGCACGCAGCCAGTTACCGCGAATCATCGATGAACAACTCGGCGCCCGCCTGCTCCTGCTCGGTCAGCATCCGGTGCCGGCCCCCTGTTGCCCGCGCCCCAGCGGGCCATGATCGAAGCGGGTCGGCGCCGGCATCGCTGTGCGCTGATAGGCCGCGATTGCCTTGCCGGCCACGAAAACCCCGGTTGACGCGATCGCGCAGGCCTGCGGTCATCGAAAACCAGCGCTGGCGCGCCGTCGCGTCACCCAGCGGGCCGGCATCACTGTGAGCCGACTGCCAGAGCCCGGCGGCCGCAGGTCGGCCTCGAGCCGCGCCAGCATCGGATCGGCGCCGTAATCGATCCCAGCGCCTGCCGGTAACCGGGATCGGCGAGCGGTCGGTTGACCGGCCAGGCGCGACAGCCCCATCGTCGGGTGCCTCGAACGGAATCAGCGCCTGTGACCAGAGCGAGTCGCGTCGGCCGTCCCAGTAAAACCAGGTCTGCGCCGCCGCGCCGGCGGGGTCGGCGTGTTGCGGCTCACTGCGCGATGCCCTGCGCGACCACGGCCATCGGTGTACGCCAGGTCGGCCCGGTGGCAGCTTGCGCAGGACAACCCGCCATTGGCACTGAACCGGAGATCGACGAACAGGCGGGCCCCCGGGGCCACCGCCGCGGGATCATCGGCCAGCCGGTTCGATGGCTCGGGCAGCGCGAGCGCTGCGCCTGCCCTCTCCGCGCCAGGGTCGCCCACCGGCAGGCTCAGCGAGCGCAACAGCGCCAGTTGCTGATCGCTCCAGCGTGCACTGGCGGGGCCGGCCCAGAGCCCGCACGGCCCAACCAGGCGACCAGCCAGGTGTATAGCAAGGGCACGGCGCGCCGGCGCATCCGGGTCGGGCTGCAAGCAGCGGCACGAAGCGAGGCCACGTCGGCACCGGCCGGCAGATCGTTGCGACCTGCAGCTGCCACTGGCCGGGCATGTTGAAGCGCAGGCCCTCGATGAGCCAACGCCCGTTCCGATCAGGACCCGTGACCTGGGGTGCGCTTGGCAGGCCGTGCCCGTGGGCGGGCATTCCGCCCGCCACCGACAGGGCGGGCGTGCGCACCGGTGCGCCGTCGAGGGTCGACAGGTCCGGCAGAAAGCCCAGGTCTGAAAGCGGCCGATTCGCACCGGCTGCTCACGAGCGCACAACGAGACCCGGTAGCGTTTACTGTCGCTGGTAGCCTGCCAGCCGGACGCCGTCCTTGAGCGTGGCCAGGCAGGCGACGGACAGGCCAGCCAGGCATCGCAGCGCGTGGCGTCGATGAAATGCAAAACAACGATTGATCGCGCAGGCAGGCATCGCGGGGGCACCGAAGGAGGTTCCCATCATTCTGGTGATCAAGCCCGCGGCGCCTCTTCCCGGCAAGCCTATCAGTCGGCCGGCCCGCCTGTCGGTCGGCTAGAGCCTGCTCAGCTGCCGACCCGGAACGTGGCCACGAGCCGCGCAGGCGAGCGACGGCTCGGCGCGTCCGGCCGCTGGCGGATTCTCCGCGCTGGGCACGTTCTCGTGCGCATCGACAGGCGCGCACTGTCGGCGTCGACCTCGATCTGGTGGATGTTGCGATCGATCCCCGGATCGGCCCAGATCTGCACCTCGGTACCGGTCGGGCCCGATACCGGCCAAACCAGCGCGGCAGCGACATTCACGGTCGCCGGAAAGCCGGCGGCCCCGTCCCGCTGCCCTCGGGCACGAGCAGCGGTTCGGACAGGTGCTGATGTCGACGTTGTTGTCCACCAGATGCGGCGCGCCAGCCAGGCCGCGGCAGCTTGCGCGAAGAGACCACCCGCGATGAGTGAATCGTGCCCTCGGCCGCCGCACGCACCGCGTCCAGGCCGAGCAGGGCGCCGGTTGGCACGATGATGCGGGCACCGCTCTGGCGCGCCCGCTCGGTGAGATCGGGCAGCTTGAGCAGGCCACCCGCAGGCGGCACGAAGATCCGCCCGCAGTCAATGACCGCGTCGGCGATCTGCGCAAAGGCCGCGACGGCGCATTCGAGGATCACGTCGCAGCTATCGGCCAGGCCCCGGGCATCGGTGATGGTGCGCCGCAACCACCACCCAGCCAGACCGTCGCCTTGTGCTGGTCGCGTGCCGACGCGCCGGCCAGTACGAGGCCTTCGATGCCCTGGTGTAGCCGCCTGGCCACCTCCCGCCCGATGGTGCCCAGGCCGAAGATCCCTACCCGCATACCCTGTGCCGCCGCCATGTCCTGTCCTCCGTGATCCCCGTCCGGTCCTGCGCGCGGTTGCGCCCGTGCCGGGCCCCCTGCCCGCCCACGCTGCCGGTTATACCACTGCGGCGCCTATCCCCTCCAGGCTATAGGAACCTGCCGGTTCCGCCGTTCGACCGACGTCGCCGTGGCCGTCATCGAGGCTGGACGGCGGACGCGCGTCCCCAGGACACCGCCTGGTCGATCGCCGAGCAGGCCGACTGCAAGGCCACCACCTCGGCACGCGCCAGCAGCTCGTCGGGCAGGCCCGGCCTCGCTGCTGGCCAGGCCGAAGCTGATGCCGCGTAGCGCGGCCCGATCGGGCGCCGGGTGGCGCAGGAAGGCCACCGCGGCCTGCAGCCGGTCGACCAGCGCCCAGGCGCCGGCGGAGTCGGTCTGGGGCAGCATCAGCGCGAGCCGTCGTCACTGACGCGGCCGATCTCGTCGGTGCACGGATGACGACCCAGGTGATCTCGACAATGTCGCACAACAATTGATCGGCGGCGGCCTTGCTGACTCGGCATGAATGCGGTTCGACCCTCGACATGAAAGCGCACCAGCGACACGATCGATTCGTGGCGATGCGCCCGCGCCACCTCCTGCATCAGCCGGTCTTCGAACGCCTCGCTACGGGCCACCTGGGTCAGGGAGTCGCGCTGCTGACCGGACTCGAGCCCGCGTTGCAGGCGCAGCAACTCGGTGACATCGTTGAGCGAACACTTGACATTGATCGGCCAGCCGTGCCGGTCGAATTCGATACTGGCCGACGGCAGCGCATCGACCACCTCGCCGTTCTGCTTGACGGAACTGGCACGGGTAGTCGCGACAGCCGCCCGAGCGCCAGAGGCCGGTGCGCACCTTCATGAAGGCCTGACGCGACTGGCGGGTCATGAAGTTGCGCGCGTTGCGGCCGATGACATCCTCGCGCCGGTAACCAAAATGGCGCAGCCACAGATCGCTGGCCGCGACGATGTTGCCCGAACCATCGAGAAAATACAGAAGCGCCGGCGAGGCCAGGTACATCGCAGCCAGGCGGCGGGTATCGGCCAGGTGGCGCAGCGTGCCCACCAGCGACTGCTGGATCAGGGCGATCGCCGCGCGCAGCACAGGGTGGGCAGGATCGATCTGGTCATTTCCCTGATGACTCACCAGTGACAACTCGGCGCGCAGCAGGCGCTCGCCCAGCGAGACCGGCACGCGGATGACGTCGACAGTCTCGCGCCGCGGCCCGTCGATCGTCTCGACAACCTGGGCATGCACCGGCTCGCTGCCCTCGAGCGGGCGCAGGCCCAACCTGTCGAGCACCAGGCGCAACCCGTCCGAGCGTCTATCCCTCTGGCGCGGCGGCCAGTGGGCGGTCAGCTGGCCGCCAAGCTGGTCGTGAACCTGCAGGCGGCCGTGGGCGGCGTTTACCGCGGTCGCGGCGATGAAGACCTGTTGCTCGAGTGCCTGCATCAACCCCGGGCTGAGGCGCGTCAACTCGGCCACGCCGAACAGGTAGTCCAGGTCGGCGGGCTCGGAATCCAGGGCAATGTCGGTCGGCTGCATCTAGGGCCTGTTCAGACGGGGGGCGCACTAAGCCCCTGGTCGGCGGGCGAAGGCGTCCCCTATCTTCGGTCGGCCGGGTCAGCGGACGAGGTCCGTGGGGATGGGCGGTCGCCAGGCCCCGCCGGAATCCGCGCCCAGCGCGCAAAAATGCCCCCGATAGGGCAGACGCCGGCGCCCTGGTGGCTCAGCGAGAGCGGCTCAACCCCTTGGGCATCGGAAAGGTCATCTGCTCCTGCACCCCGTCCAGCGGCCGCACCGAACGCACCCCCAGCTCGCGCAGCCGGTCGACCAGCTGGGTCACCAGTACCTCGGGCGCCGAAGCACCGGCGGTCACGCCCACCCGGCGACGGCCCTCGACCCAGGAAGGCTCGAGTTCGTCGGCGCTGCCGATCATCCGGGCCTCGCAGCCGAGCTTCTCGGCGACCTCGCGCAGGCGGTTAGAGTTCGAACTGGTCGGTGAGCCGATCACGAGCACCAGGTCGCATTGCGGCGCCATGAACTTGACCGCATCCTGGCGGTTCTGGGTCGCATAGCAGATGTCCTGCTTCTTGGGCTCGCGGATCGACGGAAATCTCGACTTGAGCGCATCGATGATGACGCTGCAATCATCGACCGACAGCGTGGTCTGGGTAACGAACGCCAGGCCATCCGGGTTGCGCACCTGCAACGCCTGGACCTGCGCGACATTCTCGACCAGGTAGATGCCCTCGTCCGCCTGTCCCATCGTGCCTTCGACCTCGGGATGGCCGGCGTGGCCGATCATCACCACCTCGCAGTTGGCCCGGCGCAATTTGGCCACTTCGACATGCACCTTGGTGACCAGCGGGCAGGTCGCATCGAACACGTTCAGGCCGCGCGCCGCCGCCTCGTCACGCACCTGGCGGGACACGCCGTGCGCCGAGAAGATCACGGTGCAGCCGTCGGGCACTTCGACCAGTTCGTCGACGAACACGGCGCCCTTTGCGCAGTTCGCCGACCACGTAATCGTTGTGCACGATCTCGTGGCGCACGTAGATGGGCGCCCCGAACTGTTCGATCGCCCGCTCGACGATCTCGATCGCGCGGTCAACGCCGGCGCAAAAGCCGCGTGGTTGGGCCAACAGTGCTTCCATCAGTGTCTTCCCATTGCCCCGGCAGGCGTCAGAGGATGCCGAGAATCCGCACATCGAAGGCCAGCGATCGGCCCGCGAGCGGGTGGTTGAAATCCATGACGACCCGTTGTTCGTCGATGGCCTTGAGCACCCCGGCGACCTGCTCGCCGCCCGCCCCGCGAAAGCTGACGATGTCCCCCGGCTGGTATCCCCCGTCGGCGGCGGCATCGGTGTTGGCATCGAAGACCGTACGCGAGAATGACTGGATCATGTCAGGGTGGCGCGAGCCGTAGGCCGAATCGGGCGCCAGTTCGAACCGTTGCTCGGCGCCCTCCGGCAGGCCCAGCAGGCAGGCCTCGAGGGGGGCGGCCAGCTGACCGCATCCCAGTTGCAGCGTGGCCGGCCGACCATCGAAGGTACTAACCACTTCGACCGCCTCGTCAACGAGACTGAGACGGTAATGGAGGGTCAAATGGTCGTTGGGCCCGACGGTCCGGCTGGTTTCGCTCATCACACGATTCTAAGGGATGCCAAGTGTCGATCCGGGAATGGCCCGAAAACATGCGCCCACGCGAGCGCCTGCTGCAACAAGGTCCGCAGGCCCTGTCCGATGCCGAACTGCTGGCCGTCTGTCTGCGCACCGGCAGTCGCCGCCAGCACGTGCTCGATCTGGCCCAGGAGCTGCTGGTCCGCTTTGGCGGCCTGTACGGGCTGGTGCGTGCCAGCCGCGCGCAATCTGCGATGTCCCGGGGGTCGGGGCGGCCCGCTGGGCCGGCTTACAGGCTGCGCAGGAAATCGCCCGGCGCACGCTGCTGGGCGAGATCAGCCAGGGCAGCGTGCTCGATTCTCCGGTCGCGGTGCGTGACTACCTGCGGCTCTGGCTGCGGGACCGCCCTTCCGAGTCGTTCGTCGGCCTGTTTCTGGACAACCGTAACCACCTGCTGGCCGCCGACATGCTGTTTCAGGGCACGCTGTCGCAAACCGCCGTCTACCCGCGAGATCGTGCGCCGCGCGATCGAACTGAATGCCGGCAGGGTGATCTTCGCGCACAATCACCCGTCCGGCGTGGCCGAACCCAGCCATGCCGACCGCCTGCTCACCGAGGCGCTGCGCAATGCCCTCGCCCACCTCGAAATCCGCGTACTCGACCACCTGATCATCGCCGGCAATCGCACGATGTCTTTTGCCGAGCGCGGCCTTCTCTGAACCTTGGCTGGTTCTTGCCTGGCAGTTCGGTTATACTTATGGGCTTTACTGCGCTCGCGCCTTGGTCACCCCCAAACACGGGGATATTGCTAATGCAACAGCGGCCAATGCAACAGCGCCCGGTGCCACCAGCAAGGCGGTCGGGCCCGAAGCGCCTTGCCACCTTTGGAGAATCAGGATGTCGCGCGTTTGCCAAGTCACCGGGAAGGGCCCGATGGTCGGGAACCATGTTTCCCATGCCAACAACAAGACCAAGCGCCGGTTCCTGCCGAACCTTCACAACCGCCGGTTCTGGGTCGAGAGCGAAAACCGCTGGGTGCGCCTGCGCCTGACCAATGCCGCGCTGCGCACGATCGACAAGAACGGGATCGACACGATCCTGGCCGACCTGCGCGCCCGCGGCGAAGCCGTCTGAGTCGCGGCCAGCCCGAATCAATTTGACTGACCCCACGACGGCACGGCGCCCCCGCCCTGCCGCTCAATCCAGTCGGAGCAAAGACATGCGTGAAAAGATCAAACTGGAAAGCACCGCCGGTACCGGCCACTTCTACACGACCACCAAGAACAAGCGCAACATGCCCGAGAAGATGGAGATCAAGAAGTTCGATCCCGTCGCTCGCAAGCATGTCGCCTACAAGGAAGCAAAAATCAAGTAAGCGGGCGCGCCCGGTTGCCAAGGCCGCCTTCGGGCGGTTTTTCTGCCCGGCCTGTTTGCGACGATCCCGCTTGCGACGATATGTCCGGCCAAAAACAAAGCCCCTTGCGGGGCTTTGTTGTGTTGGGCTCGCTGGCAGGAACCCCCTGCCGGGGCGGATCAGCCGCCGATCGGCGCGAAGCGGCGCATGTTCTGCGCCATGTCGCGCAGCGCGGTCACGCCGCTCTGCTCGGCCCGGTCGCACCAGTTCTGCAGTTGCTTGACCAGTTGCTCGCGCGACTGCGTCGAGCGCTCCCAGAGTGCCGACAACTCCTGGCGCATGTGCACGAGGTAGGCAATCCGTGAACTGGCCGCATAGATCGAACTCAGGTTGGCGCTTTGCTCGCGTGTCCACTGGTCGAATCCAGGTGCAGCCACTCACGGGCATTGCGCAGCAGCTTGAACTCGGGCGACTTGAGCGCCTTGAGCCGCGCGGCCTCCTCGGCACAGGCACGCCGCAGCGTGCGCATAGTCGGACATCAGCTCGTAGCGCAGCGCGATCGCCGCCTGCAGCGTCTCGCCGTCGGCTCGGGCCTTCGCCGCCTCGGGCACCAGCAGGCAGGGCTTGGGCGCCACCTTGCGCACCTTGGCCAGGCCCAGCATCGACAGGATACGGATGTACATCCAGCCGATGTCGAACTCGTACCACTTGGACGACAGCTTGGCCGATGTGCCGTACGCATGATGGTTGTTGTGCAGCTCCTCGCCGCCGATCAGGATGCCCCAGGGGAAGACGTTGGTGCTCGCATCGGCGATATCGAAGTTCCGATAGCCAAAGTAGTGACCGATGCCGTTGATGACACCGGCCGCCGTGACCGGGATCCAGAGCATCTGGACCGCCCATACGGACACACCCACGACACCGAACAAGGCAATGTCGATGATCATCATCAGGCTGACGCCGAGCACCGAGTGCTTGGTGTAGATGTTCCGTTCCATCCAGTCATCGGGCGTGCCGTGACCGTACTTGTCCAGGGTTTCCTGGTTCTTGGATTCGGCACGGTACAGCTCCCCGCCCTCGAGCAACACCTTGCTCAGGCCGAACACCTTCGGGCTGTGCGGATCGCCTTCCATTTCGCACTTGGCGTGGTGCTTGCGGTGGATGGCCGCCCACTCCTTGGTGACCATGCCCGTGGTGAGCCAGAGCCAGAAACGGAAGAAATGCGAGGGGATCGGATGCAACTCGAGCGCGCGATGCGCCTGGCAACGGTGCAGGAAGATCGTGACCGCCGCGATCGTGACATGCGTCAGCGCCAGCGTGGCAATGATGATCTGCCACCAGCTGAAATCGAGAAGGCCCTGGTCGAGAAAGCGCAAGACAGCATCCATCGGCTTTTGTTACTCCGTAAAGAATTTCTTACTAAAACGCCATATTCTACCTGCTGCGTGGCCGCAGCAGGCGGGGAAATCGACTGCGCACCACACGCGGAACGGCTCAATCCCCTGTTCGCGCGACTTTCGGCCCCATGCGCGGGACCGCCGGCCGGTGCCGCAGGCCCCGCGGTCGCCCGGCGGTCCCAATCGAGGGCAATCCGATACCAGGTGGCGGTTCCCGGGGATCGACCGTGAAAAACGTGACCCAGGGCCATCAGTTGACCGCTTTGCGCCAGGCGGCCGCGAAAAACCCGTCGCAGTCATCCAAATGGGGCCAAAGGCGTAGAAATCCAGCACTGCCGGCCGGCATCGGCGGCCGCTCGCCGGGCAGCGCCAGCCCGGCGACGAGGTCTTCGCGCACGAAACCGGCCCCGTGGGCCGCCTCGAAGGCGAGCGCGACCTGTTCATTTTCGCGGGCCAGCAGGCTGCAGGTCACGTAGACCAGCCGCCCACCCGGCTTGACCAACCGGGAGGCCGCCGTGAGGATCGACTGCTGTTGCTCGAACAGCCGTGCCAGCACCTGCGCATCGTGGCGCCACTTCAGGTCGGGATTGCGCCGCAGCGTCCCGGTACCGCTGCAGGGCGCATCGACCAACACCAGGTCCGCACGACCGGCAAGCCGCTTGAGGCGCGCGTCACCCTCATCGGTGAGGCGCATCGGCTGCACGTTCGTGGCGCCGCTTCGGGCCAGCCGCGGGCGCATCGCCGCCAGCCGCCGATCCGAAACATCGAATGCATACAGCTGACCGCGCGAGCGCATGCTGGCCGCCAGCGCCAGCGTCTTGCCACCGGCGCCGGCGCAAAAGTCGACCACGGTCTGGCCGCGCCGGGCACCGCACAGCTGCGCCACCAGTTGCGAGCCGGCATCCTGGACCTCGAACCAGCCGGCCTCGAAGCCGGGCAGGCGTTCCAGCGCCGGGTGACCCTGCAGGCGCACCAGCGTATCCAGCCCGGCCAGCGGCCCGTCGGGCGAAACCTCGAGGCGGCCGATGTTGGCTTTTTCGAGCTGTTCGCCGACCTGGTGGCGGTCCGCCTTGAGCGGATTGATGCGGATATCGAGCGGCGCGCCCTGCAACAGGTACTGCCCCAGCGCCGCCTGCTGGGCCGGTGGCATCAGTTCGGCCAGGCCGCCGGCCAGCCAGTCGGGCAGGCTGTGGCGCACCGGGTCGGGGAACGACGCCTCGTCGATCTGCGCCAGCCGCTGCAGCCATTCGCGTTCGGGCGCACTGGGACGCATCACCGCCTGCCCGCTGCGGGCATCGGCGATCAGCGCCATGCGCCGCTCGAGCGGGCCCGAGCCGGACTCGGCCAGGTGGGCGAACAAGCGGCGGTTGCGCAGCACCGAATAGGCGCGGTCGGCGAGCAGGCCGCGGTCGCGCTGGCCAATCGCCGGATGCTCGCGAAAAAAGGTCCGCATCGATTGGTCGGCGGGTCGCTCGAACGTCAGCAAGGCCTTGACCAGGCCGGTCAGCCAGTCGGTCGCGACCGCGCGCGGGTTCCGGTTCGATCGCCCGGCCTGCCGCCGGCCGGTCGCGCCGCGACCGGATACTGGCCGGCCGGCGGCTCCATTACCCCCGCTGACCCCTTTGCCCCCTCTGCCACGCGGTTCAGCGGCCATGGTCGACCGCCGGTCCGGGTGCGGCCAGGCCAAGCGCGGCCGGCCCCGCGGCGGCCAGCCGGGTCACCCCGTCATGCACGCTGATCTGGCCACCGACATGCCAGCGCACCGCAGCCGGGTACAGGCGATGCTCGGCCTGCTGCACCCGTGCCTGCAGGGAGTCGGCGGTATCGGCATCGAACACGGGCACGACCGCCTGCGCGATGATGGGTCCGGCATCCAGTTCGGCGGTCACATAGTGCACGGTCGCGCCGTGGACCTTGACCCCGGCCGCGATCGCCCGGGCGTGGGTGTGCAGGCCCGGGAAGGCCGGTAGCAGCGACGGATGGATGTTGATCAACCTGTTCTGGTAGCGGGTCACGAAGCCCGGGGTGAGGATGCGCATGAACCCGGCGAGGATGACCAGGTCGGGCGCGTGTGCGTCGATCTGGGCGGCCAGGGCCGCGTCGAAGGCCTCGCGGTCGGCATGATCGCGATGGGGCACGATCCGCGTCGGGATGCCCAGGTCACGGGCCGCGGACAGACCTGCCGCCCGCGGTTCGTTACTGATCACGGCCGAGATCCTGGCCGGCCACTGCTCGTCGCGACAGGCGGTGGCTATCCGGACCATGTTCGAGCCACGCCCGGAAATCAGGATGACGACGGATTTCATGCGCGGCGAGTGTAGCACCCGGCGGGCAGCGCACCGGTGCTTTTCCGAGTCGCGGCGGCCAACCCTCTATAATTTCCGGTTTTGCCCAAACAGCCGGACCGCCCACCGATCATGGAGGTTTTTCGCACCCTGCCCGCGCCTGCCGAGCGCCGCCCCTGCGGGCTCACCATCGGCAATTTCGACGGGGTCCACCTGGGCCATCGGGCGATGCTGCGCAGGCTTGGCGAACTCTGCGCGCCGCAGGCACTGCCGGTCTGCGTGTTGAGCTTCGAGCCGCACCCGCGTGAATTCTTCGCGATGCGCTCGGGCGGCAAGCCGCCGGCGCGCATCAGCAACGAACCGGACAAGCTCGATGCACTGGCGGCCTGCGGGGTCGATCGGGTCTGTATCCTGCCATTCGACGACGCGCTGGCCTCCACTTCGGCCGAGCGCTTCATCGACGAGATCCTGGTCGACGGACTGCAGGTGCGACAGCTGCTGATCGGCGACGACTTTCGCTTCGGCGCCCGCCGCCAGGGCGACTTCGAGCTGCTGGCCAGTCGCCAGGCAAGCGGCTACCAGCTTCACCGGATGCACACGGTCAGCCTGGACGACGGGCAGCGGATTTCCAGCTCGCTGGTGCGCGCGGCGCTGCACGCCGGCGATTTCGAGCGCGTGGCCCAGTTGCTGGGCCGCCCCTTCACGATCAGCGGCCCGGTGGTCAAGGGCCGGCAGCTGGGACGCACGCTCGGTTACCCGACGCTCAACGTGCGCCTGCCGTTTGCCCGCTCGGCGGTGCATGGCATCTTTGTCGTGCAGGTGCACGGCCTGGCCGCCAGGCCGTTGGCCGGGGTGGCCAACCTGGGCAGCCGCCCTGCCGTGACCGCGGATGGCGAATTGCTGCTCGAGGTGCACCTGTTCGATTTCGACCGAATGATCTACGGCGAATCGATCCGGGTGGAATTCCTTTCGAAACTACGCGACGAGCTGCCGTTCGAATCGCTCGAAGGGCTGCGCCGGCAGATCGACATCGATGCCGGGCAGGCCCGGGACTACTTCCTTGCGAACCAGGACAACCATGCCCAAGGCTGACAAACCGAAAGCGCCCCACGCGAACAACGCCTCCCCGGCCTCGGCTAGCGCCGGCGGCAAGGCCGGCGCCGGCTACCGCGACACGCTGAACCTGCCCGATACCCGGTTCCCGATGCGCGGCGACCTGGCCAGGCGCGAACCGGCGTGGGTGGCGCAGTGGCAGGAGCAGCGGGTCTATGACCGGATCCGCGAGGCCTCGCTGGGCCGCCCGGTCTGGGTATTGCACGATGGGCCGCCGTATGCCAACGGGGCGATCCATACCGGACACGCGGTCAACAAGATCCTCAAGGACATGATCGTCAAGAGCCGCAACATGGCCGGGTTCGATGCCCGCTACGTGCCGGGCTGGGACTGCCACGGCATGCCGATCGAGATCCAGATCGAGAAAAATACGGGCGCGGCCTGCCGGCCGACGAGGTCCAGGCGCGCTCGCGCGCCTACGCCACCGAACAGATCGCCAGCCAGAAAAAGGACTTCATCCGGCTCGGTGTGCTGGGTGAATGGGACAACCCCTACCTGACGATGAACCCGGCCAACGAAGCGGACGAGTTGCGTGCGCTGGGCCGGCTGCTGGAAAAAGGCTTCGTGTTCCGCGGCCTCAAGCCGGTGAACTGGTGCTTCGATTGCGGCTCGGCGCTGGCCGAGGCCGAGGTCGAGTATGCCGACAAGCACGACATCGCGATCGACGTGGGCTTCGGTTTCGTGTCCGACCAGTTGCCGGCGCTGGCCAAGGCGTTCGGGCTGGACAGCCTGCCGACCCGGCGCGGTTATTGCGTGATCTGGACCACGACCCCGTGGACCATTCCGGCCAACCAGGCACTGAACCTGCACCCCGAGTTCGAGTACGCGCTGGTGCGCACCGAGTGGCAGGGTGAACCGACGCTGCTGCTGCTGGCCAGCGAGCGGGTCGCACCCAGTCTCGAATCGTGGGGCCTGCAGGGCGAGATCATCGCCCGCACCAAGGGACAGGCGCTGGAGAACATCCGCTTTGCGCACCCGTTCTACGATCGCCTCTCGCCGGTGTACCTGGGCGAGTACGTCACGCTCGATACCGGCACCGGCATCGTGCATTCGTCGCCGGCCTACGGGGTCGACGACTTTCATTCGTGCAAGCACTACGGGCTGGCCGACAACGAGATCCTGCAACCGGTGCTGGGCAACGGCGAATATGCGCAGGACCTGCCGTATTTCGGCGGCCTGACGATCTGGAAGGCCAACCCGCTGATCGTCGACCAGATCCGTGAGAACGGTGCGCTGTTCAAGGCCAGCAAGTACACGCACAGCTACATGCACTGCTGGCGCCACAAGACGCCGATCATCTATCGCGCATCGTCGCAGTGGTTCGCCGGCATGGATCTGCAGCCGCTCGATGGCGGCCCGACATTGCGGGCAACCGCGCTCAAGGCGATCGACGAGACCGACTTCTACCCGGGCTGGGGCAAGGCGCGGCTGCACGCGATGATCGCCAACCGCCCCGACTGGACCCTGTCCCGCCAGCGCCAGTGGGGCGTGCCGATGGCCTTCGTCGTGCACCGCCAGACGGGCGAGCTTCATCCGCAGAACGCGCAGATGCTGGAGCTGGTCGCCAAGCGAATCGAGGCCGAGGGCATCGAGGCCTGGCAGCGGATCAGCGTGGCCGAGTTGCTGACCGCGATCGGCCAGGCCGATGACGGCCAATGGATCAAGAACCAGGACACGCTGGACGTCTGGTTCGATTCGGGCACCACGCACCAGACGGTGCTGCGCGGCTCGCACGCGGCCCAATCGGTGTTCCCGGCCGACCTGTACCTCGAGGCAGCGACCAGCACCGCGGCTGGTTCCACTCGTCGCTGCTGACCTCGGCTATGCTCAACGGCTGCGCGCCCTACAAGGCGCTGCTCACCCACGGCTTCGTCGTCGATGGCCAGGGGCGCAAGATGTCCAAGTCGCTGGGCAACGGCATCGATCCGCAGGACATCTACAGCAAGCTGGGCGCCGAGGTCCTGCGCCTCTGGGTCGCCAGCAGCGACTACTCGGGCGAGCTGAAGCTTTCCGAGGAGATCCTCAAGCGCGTGGTCGAAGCCTACCGGCGGATTCGCAACACGCTGCGCTTCCTGCTGGCCAACGTCTCGGACTTCGATCCCGCCCGCCACGGGGTGCCAATCGAGCAGATGCTGGACCTGGACCGCTACGCGCTGGCCATGACCGAGCGCTGGCAACAGGGTATCGAGCAAGACCTGGCGAGGTTCGAGTTCCATCCGGTGGTGGCCAAGCTGCAGAACTTCTGCTCGGAGGACCTGGGTGCGTTTTACCTGGACATCCTGAAAGACAGGCTCTACACCATGGGGGCCGACTCTCATGCCCGCCGCTCGGCACAGACCGCGTTGACGCACATCCTGCACAGCATGTTGCGCATCATGGCGCCGATGCTCTCGTTCACCGCCGAGGAAGCCTGGCGCGAGTTCGTGCCGGACACCGCGCAGGCCAACGGCACGATCTTCACCGAGACCTGGTATGCGTTCCCGCCCGACACCGGGCGCGACGCGCGCATCGCCCGCTGGGAGCTGGTCCGCCAGGCGCGGGCGCTGGTGCAAAAGGACATCGAGTCACTGCGCGAATCGAGCCAGCTGGGCGCCAGCCTGCAGGCCGAGGTCGACATCCACGCGCAGGGCGACACCCACGCGGCACTGGCCAGCCTGGGCGACGACCTGCGCTTCGTGCTGATCACGTCGCGGGCGACGCTGCACGAGGGGCCGGCCGGCATCGCCGTCACCGCCAGCCAGGCCACCAAGTGCGAGCGCTGCTGGCACTACACCGACGATGTCGCCGCCAGTGGCGAGCATGCCGGCCTGTGCGGGCGTTGCGTCAGCAACCTGCACGGCGACGGAGAAGTGCGTGAGCACGCCTGACGTGCCGGCGCGGGCCGCGATGGCGCCCTGGCTGGCTCTGGCGGCCGTGGTGATCGGGCTCGACCAGGTGAGCAAATGGGTGGTGCTCGATCGCTTTGCCGAGTACGAGCGCCTGCCGGTCATTCCCGGGCTGTTCGACCTGACGCTCGTGTACAACCCGGGCGCGGCCTTCAGCTTCCTGGCCGACGCCCAGGGCTGGCAGCGCTGGTTCTTCACCGTGCTGGCGCTGGCCGCCTCGGTGTTCATCGTCTACCTGCTACGCCAGGCGAGGCGTGGCCAGTGGTTGTTCCCGTTTGCACTGGCGATGATCCTGGGCGGTGCGCTGGGCAATGTGATCGACCGCCTGGTGCATCACAAGGTCGTGGATTTCCTGCTGTTTTTTCAGCATCCATGGTACTTTCCGGCGTTCAATCTGGCCGACAGCGCGATCACGCTGGGCGCCATCTGCCTGATCCTGGACGAGATCCTGCGCTGGCGCAGGGGACGCACATCGGACGCTGTCCAGTCACCCCGGTAGCCTGTATCCCGCCCGTATTTCAGCCCGTATTTCAGCCCGCACCCAGGAGCCTGTCGATGAGTCTGTCCGGACGAAGAATCCTGCTTGGCGTGACCGGCGGGGTCGCCGCCTACAAGGCCGCCGAACTGCTGCGCCTGCTGCAGGGGCACGGCGCCCGGGTGGATGTCGTGATGACCGGGGCCGCCACCCGGTTCGTCGGCGCCGTCACGTTCCAGGCCCTGTCCGGCCACCCGGTGTACACCGATGCCTGGGATCCGCGCATCGACAACAACATGGCGCACATCGAACTGGGCCGGCAGGCCGACCTGATCCTGGTCGTGCCGGCCTCGGCCGACTTCATGGCCAAGCTCGCGCACGGCCTGTGCGACGACCTGCTGTCCACGCTTTGCGCCGCCCGCAACCGCCCGCTCGCGCTGGCCCCTGCGATGAACCGCGAGATGTGGGCGAACCCGGCCAACCAACGCAACGTCGAGCAGCTGGCCCGCGACGGTATCGCGCTGATCGGCCCGGCCGCCGGCGACCAGGCCTGCGGCGAAACCGGCGTTGGCCGGATGAGCGAGCCGCACGAGATCCTCGACGCGGTGATCGCCTTCTTCACGGCGCGGCACCTGGCCGGGCGCAAGGTGCTGATCACCGCCGGCCCCACCTATGAGGCCATCGATCCGGTGCGCGGCATCACCAACCGCTCCAGCGGCAAGATGGGCTTTGCCGTTGCCCGGGCCTGCCGCCATGCCGGGGCCGAAGTGACGCTGGTCGCCGGCCCCTGCGCCCTGCCCACGCCGATCGGCGTGCGGCGGATCGATGTGCGCAGCGCGCGCGACATGTTCGACGCGGTGATGGCCGCCTGCGAACCGCGCCCCGACCTGTTCATCGCGGTCGCCGCGGTGGCCGACTGGGGCATTGCCAATCCCAGCGCCAGCAAGATCAAGAAAGAAGGCAAGGGCAAGGCACCGACGCTGAGCTTCATCGAGAACCCCGACATTCTGGCGTCGGTCGCCAGGCTGGCGCGCCCGCCCTGGTGCGTCGGCTTTGCCGCCGAGAGCGAGGACCTGCTGCGCCACGGTCAGGCCAAGCGCGAGCGCAAGGGCGTGCCCCTGCTGGTCGCCAACATCGGGCCCGACACCTTCGGTCGGGACGACAACGAGTTGCTGCTGATCGATGCCCGCGGCGGGCAGGTCCTGCCCCGGGCATCGAAAGATGAACTCGCCGCGGCGCTGGTCGCCCAGATCGCCACCCGGCTGGCCGGTGAATCCGACCCGCCACCGGCCCCCCGCAAGAAGCGCAAGAGCCCCTGATGCCGGCCCCCCTGTACCAGTCGCTGGAACCGCCGGGCGGCGACTTCGTCAAGTACGTCGAGAGCATTGTCGGCCCCTCGCTCGCGCAAGACCCGCAGATCATCGCGCAGGCCGTGTCGGCGCGACTGCGCGAGCAAAGCGAGCGCAACCACGCGATCATGAACGCGCTCGACTCGCTGCCCCGCCAGGCCAGTGCCAGCGAGGTGCGGGCGGCCGCCGACGCGGCCCGCACCGCGTCATTGTCCGGGCCGCTCGATCACACGCAGCAACCGTCGACCCACGCCTGGGGCGCGGGCCAGCCCGCCACGCCGGCCGCGCCCGCGATCGCACGCGTCGCGGCCGCAACCGGCACCCTGCCCGAGCCGGCGGACGTACGCGCGGCGCCGGCGCTGCGCGCCCTGCTGGGCACCGCCGCCACCGGCATGGGGTTGCTCGGCCTGGCGCTGGTCGGAATCGCGGTGTTCCTGCCGGCGCCGTGGTCCGAGCCCCTGCTGCTGCCGGGCATCATCCTGGGCGTCTTTGGCTTCATCATCCGCCGCGCCGGCACCACCTGAGAAATCCCATGCAGATCGATCTCAAGATCATCGACCCACGGATCCGCGACCAACTGCCCGCCTATGCCACCCCGGGCAGCGCCGGCCTGGACCTGCGCGCCTGCCTCGAGAACTCGCTGACACTGGCCCCCGGGGCCGGTGCGATGATCCCCACCGGCATCGCGATCCATGTCGCCGATCCGGGCTACGCCGCGGTGATCCTGCCGCGCTCCGGGCTCGGGCATCGGCACGGCATCGTGCTGGGCAACCTGGTCGGCCTGATCGATTCCGACTACCAGGGTCAGTTGCAGGTGTCCTGCTGGAACCGCGGCAAAAAGCCGTTCGTGATCGAACCCTTCGAGCGCATCGCCCAGATGGTGATCCTGCCGGTGGTGCAGGCGAGCTTCCGTGTCGTCGACCAGTTCGAGGCGTCGGCGCGCGGCGCCGGCGGCTTTGGCAGCACCGGGTCCCGGTAAACACGCAACGTGCCGGCGCTCAGCCGCCGGCGATCGACGATTCGAACGCGCAATAGACCTTGCCTTCGGCCAGTTGCAGATGGCTCTTGATCGGCGCGGCCCGATCGTCGAAACGAAAAACCGCCCAGTGGTCCGCGTCGAGATCGGCCATCCGGGCCCGTGCCGCCGCGATCGCGTGGTCGTCGCCGACGCTCTCGAACCAGACCAGCGATTCGGTCAGCGCGGCCCGGGCCTGCAGGGCCTCGCGGCGCATCGTGTGCAGGATCGCGAGATCGGCCAGATCATGGCCCAGCGCATGCGCGTAGTTGATCGACCGGTCCAGCGCGATGGCCCGGCCGAGCAGAACCAGCGCCTCGTCCAGCGAGCGGGCCTCGATGGCCAGGCAGGCCATCGCGTGCAGGGCGCGGGCCTGCATCGTGCGTTCGCCGTGCTGCTCGGCCAGCGCCAACGCGGCCGCGTAACGGTGGCCGGCCGCCTGGGTCGACCCGGCACGGCGCAGCGCGCGCGCCATGCCGAAGTAGGTCAGCACCTCACCGATCCGGTGACCCAGGCTCCAGTGCAGCGCCATCGCCTGTTCGAACAACGGCATCGCCTGCCCCGGACTACCCAGGCCGATCATGATCTCGCCCAGGTTGTGCAGCGCGGTCGCCTCACCCTGCAGGTCGCCCAGTTGGCGATGCAGGCCCAGCGCCGCCCTTGCCTCGACGATCGCCTGCGCATGATCGCCGACCCGCCAATGCAGAAACGACAACTCGCGCCGGGCCTCGGCCTCGCCCGGCAGATCGCCGGCCTCGCGAAACAGGCGCAAGGCCTCGAGCCCCGCCGCCAGCGCCGCGGCATCCGAGCCGGCATAGGCGTTCAGGTTCGCTTCGCGCAGGCAGGCCTGCGCCACCAGTGCGGGCTCGCCGAGCGACGGGGCCAGTGCCTTGAGGCGCCGGATCACCTGGGCCTGATCCTGGCGATGGCCCATCCGATCGAGCATCGCCTCTTTGAAAAGCAGCAGGTCGAACCCCTGGCGGGGGTCGGTTGGCGAAACGGCCGCGGCAACGGCCAGCGCGCGCTCGGCCAACAACAGCGCCGAGCCATAGGCCTGGGTGCGGGCGGCCGCGCGGGCAGCCATCATCAGGCCGTCGACCGAACTGGCGGCGCCGGGCGCCGTTCCCGGCTCCGGGAGCAATGCCCGGCAGGCCACCGCTTCGGCCAGCGCCTGACGCTGGCCCTGCAACCAGGCCTCGAATTCATCGCAACCGGCAAAACGACGCCCTTCCAGCAGCGGGGCCGGATGAATCGGCAAGGCAGCAGGCTGACCAGGCAGGCCGGCCGGCGCCGACCCGCGTCGCCAGTGCAGGATGTCGACCTCGACCGAATCGTCGGGCACGAAACGCAGCAGGTCGCCGTCTACGACCAGGCTGTCAGCCAGCGCGGCGCCGTTCGCCGAGCGCAACCAGAACACCGCCTGGCGCAGGCTGTGCCGGGCCGCGGCCTCGTCATCGTCAGGCCAGAGCAGCGCGGCCAGCCGCGCCCGCAGGTGGGCACGCGGCTCGAGCACCAGGTAGGCCAGCAGGCCCAGGGTCTTCACCGAACGGACACGGACCGCCCGCCCCGTGACCAACACGTGGCCCGCGCCCATCAACTGCAACATGGTTCGAGGCATCCGGACTCCCTGCGTCCGCAAAAACCGGTGACGGATCAGTGACGATGGCAATCTATTGTGGACGATTCGCCGCCCTTGGGGCCTTTCATTCTCCCGCTTCCCGCTCAGGAGCCGCCATGTCCCCACCCCTTGCCACTGCCAGCGCGACCAGCCAGTTGTCCAACCAGGCCGGCCGGGCGATCGTCGCCGCCCGCGGCATCCATTCCGGTCTGCGATTCGCCGCCGCCGCTGGGCGGCCCGAACGAGGCAATCAACCCGGTCGAGATGCTACTCGCGGCGCTGGCCGCCTGCGGCACCTTCGTCTGCGAGCGGGCGGCCAGCGAGAGCGGTATTGCGCTGCATCATGTCAGCGTCACGTCGGCGGCCGACTTCGATCCGCGCGCGGTCTGCGGCGAGCCCTACCCGGCCCACCTGCAGGCGGTCCGGGTGCGGCTGGTGCTCGAAGGGCCGAACGAACAGCAACGTGACCAGCTCGCCCTGGCCTTCCAGACCCGCTGCCCGTTGTACTCGACGCTCGCCCGCGCCGCGCCCGTGACGCTGGAAGTCACGGCACGGGCTTGATTGCGGGCCCCGACTGCGGGCCGGGGTTACAGGCCCGGGCAGCGGGTTCAGGTTGCTGGCCCGGGTTCCCGGTTCGAGTTTCCCGGCCGAGAGGGTGACGAGGCCGTGACGCGCTCGGCGATCCAATGACGCCTGGATCTGCCGCTGGGGTCGATCCGACAACGGGAGAACGACCATGTACCAACTCAAGTGCCGGGATGCCGGCTTCGACTGCCCGGGAATCGTGCAGGGCGCCACCCATGCCGATGTCCTGGCCCAAGCGGGCCAGCATGCACAACAGGCGCACGGCGTCACGCTGAACGAGGCGCAGGTGCAGCAGATCGCCACGCTGATCCAACGCGCCGACCCGGACCGGACAGCCAGGTGATTTGGCAAGCCCCGACCTGCATGCTCCAATGGAGGGTATGACCCACCGCGGCCCCACCTGATGCCGGCCCCGCCGCCGAGATATGTCGGCCAGGCCCTGACCGATCGTCGCGCGCAGGCGCTGCTGACCGGTCGGGCCGTGTTCGCGGATGATGTCCGGCTGGATCGTCCGCTGCACCTCGCGTTCATGCGCAGCGTGCTGGCCGACGCCACGCTCGAGGCCGTCGACACCTCGCAGGCCGAGTACCTGCAGGGCGTGGTGGCCGTGCATGTCGGCCGGGATGTCGCCGACCTGGGCCGGCTGTCGGTCAACCCTGTCCTGCCGGTCACCGGGCCGCTCGAGTACCCGCTGCTCGCCGGGCAGGCGGTGTACGCGGTAGGTCAGCCGGTGGCCGCGGTGCTGGCCGAGAGCCCGTTCATCGCGCAGGACGCGGTCGAATGCGTCTACGCGCAGTACGGCGATCCGCCAGCGGGCGAGGCGCACGGTCCCAGCGCGTTCCAGCACTGGCAAACCGGTGACGTCGCCGCCTGCTTCGATCGGGCCGACCAGGTCGTCGAATGCCGGGTGCGCCACCCCCGGCTGGCGCCCTCGCCGATGGAGCCGCGCACGATCGCCGTCGAGTACGAACCCACGGCCGATACGGTCCGCGTCTGGCATTCGACGCAGACCCCGCACCGGTCGCGCAGCGAACTGGCCGCCATCCTGGGCATCGACGCGCAGCGTATCCACGTGGTGGCCACCAGTGTCGGCGGCGCTTTCGGCATGAAGGCATCGCTGTATCCCGAGGAGGTGTTCGCGGTGTGGGCCGCCTTCCGGCACCGGCGCAGCGTCAAGTGGACGGCGAGCCGGTCCGAGGACTTCCTGGCCGCGACTCACGGGCGGGGCGTGCACACGCACGGGCGCCTCGCCATCGACCGCCACGGACGCTTCCTGGCGCTGCAGGCCCGCACCGACGCGCCGGTGGGCCACTGGCTGCCCAACAGCGGGCTGGTCACGGCCTGGAACAGCGGCCGCATCCTGCCCGGCGGCTACCGGATCGAGGCGCTCGACATCCAGGCCAGGGCCACACCCGCGCACCGCGCGCCAACCGGCATCTACCGGGGCGCGGGTCGCCCCGAGGCCAACTGCCTGATCGAACGCCTCGTCGACCTGGCCGCGCGGGCGACCGGGCTGGATCCGTTTGCCATTCGCGAGCGCAACCTGCTCGGGGCCGACGAGTTGCCCCACGAAACCGCGACCGGCAATGTCCTCGATTCGGGCGACTACGCCGGCGCGCTGCGCCTGTTGCGTGAACGAGGCGGCTACGACGAGTTGCTGCGTCGGCGCGACGCATGCCGCGCCCAGGGCGGGTTGTACGGCGTCGGCCTGGGCTTTTACGTCGAGCCGTCGGGCAACGGCTGGGAGTCGGCCGAGGTCACCTGGCAGGCCGATGACTCGGTCGACGTGGCCAGCGGCAGTTCGTCGCAGGGGCACGGCCGCGAGACCGCGTTCGCCCAGATTGCTGCCGACGCCTTGGGCATCACGATCGAGCGCGTGGCCGTACGCTGTGCCGATACCGCCCGGTGCCCGGCCGGCATCGGCGCGCTGGCCAGCCGCAGCACGGCCATCGGGGGCAGCGCGGTGCTCGAGGCCTGCCGCGAGCTCGTCGCCCGACGCGCCCGCGGCGAGTCGTTGCCGCTGACCGCCGCGGTTCGCTACGAAAACACCGGCCAGGCCTGGGGCTATGGCGCCTACCTGGTCGCCGTCCGGATCGACGTCGACACCGGTCAGTTGACGATCGAGCGCGCAAGCTGCGTCGATGACACGGGCCTGGTCGTCAACCCGGCCCAGGTCGACGGGCAGGTCCGCGGCGGCTTCGCCCAGGGATTGGGCGAAGCCACGATGGAGCAAGTCGTCTATGACGAAAACGACCAGTTGCTGACCGGCTCGTTCATGGACTACGCAATGCCCCGGGCGGCCGACATACCTGCGTTGGACATTCACAAGATGCACACACCCAGCCCGTTCAATACGCTCGGTGCCAAGGGCGTGGGCGAAGCAGGCACCATCGGTGCGCCGGCGGCCATCCTGAACGCCGCGCTGGATGCGCTGGCCGGGCTGGGCATCGCCCACCTTGACATGCCGCTCACCCCTGACAAACTCTGGCACGCGATCCACGCCCCGCCACCCAACGAAGGTGAACCATGAAATACAAGCGTCAAGACGCCAAGGCCTATGCCCGGGAGAACATGCGCGGCATCTGGGCCGCCGCGCTGAACCCGTTCAATGAAGACGGCTCGTTCAACGAGCCCGGCCTGCGCCGCAACATCCGCCACTGGATCGATGACCTGGGCATCGCCGGCCTGTTCATCGCCGGCAAGCAGGGAGAGTTCTTTTCCATGTCGCTGGCCGAGCGCAAGCGCAACTTCGAGATCGCGGTCGACGAGTGCGGCGACAAGGCGGCCACGATCATGTCGGCGTCGGACCAGAACTTCGACACGGTGCTCGAACTGGCCCGGCACGCGCAGGACTGCGGGGCCGACTACATCGTGGTCCACGCGCCGGTGCTGCACTTCATCACCGATCGGGACGACACGCTGTTCAATTACTACAAGACCCTTTGCGACCAGTTGGACATCGGCATCGCGATGTGGAGCCACCCGGACAGCGGCTACCTGATGTCGCCCGAGCTTTGCGCACGCATCGCCGAACTGCCCAACATCGTGGCGATCAAGTACTCGGTGCCGCGCGAGATGTACACCCGGCTCAGCAAGATGGTGGGTGACCGTATCCACGTGTCGACTGCCTCGGAAACCGAGTGGCTGGACAACATCGAGGAACTGGGCTGGAAGCTCTACCTGTGTTCGTCACCGCCCTACCACCTGCAGACCAGGCTCGACCAGCGGATGAACGAATACACGCGACTGGCCTTCGAGGGCCGGTTCGCCGAGGCGCGCAAGGTTCGCGACAGTCTCGAACCGGTCCGCCAGGCGATCAGGCGGACCAAGCCCGGTGGCAAGCCACAGGCGCACGGCAAGTACTGGCAGGAACTGCTGGGCCAGGTCGGCGGACCGGTGCGCCGACCGCTGCTGCAACTGACCGACGAGGAAAAGGCCGCCACGCGGGCGGCCTTCGAGGGCTGCGGCCTGAAACGCTAGGGCCGGATCAACGGGCCGTTGCCTGCTCGAGCAACTCGTCCAGCCGGCGCGAATCGGCGACGAACAGGCGGATCCCCTCGGCGAGCTTTTCGGTCGCCATCGCATCGTCGTTGAGCGCCAGTCGAAACGCCGGCTCATCCAGATGCACCTTGCCAACCGCCGGATCGGGCGGTGCATCGGGCTGCAACTGGCGCACCAGTTCCTGCTCGGTCTCGCGCAGCCGCGCGAGCAGATCGGGGCTGATGGTCAGCAGATCGCACCCGGCTAGCGCGATGATCTGGCCCGGGTTTCGAAAACTCGCCCCCATCACCTCGGTCTTGTAGCCGAACTGCTTGTAGTAACGGTAGATGCGGCGCACAGATTGCACGCCCGGATCCTCGTCGCCGGCGTAATCGCGGTTCTCGCGCTGCTTGTACCAATCGTAGATGCGACCGACGAACGGCGAGATCAGCGTGACCCCGGCCTCGGCACAGGCGACCGCCTGGGCGAACGAGAACAGCAGCGTCAGGTTGCAGTGGATGCCCTCGGCTTCCAGCCTGGCCGCCGCGCGGATCCCCTCCCAGGTGGCGGCCACCTTGATCAGGATGCGCTCGCGGCCGATACCGGCCGCCTCGTAGAGCCGGACCAGTTCACGCGCCTTGGCCAGCGTGGCCGAGGTGTCGAACGAGAGCCGCGCATCGACCTCGGTCGAGACCCGGCCGGGCACGATGGCCAGGATTTCCCGGCCAAAGCGCACCAGCACCCGGTCGGCCAGCGCCGCGGTGTCCAGACCCTTGTTCTCACGGACGGTCTCGGCCAGCAGCGTCTGGTACTGCGCCTGTTGCAGCGCCTTGACGATCAACGACGGGTTGGTGGTCGCATCGCGCGGGGTGAAGGTCTTGATCGCGTGAAAGTCGCCGTTATCGGCGACGACCACGGTCATGGCTCTCAATTGTTCGAGGACATTCATCAGGCACTCCGACGGGAGAAGGTGGCCCAGGCCAACAGCAGGCCCAGCAGGCTGAAGAGCATCACGCTCCAGATGGCGAACGGGATGCCGAGCATCGGCAGATTGGCCTCGTGACACATCGCCGTCGCCTGGAACATCCAGGGCGCCAGCGCGTCCAGGTGCAGACCGGTGATGATCCGATCAGCCAGCGACAACGCGCAAGACAGATCTTCGGTCGCCACCAGTTGCTGGTACATCGCGGCGGCGACCCCGGCCAGCGCCATCAGCAGCGCCAGGCCGCTGAACAACCGGCTTGCGCCGTCCCGCCCGCGCAGCATCCAGGCCACCAGTGCCAGCGCGGCCAGCACCAGGTACTGCAGGCGCTGCAACACACACCAAGAGCACGGATACAGGCCCTTGCCATGCTGCAGATACAGCGCCAGCAACACGCCACCGATGGCCAGCAACGCGGCCGCCAGCGGCAAAAGGCCGGGCGGGACACCAGGGACGTCGCCCTTCGGCTGCAGAATCACTCATCGGTCGTTCCTGGGCGGGTGCTTCAGGCTCGTCCACATCAGGGCTGCCCACAAAAACGCGGGCCGGCAGGCCGTCGGTCCATCTTCAGCTGGTGGGGATCAGGCTTCTTCGATCGGTTTCCGCCTCGTCCTCGTCACCGGGGCTGGGCGGGTTGGCCTCTTCAGCAGGAGCAGCTGGATTTCGCCGGCATCGTCGAGATCGACCACGACTTTGCCGCCGTGCTGCAGCGTGCCGAACAACGTTCGTCGGCCAGCGCCTTGCGGATCGTGTCCTGGATCAGGGCGCTGCATCGGCCGCGCGCCCATCAGCGGGTCGGAACCCCCTCTCGCCAGGTGTTGCGCAGCGCCTCGGTGAAGATCGCCTCGACCTTCTTCTCGTGCAGTTGCTCTTCGAGCCGCATCAGGAACTTGTCGACCACCCGCATGATGATCTTCTCATCCAGTGAGCCGCAAGCTGATCACCGCATCGAGACGGTTGCGGAACTCGGGCGTGAACATCCGCTTGATCTCGACCATCTCGTCACCGGGTTGCTTGTTGTCCGAAGAAGCCGTCGAGCGCTTTGCAGATTTTCGGCACCGGCATTGGTGGTCATGATGATGATGATGTTGCGAAAGTCCGCCTTGCGTCCGTTGTTGTCGGTCAGCGAGCCGTGATCCATCACCTGCAGCAGGATGTTGAAGATCTCCGGATGGGCCTTCTCGATCTCGTCGAGCAGCAGCACCGCATGGGGCTTCTTGGTGACCGCCTCGGTCAGCAGGCCGCCCTGGTCGAAGCCGACGTAACCGGGCGCCCCATCAGACGCGACACTGCGCCGCTCATGTACTCGGACATGTCGAGCGGATCAGCTCGATCCCCAGCGTGAAGGCCAGCTGGCGCGCCACCTCTGGTCTTGCCGACCCCGGTCGGGCCGGAGAACAGGAACGAGCCGATCGGCTTGTCCGGCTTGCCCAGGCCCGAGCGCGACATCTTGATCGCCGCGCAAGCGCCTCGATCGCCTTGTCCTGCCCGAACACCGTGTTGCTGGGTCCCGGTCCAGGTACTGCAGCTTGCTGCGATCGTCGGACGACACCGAGGCCGGCGGGATGCGGGCGATCTTGGACACGATGTCCTCGATCTCGCTCTTGCCGATGACCTTCTTTTGCTTGTCCTTGGGCAGGATCCGCTGGGCGGCACCGGCCTCGTCGATGACGTCGATCGCCTTGTCGGGCAGGTGGCGGTCGTTGATGTACTTACGACAGCTCCGCCGCACTCGACAGCGCGGAAGCCGTGTACTTGACTCCGTGATGCTCCTCGCAGCGCGACTTCGGCCACGCAGGATCTGCACCGTCTGCTCGACGCTCGGTTCGACGACATCGATTTTCTGGAAGCGGCGGCTCAGCGCGTGGTCTTTCTCGAAGATCCCGCGATACTCGGTAACCGTCGTCGCGCCGATGCATTTGAGCTGGCCCGACGACAGTGCCGGCGAGCAGGTTGCTCGCGTCCAGCGTGCCACCCGAGCCGACCGGCCGATGATCGTGTGGATCTCGTCGATGAACAGCACCGCGTTGGGCGACTGGCGCAGCGCCTTGAGCACGGCCTTGAGCCGTTGCTCGAAATCGCCCCGTACTTGGTGCCGGCCAACGACGCCACCCATACCAGCGAATGCACGACAGCATCCGAGCACCTCGGGCACTTCATTCTGGTGATGCGCCAGGCCAGGCCTCGGCGATCGCGGTCTTGCCCACGCCGGCTTCGCCGACCAGCAACGGGTTGTTCTTGCGGTGCCGACGGCACGGATCTGGATCACGCGCTGGACCTCGTGCTCACGGCCGATCAGCGGATCGATACGGCCTTCCTTGGCCGCCGCATTCAGAATTCTGGGTGTACTGCTCGAGCGCGCTTTGCTGGCTGCCGCCACCGCCACCCTCGCCTTCGGGCTCGGCCGACTCTTCCGGGCTGACCTTCGGCCAGGCCTTGCCGGGGTCTTGGTGATGTGCGAGATGTAGTTGACCACGCGAGCGGGTGATGCCCTGCTGGTGCAGGTACACCGCGTGCGAGTCCTTCTCGCCAAAGATCGCGACCAGCACGTTGGCGCCGGTCCTTCTCTTCTGCCGTTGCTGGTCGATTGCACATGCATGATCGCGCGCTGGATCACCGCTGGAATCCCAGTGTGGGTTGCGTGTCGATCTCTTCGGTGCCAGGCACGACCGGCGTGTTGTCCTTGATGAATCCGGTCGGGTTCTGCGCAGTTCGTCGATGTTCGCCGCACAGGGCGCGCGGGACCTCCGCCGCCGACGAAGTTGTCCAGCAGCGCGAGGAGCAGGTGTTCCACCGTGATGAATCATGGCGTTGCTGCTGGGCCTCCACAAAGGCCATGTGCGGGCTGACTTCGAGTTCCTGGGCGATCATGTTTCCTCCATCACGCACTGCAACGGGTGCTGGTGTTGTCGCGAAAATGCACTTACCTGTTCTACCTTGGTGGCGGCGACATCCAGAGGATATACGCCGCACGCACCGCGACCTTCACGGTGGACTTTCAACATGACCTGGGTTGCCGCTTCGCGGCCCATGCCAAAAAACTTCTGGAGTACGCTGACAACGAACTCCATCGGGTGTAACGTCATTGAGCAGCAGCACCTGGTACATCGGAGGCGGCTTGACCTTTGCTTCCGACGTTCGATAACGGGAGTGGAGTCTGGTCGTGTAGCCATGTGACCATTCTATAGAGTCGGGACATCACGCAACGACCACTGGGCGGCATATTCGGCCACTGAGGTCATGCGCGGGAAATTCCGGGTTCTAAGCCGCTTTCGATCATCACTTGACGCACCGGACCATTTGCCAAAAAATGCAGGCAGGGAAGCGGGTTATCACCCGGAAATGACTGTACCTGATTTGCTGCCATTCTGCATGTTGTCTTAGAGATCCGTTACGGCAAGACTGTATGTTCGCATCAGTTCATTTTTCCCAGGAGAGAAAGTCGGGGCAATTCGAAGGGTAATCCGGCGTTTTGACTACCGGCAGTCTCGGTAATGAAGTTGAGAGGGACAAAACAATGGCAACGGGTACGGTGAAGTGGTTCAACGACGCGAAGGGTTTCGGTTTCATCACACCCCGATGAAGGCGGTGAAGATCTTTTCGCCCATTTTTCATCAATTGAAATGAACGGATTCAAATCGCTGAAAGAGGGACAACGTGGGTCCAGTTCGATATCGTCCAGGGCCCCAAAGGGTAAGCAGGCAGCCAAGATCCAGGCCGCCTGATCCCTAGATGAAGTCACCCAGGCCGGATATTCAAGGGCTGACCTTGCACATCCGGCCCCGGGTGGCCCGGTCAGAAACGAAAACGGAGCCTCGCGGCCCCGTCTTTCGAACCGACAACGGCGCCCCAGCGGCCCGTCGTCGGCTACCCCGCGATTGCGGAGCGGTTGCCTTTGACCGGCCTTAACCCATGTTAGCGATCATCACGTCGCCAAAGCCCGAGCAAGACACCTGAGTGGCGTCCGGGAGCAGACGAGCGAAGTCATAGGTGACCTTCTTGCTCGCAATCGAGTCTTCCATCGACTTGATGATCAGGTCGGCCGCTTCCACCCAGCCCATGTGGCGCAACATCATCTCGGCCGACAGGATCTCGGAGCCCGGGTTGACGTAGTCCTTGCCGGCGTACTTGGGCGCGGTGCCGTGGGTGGCCTCGAACATCGCGACGTCGTCCGACAGGTTCGCCCCCGGGGCGATGCCGATGCCGCCGACCTGCGCGGCCAGCGCGTCCGAGACATAGTCGCCGTTCAGGTTGAGCGTGGCGATCACGTCGTATCAGCCGGCGCAGCAGGATCTGCTGCAGGAACGCATCGGCGATGACGTCCTGACGATGATTTCCTTGCCGGTCTTGGGATCTTGAAGCTGCACAACGGGCCGCCGTCGATCGGCTCGGCGCCAAACTCGCGCTTGGCCAGCGCGTAGCCCCAATCGGCGAACGCGCCCTCGGTGAACTTCATGATGTTGCCCTGCCTGGACCAGGGTCATCGAGGACTTGTCATTGTCGATCGTGTACTGGAGCGCCTGGCGCACCACGCGCTCGGTGCCTTCGCGCGAGACCGGCTGATGCCGATGCCCGACGTTTCCGGGAAGCGGATCTTCTTGACCCCCATCTCGTCGATCAGGAACTTGATGACCTCTTGACCCTGCGCTACCCGCTTCCCACTCGATTCCGGCATAGATGTCCTCGGGTTCTCGCGAAAGATCACCATGTCGGTCTTTTCAGGATTCTTCGATGGCGACGGCACCCTTGAACCAGCGGATCGGCCGCAGGCAGACATAAAGGTCCAGTTGCTGGCGCAACGCGACGTTCAGCGACCGGATCCCACCGCCCACCGGCGTGGTCAGGGGTCCCTTGATCGAAATCACGCACCTCTTGGACCGCCTGCAGGGTCTCCTCGGGCAGCCACACATCCGGGCCGTACACCTTGGTCGATTTTCACCGCCGCGAACACTTCCATCCAGTGAATCTTGCGCTTGCGCCATAAGGCCTCTGGCCACCGCCGCGTCGACGACCTTGAGCATCACCGGCGTGATGTCCATGCCCGTGCCGTCCCCTTCGATGGGGATGATCGGGTTGGTCGGCACATTCAGCGAGTTGTCCTTGTTGACGGTGATCTTCGCGCCATCGGCGGGCACCTTGATATGTTTGTACATGGTGAAATGGCCTTGTGGGGTGGAACCGAGAATTATGCCCCAACGGTTACACAAGGTGGAACTCCCGACGGACCCCTCGCGGGTCGGCGGGCGCCATCACCCGGTCGTTCCGGAACCGGGCAAATAGTTATGTACCACGATGTCAATCCGGCCGTTGGGCCGCTGGAGATCTGCGATGAAGGCATTCCCGAACCTGCGCGCGCCTGTCGGCGCGCTGGCATCGACGCTGGTGTTGTCCCTTGGCTGCGCGATACTGCCCGCCCACGCGCAGGGCAAAGCCATCGATAATGAGGCGGTCGAAGAAGAGATGGCCGCGAAGTTCCGGCCCGATACCGCCAAGGAAGCCCGTGACAAGCGCAACCACGATCGCCCCGACGACCCCCAGACCTCGAAAACGAAAAAGCCCACCGGGCGCTGATCCGTCGCAGGCCTCGACCGGCGGCGCCAGCCGCCCTGCCCGTTGGCTGTTTGCCGGTCTGCTGGCGGTCGCGACGTTGACCCTCGTGCCAGGGCCGGCGGTCGCGCCGGCCCGTGCCGACGAACCGGCCCGGACCGCCCGGCAGGCCGGCCAGCCGCGCCTGCCCGAAGTGGTCCTCGAGGCCGGCATGTTCCGCATTCATGCCGAACTCGCCAATACTCCCGAGACGCGCACGATCGGGCTGATGCACCGGCCGGCGCTGGACCTGAACAAGGGGATGCTGTTCGCGTTCGAACGCGCCGAGGTCCATTGCTTCTGGATGAAAAACACCCCGCTGCCGTTATCCATCGCATTTATCGATGACAATGGCCAAATTGTCTCGATTAGCGATATGCAACCGTTGTCCGAGGACAGCCACTGCCCACCGTCGCGGGTGCGCTTCGCGCTGGAGATGGAGCAAGGCTGGTTCGCGCGCAAGGGACTGGCGCCGGGCACCCGGCTACGCGCGCCAGGCCTGTTCCCCCCGGCGCGTTAGTCCGCCCCATGAAAAACGGCCCTTGCGGGCCGCGACCCAAGAAAAAACGGCCCTTGCGGGCCGTTTGGGCTTTTCCTCCCGGGGGAGGAAGGGATCAGGCCTTCTTCTTGGTGAGCATGCCGTAGATCACCAGCACGATCAACGCACCGACGACCGAGCCGATCAGGCCGGCACCGACGCCTGGCGGGTACAGGCCCAGCGCCTGGCCACCATAGGAGGCGACCACCGAACCGACGACGCCGAGGATCATCGTCATGATGATGCCGCCGCCCTGGTCACCCGGCATGATCAACTTGGCCAACGCACCCGCGACCAGGCCGATTATCAATGTCCAGATCATTTCCCTTCCTCCTGTTCAGGCCTCGCGCCCGTTCACTTCATGTTGGATGCGGCGAACGACCAGTTGGCCAGCTTCCAGAACCCGGCCAGGTAGTTCGGCCGGCTGTTGCGGTGATCGATGTAGTACGCATGCTCCCACACGTCGCAAGTTAACAGCGCGGTGTCGCCGGTGGTCAAGGGCGTGCCGGCATTGCTGGTGTTAACGATTGCAAGCGAGCCGTCGCTCTTTTGCACGAGCCAGGTCCAGCCCGAGCCAAAGTTGCCGGCGGCCGATTTATTGAACGCTTCCTGGAACGCGGCGACCGACCCCCAGGCCTTGTTGATGCCGTCGGCGAGTTTGCCGGAGGGCTCCCCGCCGCCCTTGGGCGACAGCGAATTCCAGTAGAACGTGTGGTTCCAGACCTGTGCGGCATTGTTGAAGATACCGCCATCGGCCTTGCGCACGATGTCTTCGAGCGAGAGCTTTTCGAACTCGGTGCCCTTGATCAGGTTGTTCAGGTTGGTGACATAGGTCTGGTGATGCTTGCCGTAGTGATACTCGAGCGTTTCCTTCGAGATGTGGGGCGCCAGGGCATCCATGGCGAACGGCAGTTCGGGCAGCTTGTGTTCCATGCGGAAATCCTCTTGTGTCGGGTTGAAAGACGGACTTGGATGCGGCAGACGACGCAGCCACTCGTTCCCTGTCGTGCGGATTGTAGTGGCTTGACGAATAGCCGCACTGGTTTCATGTGACGAGGCCTGTCATCGGCGGCGGCTCAACCGGCCCCCGGACCGCTGCCGGCAATCGGCGTGCCCGCTGACGCGCCGGGCTCTGCATCGGGTTCGAGGCCCTCGACGGTGGCGTGAACGATGCCATCGGACAGCCGCGCATGCACGGCCTGACCGGTGTTGATCGACCCGATTCCGGTCAGCACGCGACCCGCATCGTCGGTGAGCAACGCGTAGCCGCGCGCCATCACGGCGTTCGGGCTGACGAGGTCGAGTTGCCCGGCGACCGTCCCGATCGCGCGCTCCCGGTCGGCCAGCACACGCTGCATCGCGCGACGCAGGCGATCGGCCTGGTGCGCGACGCGCATCGCCTGACGGCGCGGATCGGGTGCGCGCAGGCCGCGCGCCGCGAGCGTGATGCGCACCTGGCCGGCGTGATCTGCTGCCTGCCATGCCGCGTGCAGGCGATCACGCAGGCGCCCCAGGCGGTCTCGGCGCGCCTCCCATTGGCGCCACGGGGTCGGCAACAGGCGCAGCATCAGGTCCAGGCGCTGCATCTGGCGATCGTGCAGCCGCTGCCACGCGCGCACCAGGCGCAGGCCGTGGCCTTGCACACGCTCGCGCAGCAAACCGATCTCCGGCACCGCCAGCGCCGCGGCGGCAGTCGGCGTCGGCGCGCGCAGGTCGGCGGCGAAGTCGGCAATCGTGATGTCCGACTCGTGGCCGACGCCGACGATCACCGGCACCGCGCTTGCCCGGATCGCGCGGGCGACCTGCTCATCGTTGAACGCCCAGAGATCCTCCAGCGAGCCGCCGCCCCGCACCAGCAACACCAGGTCGACCTCGCGACGGGCCGACGCCGCGGCCAACGCCTTGACGATCAGCGGCGGCGCCTCGCGGCCCTGCACCGGTGTCGGGTACACGATGACCGGCACCTGGGGCGCCACCGCGAGAGCGTGATCAGCACGTCGCGCAGTGCCGCTGCCTGCAGCGACGTGACAACCCCGATCGCCCTGGGCATTGCCGGCAACGCGCGCTTGGTGTGTTCATCGAACAGGCCCTCGGCCTGCAGCCGGGCCCTGAGTTCGAGAAAGCGCTGATTCAGGTCGCCCTGGCCGGCAGGTCGCAAGGTCTCGACGTTCAGCTGGAAGTCACCGCGCGCCTCGTACAGCGAGACACCGGCCAACACCTCGACCTTCTGGCCGTTGCGCAGCCATTCGGCGGCCGCCTCGGCACGCCGGCGGAACATCACCGCCCGCACCTGGGCCGTCGCATCCTTGAGCGAGAAGTAGCAATGACCACTGGCCGCACGGGTGAAATTGGAGATCTCACCGCCGATCCAGGTGAGCGGAAACGACTGTTCGAGCAACCGGGCGACACGCCGGTTCAACGCGGAAACCGGCAGCACGACCGGTTCCGCTGATCGAAGATCGAAATGATCAGGCATCGGCGCAAAGTCCCTGCACTGAAGGCGCTTTGGTCCACTTTGTCCACAATCCACGACGGCCGCGGTGGGTGGAAAACAACACTGAAAATATGCGGAACAAGTTATACAACGCTTTGTTTTCCTTGGAGTTTTTCGGTTACCGAAGAAATCGATAAACGAGTAACCGGCCAACCGGCCCGAAACGCCCGCGGCGCGGGCGGCGTTTTCCACAAGTTTATCCACAGGGCCGCCCGGCCGCGGCGGCCCGGCCGGCGGTTGCCCGTGCAGCCGCCCCGCGGCCGGCGAGGATCGGCGATTTGCCCACCGGGGCCAAAAGAAAGGACAATCGCCAGATTCTCGAAAAATCAGGGGGTCGGCCATCGGCCCCGGACCGGTGGATCCGCATCGCCCCAGCGCGTCGCGGATCTGCCCGATGCTTACGGAGATTACCCGTTGTTCTCGCTGATCCAAGCTGCCGGCTGGCCCGTCTGGTTTCTCATCGTCGCTTCGCTGGTCGCCGTCGCGCTGATCGTCGAACGCTTCATTTCCCTGCGCCGCAGCACGATCATGCCACCCGGCCTGCTCGAGGAAGTGCTGCTGCTCATCAAGAACCGCCAGGTCTCGCCCGAACTGGTCGGCAAGCTCGAGCGCTCGTCGCCGCTGGGCCGCATTCTGGCCGCCGGCCTGAACCAGGCGGGCGGCGGCAAGCCGGCGGTGCGCGAGGCAATGGAGGATGCCGGCCGCGCGGTCAACCACGACCTGGGCCGCTACCTGTCGGCGCTGGGCACGATCGCCAGCGTCGCGCCGTTGATGGGCCTGTTCGGCACCGTCGTCGGGATGATCGAGATCTTCGGCTCGCAGGCACCGACGGGGCTCGATCCCGAGCGCCTGGCCTATGGGATCTCGGTGGCCTTGTACAACACCGCGCTGGGCATCCTGATCGCGATTCCCGCGCTGATCTGCTATCGCCATTTCCGGGCCCGGGTCGAGGGCTACATGACCGACATGGAACAGCAGGCGGTGCGTCTGGGTGACTCGCTGGCCAGGCTGGCCGCGGAGCGACGATGAACTTTCGCCGTCAGCGCGCACCGGAAGAGCCGGAGATCAACTTCATCCCGTTGATCGACCTGTTGCTGGTGATCCTGATCTTCCTGATGGTCAGCACCACGTTCAGCCGCTACACGCAACTCAAGGTCGATCTGCCGTCGGCCTCCAGCGAGCGCTCGGCCGAGCAATCCGATGACATCGTCGTCGCTGTCTCGGCCGACGGGCAGTACCGGCTGGCCAAGGGCGCGGCCGAACCCCTGTCGCTGAGCGCGCTGGTGGCGCAGTTGCGCAGTCGGGCCGCCCAGGACGAGAAGTCGATGGTGATCATCTACGCCGATGCCGGCGCATCCCACCAGTCGGTGATCGGTGTGCTCGATGCCGCCCGCCAGGCGGGGCTGGAGCGGGTCACGTTTGCCGCACAGAGCGAATCATCGGGTCGTTGAAACCCGCTGCTCCCGTTGACACCCGTCTACGGTCCACCATGCCAGCCTCGTTTCCCGCAGCCCTCGAGGGCTGGCTGCTGCGTCAATGGTTCGCGGCGCCGGATCGCCGTTCCTGGTTCACGCTGCTGGCGGGCCTGCCTGCCCGGGTGACCGCCCATGTCGCCGGACGACGCCGCGCCGAGATCGTCGCGAATAAGCGTTTATTAAACGCGAATCGCATAAAAAACAAAGAACCTATTACGATCATCGTTGGTAATCTGGTCGCCGGAGGGGGTGGCAAGACCCCGTTGACCCTGGCGCTGGCCGAATCGCTGGGCGGCCGCGGGCTGTCGGTGGGCATCGTGTGCCGGGGCCACGGCAGTGCAGACCCACTGCAGGCCACGGTCGTCACCGGCCAGGCAGCGGTCGAACAGGTCGGCGACGAAGCCTTGTTGCTGGCGCTCGCCAGCGGCCTGCCGGTCGTCGCGGGCCGGGCGCGGGCGCCGGCCGTGGCCTTGTTGAAAGCCACGGTCCCCGGCCTGGACGTGATCCTGAGCGACGACGGCCTGACCCATCGGTCTCTGGCCCGCCATGTCGAACTGGCGGTGTTCGATCGGCGCGGCACGGGCAATGGCCGCCTGCTGCCCGCCGGGCCGCTGCGCGAACCGCTGGCCCACCTGGCGACAATGGACGCCGTGGTGCGCAACCACGGCTGGCTGGCACCGGGGCAGACGTCGGGCCAGACCCGCTGGCCGGCGCATCCGCGGGTCTTCGACAGTCACCTGGTGGTGCGCGACGTGATCAGCCTTGCCGACTGGGCCGGCGACACGACCGTCGGCCACGAGTCCCCGCCGGGCGCGAACCCGGCCATCCTGCCGACCGAACCCCCGGTGAGCCTGCAGACGCTGGCCGCGCGGGGGCGGCCGGTCGCCGCGATCGCCGGTATCGCGCACCCGGAGGGTTTTTTCGACCTGCTACGCCAGCACGGACTGACGGTCGAGCCGTACCGGCCGGGCGACCACCGGGCGATGTCGCCGCCAGACCTGCAGACGATCGGCACCCCGGTCATCCTGCTCACCGAGAAGGACGCCGTAAAATACCGGCATCTGCGCGATCCGCGGCTTCATGTGCTGCGCATTGCGGCGCGGCCGCAGGTCGCGCTCACCGACTGGCTTGAAAAGGAAATCCGTGGATAAGCGCCTGCTGGACATTCTCGTCTGCCCGATGTGCAAGGGACCGTTGCGGCTCGACAAGCACGTGGCACCGGCCGCCGGGCAGGCGGCCGTCGAACTGGTTTGCGAACGCGACCGGCTGGCCTTCCCGGTCCGCGACGATATCCCGGTGATGCTGATCGATGAGGCACGCCATACCGACGCCGTCCAGCCGACCTGACCCAATATGGCCTTCACGTTGCTGATTCCGGCGCGGCTCGGTTCGACCCGGTTGCCGCGCAAGGCGTTGGCGGACATCGCCGGCAAACCACTGGTGGTCCGGGTGGCGGATGCGGCGGCCAAAGCCGGTGCCGCTCGCCTGGTCATCGCCACCGATTCGTCCGACATCGCCGATGCGGTGCGTACGGCAGGGTTCGAGGTCGTGATGACCCGCGCCGGTCACCCAAGCGGCACGGACCGACTGGCCGAAGCGGCAGAGCAACTGGGGCTCGCGGATGACCAGATCGTGGTCAACCTGCAGGGCGACGAGCCACTGATGCCCGGCGACCTTTGCCGGCAGGTGGCCGCGCTACTGGACGAGCAACCCGACCTGGCGATGAGCACCGCGGCCCACCCGCTGCACGCAGCGGCCGATTTTGCCAACCCCAACGTGGTCAAGGTGGTCTCGCGATGCGCGCGGCCGCGCGCTGTACTTCTCGCGCGCGCCCATCCCGTGGGCCCGCGCGGGCCAGGATGGCTGGCCCGGTGCCGGCTCGGCGAGCGGGCCGCTGCGCCACATCGGCCTGTACGGGTACCGGGTGGGATTCCTGCGCCGGTTTCCCACGCTGCCGGTGGCGCCGCTCGAAGCCACCGAATCGCTCGAGCAGTTGCGGGCGCTCTGGCACGGCCATGCGATCGGCGTCGCACTGGCCCGGCAACTGCCGGGCCCGGGGGTCGATACACCGGCCGATCTGGAACGCGTGCGCCGACTGTTCACCGGGGCCGGCTGAGTCCCGTCGGGCCGCGGTCAGTTCGGTGAAAGGCGGGCGCGCTATAACGACAGGATCGGCAATCGGGCCGGGCGGTCGCGGTCAGACGAAACGACCACCCGGCAGTGGATCACGCGTCAAATTGACCTGGTCCGAGATTTACGAGTACCCTGCCCTCGCCTGTCGACGGGTTTGTCGCGCGGGCCGGGGCGGTCGCGACACCGGCCGGCCCGGTGCCGGACGGGTATTGACGAGAAGTGCCAAGTCCCTGGCTGGATCTGCCCACAGGACCGATCCGAGGCCCGCTGTCGGCGCGATCACGGCCTGCACCGGATCGTGACCCGCCCTGCATAACGACAAGACAAAACGGCAACAAACAGATGAACGATCGTCGACGATCACCGACCATTTGCTCGCCAAGAGCAACGTTTACGACACCCGCGTTTAGGAGCACCCCCCAATGCGCTTGATTCTCCTCGGGCCGCCAGGCGCCGGAAAGGGCACGCAGGCTGCCTTTCTGTGCAAGACCTACGGCATTCCCCAGATTTCCACTGGTGACATGCTGCGCGCCGCCGTCAAGGCCGGCACCGCGCTGGGCCATGCCGCCAAGAAGGTCATGGATGCCGGGGCGCTGGTTTCCGACGAGATCATCATCGGCCTGGTCCAGGATCGCCTGACCCAGCCCGATTGCGCCAACGGCTACCTGTTCGACGGCTTTCCCCGGACCATCCCGCAGGCCCAGGCGATGCGCGATGCCAATGTGCGCATCGATGTCGTGCTCGAGATCGCGGTCCCGGACGAGGACATCATCGAGCGCATGAGCGGGCGGCGCGTCCACCCGGCCAGCGGGCGCACCTACCACGTGCGCTTCAACCCGCCGCGCAAGCCGGGCTTCGATGACGAAACCGGCGAAGCGCTGATCCAGCGTGACGACGATCGCGAAGACACGGTGCGCAAGCGCCTGCAGGTGTACCAGCAGCAGACCCGCCCGCTGGTCGACTACTACCGCGGGTGGGCTGCCCAGGGCGACAAGGCGGCCCCGCGCTACGAGCGGATCTCGGGTGTCGGCGAAGTAGACGAAATCACCCAGCGCGCGCGCGCCGCCCGGGGTTCCTGACTGGCGCGGCGCGCGCTGGTAATCGGCCACCTTGACAGATTTATCGCGGCGTCACAAGGACACCGTAGAATGGTTACAGACAAGAGACACGTACCCAGTCTTTGAACTGAGTTTTTCCTGGAGGAACATATGAGCGGCGCAGCAACATTCGGGCTCTGGTTAGCGATCATCTGCGGAGTCCTCGCAGTGGTCTACGGGTTTTGGCGCAGGAACTGGATCTACAGCCTGGATGCCGGCAACGCCCGGATGCAGGAGATCGCGGCGGCCATCGAGCAAGGGGCGCGCGCCTACCTCGATCGCCAATACCGGACGATCGCCATGGTCGGCGGCGTGCTGTTCCTGCTGATCTGGATCTTCCTGGATTTTGCGACCGCGTTCGGCTTCGCGCTGGGTGCGGTGCTCTCCGGCGCGGCCGGCTACCTGGGCATGCAGACGTCGGTCAAGGCCAACGTGCGCACCACGCAGGCGGCGACCCGCAGTCTCGACGATGCGCTGGCCGTGGCCTTCCAGGGCGGCGCCATCACCGGCATGCTGGTCGTGGGCCTGGGCCTGCTTGGCGTCTCGCTTTATTTCAGCGTGCTCTGGCTGGCCTCCGACGGGCTGGGTGACGACCCCTCGCATGCGCTGCACAGCATTCTCAGCCCGCTGATCGGCCTGGCCTTTGGCTCGTCGCTGATCTCGATCTTCGCGCGACTGGGCGGCGGCATCTTCACCAAGGGCGCCGACGTCGGTGCCGATCTGGTGGGCAAGGTCGAGGCCGGCATCCCCGAGGACGACCCCCGCAACCCGGCGGTGATCGCCGACAACGTCGGTGACAACGTCGGCGATTGCGCCGGCATGGCCGCCGACCTGTTCGAAACCTATGCGGTCACGCTGATTGCCACGATGCTGCTGGGCTCGCTGATGGTGCACGGCGCGGAGTTGCAGGCGGTGATCTACCCGCTGGCGCTGGGCGCGATCTCGATCGTCGCCTCGATCTTCGGCGCCACCCGCGTCAAGGCCAGCCCGGGCATGACCAACGTGATGCCCGCGCTGTACAAGGGCCTGAGCTCGGCCGGCGCGCTGGCCACGCTGCTCGCGATCCCGATGACCTTCATCATCTTCAGCGGCACCGACCTCAGCGCACTGGGCTTCGGCCCGTGGTCGCTGTGGCTCTGCGTCGTGGTCGGCATGATCCTCACCGGCGCGATCGTCTACGTCACCGAGTACTACACCGGCACCGAGTACAAGCCGGTCAAATACATCGCGGCTGCCTCCACCACCGGGCACGCGACCAACATCATCGCCGGCATTGCCGTGTCGATGAAGTCGACCGCGCTGCCGGTATTGCTGGTCTGCCTGGCGATCCTCACCTCCTACGGCCTGGCCGGTCTGTACGGCATCGCCGTCGCCGCCACCGCCATGCTCTCGATGGCCGGTATCGTCGTGGCGCTGGATGCCTACGGCCCGATCACCGACAACGCCGGTGGCATTGCCGAGATGGCCGAGTTGCCCGAGGAAGTGCGCAACATCACCGACCCGCTGGACGCGGTCGGCAACACGACCAAGGCGGTCACCAAGGGTTACGCGATCGGGTCGGCCGGTCTCGCGGCACTGGTGCTGTTCGCCGATTACACCCACGCGCTCGAACTGGCCGGCCTGCCGGGCATCCGGTTCGACCTGTCCGATCCGGACGTGATCGTCGGCCTGTTCATCGGTGGCCTGATCCCGTTCCTGTTCGCCGCGATGGCAATGGAAGCGGTCGGTCGCGCCGCTGGTGCGGTGGTCGAGGAAGTCCGCCGCCAGTTCCGCGAGATCAAGGGCATCATGGATGGGTCGGGCAAGCCCGATTACACCCGGGCGGTCGATCTGCTGACCACTGCCGCGATCAAGGAAATGATCATCCCCTCGCTGCTGCCGGTCGTCATCCCGGTGCTGGTGGCCATCTTCCTTGGCCCGGTCGCCCTGGGCGGCCTGCTGATGGGCACGATCGTCACCGGCCTGTTCGTCGCCATTTCGATGTGTACCGGTGGCGGAGCCTGGGACAACGCCAAGAAGTACATCGAGGAAGGCAATCACGGCGGCAAGGGTAGCGAAGCCCACAAGGCCGCGGTCACCGGTGACACGGTCGGAGATCCCTACAAGGACACCGCCGGCCCGGCGATCAACCCGCTGATCAAGATCATCAACATCGTCGCCCTGCTGTTGGTGCCGGCGATGGCACCTGGTGATGCGCCGGTCAAGCCCGCGGCCGACGCCCCGTCAGCCGTCAGTGCGCCGGCCGCCTCTGGCACACCGGCGACTCCGCCGGCCCAGCCGGCCGAGTCGGCGCCCACGGCGGGCACGGCAGCCGTGGCCGGGGCCGCCATCGCGACGCTGAGCCAGTCGGCCAGCGGCGGTTCGGTCCAGTCGGCAGCCTCCGCAGCCCAGACAGCGGCCGACGCCGCGCTGGCAGCGGCGGAAGCGGCCAAGGCGGCCGCGGCGTCGGCGGGCGAAGCGGCCAAGATGGCCACCGAGGCCGCCGCCAAGGCAACCGAGGCGACCGCCGGTGCGACCAAGGCATCGGAATTCGCCACCAGCGCGATGGCCAAGGCCGGTGACCTGAACACCAGCATGGACAAGGCGCTGGCCGGCGTCAGCGAGGCCACGACGCAGATCACCGCGACCGTGGACACCTCGAAGAAACTGGCCGAGGCGGCATCCAAAGGTGACGAGATCGCCACGGCCGTCGGCCAGGCGGTCGAGGCGGTCAACAAGGCCGCCAGCGCCTCCACCGAGGCCGCCGGCAAGGCGACCGAGGCGAATGCAGCGCTGTCCAGCGCCACCGAAGCGGTGACCAAGGCCGCCGGGGTGGCCTCGGACGCGGCGGGCCAGAGCGAGCAGATCGCGGCATCGGTCAGAACCGCCTCGTCATCGATCGACGAATCGCTCAAGACCGCCACGTCATCGATCGACGAATCGCTCAGGTCCGCCATGTCGTCGATCGATGATTCGGTCAAGACCGCCACCTCGACGGTCGATGAATCGGTCGCCGGCCTGGCCTCCCTGATCAAGTCGCAGGGCGACCAGGTGACCGCGGCAGTCAACAGCACCACGACCATCGCGCAGGAGCAAAGCGCGAGGCTCACCGGTTCTGTCGACCGGGCAGCACTCGAGGCGGAAAACGCCACGAGCCAGGCCGAGCGCGTATCGAGCAAGATGACCGCGGCACTCGTCATGGCCGACAAGGTCACCGACAGCGCGATCACTGCAGCCAGTGCGGCCAAGGACGCCGCTTCGGCAGCGCTGGCGGCCGCCGGATCCGCGTCGACGATGGCGACCTCGACCGCGGCCAATGCGCAGCGCATCACCGGGAGCGCCCAGAGCGCCGTCGGCCTGATGGGGACGATGCCGCAGCAGGCCCCGGCAGCGCCGGTCGTGAGCCCCGAGTTCACCGCCAGCATCGAGAAGGCCACGACGGCAGCCCGCGAGGCAGCGGAATCGGCGAATGCCGCCGCTGCCGCGGCACGCGAAGCCGCCGGTTCGGCCACCAACGTCGCCGAGACGCTCGGCCAGGCCGGGACCGACGTGGTCAACTCGATCAACGCGGCTACCACTGCGGTGACCGAGGCGAGCCAGGCGTCCAGCGGCAACAGCGAACAGGTCGTGTCGGGCCTGAACGCAGCCGGCAGTTCGGCCACCCAGGCCGCCGAGGCGATGTCTGCCGCGGCCGGTGCTGCGGCCGAGCAGGTCGTCGGGGCCACCAACGAGGCCGCCACCCGGCTGGGTGAAGCAGCCGAGGCCCTGAAGGCTCCGGCCCCGGCACCAGCGCCGGCGCCGGCCGCCGTCGAGCCCAAGGCCGAAGCGCCGGCGGACGACGCTGTCTCGGCCACGGCGAAGGCGGCGACCGACGCGGCCGCTGCGGCCACGGCGGCGGCCGAGGCGGCGAGCAATGCGGCCCGGGCCGCGGGGCAGACCGAGGGCGCGGTCGTCGAGGCGGCCTCGGCCGCCCGTGCGGCCGCCGATGCGGCCACGGCGGCTGCCGAGCAACTCAAGTCCAGCCAGGCCACGCTGGCGGACAGCGGCACCCGGCTCGGTGAAACCGCGACGACTTCCGTGCAATTGATGAACGAGGCGGCCGGGAATATCACGGCTGCCGGCCAGCAGGCGGCCAGCGCCGTCAGCACGGCAGCCGAGGCCGCCGCCAAGGCGGCCGACGAAGCGATGGTGAAGATCAGCGCTTCAAGCAGCCAGGCGGTCGGCCTGATCGGTGCCAGTACGACCCAGACCGAAAACGCCACTGCCCAGATGGCCGACAAGGTGACAGCGGAAATGAACGCTGCCGTCGCCAACGTCGTGTCGTCGGTGAACACGGCGGCCGGTTCCGCCCAGACCGCAGCCGCTTCTGCCGAAAAGGACGCTGGCGCGGCCGACCAGGCGGCAGGCATCACCAGCGCGGCCGTCGAGAAACTCGGCTCGGCCGTCGCGTCGGCCGACGCCGTCGTCAACAAGCTCGGTCAGGCCAACATGGACGCGGCCAAGATCGTCGATTCAACCAACGCCGTGGTCGCCACCGTGGAATCGGCCGCCGGCAACGTCACGGCGGCCAGCCAGAAGCTGACCGAGTCCACCAGCGGTATCGGTGGCGTGTCGACCCAGCTGGCCGATGCCAGCAGCCAGGTGTCCGGCTCGGTCGAGAAACTGTCGGCTGCCACGATGGCCGCGGACGCTGCGTCGGAGAAACTCACCGCCGCGGCCGAGACCGCTGGGGCGCTGCCGAGTCGGTGACCAGTTCGCTGGGTAATGTCAGTGGTTCGACCGAGCAACTGGGTTCGACCATCACCGGCTCTTCCGAAAACTGGCGGCGGCCGCGGCGGCCGCCAGTGGTGCCGCCCAGTCGATTACCGACGCGAGCAGTGGTCTGGCCGGCTCGGCCGAGCAACTCAGGGCAGCCACCGAGGCGGTCAACCAGGCTGCCGCCAGCGTGAGCTCGGCGGCCGGCCAGGTCGGTGCGCCGGCCGAGCAACTCACCGCAACCGTCACCGGGTCGGTCGAGAAGCTGGCCGCCGCTGCCCAGTCGGTCGATGCCGCCACCGGCAAGCTCGATGCGTCGGTCACCGGGTCGGTCGACAAAATGTCCGCCGCCTCCGAAGCGGCCGGCAAGGCGGCCGCCACGATGGCATCGGCCGCCGAACAGGTCGGCGCGCCGGCCGGGCAACTCACCGCAACCGTCACCGGATCGGTCGAGAAGCTGGCCGCCGCTGCCCAGTCGGTCGACGCCGCCACCGGCAAGCTCGATGCGTCGGTCACCGGGTCGGTCGACAAAATGTCCGCCGCCTCCGAAGCAGCGGGCAAGGCGGCCGCCACGATGGCATCGGCCGCCGAACAGGTCGGCGCGCCGGCCGGGCAACTCACCGCAACCGTCACCGGATCGGTCGAGAAGCTGGCCGCCGCTGCCCAGTCGGTCGATGCCGCCACCGGCAGTCAAAACTGGCGGCGGCCGCGGCGGCCGCCAGTGGTGCCGCCCAGTCGATTACCGACGCGAGCAGTGGTCTGGCCGGCTCGGCCGAGCAACTCAGGGCAGCCACCGAGGCGGTCAACCAGGCTGCCGCCAGCGTGAGCTCGGCGGCCGGCCAGGTCGGTGCGCCGGCCGAGCAACTCACCGCAACCGTCACCGGGTCGGTCGAGAAGCTGGCCGCCGCTGCCCAGTCGGTCGATGCCGCCACCGGCAAGCTCGATGCGTCGGTCACCGGGTCGGTCGACAAGCTGTCGGCCGCCACCCAGGCGGTCGACGGAGTCGCCGACAAGGCCAAGAGCAGCGCGGGCGCTCTCGAGGCGTCATCGAATGCCGCCGGCAAGGCCGGTGAGATCGCCAAGCAGGCGGCGGACCAGCTGACCGAAGCCGCGACCACGGCCAAGGCCGCAGCCGGCACGCTGAACGCCGCCTCGTCGGCAGTCGGCGACTCGGCCAAGGCAGCCACTGCCGCCGCGGCGGCGGCCACCGGTGCCAGCAACTCGCTGCAACAGGCCGCCGACAAGGCCAAGGCCAGCCAGGCCGCGGTAAGCGAGGCGGTCTCGACGCCGCGTCCGCTGGCCGCGATGCCGGCCCCGGCCGCCCCTGCCCCGGCAACCCCGGCGCCGGCCACTGACGCCCCCGCTCCGGCAACCCCGGCGCCGTCGGCGGCCGCGCCGACCAGCCTGCGGATCGACCAGGTCAGCATGGCGGCCGGCGCCGACGTGCCGGCCCAGCAGAGCGCCTACTTTCGCACGTCCAGTGCGACGGTCCTCGACCGGGTGACCAATGATGTCGCCGACCTGGTGGCCTGGGCCAAGGACAGCCCTCGCAACCGGCTGGGACTGGCCGGGTTCACCGATGGCACCGGCAATGCCGAGATCAATGCGGCGCTGTCCAAGGCCAGGGCCGAGGCCGTTCGCGACCTGCTGGTGAGCCTGGGTGTCAGTGGCGACCAGATCGTGATGGTCGAGCCGCAGCAGTTCGAGGCAGCGCCCGGCCTGTCCTGGCAGGCTCGCAGGGTCGATATCCTGCCCTTGCGCTGAGTCCGGCGGTGGGCCAGCCGAACCCGGCGGAGGCGTGAGCCTCCGCTTTTTCTTTGGTGTGACAAGTACGGAGTGATTGGGAAATGAAACTAAAGGATCAAGTCGTCATCGTGACCGGGGGAGCCTCGGGCCTGGGAGGGGCGACCGCCCGGATGATCGTCGATGGCGGGGGCAAGGTACTGATCGCCGACGTGAACGAAGCGCTGGGCAAGCAGTACGCGGGCGAACTCGGCGCGAATGCGACGTTTGTCAAATGCGACGTGACTTCGGCTGCCGATGGTGAAGCCGTCGTGGCCAAGGCCAAGAGCCTTGGCACCCTGGTCGGCCTGGTCAATTGCGCCGGCATCGGCACCCCGGGCAAGACCGTGGGTCGCGACGGCCCGCTGCCCCTGGAGTCGTTCACCAAGGTCGTGACGGTCAACCTGATCGGCAGCTTCAACATGATCCGGCTGGCGGCCGCCGCCATGGCCGGCAACGAGCCCAACGAGGAAGGCGAGCGCGGCGTCATCGTCAGCACCGCCTCGGTCGCCGCCTTCGACGGGCAGATCGGCCAGGCCGCCTACTCGGCGTCAAAGGGCGGCATCGTCGGCATGACCTTGCCGATCGCCCGCGACCTGGCCCGCGAAGGTATCCGGGTGATGACGATTGCGCCCGGCCTGTTCCTGACCCCGCTGCTGCAGGGCCTGCCGCAGGCTGCCCAGGATTCGCTGGGCAAGCAGGTCCCCTTCCCCCCGCGTCTCGGTCGGCCCGAGGAATACGCGAACATGGTCGGGCAGATCTTCTCGAACACGATGCTGAACGGCGAAACCATCCGCCTGGATGGCGCGATCCGGATGGCGCCCAAGTAAACGTCGGGCGAGGACCCGGGACCGGCGGCCGCTATCGGGCCGCTCTACCCGGCGAGCGCCTGCTCGAGCCAGCAGCCCAGGGCCAGGACATGGGCGTCCTGGTCGCGCCCACCGACCAGCGACATCGACAGCGGCAGGCCCTGGCCCAGGCCGCTGGGCAAACTGAGGCTGGGCAGGCCGCACAGCGAGAACGGCAGCGTCTGGCCGAGCACGGCCTCGCGCACCGACATCGTGCCGCCCTCGACCGGTACCTCGACCTGCCCGCGCAGCGGCGCCGCGACGGCGGTGGTGGGCAGGATCAGCGCATCGACATCGCGCAGGCCGCGGTCCAGGTCGGCACAGACCCGGCTGCGCACCTGTAGCGCATCGATGTACTCGGTGGCCAGCAGTTTTTCGCCCAGGCGCATCGGTTCGAGCACGGCTGGCGAGAAGCCCTCGCCGCCCGCGGCGAGCACCTCGCGGTGCACCCAAGCAGCCTCGGCGCGCACGATGGGCGAGTAGCAGGTCCAGGCATCGGGCAGGTTGGGCAGGGCCACCTCCTCGACAGTGGCGCCGAGCCGGCGGCACAGTGCCAACACCTGCTCGAAGTTCTCGCGTACCTGCCCGGCCAGCCGCCCCCTGAGCCAGTCGGCCGGCACGGCCAGCCGCGGTGCACGGCCCACCGCGCCATGCGCTGCGCTGCGCCCGGACATCACCTCGTAGAGCAAGCCACAGTCGGCCACGTTGCGCGCCAGCGGCCCGGCATGATCGCAGGTCCAGGACAGATACAGCGCGTTGTCCAGCGGGATCGCCCCGAAGCTTGGCTTGAAGCCGGCGATGCCGCAAAACGCGGCCGGGATGCGCACCGAACCGCCGGTATCGCTGCCGACCCCGGCCATGCCGATGCCGGTAGCCACGCAGACCGCCGCCCCGCTGGACGAGCCGCCCGCCTGGTGGGCAGGGTTGAAGGGATTCCTGACATCGCCGGTCCAGACGTTCTCGCCGGTTGCCCCAAGCGCGATCTCGTGCATGTTGGTCTTGCCGAAAATGACCGCGCCGGCAGCGCGCAGGCGGCTCACCAACGTGGCCTCGCCCTGGCAGACCTGTGGCAGCCTGGCCTGGGTGCCGCCGCGGGTGGGCATGCCATCGACGCAGAACAAGTCCTTGATCGACACCGGTATCCCGTCGAGCAAGCCCGGCGGCAGCCCCTGAGCCCGACGCATGTCGGCGTTCGTCGCCTGGCGTTCGGCGCCCGCCCAGTCGACATGCGCCAACGGGTTGAGCGACTCGTTGCGCTCGGCCGCGGCACGGGTCAGGTCGAGCAACTGCCTCGCGTCGAGGCGGCCGGCGGCCATCGAGGTGCGCGCCTCAAGAATCGACACGGGCATTTCATTGGAAGAGATTCGCGGCTGGTTCATCGGCGATTCCTAGCGATCAGGCACGCAGGCTATCATGGCCAACGGGACATTTCAGCGCGGGAGGACCAGACGATGGCGATCGAGCAACGCCCACTGCGCGGGGGTCGTCTGCGCAGCGGCCGATACGATCCTGCGACCCGTGAACTGGACATCGAATTCCAGGATCGCGAGGTCCGCAAATTCAAGGGCGTGCCCCTCGATGTCTGGCGCAAGCTGCTGGCAGCGCCCAACCCGGCCGTCTTCTACGAAGACCGGATCGAAGAGGAATACGCGGTGACCGTGGCCGAACGCACACCGCAAGACAACGAGGCCCGCCGCCAGCTGGACGACCTGTTCGGCAGCAGTTGAGCGCCTCCCCTGCCTCACCCCTGGCGCCGGGAGGCGGTCTTATGCCCACGGGCCTGCGCATCGATGTGCTTTGCACCGTCATCGACAACTTCGGCGATGCCGGCATCTGCTGGCGGCTGGCCCGGCAACTGGTCGACGAGGCCCGCGCCCGGGTGACGCTCTGGATCGACCAGCCGGCCATCCTGGATGCCTGGCGCCCCCAGGGGCCGGCGATCACGGTGCGCGACAGCGCCGAGCTCAAGACGCTCGCGCCGGGTGACCTGTTCATCGCCACGCTGGGCAGCCGGGTCGATGCCGTTACCGAGCAACGGCTGGCCGATGCCGGCACGCTCTGGATGCGCTACGAGTACCTGACCGCCGAAGCCTGGGTCGACGGCTGTCACGGCCTGCTCTCGTTGCGACCGCACGGCGGCCAGGGCGAGTGGTACTTCTACCCCGGTTTCACCCCGGCCAGCGGCGGCCTGCTGCGCGAGGCGGGTCTCTGGAACCGGCAGGCCGCCTTCCACGGCCCGTCGGCCGCCCGCTGGCTGGCCGATCACGGGCTGGTGCCACCGACCGGGCGCCTGCGCGCCTGCCTGTTCGGCTACGGTGACGAGCGCCTGGCCACGCTGGTCCGGGCGCTGGTGCGGCGCGATCGCCCGACCGATGTCCTGCTTGCCGAGGGCCTGCACCGGGCAATCGGCTCGCCCGCGGGCAGCCCGAACGTGCACATCCATCCGCACCGATGGCTGGCGCAGGACGACTTCGACCAACTGCTCTGGAGCAGCGACCTGAACCTGGTGCGCGGCGAGGAATCGTGGGTGCGCGCCCAGTGGGCGGGCCAGCCGTTTCTCTGGCAACCGTATGCGCAGCCCGATGGTCTGCACCTGGTCAAGCTGGACGCGTTTCTGGAGCGCCTGCTGACCGATGCCCCGTCGGCAGACGCCGAAATCGTGCGCCTTGCAATGCATGCGCTGGCCGGCAACGGAGACATCGCCGCCACGGTGCCGCCGTTTGTCGACGCGCTTGCCCGCTTGCGACCGCTGTACACCCGCTGGCGGGCGCGGCTCGTCGAGCAGCCATCGCTGATGCAAAGACTCTCTCGATTCGTCGCGGATCGACTATAATCGAGGGTTTACCCGATCATCGGTCCGGAACTATGAAAACTGCACAGGAACTGCGCGCGGGCAACGTCATCATGATCGGCAACGATCCGATGGTCGTGCAACGCGCCGAATACAACAAGTCCGGCCGCAACTCCGCGGTCGTCAAAGCCAAGCTCAAGAACCTGCTGAGCGGCTCGAGCACCGAAACGGTGTTCAAGGCCGACGAGAAATTCGATGTCCAGATTCTCGAGCGCAAGGAAGTCACCTACTCGTACTTCGCCGACCCGATGTACGTGTTCATGGACGGCGAGTACAACCAGTACGAGATCGAGGCCGACGCGATGGGCGACGCGCTCAACTACCTGGACGACGGCCTGCCCTGCGAGGTCACGTTCTACGAAGGCAAGCCGATCGCCGTCGATCTGCCCAATTCGATCGTCCGCGAGGTCGAGTACACCGAGCCGGCGGTCAAGGGCGACACCAGCGGCAAGGTGATGAAACCGGCCCGCATCAAACCCACCGGTTTCGAGATCAATGTGCCGGCGTTCGTGACCATCGGCGATCTCATCGAGATCGATACGCGCACCGCCGAGTACAAGAACCGCGTCAAGGCCTGAGAACCACGAAGGTCCTGAGAAACGCGCGGGGCCGCAGGACCGCACCGCGTCTGCGAAACGGCTCCAAAACCCAAGCGGCGCCCGCGCCGTATGAAAAAGCCGCCCGAGGGCGGCTTTTTCAATTTGCCGCAAGGCCCGGATCAGGCGGTGCCCAGTAGCGAATCCGCGCCTTTGCGACCCGAGACCACCTTGCGAAGCTGACGGTTCACGGTGTCGCGCAGTGACTGCAACGACACCGGCTTGACCAGGTAGCTGCTGCAGCCGGCCAGCGCGCCGCGCGCCAGATCGAACGGCGACGAGCGGCTGGTGAGGATGATCACCGGCAGGCCCTTGAGGGTGCGGTCGCGCTTGATCTCGCGGGTCAGCTGGTAACCGTCCAACTCGGGCATCATCACGTCGGCAAAGACCAGTTCCTACTCGCGCAATGCCAGCAGATCGAGCGCCTCACGGGCCGAGGCCACCGCTTCGGAATCCATGCCCATCTGGTTCAGGGCGCCGGCAAGCTGGCGACGCACGGTCGGGCTGTCATCGACGATCAGCGCGCGCGCGCGACGGCTTTCCTCGCGCGCCACCGGTGCCGCGCTCACCGGCGCAGCCGGTATCGCAGCGCCGGCCTGGGCGGCCAGGGTCTGCAGGTGGCTGTCGACAAATCAGGTTCAGGCGCTCAGCACACCGCCGAAACTTGTCGTGCACCACGTCATCCCGGAGCCGCGGCTCCGGATCCTGCCGCCGGCCCAGCTTTACGACCGGCACGCCGTTGAGCATCTGGCGCAACGTACCCGGCCACCTCAGGCCCGCCGCTGGTCGTCATGTCGACCAGCGCGATGTCGAAGGCATTCGCGCTGCGGTTGTCCGCGACACGGAATCCGGTACAGGTTGTGCTGGGCATGTCTTGCAACCATATTCCAGCACGCGGTGGTGCGCGGTCACGCGAGAAAAAGCGCGACACGGAACTCCGGGCGATTGTCGGCGGCAGGCTGGCCTGCGGCGCCCGGGATCCCTGACTGTTGGCTCATGCGTCGTTTTCCTCGCGCACCAGGATCGGGCGTTTTGCCCGCAGGTTTGTTCTGCGATCCGACCCGCATCGGACCGGAAGCCTGGTGCTGTCCACTCCGGCCATGATTGTATCGAAGTTGCCGATCAATCCAAATCCAGTGCCTGAAAACCACAATGGATCCAGCGGCTTACCTGCCGATTTTTCTTAGTTTGACTTCGCCAGACGTGGGCGTCGGACAGCGGCCTGCACCGACGTATTCGCCGCGCAGCCACCCGGATGGCTGATGACCAACCGGTTGTCGCGTGCGAAATTGAGCAAGCGGTAGGCCATCAGCTCCGATCTTGTGCAGGCGTGCGTCGACCGCCGCCACGCAGCGTACGCGTCGACATCGTCGGAGCATCACGTAGGGCGAATAGGTGATGTGGCCCGATCGAGTTTCGCCGGACCGAACCCGGACATCACGCCGCAGGCCGTTCGGCCCAGTCGCTGGGGCGAAAGCGCGCCGTCGACCGTGCGGCCCACAGGTGACAAACGAATCGACCTGTTCTGATGGCGTCATAAGCGAGCCATTATGCGGTCCGGCGGCGACGGCCATCATTGGAATAGGCTGGCCGTTCCCCTACAATCGACGGGCGGCGGGCCTTTACCGGCCCGCCTGCCGTTGTCCCGTCGCCCGGCGATGGCCCGTCCTGTCGCCAGGCAGGTCGCGGCCACTGTCCGGCGCCAGGGGATGCGTTCGACCCCTTCCCACCCTGCCCCGTTTGCCGAAAAGTCCAAGCATGGCCGCCTCTTCCCCGCTGATGAACACCTATGGCACGCCCACGATCGGCTTCAGCCACGGTGAGGGCGTCTGGCTGATCGGCCAGGACGGGCGACGCTACCTCGACTGCCTGGCCGGCATCGCGGTCAACACCCTCGGCTATGCCCACCCGGTACTCACCCAGGCATTGCGCGAACAGGTCGGCCAGCTGATCCACTGCTCGAACCTGTTCAATCCCTTTAAGGAGCAACTGGCCCAGATGCTGGTCGATCGCTCAGGATGACAGGCGTGCACCTGCACAGCTCGGGGCTCGAGGCCAGCGAGGCGGCGATCAAACTGGCGCGTCTGTACGGCCACAACCGCGAAATCGACCTGCCGAGATCATCGTCTACGAGAGGGCCTTCACGGCCGAACGCTGGCCACGTTGTCGGCCACCGGCAATGCCAAGGTCAGAAGGGGTTCGAACCGCTGGTCACGGGCTTCGTGCGCACGCCGCTGAACAGCGATCTGGCCGACCTGCAGCGGATCGCCGCCGAGCGCCCCAACGTGGTCGCGGTGTTCCTCGAAGGCATCAGGGCGAGAGCGGCATCCGCCCGGCCCGCATCAGTACCTGCAGGCGGCGCTGGCTTCTCTGCGACGAGGAGAAGGGCTGGCTGCTGATGATCGACGAGGTTCAATGCGGCACCGGCCGCACCAGCAAGTGGTTCGCCCACACCGAAGTGGGCCGGCATCAAGGCCGATGTCGTCCCGCTGGCCAAGGGCCTGGGCTCGGGTGTGCCGATCGGCGCGATCGTCGCCCACGGCAGGCGGCCGATGTCTTCAAACCAGGCAACCACGGCACCACATTCGGTGGAAACCCGCTGGCGATGCGCGCCGGCGTCGCCTCGAGGTCATGGAGGCCGAGGGGCTGCTGGACAATGCCCGCGAACTGGGCAGTTGGCTGATCGACACGCTCAAGGCCGAGGTCGGCTCGCTGGCCGGCGTGCGCGGCGAGGTGCGCGGCCAGGGCCTGATGATCGGCATCGAGACCGAGCGGCCCTGCCCGATGTCGTCGATGAGCCGGGCACTGGCGGCCGGACTGGTGCTCAATGTCACCGCGGGCAACGTCATCCGCCTGCTGCCGCCGCTCGTTTTCGCCGAACGCCCAGATGCTGGTCGACAAGCTGGTGCCCATCATCAGAAAGACCGTCGGCCAGGGCGGCTGAGCACACGGGACATGACCATGAATTATCCGCCGCTACCTGCAGTTCGGACTACTCCGCGACGACTATGCGTACCTGTTCGAGCGGACCCGCTGATCAGGACCGCTTCAAGCGCTACGAGACCCATTTCATCCGCTGGCCGACCGCTCGCTGGTGATGATCTTTGGCCAGCACCCGTACGCAGCTCTCGTTCGAGGCCGGCATGGCGCAACTGGGCGGCCAGGCGATCTACATGAACACCCGGGACTCGCAGCTGGGTCGCGGAAACCGGTCGAAGACGCGGCCAAGGTCGTGTCACCCGGATATTGCGACCTGGTGATGATCCGCACCTTCGAGCAGTCGATCGTCGAGGCGCTTTGCGCGAACTCCGAGGCGATGCCGGTGATCAACGGCCTGACCAACGAATACCACCCGTGCAGATCACCAGCCGACATCTACACCTACATCAGGCATCGCGGCCCCATCCGAGGCAAAACCGTGGCCTGGATAGGTGACTCGAACAACATGTGCAATACCTGGCTGCAGGCGGCCGAGTTCTGGACTTCCAGGTCAACGTGTCGACGCCGCCCGGTTTGAGGTCGACGTCAATGCCGCCGGCCTGCGGTCGAACCGGCACTTCACCGCCTTCGCCGACCCGATGAAGGCCTGCGAGGGGCGCGCACCTGGTCACCGGTGACGTCTGGACCAGCATGGGGTTCGAGGAAGAGCAGGCGCGGGTCAGGCGTTTGCCGACTGGTGCGTCGACGCCGACATGATGCGCGTCGCCGATCCCGATGCCGTCTACATGCACTGCCGGCGCCAGGCGAAGGGTGCCGCCGAAGTCATCGACGGGCCGCAGTCGGTCGTCTGGGACGAAGCCGAGAACCGATTGCACGCAAAAAGGCGCCCGATGGAGTTCCTGGTCCTTGGCGGGGTGTAGGGCACGACCCCCACGCTCCCTGCGGTCGCGGCAGGCCGCCCGGTGCAGGCCTTGCAGGGGCTGCCCGCCACGGCTGGCGCCGGGCGGTGCCGACGAAACCCTGCGTCCGCGCCCAGGGGGCGGCCGGGCGATGCAACATTACGGACGGCCGCCCGCTCGACCTGTCGCCCGGCAGCGGTTTGCTTCTCGGGCCAGGCCTTTCGGACGCTCCGCTGCGGTCGCCCGGCAAGCCGCCAGCCGGGTCAGGCGAGATCGGGCTGTAGTTGCTCGCTGAGGCGCTTGCGGGCGCGGTGTAGGCGGACCCAGCAGTTGGCCTCGGTGATGTCCAACGAGCGGCACACTCCTCCCGGTGCTGTTACCGTCCGGCACCTGCATCTGGAACACCTCGCGCAGGGTCTTGGGCAGGCCGTCGATCGCGCTGCTCAGTGCTCGCTTCAGCCGCCAGCGGGCCACCATCTAGAGGCCAGGTCTTCGCCAAAGTTGCCGTGACTGTCATCCTGCTGGGTCGCCAGCGGGTCCATCATGTCGTCATCGCCCGCCTCTGCTGCCGCGAAATGCGCATGCGCCAGCCTCGCGGCACCGGAAAATGTCCTGGATCTTGTGGTTCAGGATCGGAAATCCCAACCAGGTGCGCACCACCGACTGCCCCTGGAAGCTCTCGTAGGCAGCCACCGCCGAAACCAGGGCATCCTGGACCGCGTCCTCGGCCAGACCCTCGTCGCGGATCTTGCGGCAGGCGAAACGCAGCATCGCCGGCCGGTGGACGGCCAGTTCCAGAGGGAGAGGATTGGTCAGCCATGAATGCCTCGTTTCTGAAAGGGAACGGCCAGTCTGACGACCCCAATCCGGCATATCGCCAAGGTATCGTTTTGATAACAAACCGGCCCGATCCGCCACGTCGGTCGGCTCGTCGGCCCCACGGGCGTCGGTTGTTGCTATGCTGGTTTCATGGAAAAGAAAGTACTGATCGTCGGACCGGCAGGATATTGCCGACCTGATCGCCATGCACGTGGGCGATTTGGGTCACAAGGTCGAGTGCGTCGCCGACGGGCACGCGGGCTTCGATGCCGCGGCCAGCGGCGCCGCCCGATCTGGTGATCCTGGACTGATGCTGCCCGGACGCGACGGCATCGACGTCGGCGTGGCCTGCGGATGGACCGGCACACGACCCCGGTGCTGATGCTGACCGCCCGTTCAGGCGAGATCGACCGGGTACTGGGCCTGGAGCTGGGTGCCGACGACTACATGACCAAACCGTTCTCGAATTGCCCGGTTGCGCAGGCACGGGTCAAGGCGCTGCTTCGGCGCAGCGACCTGTCGGCCCAGGCCCCGCCGCCGCTGGACAGCGCGGCGAGCTGGTCAGCGAACTGAGGCATCGACGGCTGAGGCCGCAGGATGAAACTGGCCAACACCACGCCGGTCTCGCTGACCGCGCGCAGGGAACGACCTGCTGCTGCACTTTGCCCGCCACCCGGGCCGCGCGTTCACGCGGTTGCAGCTGCTGGACGCGGTCTGGGGGCACGACCTTCGAAGGCTACGAGCACAGCGTCAGCACCCACATCAACCGGCTGCGCAGCAAGACCGAGCAAGACCCTGCCAACCCGCGGTACGTGCTGACGGTGCCGGGGGTGGGGTATCGCTTCAATGCATGATGGTGGGCCCCCACGCTCCGGTGGGCCCCCACGCTCCCCCTTCGGTCGCTGCCCCCAGGGGCTGCCGGGCCATGGAACGGCTTCGGACGGCCGGGCGCTCGTTCCATGGCCCGGCGGTGGCGTGTTTTTGGGGTCAGGTCACTGCGATCACTGGCGTCTCGTCCTATGAGCTTGTACTCCTTCGCACCTGCTGCGCGCCTACTCGGCATACCGCCGGTTCAGGAAGCTGAGATGAAGTCTTTGCGGGCGCAGGTGTTGTTGTTGCTGGCGGCGTTCGGGCTGATCATTTCGGGGGTGTTGTCGTTCGTGCCATCGCTCGGCCGGGGATTACTACACCGACCTGCAGTACGAGCGTTCGGTCGACTTTGCCGAGCGGCTGCTGGCGATGCACCCGGACATGTGGGGCGAGTACGAACACAACCCGTCGGGCTTTGGCGACATCCTGCGCCAGTACACGTTGTACGCCCCCGGGTCGGGCTGCTTCTCTGTCTCGATCGCGAGGGCCAGGTGCTGGCCTCGTCGGGGAAGCCGCCTCTTCTGGAGTCGCCCGGAAGGTCGACCTCGCGCCGGTGCGGACATCGCTGGCGGGCGATCCGGCGCGTCCGGTGTTCGGCGACGATCCGGACGTCATCGACGGGCAGTGCCTGGTGGCGCGCGGCCGATCATCGTGCACGGACGCGAGCGTGGATGGTTGTACGTGGTGGCCCGGTATGCCGACTCGGACACCGCCCGGCCCTGCTGAGCACTTGCGCAATCAAGAGCGCAATCAGAAGTTCGGCCTGCTGTCGCTGACCATCGGCGTGGTGCTGACCATGGCGATCATCGCAATGTTGTGACGCGCCCGCTGAGCGCGCTGACCGGGTGGCCGAGAAGATCAGGGAATCGGGCTTTTCGGGCTCGTTCGACAGCGTCGCCACCGACGCGATACCGCACTGCAGCCGCCATGACGGAGATCGGCCGGCTGGGCCAGGCCTTCAGAATGCTGGACCGCCTGCACCAGAGATGCAGCAGGTCACCGCGGCCGATGCCAAGCGTCGCGAGATGGTGGCCAGCGTCTCGCACGATTTGCGCACCCCACTCACCGCGATCACCGCCCAACTCGAGACCATCAAGCTCAAGAGCGACACGCTACCCCCGACCAGCAGGCGCAACTGATAGACCGGGCGATCCTGAATGCACCAGCACCTGAAGCGCCCTGACCGACTCGCCTGGCGAGGTCGCGCGGCTGGACCAACCCGGATTTTCGGGCGCAGACCGAGCCGATGGCGCGCCGGGCGAACTGGCCGACGACGTGGTGCAGCGGTTTGCCTCGCGGGCCGAGAGCCAGGGCGTCGCGCTGGACGTCGATTACCCGGACGGCATGCCGCCGGCGGCGCTGGATGCCGGCCTTTCGACCGGGCCTTGTCCAATCTGATCGACAATGCGCTGCGCGTCACCCGCGTGGCGGCCAGGTGCAGGTGCGGGTCAGCCTCACCGACGGGCTGCGCATCGAGGTGTCGGACACCGGGCCGGGGTCGCCATCGACGAGCAGGCGCGGGTGTTCGACCTGTTCTACCAGGCGAGCACGCACCGCGAGCATCGCGGCAGTTCGGGCCTGGGGCTGGCGATCGTGCGCCGGGTCGCCGAGTTGCACGGTGGCAAGGTCGGCCTGACCAGCTCCAGCCCGGCAAGGAGCTCGACCTTCTTCATGGCGCTGCCGTCGGGGCCTGTTCACGCGCTTCCCGGCGCCGGCCGGTCGAGGCGGCGGCGGTCGAGCGGCGGCTCAGCAGGTACAGCACACCCCCGCGGCCAGGCAGCCGAGCATGCCATCGCCAGCGCAGGCGTCGACCCCAGAGCAGCGGCACGATCAGTGCGGCGGTGAACGCATTGAACTTTGCAACGAGGCGTGGCACGAGGCGACCATGCCGCGCCGTGCGAGGACCAGGTCGAGCAGCTTGACCTGCATCGCGAAGCCACCACCAGGCCAAGGCCGACGGCAAGTAAAGATGCATCACGGCCAGCGGCAGCGGCGGGGTGCCGCGGAGATGAGCGCGGCGTTGACCAGCGCCGTCACCGCCATCACGGCCGCGCCGCGGCCGATGATGCTGTCAGGCCGATCGTCCGGCGGTGCGCGCCGACAATGCCGCCCCGGTCATCGTGCCGACGACGCTGGGCGCACGAACACCCAGTAGAACTCGGTGGGCGACAGGCCGAGGTGACGCATCGCGAACACCGGCGCGCCGGGGATGTACAGAAAAAAGCCCTGGAAAAACAAGGTCGGCGCCCCGGACAGCCGCCAGAACGAGCCCATCGAGAAGATCTACGCGTAGCCGCTGGCGGGCCAGCACCGAGAACGACTGCCTGTGCTCGGGCGCCAGGGTTTCGGGCAGACGCCACCAGGCCAGCAGCAGCACCGCGCGGCATAGACGGCCAGGAACACGAACACCGCCGCCAGCCGAAATGGGCCGAACGAAGCCGCCGATGATCGGTGCGACCACCGGCGCGATCACGAGATCATCATCACCTGCGGGAATCGCCCGCTGCCCTGCGGCCCCCTGGTAGACATCGCGGATGATGGCGCGCCCGGTGATCATGCCGGCGCCGCCGGCCACGCCTACAATGCGCGCCAAGCCCGGAAGCGCCTCGATCGAGGCCGAGGTGGCGGCGCCGGAGCTGGCTGCCAGGAACAGCGCGAGGCACCAGAGGATCGTGCCCTTGCACCCGACCGAGTCGGAAAAAGCCCCGCGTGCCAGAGGTTCATGATGCCGTAGGGCAGCAGGTAGGCAGTGAGCGATTGCTGCACCTGCGGGTCGCTGGCGCCAAGATCGATGGCTGTCGCCTGAAACGCCCGCCGGCAGATGGGTATCGATGGCGAACGGACCGAGCGAACTCAGCGCCGCCAGCATGAGGGTGAGATTGCGCGCCGAAGGTCATGCGTCGATGTACGCGCGCGGCCGGTGGCGCCGCGGCCCTCAAGTATCATTTGCCGGCACTCTACGCATGGAGGAAGCCAGTGAACCGACCCGTCCTGTCCCAACGAGAGCCCAGTCGCTGGGCACCGAGAATGCCTTCGTCGTGCTCGCCGAGGTGAACGCGCTGGCGCGCCGGCAGGGGACGTCGTGTCGTTTTGCATCGGCCAGCCCGACTTCCCTGCACCCGAGCATGTGCAGCAGGCCGTATCGGCGATCGGGTCGGCAGCACGGTTACACCCCAGCGCCGGCATCGATGAACTGCGCGCTGCCGCCGGCCTTCATCGGCCAGATGCGCGGCCTGAAAATCGACCCCGAGGACATCGTCGTCGGGGCCGAAGCGCAAGCCCTTCATTGCCTACGCAGTCCAGTCGACCACCAGCGCTGGCCGCGGCGACGAGGTGATCACCCGGTGCCCAGGTTCCCGATCTACGAATCGCAGGTACGGAGTGGCCGGCGCAACGCCGGTGCCGCTGTACCTGCGCGAGTCGCGCCAGTTCGCGTTCGATCCGAACGAACTCGAGGACAAGATCACCGACAAGACCCGGCTGCTCATCCTGAACTCACCCGCAGAACCCGACCGGCGGCATTCTGAAGGCAGAGACGACGGCGCGATCGCCGACATCATGCGCCGCCATCCACCAGGTCTGGATCTATGCCGACGAGATCTACTCACGGCTGGTGATTCGAGGCCGGTTCCATTCGATCGCGTCGCTGCCCGACATGCTCGAGCGCACGATCATCTCGGACGGTTGCTCCAAGACCTGGGCGATGACCGGCTGGCGTATCGGCCTGACCGCGAACAAGGCGCTGGCCCCGGTGCTGACCCGCTGGGTGACGAACACCGATTCTTGCGCCTCGCACATCTCGCAGTGGGCGGCAGTGGCGGCGATCAACGGGCCGCAGGACGACGCCCAGATGATGCGCGGGCGCTTTCTCGAGCGGCGCGACCTGATCGTGCGCCTGCTCAACGCCATCGACGGCATCGACTGCCAACCCTCGGGCGGTGCCTTCTATGCCTGGCCCAATGTCACCGCCTTGTGCAAGCGGACCGGTTGCGCCGATGCCGAGGCCCTGCGCAAGCGCCTGCTGCACGAGGCCGGGGTGGCCGTGCTGGCCGATATCCACTTCGGGCACAAGGTGCCCGACGATGGCGATCACATCCGCTTCAGCTACGCGACGTCGAACGAGAACATCGAGCGCGGCGTGCAGCGGATCGCCGACTGGGCGGCCAAGGCCGCCCGCTGACGACCGATAGACCTGTTGCTGGTCAACCGGGCACGGGTCGTCCGTAAAAAGGGTATTGGGGATCGTGGTAGCCGGGCGTGGAGGCATGCCCGGGCACGACCAGCGAATCGACGAGCGCCTGTAATCCTGCGCGGTGAACCGGTAATCCAGCGCGCCGGCATAGCCTTCCCACTGCGCAGTAAAACGGCCCGGCGATCACCGACGTGATGATCAGGTTGGCCAACGCGAGCCACCGCAACTGGGCCGGGGTCAGGCCCCTGTTCGGTCGCATCAACCAGCCAGTTGCTGAGCGATCTGCAGCGACTCTTCACGCCACTCGGTCTGCATCAGGCGTTTGTCGCCACGCGCGGCGCGCGAATCGCTCTCGGGCTGGGCGCCGGGCGGGCGCGCGGTGAGCACGCGCGCGCAGTCGGGCTATAGGGCACGACGCCCAGCCCGTGGTGGGCGCAGGCGGGCAACACCTCGACCTCCAGGCATCCGGTTGAGCAGGTTGTAGTACGGCTGACAGACACTCGGGCGCGGCATGCCCGAGTTGGTCGGCCACGCGCACGCCTGCGGCAATGCGCCAGCCGCGGAAATTCGACACCCCCAGTAGCGGATCTTGCCGTGCTGGATCAGTGTGTCGATCGCGCGCAGTGCCTCCTCGAGCGAATCTTTTTCGAAGTCGCGATGCAGGTAAAGAATGTCCAGGTAGTCGGTCTGCACGGCCGCGCCTGGGCTGTCTTCACTGAGCCCCGCCTGCAGGATCCAGTGCGCAGTAGCCTGCGCGTTCGGGTCGTCGATGCATCCGGTTGCCCAGCTTGCTGGCCAGCGCAATCGTGGCGTTGCCCCTTGAGCAACGGCGCCAGCATCGCTCGGACGCGCCTTTCGTATACACATCGGCGGTATCAGCCAGGGTTCGGCCACCTGCTCACGGGCGCTCGCCATGATGCGGGCGCTCTCGGCGGCATCGGTCTGGTCACCGAACATCATCGTGCCCAGGCACAAGCGCGGAAACCCGCAGGTTGCTCTGCCCGAGCCGGACATAGGTCGTGTCGCTCATCGCTGTCTCCAGCCCACGTCGGGGCAGTATTCGTCAGCCGGCAAGGATAGCACCGGCAGTCCGCCCGAGCGGCGATCGTCGCGCCGCCCGGCGCTGGCTCAGTCGAGCCCTTTCAGCCAGGCAGCTTCAGCAGCCGGTTGACCTCGCCCGGCTGCTCCTGCTGAGTCCAGTGCCCGCAGTGCTCGATCACCTGGGCGACCCACCAGGTCGGACAGGAACGGCGGGTCGCCTCGATCGGCTGGTTCTTGTACATCGGCGCGACCAGGTCGCGGTCGCCGATCAGGTACAGGCTGGGCTGGTGGATCACCGGGTCGGCCACGCGGCGCAGGTAATCGTGGTCGCGATGAAAGTTGCGGTAGCGAGTTCAGCGGCCCGCGAAAGCCCGACTTGGCGAACTGGCTCGCGTAGTAGGCGACGTCGTCCTCGGTCCAGCCAGGCGCGGCATCGGCAGTTGCACGCCGTCGAACAGTTTCTGGCCGTGCGGCTTCCTGCCAGGCAGGTGCCGCGCGGCGCATCGCCGCCGAGCGATGCGTAGAACAGGCGGATAGGCGTGCCCGGGATCGGCCTCGAGTTCGGCCTCGGCCACCTTCGTCCTGCGGAAATAGATCATGTAGAAAAACAGGCCGTTGTCGGTGAATGCCCTTGCGAAACAGATCGATCCCGACGATCTCGCCGGGCGCCAGGTAAGGCACGCCGACAGCCCACCTCGCGCCGAAGCCGCCCCGGATGCAGCAACACGCGGCCTTGGCGATCGGCGCGCCCCAGTCGTGGCCGACGATCAACCGGCCGATGGCGACAGCGCCTGCGCCAGCCCGGCCATGTCGCCGGCCAGGCTCTGCCACCGAATCGTAGGCCGCCTCGGGCGGGCTGTCGAGCCGCCGTAGCCGCGCACATCGGAGCATCACCACCGGTAACCAGCCTGCACCAGCGGCAATCTGCAACCGCCACGAAGTACCAGCTCTCCAGGAAAGCCGTGCACGAGGATGACCAGCGGCCCTTCGCCGGCCAGGCCACCGCAGCGTGACCGCACCGACATCCGTGCGCTCGAACGCCACCCCAACGGCTCGCCATGTCTTGTTCGTTCATTGCCTGCTCCTCAATGGCTCGGGCTGTTGCAACGTATCACGATGCCAGAGCGCGGGGAACAGCCGGATCCAGGCCACGGCCACGACCAGCGTGCCCACCCCGCCAAAGAGAATCGCCGGCACGACGCCCCACCACGAGGCGGTCAGGCCCGATTCGAACTCGCCCAGCTGGTTGGAGGCACCGATGAACACCGCGCTGACCGATGCCACGCGCCCGCGCATCGCGTCGGGCGTGTCCAGTTGGACCACCGACTGGCGGATCACGATGTTGATCATGTCAGCCGCCCCGAGCAGGATCAGCGACACCATCGCCATCGGCAACGTGCGCGACAGGCCGAACGCGATGGTCGCCAGGCCGAAACCAAAAGCCGCGACGAACATCCAGCGCCCCACCCGCGAGCGCAACGGCCAGATACCGAACACCACCGCCATCGCGATCGCCCCGGTAGCGCGGAGCGCAGCAGGCCGAGGCCCCACGGCCCAGTCAGCAGGATCTCCTTGGCCGAGAACGGGCATCAGCGCGGTCGCTTCGCCAGCAGCACCTGAACAGGTCAGGCAAGATCGCCCGAAGATGCCGGCGAAGGCAGCGGATGACGTGAAGCCGGCCAAGCAAGCTCTGGCGGGTGACCGGCTCGCGCGCCGGCGGGCAGGTCAGCAGCTGCACCTGGCACCATCAGCGCCGAGACCAGGTGCAGCGCAAAGCACACGCCGTAGACGGTGACCGGCCCGGCGACATACGAAAACTGCCGCCGATCGCCGGTCGAAGATCGACGAGCCCTGAAAGCCGATCGAGGACCACGCGATCGCCTTGGGCAGCAGGGCCGCCAGCGCCAGGCCGGAGGATGATCGCCTGCGAGGTCTGGCATCGGGAACGCCTGCCGCCGGCGCCGATGAAGGCCGCGATCGCGAATCAGGTTGCGACTGGCCTGCCGCTGGCCGAGGCCAGCGCCAGAGCGCTCCTCGACGCGGCGCGCGCGAGCCGCCACAGGATCGAGCGCGGCGCCGATCATGGCGGTCAGCCCTGCCCGACCACCAGCATCAGCAGGATCGCGGCAGGAACTGGATCAGGCCGACAAGCCCCCAGGTCAGCCGGATCGCCGGTGAGCAAGAACACCTGCCAGCCGACTGCAACCACCTGCATCCTGGAAGAGCCAGGTTGCCCGCGATGCGTGACAGCCAGAAGATCCGGAAAGAACGGTGGGCGAAGACCCGGGTGTCGGTGGGCAGCAAGGAATCAGGCGGCGTGCAGGGGATCAAAAAGATGCAGCGCCTACGCGCCAGCCCATGCCCGGTTTGACTTCTGTCGGGCAAAACACGCAATGGTGACATCAGAAAGTCGTTCTCGCCTACTCGGGAGGTCTCGATACCTCGGTCATCCTGAAGTAACATAGGACGTTTTCCGATACGAATTCACGCCTTTACGGCCGACATCGGCCAGGGTGAAGAGCTCCGAACCGGCCTGCCAAGGCCAAGGCGGCCGGGGTCAAGGCATCTACATCGACGATCTGCGCGAGGAATTCGTGCGCGACTTCGTGTTCCCGATGTTTCGCGCCAATACCGTCTACGAAGGCGAGTACCTGCTGGGCACCTCGATCGCCCGGCCGCTGATCGCCAAGCGCCTGGTCGAGGATCGCCGCCCTCGAACACGCCCGATCGATCTCGCCGCGGCGCTCACCGGCAAGGGCAGCGACCGGGTCACTTCGAGCTGAGCGCCTACGCTTCGCTGATGCCCGATGTCAAGGTGATCGCCGCCGTGGCGCGAATGGGACCTGCTGTCGCGCGACAGGCCTGATGGCTATGCCGACCAGCACGGCATTCCGGTCGACTTCAAAAGCGCAGGGCCCGGCCCCGTTCTCGATGGACGCCAACCTGCTGCACATCTCCTACGAGGGCGGCGTGCTCGAAGACGGCCGCCGCCCCTGCCCGAAAGGCATGTGGCGCTGGACGGTGTCACCGGAAAAGCCCCAACAAGGCCAGACCATCAGAGTTGACGTTCGCCAAGGGCGACCTCGTGGCCATCGATGGCAAGAAGATGAAGGCGCCACAGGTGCTGCTGGAGTTGAACCGGCTGGGCGGCCTCCACGGCATCGGGCGGCTCGACCTGGTCGAAGACCGCTATGTCGGCATGAAGTCGCGTATGGCTGCTACGAGACCCCGGGCGGCACGATCTGCTGCGGGCGCACCGCGCAGTCAGGTCGCTGACGCTCGTCGGAGGTCGCCCCACCTCAAGGACGACCTGATGCCGCGCTATGCCAAGATGATCTACAACGGCTACTGGTGGTCGCCCGAGCGGGTGGCGCTACAGACCCTGATCGATCACACGCAGGCGCCGGTCAACGGCACCGTGGTGGTCAGGCTCTACAAGGGCAACATCACCATCGAGGCGCTCGTCGCCCAGCTCGTTGTTCGACACCTCGATCGCCACGTTCGACGACGACAGCGGCGCCTTCCCAGCAACCAGGCCGATGCCGAGCACCATCCGGCTCAACGCGCTGCGCATGCGCATCGCGGCCAAGGCCGGCAAGTCGGCGGTCAAGCCGGTTGCGCGGGCGCGCAAAAAGCCTGCCGCCACAAAGGCCAGTCCGCCAGGCCGTGGCGGCGACCGGCCCGGCCGTCAGGCTGGCCAGTCGCCGCCAGGCTGGCAAGAGGCCCAGTGCGACGAACACCCGTAGCAGAACATCGCCGCAGCCATGATGCGCACCATCTGCGCGCCACTCCAGGGTCGGCCACGACGCCGCCACGACCAGGCCTGCCGCCACGATCAGCAGCGCAGCAATGCGCCCAGCACCGACCAGACCAGCGTGTCCAGCCCTGGCTGGCGAAGTAAAGGCACAACCCCAGCGCGAAAAGCCATAGAACGGGCCGATGGTCTGCCGCGGCGTCTGCGTGCGGCCCCCAGCACCGCGTCCAGAACTGCCTTTGTACGCTTGCTTTTACAGAATATTCCAGGCAGAAGACCAGCACCGCGCCGAGCACACCGACCATCGCCGCGCATTGAACAACGCGCCGCGCCAGGCAGCAATCAGCAGCGCGCACGCCTCGTCTGGCCCAGCTTCCCCACACGTGCACACCGACCAGCGCGATCAACGAGCCACCGATGCCGAGCGGCACCAACAGCAATTCGAGGCGCACGGCCAGCCCGTAACCGGCCAGCCAGTCTGGGTGCACCAGGCAGGCCAACATCGCCAGCAGCCAGCACCAGTAGGCCACAGTCGCCGCGCCTGCGTGCCCGCCAGCACCCACAGCAGCACCGCCACCGGATGGCCGGAGTCGCTGCAGGCGCAGCCGGCGCGGGCGGATCAGCTGGCCACGCCAGATCAACCACAACACCGCGACCAGGCCCACCGCGTAGGCGCGAGCATCGAACGGGCGGCCACGCGCATCGCATCATCCACCTGGCGCAACTCGGCCAGCGTCATGCTGACGATACCGATGTAGGCGGCCACGACCAACAGGATGCACAACGCCGGTCGCAGCATCGCTGCGCAACGCAGCACCAGCTCATGTTGAGCTCAGCACCAGCAGCACGATCCCGGCAAACAACGCGGCCGAGTAGGTGGTGGCCGCGGCCAGCACCGCATCGCGCGCCCCCAGCCAGGCATAGAACCAGGGCCGCCCAGCAGCACGACAGGCTGAATCGGCGCCCCGCCGGCCAGGGCCAGCAACCAGGAGGCGTTCAAGCCACGCCCCTGGGCGAGGTCGAGATCGTCGGCACCCATCGCCCGGGCGGTCGCCCGCTTGTGCCCGCCGATGGCGCGCCGGTCGAGGCATCTGGGTGAGCATCAGCAGCGGAAACACCACGGCCACCCCGGCCAGCGCCTCGGTACCGACCCGCGCCAGTTCGCGCGCCTCGATGAACAGCAACGTGCCCTGGATCAGCGAGGCCAGCACCGCGGGCACGGCCAGGCGCAACAGCACCGGCACCCAGGGCACGCCGAGCAGCACCGGGCGACGGGCGCGGCGAACCGGTTCCGGTGTCGTCACGACACCGTCGGCGGGCCGGGCCGGCGCCGGGCCGGCATCGGAAGGGTCCGACATCCGCCGGCTTTGAAGGGGCTTGGTTTGGTCACAGCGCGCACCGCTATACTGGGTCGATGATTATCACCCGCCTGTCCTTGCACGATCCGCGGCACGAATCCGCGCTGCTGACCCTGATGAACGACTACGCCTGCAGCGTCGAGGGCGGCGGCCGGCCATTGGAGCCGCAGGCCCGCGAGTCGCTGCCGGCCATGCTCGCCACCTGCCCGACCTACATCGGCCTGCTCGCGTTTCGCCAGGGCGAGCCGGCGGGCATCCTGAACGCCTTCTGGAGCGTGTCGACATTCAAGGCACGGCGCTTGCTGAACATCCACGACCTGGCCGTCGCCAAAACCCATCGGCGGCACGGTGTCGGCCTGGCCCTGCTCACGGAAATCGAAGCGGTGGCGCGCACGCTCGATTGCTGCAAGCTGACCCTCGAGGTGTTATCGGGCAACACCGGCGCCTGCCGGCTTTACGAGGCGCGCGGTTTTGCCGCCTACCAACTGGACCCTTCGATGGGTGATGCGCGCTTCATGCAGAAATGGATCTGAACATGTTCTCCCGACTGGCTCTGGTACCAGGCAACGGGCGACGGGCCCGCTCATGGCTGGCCGCGTGGCTGCTTGTCGGCCTGCTCGCCGCGTGCGGGGGCGGGTCCGACCCGGCGCCGCCGTCCGCCGATAGTGACGGGGCCACGAACGGGGCCGATCCGGGCACCGTTGCGCCATCCGACACGGCCGCGGAAACCCCGGCACCACCGCCGGCCTTCGTGCCGGCCAATCCCGACCCCGCGCTGGGCGGAATGCAGGTGTTTCGCCGCGGTGATACCCGCTGGCTCACCTACGAGCTGCGCGCGGCCGGTGCCGGCGCCCCCCGGCTGCTGCTGCTGCACGACGCCGGCAACAGCAGCCTGCAATGGCGGCCGCTGATCGCGGCGATGCCGCCGGCCTGGGGCATCGTGGCACCGGACCTGGCCGGCCACGGCAATTCGGCCGACGCCGCCTGCTGCCTGGCCGGATCTGCGCAGGTGCAGGACCTGCTGGCGCTGCTGGACAGTGAATCAGTGGGCAGCGTGACCGTCGTGGGCAGCGGCACGGGCTCGGTGCTGGCCCGCGAACTGGCCCGGGCGGCACCCGATCGTATCGAGCGCCTCGTGCTGATCGGGTCGGACACCACGGCGGCCGATCGCGCCGGCTGGGTCGCCCTGCGCGACCAGACGATCAACTTCGACACGGGCGCCGACGCGCGCTTTCTCGCCCAGTGGAATGTCAGCGGGACGGGCGCGGCGCCATCGGCCGCCCAGGCATTCGCCACGCTTGCCCCCGCGCAACGGCGGGTCGGCCTGGCCACCTGGACGGCCGGCATGGACCTGCTCGCCACCGCCAGCGATGCGGCCACGCTGGATGCCCTGCCCCAGCCGTCGCTGCTGCTGGCCGGCACGGACGATCCCCTGCTCGGTCCGCCGGCGATGGCACGGCTGGCCGGGGCCTTGCGCCACGAGGTCAGCCTGCCGCTGGCCGGCGCCGGCCGCTATCCGGAGATCGACCAGCCGGCACAGGTGAGTGCGCTGCTGACCCGGTTCGTCGCGCCGCGCGGCACGCTGCACGAGGCGATCGAGGTCGCATTGCGCACCGTCGTGCAGATCAACTCGCTGACCGAGAGCGGCGTTGCCCGCTTCCTGGCCCGCGACCTGACCGGCGAGGCGTTCTGCGACGTGCGCCTGCACCAGATCGAGTACCAGACCGTCGGTGGCGCCGGCGAGTCGACCAATGCCACGGCCGGGATCGGCGTACCGGAGGGCAGCCATCCCGAATGCCAGGGGCCGCGCCCCGTGCTGCTCTATGCGCACGGCACCAAGGCCGAGCGCGACAGTTCGGTGCTGGACAGCACCGAGGTGTTCGGCGGCGTGATCATGGGCATCTTCGCCGCCCGCGGGTACATCGTCGTCGCGCCCGACTATGTCGGTTACGGCCGCTCGTGGCTCGACTATCACCCGTACCTGAATGCGCAGGCCCAGGCTGACGACATGATCGACGCACTGCGTGCCGCGCGGCAGTGGTTCGCGCAGACCGGTCGCGCCACCAGCGCGCTGTTCATCAGCGGCTACTCGCAGGGCGGCCATGTCGCGATGGCCACCCACAAGCGGATGGAGCAGGCGTACCCGGACGAATTCACGATCACCGGCTCGATGCCGATGTCCGGCCCCTACGATCTGGCCGGGACGGCCGCGCAGATCCTGGCCGGGCGGGCCACCCCCGCGGACACCCAGTTGCTGCCCTTCCTGGTCGAGGGCTTTCAGCGCGCGTACGGCGACCTCTACACCCGTGCGGACGAGGTGTTCGCCCCCCCTTACGACCAGACCGCCCTCGATCTGTTCCCCGGGACGCTGGGCGCCGAGGAAAGCATCGCGCAAGGGCTGCTGCCGCCGGTGCTGCTCTCGACACAGGGCCCGCAGTACCTGATCCAGCCGGACTTTCTCACCGACTACCAGACCGATGGCTTCAACCCGCTGGCCGTCGCCTTTCGCCGCAACAGCCTGCTCGACTGGGCGCCGCGCGCGCCGATGGCCTTGTGTGGCGGGGGCAAGGATCCGCTGGTGTTCTTCGACAACAGCTTCAAGGCGCGCGACGCGTTTTTCGCCCGCGGCGTGCTCGTGCCGACCTACGATCTGAATGACAGTGCCAGCCTGCCCGGCGGGGTCAGCAACAGCGTCTATCTGCGGTTCAGGTCACTGTTTCTTTTCACGACCAGCCTGGACACCTACCATACGGCCGTGGCACCGTTCTGTGCCCACTATGCCCGCGACTTCTTCAGCGGCAAGTACCGTTGAAGCCCCCGCCACCCAACCCGATACGGAGATCCGATGCCTTCCTTTGATGTGGTGTGCGAAGCCGACATGGTCGAGGTCCGCAATGCGGTCGACCAGGCGAACAAGGAAATCACCAACCGGTTCGATTTCAAGGGCTCGGACGCCCGGATCGAACAAAAAGACGAAGAACTGACCGCCCATGCCGATGACGATTTCAAGCTGACGCAGGTCACCGACGTGTTGCTCGCCAAGTTGGCCAAGCGCCAGGTCGACGTGCGCTTTCTCGACTACGGCGACGTGCAAAAGGTCGGTGGCGACAAGGTCAAGCAACTGATCAAGATCCGCAAGGGGGGTCAGTGGTACCGACGCCAAGCGCATCGTCAAGCTGGTCAAGGACAGCAAGATGAAGGTGCAGGCGAGCATCCAGGGCGACTCGGTACGCATCACCGGCGCCAAGCGCGACGTGCTGCAAGAAGCGATCGCGCTGATCAAGGCCGAGGTCAAGGACCTGCCGCTGGACTTCAACAACTTCGCGACTGAGCGGGCGTCGCGCGCCCGCCACTCGGGCCCCGTCAGCGCCCGGTGAACCGGGGCGGACGCTTCTCCATGAAGGCCAGCGCCCCTTCGCGGTAGTCGTCGCTGGCACCGCAGGCGGCAATCGCCGTCGCCACCGCGTCCAGGTCGCGATCGGCCGGGTCACGCAGCAACTCGGTGACCGTGCGCTTGAGCGCCGCCAGCGTCAGCGGCGCGTTCCCGGCCAACTGGTCGCAATAGGCCTGCACGAGCGCATCGAATGTGTCGCGGGGGCCACCTCGCGCACGAACCCCATGCGCAGCGCCTCGTCGGCCGAAAAAATCCGCGCCGAGAAAAAGATGTCCATCGTGTTCTGTGCGCCCAGGATGGACAGGAAGCGCCGCACCCCCGGGATGCCGTAGCCCAGGCCCAACCTGCCGGCGGGCATCCGAAAGCGCGATCCGTCGGCACAGATCCGGATGTCGCAGGCGGCCGCCAGGCCCAGGCCGCCGCCCATGCAGACCCCGCGGATCTTGGCGATCACCGGCTTGCTGCACAGGACCGGCGCCTGGTAGGCCGCGTCGACCGCCGCGCTGTATCGCTGCTGCGCCTGCTGCTCGGTGCGCTGGCTCTCGAACTGCAGATGTCGGCGCCGGAGACGAAAGCCTTGTCGCCATCGCCCTCGAGCACGACCAGGCGGATCGCCGGGTTGGCATCGAGTCGTTCGATCGCCCCGGGCAGCGCCTCCCACATCGCCTGTGACATGGCGTTGAACTTGGCCGGATTGGAGATGATGACGCGTCCGATCGGCCCGTCTTCGCGAACGATGATTTCTGCCATGCTGGATGATCCTGTTGACCCGGGAATCGCCGAGTATACGGTCGGCAGGCCGGTGTCCGGTCGGCGGGACGGATCAGACGCGCAGGACCGCCAGCAGATCGTCGCGCGACAAGGTGGCGGCGTCGCCGCGCAAGACCACCCTGCCCTGATCCAGGCCGATGACCTGGTCGCAGACCCGCTGCACCAGACCCAGGTTTTGCTCCATGATGATGAACGCGCGACCCAGCCGGCTCTGCTGCTCGATCCGTTGCGCCATCAGGTCGATGTTTTCCTGCTGCACGCCTTCGGTCGGTTCGTCGAGGATGACGAGCCGGGTCGGCTCGATCAGGCAGCGCACGAACGACAGGATCTTGCGCTCGCCACCGGACATCGTGCCGGCCTGCTGCGCCCAACGCTCGCGCAACCGGGGAAACAGGGCGAGCACTGCCAAGGCCTGCGGATCTTTCGCCGACACCCCGGTCAGCGCCAGGTTGTCGGCCACGCTGAGCGTATCGAACACGCCGTTCTCCTGTGGCCCGTAGCCGATGCCCAGGCGCCGCATGGCCACCTGGTCGCTGGCGGTCAGCGAGCGTCCCGCCCAGTGCAGATCACCTGACTGTAGCGGCAGTGCGCCGGCCAGCAGGCGCGCCAACGTCGTTTTGCCCACACCGTTACGCCCGATGACGCCCAGCACCTGCCCGGCGCTCACCGCGACATCGATGTCGCGCAAGACCCGTGTATCGCCATAGCCCCCGCACAGGCGCCGCACCTGCAGCAAGGTCCCGCTCACTTGTGCCCCCCGGCGTAAACCGCCGTGACCGCGGGATCGGTCCGCACCTGCGCCAGCGTGCCGCTGGCCAGCATCCGTCCCTGGTGCAGCACCACCACCCGGTCGGCCAGCCGCTCCACCAGGCTCATGTCGTGCTCGATCACGATAACCAACCCTTGCAACTCGTCACGGACCCGCTCCACCAGACGCACCACCAGGCCGGTCTCCTCGGCCGACAGCCCCGCGCAGGGCTCGTCCAGCAGCAGCACACGCGGCTGCGCGGCGCAGGCCATCAGTAGTTCGAGAACCTGGCGGTGGCCCTGCGGCAATTCGCGGGCGGGCCGTGCGAGATCATCGGCCCTTAAAGTCATCCCGGGCGTCGCCATCAGCCGCGCCAGGAACGGTTGGCGCCAGCGCAGCGGGTGTGCCGACAGAAGATGACCGATCCGCAGGCGTGCCGCGAAGCCGGCAAGGCGCAGGTTGTCGGCCACCGACAGCCCCGAGAAGACGGTCGGGATCTGGAATTTGCGGGCCAGTCCCGCGGCCAGCAGCCGATCGGGCCCGAGGCGGTGTAACGGACGATCGCCCAGCAGGATGCGGCCTGCCTGGATAGGCAGCGCGCCGGTGGTGGCATTGAGCACCGTGGTCTTGCCGGCACCGTTGGGGCCGATCATGAACACGACGCCCTGCGACGGAGTCTGCCAGTCGAGTCCTTGCAGGATGCGCACCGTACCGATTCGCAGGTGCACCGCCTCGTATTGCAAGGCTTGCGCAACCCCGCTGGCCGCCGATGCTGGCAGCAGCCCGGCAGCCTCGGCCGGCGACCCGTTGCCGGCCGGCGCCGTTGCCGACGGCGCGAACCAGCTTCGCATCGCCAGGTCGTGCGGCGAAACCGGCGGTTCGCCCCGAACCCTGCGCAACAAGGCACCCAGGATGCCGACGATGCCGCCCGGTGCGCGCAACACGACAACCAGGAAGACCCCGGCCAGCAACACCTCCCAGTAGGCGAAGCTGTCGCGCAGTTGCGCGCTCAGAAGGCCTATCGTCACCGCCCCGAGCAAAGGCCCGATCACCGAGAAGCGCCCACCGACGGCGGTCCAGATCACGAATTCGGCCGACAGCAGGAAACCGATCGACACCGGCGTGACGATACCCTGCTGGGGCGCATACAACAGGCCCGCCAGTGCCGCCAGGCCGGCCGACAGCGCGAAGATCGCGGCCTTGACGACAGGGGTCGCAAACCCCAGGAATTGCAGGCGGCGCTCATTGTCGGCCACCGCCCGCATCAACAGGCCTGCCGGCCGCCGATCAAGCCACAGCAGCGCACCGGTTACCGCGGCGACCACGACGACGACCAGGTAGTAGTAGGCACCGTAAGGGTCCAGCCCGGCCAGCGGCGCGATCCCCCCGAGGCCGTTGAACCCGCCGGTCAGCGCCGGCACGCTCCCCGCTACCTGCTCGCCCAGCATCGCCAGCGCCAGCGTGATCAAGGAAAAGGCGGGGCCACTGTCGCTGCGTCCGCGGAACACCAGCCAGGCGAGGCCGAAGGCCAGTGCGGCGATCGCGGGCACGACGAGGGCGAACAGCAGCCAGAACCAAGGCGAGGCCTGCGACTGGCTGGCCAGCAGGCCACCGCCCAGGTAGGCACCCAGGCCGAAGAACAAAGCCTGGCCCAGCGGCAGGAAACCCCCGCGGCCCCAGGCCAGGCCCACGCCCTGGCAGGCCATGCCATACAGCAGGAACAGGCCCAGCTGAAACGCGATGAAATCTCCCGCCAACGCGGGCACGGTGAACAACACACCCGCGAGCGCGAGGCTAGCGACGACGGGCGATCCCATCGGGGCGCAGCCAGAGAAACAGGATGGACAGCATCAGGATTGCGACGTAACCGGTGGTCGGCCCTATCCAGCTGGACACACCGGTCTGCAGCCCGCCGACGATCGCGGTCCCGATGACCAGGCCTTCAAGAGAGCCCAGGCCGCCCACGATCAGTGCGAAGAATGAACGCAACAGGTCATCGAGCCCCATCAACGGTTCGACCCGGGTGAGCGGCGCGATCATCAGGCCGGCCAGGCCCGCGATCACACAACCGGTCACGAAGGTCGCGCACGACAGCGCCCCGGTCGGGATGCCGATCGCCCGCGCGAGGACCGGGTTGGCCACCATCGCGCGAATCCGGGTGGCGGCCAGCGAGCGCCTGTACCAGGCGAACAGCCCGATGAAACCCAGCGCCATCAGGGCCATCATCAGCAACCGGTAGCTGGGATAGCTGACGCCGAACACCTCGGTCGTCCCGGCAAGGGGTTGCGCCACCGACTGGTACTGGCGACCGAACACCAGTTCGACCGCCTCGCGCAGCAGGATGGACAAACCCCAGGTGGCCAGCAGCGAATCGAACAGCCGGTCGTAGAAGTGGCGGATCAGCAGCCGCTCGCACAACCAGGCGACCGCGCCGACCAGCACGACGCACACCGGCACCTGCCACCAGGCCGACCAACCGAGCAGCGACGTCACGACCGGCGCATAGGCGCCGAGCATCACGAATTCGCCATGCGCCATGTTCATGATCCGCAGCAGGCCGAAGACGATGCCCAGGCCCAGCGTGAGCAAGGCCAGGGTACTGACCTGCCAGAGCAGGTTCAAGGCCAGCAGCAAGCCCTCTTGCACCGCGCCGCCTCAGCGCGGCTTGCAGTTCTCGCCCGCGGGCACGTCGGCGAAGGTCTTGATCACCTCGAAGCCCGCATCGCCGGCGCGCGCCACGTAGATCGATTGCGCGACATGCTTGGACTTCATTGTCGCGGTACCGCGCGGGCCGCTGAACCGGGTGCCCTCGGCGGCCGCATCCAGCGCCTTGGCATCGAAGGAGCCGGCCTTGGCGACCAGGGCCTCGAGCAGCAGCAGGCCATCGTAGGTCGACTGGCCCAGTGTGTTGAGCACCGGCGCATCCTTGCCGAACGCGTCGTGGTAGGCCGAATCGAGCGCCTTGGCCGCCGGCGTCTGCAGCGAGGAGAAGTACGCGGCCGATGAATAGAGCCGCCTGGCATTCTCGGCACCGATGCCCGCCAGCGTGTTTTCCTCGATCAGCGTGCCCAGCCGGATCGCCTGCTTGTCCAGCCCGAAGCTGCCGAACGCCCGGTTGAAGTTCACCGATCCGCCACCAACCAGCGTGACCAGCACGGCATCGGCGTTGCTCGCCCTGATGCGCTGCAGGCTGCTGTCGAACTCGTTGACCGTGAACGGCAGGTACTCCTCGCCGACCACCGAACCGCCGCTGTCGGCGATGTACTGTTTGGCCGCCGCATTGGTATCGCGCGGCCAGTTGTAATCATTGCCGATCAGTACCAGCGGCTCACGCCGGTCTCCTTGGCCAGCCACGGGATCACCGGCTGCAGTTGCTGGGCCGGGGTCTCACCGACCACGAAGACCGCGGGCGAGCATTCGCCTCCTTCGTAAACGGGGGTGTACACGTAGGGCACGGCGCCGTTGAACCGTCCGATCAGCGCCTCGCGCACCGCCGAATCGTGCATGCCGACGAAGGCTGCGACCCCGTCGCTCTTCCAGAGTCGCATCGCGGTCTGGACCGCCTGCGCGGGCGGCACACCCACGTCGCCAAATACCAGCTCGACCTTGCGCCCACCGATGCCGCCGCGCTCGTTGATCTGACGCGCGGCGAGGATTGCGGCATTCTCCGACGAGGGTCCGAACAGGCCCGCCGGCCCAGACCTGGGTATCAACACGCCGATCCTCACCGAGTCGGCATGAACGGGGGCGGCAAGCAACAGGCAGGACAACGAGGTGGCCGCGACGGCGGCCCAATGACTCAAGCGGTTCATCGAGATCTCCTTGAACTTAGCGGGGTTTGGGTGCCGGCATCGGGGCAAGCAGCCGGGCAACGCTGTCGGCGAGGGCCAACAGCTCGTCGTCGGCACCCGGCAGACCCTCGAGCTCGAGGCCGGCCGGCAGTCCGTCGACCAGGCCCATGGGCAGGCTGATACCCGGCGCTCCCACGTTGCTGCCCAGGTCGGTATTGCGGATGAACGCACCAAAGGTCGGCTCGCGTTCGCCGTTCAATTCGACGGTCTCATCGTCCCCTATCGGCCGGGCCACCAGCGCCGTCGTCGGAAAGACCAACGCCCCAAGCTGATGGTCGGCAAAACACTGGGCATAGCCGGCCTGCAACCGGGGCCTCAGTTGATCGATCGCGTTCCGGTAGGCGGCCTGCGGCATCGCCTGCTCGCCCAGCTGGCTCTCGAGGATGCCGCGCACGTCGGGGCTGGCGATCCCGGCGACGATCTGCGCCATGTCCAGCGCCAGGCCCGCGTCGCGCAGGTAGGCCGGCAGGTCACGCATCACTTCGTACAAGGCCACCGGAAAACCGGTGTCGTCATTGAGTACCAGTAACGCTGACAGGTCGACATCGACGAGTTCCACCCCTGCACCGGCTAGGCGGTGCAGCGCGTCCTCTGCCGCGATGGCGACCCCCGGCTCGAGGTTCTCCCAGAACCGGGCCCGCGGCACGCCCAGGCGCAGGCCGCGGAGCGACTTTGCTGCCATCGTCGATTCGGGCAGCCCGGCCATCAGCCGATCGATCAGTCGCACGTCGGCGACGCTGCGCGCCATCGGCCCGATCGTGTCGCGGGTGTGCGAGATCGGGACGACACCCGCTCCCGGGTAGCGGCCCACGGTGGGCCGAAAACCAACCAGGCCGCACAATGCGGCCGGCACGCGGACCGAGCCACCGGTATCGGTGCCCAGGCCGGCCGCAAACAGGCGGGCGGCCACCGCCGATGCGGTGCCGCCCGACGAGCCGCCGGGGATGCGCGACGGATCGTAGGGATTGCGCGCCGGTCCGGTGAGCGCGTTGTTGGATGTGATGCCGAATGCCAGTTCGTGCATCACGGCCTTGGCCGCGGGCAAGGCACCGGCATCGACCAGCCGTTGCAGCGCGGGCGCATTGGCACTGGCCAGCCGCCCGGCCAACGCGCCGGTGCCGGCGGTCGTGGGCAGGTGGCCGGTATCGATGTTGTCCTTGATGACCAGCGGGATGCCCTCCAAGGGCCGGCACGGCCGGCGGCACGGCGCGCATCACTGGCCCTGGCCTGCGCCTGCAGCCATTCGGGATCGAACGCGGCGATCGCGCCCAGTGGGGCCTGCGCGGCCACCGCGGCAGCCACCGCGGCCGCGATCGCCTGCGCACTGGTCTGGCCCTGCTCGAGCAAGGCCAGCAACTGGACGACCGTGCACTCGGTCAGCGCGACGCCGGTGACGGCGGGCTCGCCAGGCGGGGATCCGGATCCGGACTTGGAAGAATCGGGCATGACGCGCACCTCCGACGACGACAGGGTGGTCAGTCTGGCGGTGCGGATCAGCCTGGGATATCCGTAGAACTGATGATCTTTCGTGGCCGTTGCAGGCGCAGCGCCAGTTCGGTGCGCCGCGACACCCGCACTTGCGAAAGACGGACCGCACGTGGGTTCGAACCGTGGCCAGGCCGATGCCCAGGCGCGCCGCCACCCCCGCATCGGTCGCCCCTTCGAGCAACAGGCCGGCCACCTGCTGCTCGCGGGCGCTCAGCGCAGAGTCGTCCCAGGACGGCAGGCCGGCGGCCGGCACCGCCAGCGCATCGGGGTGACGACGCCAGAACGCATTGGCGAGCGCGGGCCCGAGGCCATCGAGCAGCGCGGCATCACGGTCATCGAAATCACGCCGGTGCCGGGCACGCCAGATCCGCACGTCGCCGACATGTCGGCCATGGTGACGGGCATAAAAATTGATGCCGTAATGCAGGCCGTCACGCTGCAGGAAATCGTTGAAGAACTCGGTACGCGCCAGGCGATCGTGTGCCATCACGGCGCTGACCGGGGTGGCGCGGCGGCGCCGGTGCAGTACCGGCGTGATCGGATCACAGAACTGGAAGTGACGCTCGTAGTTGGTCAGATTGTCGTCGCTCATGTTGATCGAGACCCGTTCGACGAACTGGCCGGCCGCCTCGTCCCAGATGTACGAGGCGAAGAAATCGGCATCGAACAGCGCGAGCAACGACTGCCCCACCCGCTCGCGAACCTCGCGATGGTCGTACTCGTTGGTCAGGTCCCGCATGATGCGAAAGACCTGGTCGGTCTGACGCGATGTCAGGTACATGTCACCTCCCCGCGACCCGTTTCTCAGGCCCTGCGCCGCAGGGCTGGCCGGATCGACGGGGATCAGTGTGCCACAGCCGTCGCGCGCACCGCCAGCGGCCGGCGGCGACGCGTTCAGGCGCCCTTGAGCGCCGCGTCGAAGCCACCGTCCTCGACGGCGGCCACCAGGCTGGCCGGCGCGGTTTTCTGTTCGTCGAACACCACGGTGGCCTCGGACTTGTCCAGGCTGACCTGGGCCGACTGCACACCGTCGATGCCGGTCAGCATCCGGGTGACGGACGCGACGCAGCCGCCGCAGGTCATGCCTTGCACATCCAGGGTGACGGTTTTCATTTCAAGCTCCTTTGCATTGCAGGTTGTCGAGGTCGGCCAATCCGGCAGCATCGATCGGGCCCGCCGGCCCTTACCGACCGATGGCCTTCAGCCGTTGGTGGGCCGGCCGGGCCAGACATTTTTTCAGCCATGCGGCGACCGCCGGTGCGCCCTCCAGCAGCGCGGCCGACGGGCGCACCCAGCCTATCACCGATGCCAGGTTGACGTCGGCCACGGTGAAGCGCTCACCGGCCACGTAAGGATGCGAACCCAGATGTCGTTCGAGTACCGCCAGCGGCACGGCCAGCCGCTTCTCGGCCTGGCGGGCCAGTTCCGGGTCGCGCTGGTCGGCGGGCATCACCAGCTTGTGGAACAACACGGTCAGCGCGTCCTTCTCGAACTCGGTCACGACCCAGAAGGTCCAGCGCAGGACCTCGGCCTCCTCTGCCAGATTGGCCGGCGCCAGGTCGCCACCGAACTTGCGCACCAGGTACAGGTTGATCGCCATGGATTCCCAGACGATGGTGCCGTCGTCGTCCAGCACCGGGATGTGGCCGTTCGGATTGATCGCCAGGAAAGCCGGCGACCGGGTGGCCCGGTTCCGGTAGTCCTGCGGGACCAGTTCATAGGCCTGGCCCATTTCCTCCAGGAGCCACAACGGACGGGAGGCACGTGAGGCCACGATGCCATACAGTTTCAGGGTCATCAGCGATTCCTTTCGGATGCAAGGGTTGGGGACGGTTTGGGCCGCGGCTGAACCAGCAACATGATCGCACCCGCAACCAGTCCCCAGAAGGCCGAACCGATGCCGCCCAGGGTCAGGCCCGAGGCGGTCACCAGGAAGGTGATCAAAGCGGCCTCGCGGTGGGTCTCGTCGGCCATCGCCGCCGCGAAGCCCTGGCCGATGGCCCCGAGCAGCGCGATGCCGGCCAGCGCCATCACGAGCTCCTTTGGAAAAGCGGCGAAAACCAGCGCCACCGTGGCCCCGAAAACCGCGAACAACAGGCTGAAGCCACCCTGCCAGATCGCCGCCTGGTAGCGCTTGCGCGGATCCTCGTGGGCCTCGCGCCCCATGCAGATCGCCGCGGTGATCGCCGCCAGGTTCACCGCGTAGGCCCCCAGCGGCGCGAGCACCAGCGTGACCACGCCGCAGGCGGTGATGACCGGCGACACCGGCGTCTGGTAGCCGAACGCGCGCATCACCGCGACCCCGGCACATTCTGCGATGCCATCGTGACGACGAACAACGGGATGCCGATGCTGATGATCGCCGACATCGAGAACGCCGGCATCACGAATGACGGGCGGGCCAGCGCCAGTTCGAACCCGTCCAGTTCGAGCAGGCCCTGCATCGCGGCCAGGGCGACGCCGGCGACCAGCACGAGGATCACCACGTAGCGCGGGGCCAGCCGCCGGCCGACCAGGTACACCAGCAACATGCCGCCGACCAGCCCGAATTGCGACTGCAGCGACCCGAAGATGTCCAGCCCGAAGCGCAGCAGGATGCCGGCGAGCAGGCCCGAGGCCAGTGACAACGGCAGGCGCTTCATCGCCCGCTCGAACCAGCCGGTCGCTCCGACCAGGATCATCAGCGCCGCCGAGAACATGAACGCGCCGGTCGCCTCGGGCAGCGTGGCCTGGGTGAGCGCGCTGGCCAGCAACGCAGCGCCGGGCGTCGACCAGGCGATGACCACCGGATCCCGGTAGCGCCACGACAAGCCCGCTGACAGCACGGCCATGCCCAGCGCCAGCGAGAAGATCCACGAGCCGAACTGCTCGGTGCTCGCGCCCATGGCGATCGCCGCCTGGTAGACGATCACCGCCGAACTGGCAAAGCCGATCAGTACCGCGACGAATCCGGCCGCCATCGGCGCCAGCCAGGCGAACGAGGGACGCATGATCGACGGATCTGGCGGGTGTCCGGGCGTGTCGCGGGCGCGGTCAGCCGACGTACTCGGCCACCTCGACCAGGTTCTGGTCCGGGTCGCGGAAGTAGACTGAGCGAATCGGTCCCAGGGCCCCGCGCCGCGCGACCGGGCCGGCCTCGATAGGCACCGATTCGCGGGCCAGGTGCTCGATCACCTGTTGCAAGGGCACACTGGCCACCAGGCAGAAGTCGCCCGAGCCGCGGGTGGGCACCGCCGCCTTGGTCGGTGTCTCGGTGGCCGCGTCCTGCAGGTTGATCTTTTGCGAGCCGAAGCGCAGCGCGTGGCGGGGCTGACCTTCGGGGCCGGTGAAGAACTCGTGCTCGAAGCCCAGCACGCGGACGTAAAAGGCCACGCTCACCTCGATGTCGGCAACGGTCAGCACCAGGTGATCGATGCGATCGGCAATCAGCGAACGGGCGGCGGTGGTCATGATGGGATCGGTAGCCAAAAAAATGGAAAAGGTCGGAAAACCAATGCAAACGAAGCGACGGTACGCATCCGCCCGGATCAGTCGCGGTTGGACACCAGGCGCGGCCGGCCCTCGCCGCTGAGCAACTCGGCATAGCGGTGCCGGATCGACGACTCTATCCCCGCGGCATCGAGTCCGACACGGGACAGCAGCAGCCCTTGCTCGCCATGCTCGATGTTGGCATCGGGCAGGCCCAGCATCAGGATCGGACGCACGATACCCTCGGCCTGCAAGGCCTCGGACACCGCGCTGCCGGCGCCGCCCATCACCACGTGCTCCTCGAGGGTGACGAAGGCCTCGTGGCTGGCGGACAAGGTGCGCAGCAGTGCCAGGTCGAGCGGCTTGACGAAGCGCATGTTGACCACCGTGGCATCGAGCGCCTCGGCGGCGGCCAGCGCCGGGGCAAGCAGGCTGCCGAATGACAGGATCGCCAGCCGCCGCCCCTGACGGCGGATCTCGCCCCTGCCCCAGGGCAGGGCGACCAGGTCCTTCTTGACGGCCACGCCGGCGCCGGCGCCGCGCGGGTAACGCACCGCGGCCGGACCATCATGCTGAAAGGCCGTGTACAACAGCTGCCGGCACTCGTTCTCGTCGGCCGGCGCCATGATCGCGACATTGGGCAGACAGCGCAGGAACGCGTAGTCGTAGGCGCCGACATGGGTCGCCCCATCGGCCCCCACGATGCCGGCGCGATCGAGCGCGAACAGCACCGGCAGTTTTTGCAGCGCCACATCGTGCACCACCTGGTCGTATCCGCGCTGCAGGAAAGTACTGTAGATCGCCACGACCGGCTTGAGCCCTTCGCAGGCCATGCCGGCGGCGAAGGTCACCGCGTGCTGCTCCGCGATGCCGACATCGAAGTAGCGCTCGGGAAAGCGCTTCTCGAACTCGACCAGGCCAGAGCCCTCGCGCATCGCCGGCGTAATGCCCACCAGCCGCTCGTCCAGCGCCGCCATGTCGCAGATCCAGTCGGAGAACACCTTGGTATAGGTGACCTTGGCCGGTGCGCTCGACTTGACGATGCCCTCGGCCGGATCGAAGCGGCTGGGCCCGTGGTAGAGCACCGGGTCGACCTCGGCCTGCTTGTAGCCCTGGCCCTTGCGGGTGACGATGTGCAGAAACTGCGGCCCGCGCAACTCGCGCAGGTTTTGCAAGGTCGGGATCAGCGCATCCAGGTCGTGGCCATCGATCGGGCCGACATAGTTGAAGCCCAATTCCTCGAACATCGTGCCCGGCACGACCATGCCCTTCGCATGTTCCTCCAGCTTGCGGGCCAGTTCGAACATCGGTGGCACGTGGCTGAGCACCGCCCGACCCATGTCCTTGACCTGCGCGTAAAAGCCACCTGACAGCAGCCTTGCCAGGTAGTGGTTGAGCGCACCGACCGCCGGCGAGATCGACATGTCGTTGTCGTTCAGGATCACCAGCAGGTCGATGTCCGGGGTCACACCGGCATTGTTCAGCGCCTCGAAGGCCATGCCGGCACTCATCGCCCCATCGCCGATGATCGCCACGTGACGCCGCCGCTGACGGCCCTGGTGCTCGCCCTTGTTGCGCGAGGCCACCGCCATGCCCAGCGCCGCCGAAATCGAGGTCGACGAATGCGCGGTGCCGAAGGTGTCGTATTCGGACTCGGTACGCAGCGGGAACCCGCTGATGCCGCCGTGCTGACGCAGGCTGCCCATCTGCTCGCGCCGACCCGTGAGGATCTTGTGCGCGTAGCTCTGGTGGCCGACATCCCAGACCAGCCGGTCATTGGGGGTGTTGAACACGTAGTGCAGCGCGATCGTCAGCTCGACCGTGCCCAGGTTGCTCGACAGGTGTCCGCCGGTCCGCGCCACGGATTCGAGCAGGAAGTTGCGCAACTCGTCCGCCAGGAAATTCAGTTGCTGGCGCGGCAGGCCACGCAGCTCCTGCGGGCTGTTGATCCGGCGCAGCAGCCCCTGTGGCCCGTCGCCGGGTGAAGGGGATGACGGGGTGGAGGAAACGGATTCGGGTGACTTGCTCATACTTTCTCCGATGGGTGCAATGGCACCCGCCTAGGAATTGGCATCGTCAGTGCTTGCGCAGGACGATCAGGTCGGCCAGCTCTCGCAGCCGGCGGGCAGGCTGCCCGAGCGACTGCACGGCGCCAAGCGCCTCCTGGTGAAGCTCGCCGGCCAGTTGCCGGGCACCGGCCAGGCCCAGCAGCGACACGTAGGTCGGCTTGTCGTGGGCCGCGTCCTTGCCCGCGGTCTTGCCCAGGCTCGCGGCGTCGCCCTCGACGTCGAGGATGTCGTCGACCACCTGGAAGGCCAGGCCCGTCGCCCGGCTGTAACGCTCGAGCTCGGCAGGCGCCGGCTCGCCCTGGCTGGCGGCGAGCCAGCCCAGGCGCACCGACGCGCCCAGCAACGCGCCGGTCTTGAGGCGGTGCATCTGCTCGAGTGCCGGGCGATCGAGCGCTGCCCCGACCGAGGCCAGGTCGATTGCCTGGCCGCCGGCCATGCCCCGGGAGCCGGCCGCACTCGCCAGTTCGCCCAGCGCCGGCGCCAACGTACGGGCATCGAGCGTGGCCAGACAGCCGAAGGCCAGCGCCTGCAACGCATCGCCGACCAGCATCGCCGTGGCCTCGTCGAACCGGCGATGAACCGTCGGCTTGCCGCGGCGCAGGTCGTCGTCGTCCATGCAGGGCAGATCATCGTGGACCAGCGAGTACGCGTGGATCAGTTCGACCGCCGAGGCTACCGCGTCCAGCGCGGCCGGCTCGCCGCGACCGGTCGCCTCGCCGGTGGCATAGACTAGCAACGGCCGTACCCGCTTGCCACCGTCCAGGACCGCGTAGCGCATCGCCTCGTGCAACCGGGTCGGCACCTCGGTAGCCCGCGGCAGGCGCGCGGCCAGCGCCGCTTCGGCCCGGGCCTGGGCTTCGCCCATCCAGGAGTCGAACGCGACGCCCGCGCCCATCAGGCGTCCTCGCCGTCGGTGTCGGCGACAAAGGGCTTGAGCAGGTCTCCCTCGAGCACCTTGACCTGCAGCCGGGCGTCCTCGAGCGCGCCACGGCAGCGCCCGACCAGCGCCGCGCCCCGCTGGTAGGACGACAGCGCCTGCTGCAGCGGCAGCTCGCCCGCCTCCATGCTGGCCACGATGCGCTCGAGTTCTTCGACCGCCTGCTCGAAGCTCAACTGGGCGAGGTCAGGATCGACGTCGGTCGGGGTCTGGGGCTTGGGTCGGGGTTTCGTGGCCATGGTGCGGATCTGGGTCAATGTCGTAGTTTACGACCAACGCCGATGCCGGCCACTGCAAGGCACCTGCCCGTGGTTGTCCCGACAACGCTTGCAACGTGTGAGCTTGTCAACCCGTTTCAGGCAAACGGGGTATCCTCCCGGCTTTGCCGTTGGCGACAGGTGTCAATGGCCTTCCTTCGCCGAACTCGCTGTCCCATGGGTCTGTCAGGCCTTTTGTCGATGCCCCCCGCCAGTCGCCGGCGCGCCACCACGCGCAGCGCACCGCCCGGACCGGGCCCACAGCCTCGACCCGGACAGGCCTGGCGCCCCGAAGGCCCCCCCGAGCCAGCGCGCCGCTTCAGGGTTTCAGGAGGTCTTGATGTCTGATCCGGGCCATCGGGCGGTCGTGTCCCCGCCCCAGAGCCAGCTTCCAGTCACCGCGTATTCGGACGACGCCGTCCTGGCGAGGGAAATCTCGTCGCTGTTTCGCCAGGGGCCGGGTTATGTCGGCCATGAACTGATGGTGCCCTACCCGGGCGACTACGCGACGCTCAAGGGCGAGGGCGAGGGCCGGGTGCTGGTACGCAACGCGCAGGGCATCGAACTGCTCTCGAACGTGTGCCGCCACCGGCAGGCGCTGATGCTGCGCGATCGCGGCAACGCGCAGAACATCGTCTGTCCGCTGCATCGCTGGACCTACGACCTGAAGGGACAGCTGCTGGGCGCACCGCAGTTCGACCCGCAGCCCTGTGTCAGCCTCGATCGCACCGAGCTCACCCACTGGCGCGGCCTGCTGTTCGAGGGCCCGCGCGATGTGCAGGCCGACCTGGCCGGCCTGGGGCTTGAGCAGGAGTTCGATTTCTCCGGCCACGTGCTCGATCATGTCGAGCTCCATGTCTGCAAGTACAACTGGAAGTCATTCATCGAGGTCTACCTCGAGGACTACCACGTCGGGCCGTTCCACCCGGGCCTGGGCCAGTTCGTCACCTGCGACGACCTGCGCTGGCACTTCGGCGAATGGTTCTCGGTGCAAACCGTCGGCCTGCACCGCTCGTTACGCCAGCCGGGCACCGAAACCTACGCACGCTGGCATGAACAAGTCTTGCGCCTGGGCAATGGCGAACTGCCCAGGTACGGTGCGATCTGGCTCACCTACTACCCGAACATCATGCTCGAGTGGTACCCGCACACGCTGATCGTGTCGACGTTGATCCCCCAGGGGCCCGAACAAACCCTCAATGTCGTCGAGTTCTACTACCCCGAGGAGATCGCCGCCTTCGAGCGAGAATACGTCGAGAGCGAACGGGCCGCCTACATGGAAACGGCGATCGAGGACGACGAGATCGCGATGCGCATGGACGCCGGGCGCCGCGCGCTGCGCGATCGCGGCCACAACGAGACCGGCCCCTACCTGAGCCCGCTCGAAGACGGCATGCAGCACTTTCATGAATTCCTGCGCCGCAGGATCGATTACTGACCCGATCCGGCCGACCCACTCTATCCGGAGCCTCCGATGCCCGCATTCACCAGCCTGATAACCGCCCAGGAACTCGCGACCCTCCTCGATGAGTGCCTGGTCGTCGATTGCCGTCACGATCTGACCGACCGCAACGCCGGCCCGCGCCTGTATGCCGAGGGCCACCTGCCGGGTGCGCATTTCCTGCACCAGGACGATGACCTGGCCAGTCCGCGCGGCCCCGGCCAGGGACGTCATCCGCTGCCCGAGCCGGGCGTGCTGCTGGCCAAGCTGCGCGCACTGGGCCTGGGCCCGGACACCCAGCTGGTCGCCTATGACAGCCATGGCGGCAGTCTCGCCGGCCGCCTCTGGTGGCTGGCACGCTGGCTTGGCCATTCGAAGGCGGCAGTGCTCGATGGCGGACTGCCCGCCCTGGCAGGCCGAGGGTTTCCGCTGAGCCGAGAGGCGTCGGCCGCAACAACCCGTCACCGGGCCGCCCGCCAACGCCCCGGGCCAGGCGGCCACCGAGTCGAGCGTGCAGCATGGTGGAAAACCTGGAAAGCCGCCGGTGGCGGTGCTGGATGCCCGCAGTGCCGAGCGTTGTTACCGTGGCGAGGCCGAGCCGATCGACCCGGTGGCAGGCCATATCCCGGGGTCGGTCAACCGTCCGTTCCAGCAGAATCTGCGCCCCGACGGGCGCTTCAAGCCGGCCGAGGTGCTGCGGGCCGAGTTCCTCGCCCTGCTGGAGGATCGGGCGCCCGACGAGATCGTGCACTCCTGCGGCTCCGGGGTCAGTGCCTGCAACAACCTGATCGCCATGGAATACGCGGGCCTGAACGGCTCGGCGCTCTATCCCGGTAGCTGGAGCGAATGGTGCGCCAGTCCGACCCGCCCGGTGGGACGGGCGGATAGCGTCCAACCGGTTGCCTCAAGACCTTTGGCTTGAGGCCCTTGTCGCCGAGCCAGGCGAGCATCCGAACCCAGCCGTCGCGGGCCGCCTCGGGCCGGTAACTGGGCCGAAGCAGTCGGCGTGGAACGCGTGCGGCGCGTCCGGGTACACGACGAACTCGCTCGACTTCGCGGGCTCGCCGGCCTTGGCCAGGCGCTTTTTCATTTCCTCGACCGTGTCCTGGCCGATACCCTGGTCGGCCCCGCCGTACAGGCCCAGCACCGGTCCGTACAGATCGCCGGCGATATCGTACGGATGCTTGGGCGTGTTCGGCGTCGCCGCCGAGGTGAGACGGCCATACCAGGCCACCCCGGCCCGGACCGCCGGGTTGTAGGCCACTGTACAGCCAGACCACCCGGCCCCCCCAGCAAAAGCCGGTGATGCCCAGCTCGCCCGGCGCGCCGCCATTGTTGCTGGCCCACAGCGCGGTCGCGTCCAGATCGACCATGACCTGCGCATCCGGAACCTTGGACACCACCTCCTTGACCAGCTCGGGGATCGCCTTGTATTGGGTCGGATCGCCCTGGCGGAAATACAACTCGGTGGCGATCGCCTGGTAGCCGGCCTTGGCCAGCCGGCGGCAGACGTCGCGGATGTGCTCGTGCACCCCGAAGATCTCCTGTACCACCAGGATCGTCGGCAGTCGGTCTTACCGGCCGGCTGAGCCGGTAGGCGGGGATCTTCTCGTTGCCGACCGGGATCATCACCTCACCGGCCAGCAGGCCGTCGTATCGGTCGTGATCGTCTGGGCCAGCAGCGCGCCGGTGGGCGCGACGGACAACGCAAAGCCGGCCGCGAGCGAGCCGAGCATGAAGCCCCGGCGACGCAACTCGGGGCTGCCGGTGAGGCTCAGGGTTTCTTGTTCGATCCAACATGACTATCTCCGGGTTTCAAGACGACTCGTTAAGTGCTGCGCGCGATGTTATCCAGGCCTGGCCAGCGCCGGGAATATACCCGACCTGTAAAGGTCGTAAACAACACTGCGCGCGCAGCGTGGGGCTGAAGGCAGCGTTTCGCCGGGCACCACCCGGCGCTGCGGAACGGACCGGCCCTGCAAGGCCGGCACCGGGCGGTCTGCCGGGCGACCGCAGGAAGCGTGGGGCCACCCATCAGTGCGCCTCTTCCCAGTTACTCCCACCCCGGTCTCAACCACCAGCGGCACCTTCAGTTCGGCCACCCGGCTCATCAATGCGGGCACCTGCTCACGCACCTGGGCCAGTTCGGCTTCCCGGGCACCTCCGGCACCAGTTCGTCGTGCGCACCTGCGCGATCAGCCGAGGTGTCCATCGCCTGCGCTTGCAGCCATTCCTGCACCTGGATCATCGCCAGCTTGATCAGGTCGGCCGCGGTCCCCTGCATCGGCGCATTGATCGCCGCCCGCTCGGCGGCCTGGCGGCGCGGCCCGTTCGGGCTGCGGATCTCCGGACACAGCCACAACCGCCGCCCGAACACGGTCTCGACGTAACCCTGTTCGCGGGCCTGCTCGCGGGTGCGCTCCATGTAGCGGGCGACCCCGGGATACCGGGCAGGATAGCGGTCGATGTAGCTCTTGGCGGCATTGCGCTCGGTCCCCTTTACCGGTGCCCGCCAGCCCGAATGCGCTCATCCCGTAGATCAGCCCGAAGTTTATGACCTTGGCATAGCGGCGCTGCTCGGCATCACCGATTCGAGCGGCACCGAAAACCCTCGGCGGCCGTCGCGCGGTGCACATCCAGCCCCTTGGCAAACGCCTCGAGCAGCCCCTCGTCCTCGGAGATGTGCGCCATGATGCGCAACTCGATCTGCGAGTAGTCGCACGACACGATCTGCGAGCCCGGTGCCGCGATGAAGGCCTCGCGGATCCGTCGACCCTCGGCGGTGCGCACCGGGATGTTCTGCAGGTTCGGGTCGGTCGAGGACAGGCGCCCGTGACCGCGGTCGCCTGCGAGTAGTGGTGTGGACCCGGCCGGTACGCGCATTGATCATCCGCGGCAGCTTGTCGGTGTAGGTGCTCTTGAGCTTGGCCAGCCCGCGGTACTCGAGCAGGATCTTGGGCAGCGGGTAGTCCTGCGCCAGCTTGGTCAACACGTCCTCGTCGGTCGACGGCTGGCCGCTGGCGGTTTTTTGACCACCGGCAGTTCGAGCTGCTTGAACAGGATCTCGCCCAGCTGCTTGGGCGAATTCCAGTTGAACGGCTGGCCGGCTGCCTCGTGCGCCTTCTTTTCCATCTCGAGCAGACGCGTGCCCAGTTCGGCCGACTGGCGGGCCAGCGCCTCGGGGTCGATGCAGACCCGTTGCGCTCGATCCGCTGCAACACTCCGAGCGACGGCATCTCGATGTCGTGGTAGACCCTGGACAGCTTGGGATCGGCCTCGGTCTGCACGGTGAACGCCTGATGAAGCTGCAACGTGACATCGGCATCCTCGGCCGCGTATTCGGCAGCCTGCTCCAGCGCCACCTCGTCGAATCCGATCTGGCTGGCGCCCTTGCCGGCCACGTCGGTATAGCTGATGGTCTGCCGCTCCAGGTGCCGCCTGGCCAGTGAATCCATGTCGTGCGGCCGGTGGGCCTCGAGCACGTAACTTTGCAGCATCGTGTCGTGGGCGACACCGGCCAGCCGGATGCCGTGGTTCTCCAGCACGTGCATGTCGTACTTGAGGTTCTGGCCGACCTTGGCCGACAAAGGATTCTCGAGCCAGGGCCGCAAACACTCGAGCACGTGCTCACGGCCCAGTTGGTCGGGCGCGCCGGCATAGCGGTGCGCGACCGGCTTTGTAACACGCGTTGCCGGGCTCGACGCATAGCGACAGGCCGACCAGTTCGGCGGTCAGCGGATCGAGCGACGTGGTCTCGGTGTCGAACGACACCAGCGCCGCCGGTCGATCCGTCTCGTCCAGGCCGACAGCGCCGCGTCGGTGGTCACGCACTCGGCCTCGGTGCGCGCGGGGCGCCCGGCAGCCTGCCCCGCGACCGGCGCGCTCGGCGGCGCACCGGCGCCGCCGTCAACGTCACCGCTGCCGCCGGTGTCCGCCCTGTCATCGAGATCGCGCAGCCAGCTGGAAAACTCGGCGCTCGAATAATGTGCGCAGCAGGTCGACCTGCTCGTCGCGAGAAGCGAGCCGCTCGTCGAACGCATCGAGCACCTCGGGCAACTCGAGCGCGGTGCGGATGGTCACGAGGTCCTTGCCGACCGGCAGCCAGTCGAGCGCCTCGCGCAGGTTCTGCCCGACCACCCCCTTGATCTCGTCGGCATGCGCGATCACCTCGTCAGTGAGCCGTACTGCTGCAGCCACTTGACCGCGGTCTTGGGTCCGCACTTGGCCACCCCGGGCACGTTGTCCACGGTATCGCCGACCAGCGACAGGTAGTCGACGATGCGCTCGGGCGGCACGCCGAACTTGTCCTGCACCCCGGCCACGTCCAGCCGCTCGATCGGGCCGTTGTCGCGGGTCATGGTGTTGAACAACACCGTGTGCTCGACCAGCTGTGCCATGTCCTTGTCGCCGGTGGACACCAGCGTGCGCGTACCCCAGCCGCCGCGTGGCGCGCCAACGTGCCGATCACGTCATCGGCCTCCGACGCCGGCGCGATCATCACCAGCGGCCAGCCCATCGCGGTCACCATTTCGTGGATCAGCGGGATCTGCGCGCGAGATCGTCGGGCATCGAGGCCCGGTTGGCCTTGTATTGGTCGTAGATCTCGTCGCGAAAAGTCTTGCCCGGGGCATCGAGCACCACGGCCGCGTGGGTCGCACCCTCGTTCAATTTGCCGTCCGCGCGCAGACGCCGTAGCATCCCCACCATGCCGCGCACCGCCCGGTCGGCTCGCCCGCGGTCCGCAAGGTCGGGCAGCGCATGGAAGGCACGGTAAAGGTAGCTGGAGCCATCGACCAGCAGGAGAGTTTGTTCGGACATGATCTTCAGCAAGAAAGTGCCGCAACTGCGTTCCATTGCGGACGCAGGCCCTCTCGACCAGCCTCAAGGCCCGTGAGTCCTGGCATATCCTCGGGATTATCTCCAGAGTTCGTCGAGGCGGCTCAGCTTCTGGCCTCGATCCGCCCGGCCGTGTCGGTGTTCGGCAGTGCCCGCCTCCAAGCCCGGCTCACCCTGGTACGAGTGGACGGTCGGCCTGAGCCGCCAGTTGTCCGATGCCGGTTTCTGGTCATCTCGGGCAGTGGCAGGCATCATGGAGGCCGCCAACCTCGGGGCCCATGCCGGCCAGCGCTCGCCATCGGTGGGCCTGAACATCCAGTTGCCGATGGAAGGTCAAGCAACCGCTACCAGGATGTTTCGGTCAACTTCCGGCATTTTTCGCCCGCAAGGTCGCCTTTGCCAAGTACGCGAGCGCGTTTGTGGCCGGTGGATTTGGCACGCTGGACGAAACTCGCCGAGGTCCTGACCCTGATCAAGACCGGCATGGGTCGGCGCATCGGTGATCCTGGTCGACTCGACGTTCTGGGGCGGCCTGCTCAGGCTGGATGCGTGATCAGCAACTGGCCGCGGTCTGATCTCGGCGAGGACCTCGACCTGATCCAGGTGATCGACGACCAGCACCAGGTGGTCGAGGCGATCTTCGACTTCTACCAGACGCGCGGCTTCGAGCCCACCGAGCGCGAGGACGAATCGCTGCTGTCCTGTAAGCTGCACCCAAGCTCGCCCCCGCGCCACCCGCGCGGCATCAGTCCGGCCTGCCCGAAGAACCCCGCTAAACTCCCCCGATGGCTGTCTACCTCCTGTCTCCACCGAGCAACTCGCCGTACGTTCCTTGTCGACTACGACATCGGCGAACTGCGCAGCCATACGAGGTATCGAGTCCGGCATCGAGAACACCAACTACTTCGTCACCACCGACCGGGCCGAGTACGTGTTGACGCTGTTCAGCGGCTCACGCCCGAACAGCTGCCGTTCTACAGACCTGATGCATCACACTGGCGGCAGCCGGCTGCCCTGCCCCGACCCGGTCGCCTCGCGCCGGGGCAATCACTGTCCGAGTTGCAGGGCAAGCCGGCCGCACTGGTCACCCGTCTGCCCGGGCAGGCCTGCATGAAGCCCAGCGCGCTGCACTGCGCGGCCATCGGCCGGGTGCTGGCCCGGCTGCACCAGGCCGCGGCATCGTATCCGGCGGTGCAGCCCAACCTGCGCGGCCTCGATTGGTGGCGCCACAAGGTGCCCGAACTCGTCCCCCATGTCCCGGTCCGGGTGCGGCGGCTGCTCGAGGATGAACTGTCGGTGCAATCGACGTTCGCAGCCAGCGCCGGCTACGCCCGGCTGCCCCGTGCAGCGGTGCACGCCGACCTGTTCCGCGACAACGTGTTGTTCACCGAAGAGGCCACCGGTCCGCAGGTTGGCGGGGTCATCGACTTTTACTTTGCCGGCATCGACACGCTGATGTTCGATCTGGCGGTGACGGTCAACGACTGGTGCACCGACGACCGCCTGGGCAGCTTCGAGACCGACCGGCTGCAGGCGCTGTTGTCGTCATACACCCGGATGCGGCCGGTGACCCGCGACGAATCGCTGGCCTGGCCATTCGCATTGCGGGCCGCTGCGCTGCGCTTCTGGGTGTCGCGCCTGGACGATTCGCTGGCGCCGCGACCGGCCGAAACCCTGACGCCGAAGGATCCGGCGCACTTCGAGCGCATGCTCGTCGCCCGGCGCCAGGACGCCGTGACGGCGGGCCAGGCCCTTCTCGCGCAGGCCTGACGGAGCGCCGATGCGGATCATCTCGCACCCCGCCATCCGCGGCTACTACTGGCTGACCGAGGGTCTGCGGATCTTTCGCCTGCAGCCGCTCGGCCTGCTGGCGATCACCTTTCTCGCGCTGGTGATCATGTCGCTGCCACTGGTGTTGCCCGGGGTCGGCTTCCTGCTGGCCGTGGCCATCGTGCCGTTGCTCTATGTCGGGCTGATGCACGCGATCCGCCAGGCCGACCAGGGCCAGCTGCCCAACCCGGCCATGTTGTTCCAGGCGTTCCAGGGACCCAACCCGCGCATCTGGCAGTCGCTGCTGGTGCTGGGCGGCGTCAGCGCAGCGCTGACGGTGCTCGCGCTGGGGGTGACGACATTGCTGGGTGGCAGCACGATGATCGACATGTCGGTGACCGAACCCGACAGCGAGGCGATGCGCGATCCGATGTCCGTGCTGGGCCCTATCCTGGTTTTCTTCGCCTGCTACACGCCGGTGCAGATGGCGCTGTGGTTCTCGCCGATGTTCGTCGCCTGGCACCAGATATCGGTCGGCAAGGCCTTGTTCTTCAGCATCGTCGCGGTTTGGCGCAACAAGGCGCGTTCGCGGTGCTGCTGGGCGGCTGGGTCGCGCTGCTGTTCGTGGCCATCTTCGCGCTGCGCCTGCTGGTGATGGCGCTGGGCCTGTCCACCGGCCTGGTGTCGGTCATGGTCTCGCCCCTGAGCCTGCTGGCCATTACCGGCATGTACTGCAGCTTCTGGGTGACCTACCGCGATTCGGTCAGCAGCCCATAGGGCTTGGCCGGCGTCGGGATATCCCCGCGCGATCGTTGCGCCTACACACGCTCCAGTTTGGCAATGCCCAGCGCCAGCCATTTGACCCCGGCCCTGCCGAAATTGATCTGCGCGCGCGCGTCGGACCCGCTGCCTTCCAGATCGACCACCACGCCGTCGCCAAAGCGCGCATGGCGCACGTTCATGCCCACCCGGTAGCCGTTGCCGGCCGCCTTCTCGGCCATCCGGTTGCCCAGTCGGCGCGCCGACGAGTCAGCCGGCAGGCCCTGCCATTCGCCGCCCGTGGCGCCCGCGCGGGTGGCCGTGTCGACCCTCGGAGAAAGCCACTTGAGCGCCCCCGGGGGCAGCTCGTCGAAAAAACGCGAGCGCAGGCTGTAACGGGTCTGGCCGTGCAGCATCCGGGTCTGCGACATCGACAGGTATAGCCGCTGGCGGGCCCGGGTGATGGCCACGTACATCAGCCGGCGCTCTTCCTCGAGGCCGTCGATCTCGGTCGTGGCGTTCTCGTGCGGGAACAAGCCCTCCTCGATGCCGGTGATGAATACCGCGTCGAACTCCAGCCCCTTGGCCGCGTGGATGGTCATCATCTGCAGCGCATCGGTGCCCTCCAGCGCCTGGTTGTCGCCCGCCTCGAGTGACGCGTGGCTGAGAAACCCCGCCAACGGCGACATCTCGGTGGGCAGGACACCATCGGCCGGGCCCAGGACATCGACTTCGCCGGCGACCGCAGCCACGGCCGGCCCGGGGGTCGCACGGCTCACCCCCAGGCTGGCCGGGGTGTCGGCGCGCACGCCCAGGTCGGCCAGGAATGCCGCCGCCGCATTGACCAGTTCGCGCAGGTTCTCGATCCGCTCCTGGCCTTCTTTTTCGCCCTGGTAGTGGGCGACCAGACCCGAGCGCTCGATCACGTGCTCGACCATCTCGGCCAGGCCGAGCGCGCGGGTGTCGGTGCGCAGCGACCCGACCAGGCGCGCGAACCCGCCCAGCTTGGCTGCCGGCGATCCGGTGAGCCGGCCAACCGCGGCGAGCAGCGGGGTCCCACCCGCCCTGGCAACATCGCTCAGTTGCTCGACGGTGCGCGCGCCGATGCCGCGGGCCGGAAAGTTGACCACCCGCAGAAACGCGCCATCGTCGTCCGGGTTCTCGATCAGGCGCAGGTAGGCCAGCGCATGCTTGACCTCGAGCCGCTCGAAAAAGCGCAGGCCGCCATAGACCCGGTACGGGATGCCGGCCGAGAACAACGCGTGCTCGATCACCCGGGACTGCGCATTGGAGCGGTAGAGAATGGCGATGTCGCTGCGCCGCAGGCCGTCGGCGATCAGGCTGCGTACCTCTTCGAGCAGCCACTGCGCCTCCTGGCCGTCGGTGGCGGCCTCGAACACCCGCAGTTGCTCGCCCTCGCCGGCATCGGTCCAGAGCTGCTTGCCCAGGCGACGGCTGTTTTGCTCGATCAGCACGTTGGCCGCATCGAGAATATGCCCGCTCGAGCGGTAATTCTGCTCGAGCTTGATCAGGTTGGGCACGTGGAACTCGCGCTCGAACGCCGCCATGTTACCCACGTTGGCGCCGCGAAACGCGTAGATGCTCTGGTCGTCGTCGCCCACCGCGAACACACTGCTGTGCGGACCGGCCAGCAGCTTGAGCCAGCGGTACTGCAGATTGTTCGTGTCCTGGAACTCGTCGACCAGCACGTGCCGGAAGCGGTTCTGGTAGTGCTCGCGCAGCACCTCGGAGCGGCTGAGCAACTCGTAGGTGCGCAGCATCAGTTCGGCGAAGTCGACCACCCCCTCGCGCTGGCACTGGTCTTCGTACAGTTGGTACAACTCGATGAAGCGCTTGTTGTGGTCGTCGACCACCTCGATGTCGCCCGGGCGCAGGCCCTCTTCCTTGGCGCTGTTGATGAAATACTGGACATTGCGCGGCGGGAAACGCTCGGTATCGACATTGGCCGCCTTGAGCATGCGCTTGATCGCGCCCTGCTGGTCGGCCGAGTCGAGGATCTGGAAGGTCTGGGGCAGCGCGGCATCACGGTAGTGGGCGCGCAACAGGCGGTTGCACAAGCCGTGAAAAGTACCGACCCACATGCCGCGGGTGCTGATGGGCAGCAGCGCGCCGATACGCGTGACCATCTCGCGCGCCGCCTTGTTGGTGAACGTGACCGCGAGCCCCCCCTGCGGGCTGACCTGGCCGGTCGAGATCAGCCAGGCGATGCGCGTGGTGAGCACCCGGGTCTTGCCGCTGCCGGCACCGGCCAGGATCAGCGCATGCTGTGCGGGCAGCGTCACGGCCGCGTGCTGGGCCTCGTTGAGATTGGCGAGCAGATTTGACATGCCTGTATTTTTGCACAGTGACGGCGCCCGCATCCCGGGCGGGCGGCGCATCGTCCCCAAGGCCAACACCAACGACTTGTTCCGATGGCCGGCCGGTCAGTGCGCCGAGTTGGTGCCCAATACCCTGCTGGCCACCGCGTAGGCGGCAAAGCCTGCCAGCACCGCCACTTCGAGCGACACCGTCAGCGTCAGCACGAAGGTGACCGCCCAGCCGGTCGCATCGGCCCAGTCGGCATTGGCCAGCGCCCGCTTGAAGAAAGCGATGTCGATCAGCGTCCAGGCCACCATGAACAGGATGCCGGCCACCGCGGCCATCGGCATGAAGCGGAACATCGGCCCGACGAAGGCCAGCAGGACGATCAGCAACACGCCGGCGGTGATCGCGGCGAACGGCGTGCGTGCGCCGGCCTCGACATTGACCCCCGAGCGGTTGAACGAGCCCGAGGCCGGGTAGGCCGAAAAGAAACTGCCGGCGACGTTGGCCGTGCCCTGCGCGAGGATCTCCTGGCTGCCGTTGATGCGCCGGTTGTTGCGCAACCCCACCGCGGTGGCGATCGACATCGCCTCGGCCAGCGCCAGCATCGTCATGATCAGGCTGGGCACGAGCAACAGGGTCAGCGTGTCCAGCCGCAGGTCGGGCATCGACAGCGGCGGCAGTGCGCCGGGCAGCTTGTCGACGGTGGCCAGCGCCCACTCGGGGCCCAGCAGCCATTGCTGCACCCAGCCGACCAGCGACCCGGCGATCACGCCCACCAGCATGTAGGGATCCAGCTGACGCCGAATCGGCGCGCGATCATGCAGGCCAGCACCGTCGACAACGACACCGACAAAGCCGCCGGGTTGAGCGTGACCAATTCCATCGGCAGGCGGGCCAGCGTCTCGAACACCGTCATGCCGCGGGGCCAGTCAAAGCCGAAGAACTGGCGTACCTGGCTGTTGGCGATAAGAATGGCCGCGCCCGACGTGAAGCCGACGATCACCGCGTGCGGGATGCGATCGACCAGCCTGCCCAGCCCGGAGAGGCCGATCAGCAACTGCCAGATACCGACCATGAAGCTGAGCGTGAGCACCAGGCGCACGTAGTCGGCCGACCCGGCCTCGGCCAACGGACCGATCAGCGCCAGCACGGTCAGCGAGATCGCGTTGGCCGGTCCGGTCACCATCTGGCGGCTCGAACCCAGCAACGCGGCCACGATGCACGGCACCATCGCGCTGTACAGGCCGTACTGGGGGGCATGCCGGCGATGGTCGCGAATGCGACTCCCTGCGGCAGCACGACGATCGCGCCGGTCAGGCCGGCCATGAAGTCGATACGCAGCGTGCCCGGCTTGCGCAACTCGGGCAGCCAGGCCAGGAACGGCAGCCAGCGCGCGAGCGGATTCAAGTCGACATCCTCGTCCAAAGGCCCGGCGCGGCGGCCTGCTGGGCTCTGTTCAAACCCGCTGCGCCCCGTGATACAGCCGCACCACGTGCTGAGCCTCGGCAAAGAACAACCAGCGCTCGATGAACAGGCCGACGACCAACGAGACGACCGCCAGCCAGGCCAGATCCGGCACAAAGACCAGCACGATCGCCGGTTCGATGAAACACAGCAACACGACCAGCCGGCGGCGCCATCGGGCGGCATGCTCGGACAACTCGAACCCGAACTCGCGCGTGAGAAAGCTCGGGTTCGTGTGCCCGACGTCGAGCAGCCGCGGCACCCCCCCCTGGACCTGCAGCGCGTCGCCGCCATCGAGCCCTTTGCGGGTCGTGTGGGCGCGGTACAGCGTCAGCTTGGCGATCGCCGCAATGATCAGCGCCACGATCGCCAGCCAGCGGATCACCGGCGCAGCCGCCGGCGGAGTCAGCGCGGTGAGCAACACGGCGCCCGAAAACAACCCCAGCGCCGGATAGGCGACGACGGTCTGCCAGTTGTGCCAGCGCGGAATGGTCTTGAGGCACGCGTAGATCTTGCCGGTGCAGAACAGCACGGCGAAGGCCAGCACCATCACGAGTGTGCCCGACAGGCGCTGCATGCCCGGGCCCGCCTGCAGCAGGCTGAGCGTCCAGGCCGCCAGCGCGACCAGCAGCGCGATCGCGAACACCCCTTCGCGCGACAGCCACGAACTGCCAAAGCGGCTGAACGCGCGCCAGGCGTTTTTCGGGTTGGCCAGGTGGGCGGTCGACGAAAGCAGGCCGGCCACGAACAACACCACCGCCAGGCCCAGCGACCACCACCAGGTGTTGCTGGGCGCCGCGGCGTGGAACATCCGGGCCAGCGCCAGCCAGAACATCAGGCCCAGTCCGGCGCCCGAACTGACGGTGAAAAAGATGACGGACCAGGCGGGCTTCACAGCGACACCAGGCGGTTGACCAGTTGCGACAGGCTCTCGCGAAACGTACCCGGCTTGCCGGCCGCGGCCAGGTGTCGATCTGCGGGATCGCACGCGGCGCCAGGTAGCGGTTGACCGGCTTGTAACCCAGCTCGTCCAGCATGCCGGCGCGCTCGCGCCCGGCCGAGCGCTGCGACACCACCGACTGCGGATCGTCGAAGTCGCCAAAATGGCGGGCATGGGCCGGACAGGCCAGCACACAGGCCGGCTGGCGCTCCTCGACGGGCAGTGCCTGGTCGTAGATGCGGTCGACGCACAACGTGCACTTGCGCATCACGCCTTCGTTCTCGTCCAGCTCGCGGGCGCCGTAAGGGCAGGCCAGGCGCAGTAGTTGCAGCCCATGCATTTCTCGGGATCGACCAGCACGATCCCGTCCTCGGCCCGCTTGTACGACGCCCCTGTCGGGCACACGGTGACACAGTCGGCCTCGTCGCAGTGCATGCACGACATCGGCACGTTGATCGTCTTGGACAGGTTCCAGTGTCCGCCCTGCGCCGGCGCCTGGGCCATCGCCGCCGTGCTGGGCGCCGCGGGGCCGGTTGGCCGACCTCGTACTGGCGGACCCGGTTGAACCACACGCCGGACACGTCGCGCCCGCCCGGGTCGTAGTCGGGCGAGCCGCCGGCCGCCACTGAGCGGCCGTTCCATTCCTTGCAGGCGACCGCGCAGGCATGGCAGCCCACGCAGGTGTCCATGTCGATCAGCAGGCCAAGTTTCAAGCGCAGTGTCTCCTTGCAGGGCTGCGGCGGGCCGCGGCCATTGAGTCGGTTTGCGGGCTCAACCCAGTTGGGGCCATACGCCGGTTTCGCCCGGGGCCGCCTTGGTGATGCGCACCTTCAGGTCGTACCAGGCCGCCTGCCCGGTGATCGGATCCGAATTGGTGATCACCAGCTGGTCGTCGCCGCGAGGCAGGCTCTCGCTGATCAGGTGATTGAGCAAGAAGCCGTGCGTGGCCTCCTTGGCATCGGGCGCGAGCCCCCAGGCGCCGGACATCTTGCCGATCGCGTTCCAGGTCCAGACAGTATTCGGTTCGACTCCGCCCATCGTGCGCATCTGGCAGCGGATCCTGCCGTTGTGCGACTCGACCCAGACCCAGTCGTCGTCGGCCAGCCCCAGCCGGGCAGCCGAATCGCGGTTCATGTACAGGTAGTTCTGGCCCAGGATCTGGCGCAGCCAGGCGTTTTGCGAATCCCACGAGTGATACATCACCATCGGGCGCTGGGTGATCGCGTGAAAATCGAACCCGGCCGCCTCCTTCGCGTCGCGATCCTCGAGCGCCCGCGTCTCGAGCGGCGGATACCAGTCGGGCAACGGATCGAAGTACTGTGCGAGGCGCGCCTTGTCGGCCTCGCGCGTCGGTTGCGGCCCATCGTACAGGCCCTGGCCGGCGAGGCGGAACTTCTGCAGCGGCTCGGAGTACATCTGCATGATGATCGGCTCGGCATTCGGGATGAAGCCGCTCTGCGCCGACTTTTCCAGGTAGGCCTTGTTCAATCCGCGATTGAACTGCATGTGCTCGGGCCAGTGCCAGGTGAAGAACGCCTTGTTGTCGACATAGGCCTGCCACTGCTTGGCATTCGGTTCGCCCTTGAGCGACTTGCTGCCGTCGGCCCCGCGAAACCCCGCGAGAAAGCCTATGCCCGGCGACTTCTCGTAGCGCACGATGAAGTCGGTGTAGCCGTCATAGCGGGCCGCGCCCTTGTCGTCCACGAACGCCGGAAAGCCCAGCCGGCCGGCCAGGTCGACCAGCACCTCCTGCCAGGGCCGCACGTCGCGATCGAGCGGCACCACCGGGTGGCGGATCGAGTCGGCCACGGTGTCCGGCTCGGAGATCGGCCGATCGAGAATGGAGATCGCGTCGAAGCGCTCGAGGTAGGTCGTGTCGGGCAGCACCAGGTCGGCAAAACGCACGGTCTCCGAATCGAACGCGTCCGACACCACCAGGTAGGGGATCTTGTACTGGCCGTCGTCGCCGCGCGCGGTCAGCATTTTCTGGGTTTCGCCGGTGTTCATCGACGAGTTCCAGGCCATGTTGGCCATGAACAGCATCAGCGTGTCGATCGGGTACGGGTCGGCGGCGACCGCATTGCGGATCACCATGTGCATCATGCCGTGGGCGGCGATCGGGCTTTCCCACGAGTAGGCCTTGTCCAGGCGCAGCGGGCGGCCCTGGCCATCGACGGCCAGGTCTTCGGGCCGGGTCGGGAAGCCCAGCGGCGGCTTGCCCAGCGCCGTGTTCGGCGCGGCCATCACCGCCGGATCGTTCTCGGGCAGTTGCGGCGGCGGCACCGGCCGCGGAAACGGCGCCTTGGAGCGGAAGTTGCCCGGGCCGTCGAGCGCACCCAGCAGCATCTGGATCAGGTGCAGCGAGCGGCAGGTCTGAAAGCCGTTCGAGTGCGCCGAGATGCCGCGCATCGCGAACATCGCCACCGGCCGACCGATCACCTTGTCATGCTCGTTGCCCCAGACATCGGTCCAGGCGATCGGCAATTCGATCGTTTCCTCGAACGCGACACTGGCCATCTCGAGCGCCAGGCGCTCGATCTGCCCGGCCGGTACGCCGCACCGCTCGGCCACCGCCTGCGGCGCCCAGGCCGGATCGAGAAAGCGCTCGGCCATCTGGCTCATCGCCGTGTGCACCTTCGTGCCCTCGTAGGCACCGGCCAGCTCGAAGTGGCCGAACAGCGCCGGCCTGACCCCGCGCCCGAGCGCCGAGGGCACCCCGGTGGCCTGGTCGAACACCAGCGGCTGGCCCTGCTCGTTGCGCAGGAACAAACCGTGGCGTGACGTGCCCGGGGCATCGATCACCAGCCACGGCGCGTTGGTCGTGCGCACGAGGAATTCCCAGTCGAACAATTCGCGGGTCAGCAGCACGTGCACGATCGCCAGCGCCAGCAGGCCGTCGGTGCCCGGGCGGATCGGCACCCATTCGTCGGCGATCGCCGAGTAGCCGGTGCGCACCGGGTTGATCGACACGAACTTCGCGCCGCGGCTCTTGAGCTTTTCCAGGCCGATCTTGATCGGGTTGGACGAGTGGTCTTCGGCCACCCCCAAAGGATGAAGTAGCGGGCGCGGTCCCAGTCGGGCGCACCGAACTCCCAGAACGAGTACCCGATCGAGTACAGGCCGGCGGCGGCGATGTTCACCGAGCAAAAACCGCCGTGCGCGGCCCAGTTGGGGGTGCCGAACTGCTGCGCCCACAGACCGGTGAGCGCCTGCATCTGGTCGCGCCCGGTGAAGAACGCGAGCTTGCGCGGGTCGGTCTCGCGGATGCGGCGCAGCCGCCCGGTCAGTTCCTCGAGCGCCTCGTCCCAGCTGATCGGCTCGAACTGGCCGCTGCCGCGCTCGGCCCCCGCCTTGCGGCGCAGCGGCTGTTGCAACTTGCCCGGCGAGTACTGCTTCATGATGCCGGCACTGCCCTTGGCGCACAGCACGCCCTGGTTGACCGGATGTTCGACCGTGCCCTGGATGAAGCGCACCTTCTTGTGCTCGTCCAGCGTCACCTTGATGCCGCAGCGGCAGGCGCACATGTAGCAGGTCGTGTACTCGATCGACTGCTTGGTGCGGTCGTCGAACGAAATCGGGCGCGAGGCCGAGGGAACCGTGGGTGTCGTCATCTTGCAAGTCTAGAAGATTTGGCGTATTGGCAATACTGAGTAATACTGCAATTCTTCATCAGAATTGCTGATATGCCCACTCGTCCCGTCGGACCACGCGTCACCGCCCGCCCGCCACCTTCTGCGGCACCCGGCGACCCGTCGTCGGTGCGCTTCACGTTGCGCCAGCTCGAATCGTTCGCGCTGGTCCTGCAAACCGGCAGCGTGTCCGAGGCCGCCCGTCGGTTGTCGCGCACCCAGTCGGCGATCAGCATGTCGCTCAAGGACCTCGAGAACGCGCTGGGCACCCCGCTGTTCGAACGGCGCGGCCGACGCCTGGTGCGCACCGATGCGGCCGAGCGCCTGCTGCCCCGGGCGCTCGAACTGGTCGACCGGGCCAACGACATGAACGCCCTGGTGGGCACCCATCAGACGGGGGCCGGCCAGATCGCGCTGGGCGCCTCGCGCACCGTGGGGCCGTTCGTGATGCCGGGCCTGCTGGCGGCCTGCCAGGCCAGCCACCCGGCGGTGTCGGTCCAGCTGGTGGTCGCCAACAGCGAGGACCTGATGCGCCAGCTGCGCGAGTTCCATCTGGACTGCGCGTTCGTCGAGGGCGACGTGTCCGACTCTTCGCTGGACCGCGAGGCCTGGCTGCAGGACCGGCTGTGCGTGGTGGCGCGCAGCGGCCATCCGATCTTTCGCAGCCGCCGCGGCCAGACCGAACAGCGCCTTGCCGACTACGGCTGGACATTGCGCGAGCGCGGCTCGGGCACCCGCGAGATCTTCCTGCGGGCAATCCACCCGATCATCGGCGCCCCACGGATCGCGATCGAACTGAACGAACCCGAGACCCAGAAGCGGCTGGTGCGCCAGACCGACCTGCTCAGCTGCATCAGCCACCGGGCGATCGGCCAGCCAGGTATTGCGGATGGCCTGCGCGAGGTCACCGACCTGAGCGCCGGCCTGCGCGCGGCACTGACCCGGCGCTTCTGGATCGTGCGCCACCCGCAGCGCTTCCAGTCGGAGGCGCTGCGGGCGGTGGTCGACGAGGCGCACCGGATGAATTCGCCTTCGTGAGGGACCGGGCTTGGCCAGTACGCGCAGCGGATCGATTCGCCATCACCGCTGAACAGGCAATCCGGACGCTGAATAGTCGTTGTCAGTCGACAGACGAAGGACTAGAGTAGTCTGGCTCGATTCGCAGTTTTTTCTGGAGCACGCCGTCCGGTTCCTTGTTGATCCAGTCAGCCGGCTTTGCCGCGACTAATCGCAGTTCAACTAAAGGGAAGTGAACATGAAAACGAATTCAGGCGGATGTTTGTGCGGCAAAACGAGGTATTCATTCTCCGGCGATCCCGTCATGGTGGCGGCCTGTCACTGCGTTCACTGCCGAAAGCAAAGTGGCCGGCGTTCTCGATGAACCTGGCGGTCCCCGCTGAAACCGTCACCTTCGAAGGGGACGCACCAAAGGTCTACGAGGACACCGGCGCCAGCGGCTTGAAGGTGCTGCGCAAATTCTGTGCGAACTGCGGCTCGCCCCTGGTGTCCGACGTCAAGGCCTTTTCAGGATTGCTGTTCATCAAGGCCGGCACGCTGGACGACCCCGGTTGGGTCAGGCCCGGTGCAGAAATCTGGTGTGACTCGAAGCTGGGCTGGGCCACCTTGGGCAGTGAATTGCCCAAAATGCCGGGAAACCCGCCGGCCGGCTAAGATGTGTGATCGCTTGTCCAGGGGGCTGGTCTCAGTCGCCTGGCTTTGGTCATCCATCAACCGTGAGTCATGGAATGTCAATCGAGGTCACCCCTATCCCCGACAGTTTCGCCGCGATGGTTTCCGGCATCGAGATCTCCGGTAACGCCGCGCCCGAAGACGTCGCCCGTACCCGCCAGGCGCTGCTCGATCACGGCGTGATCGTGATCCGTGGTCAGCAGTTCGATGACCACCAGCACGTTGCCTTCAGCCGGCTGTTCGGCGAGATCGAGTTGCACACGCAAAGGCCTGGCTGCTGCCAGACCTGCCCGAGATCCTCGCGCTGAACAGCCGGGGCGAGCGAGCACCAAGCCGATCATGAACGGCGGCGCCTACTGGCACAGCGATGTCAGCTACAAGGCCCGCCCGCCGATCGGCTCGCTGCTGCACGGCATCGAAGTGCCCCCCGAGGGCGGCGACACGCTCTACGCAGACATGTGCGGCGCCTACGAGGCGCTGAGCGATGAGATGAAGGCCCGCCTGGCCGGTCTGCGCGCAACGCACAGCTACGTGCAGCGATACGAGGCAATGTCTGCCGACGATCCGGAGCGCCCCCAGCTGACCGCGCAGCAGTTGGCCGAGGTGCCGGCGGTCAGCCACCCGGTGGTGCGAACCAATCCCGAGAGCGGCCGCAAGGCGCTGTACATCAACGAAGGTTTCACCGTCGCCATCGAAGGGCTGCCGCAGCACGAGGGCCGCGCGCTGCTCGATGAGTTGTTCACTCACAGTACCGACGAGCGCTTTCGTTATCGCCATCGCTGGCAGGCTGGCGATCTGGTGATCTGGGACAACCGCACCACGATGCACTGCGCGACCGCCTACGACCGGCGCCACGCCCGCAACCTGCACCGCACGACCATCGTCGGCGACGTGCCGGTTTAAGGGATACGCTCGGGCAGGTCCTGCCCGGCGATCGCCAGACTGCGGGCCAGCAGATCGAGGTCGCCCGCCTGGTGGGCCAGGACCAGGCCCAGCTTGGCCAGGAACAAGGCCTCGTTTCCCGGGCCGGCGCGATCGATCGCCCCGGCGATCATCTCGTAGGCCGCTTCCAGTTTGGCCGGCCCGAGACCGCCGGCCGAACTGGCCGCGCTCGTTGCGGCGTTGTCGCTCGATTCAGGCCTGCTGGCGTCTTGTTCGTTCATTCGGCGTCCTTTCCCAGTGCGCTGCGCAGCACCTGCTGCCAGGGTGCCGACGCTTCGTTTCGCCAACGGCCGGCGACGTGCAGGTCGGGCCGCAACAGCATCAGCGCGCCCTCGCCCAGACCCAGGCGCGACAACAACTCGCCCTCGACATCGACGAGCCGTCGGCAGCTGTCGGTCACTTCGCCCGGATCGACGACATCGACCGCCCCGGGCGCATGAACATGCAAGACCCGGAACGCGGCGTCGATCGCGCGACCCTGCGACAGTAAGCGCGCGAGCCGCGGACCATCGCCCGGCCGGGCCCCGAGCACGGCCGTGAAGCCGCTGCCCGCGTGATCGAGCAGAAACGATCCCGCCTGGACCCGTGCGTTCAGGCACGCGGCACCGACCGGCGAACCCACCGCTGCCGGCCACCCGTCGTCGCCGGCCTGCGGGCTGGCCAACGGCGAGTCGGCATAGGTGTAAGGGGTCATCTGGCGGGGATTGGCCAGTTCGCGCGCAAACCCGTGCGACACCGACAGCGACAATACCGCGTCGCGCATCAACTCGTGGCCACGGGTCGGCGGCGTCATGAAGCGGGCGCTGCGGCTGGCATTGGCAAAGACGTCCAGCGTCGCCCCGCGCCGCTCGACACTGTAGCTGTCGAGCAGACTGTCGGGCGAGGTGCCATCGAGCACCCGGGCCAGCTTCCAGCCGATGTTCTGCGCATCGGCCAGCCCGTTGTTGAGCCCGCGCACGCCGAAGATCGGCACGATGTGCGCGGCATCGCCGATGAAGAACACCCGTCCGTGCCGGTAGTCATCCAGGCACAGCGTATTCGCGGTATAGATGCTCCACCACTCCAGCGCCCAGTCATCACGGTGGCCGATCTCGGCCAGGATCGCGCCGACCCGCGTGCGGATCGCCGCTTCCTGAACCGCCGCCTCGGGATCCTCGCCCGGCTGCAACTGGTAGTCGATCCGCCACAGGTCGTCGGGCTGGCGGTGGATCAACACCGTCGCGCCGGGATTGGAGTCCGGGTGAAACAGCGCCCGCCGCTCGGTCGGGTAATCGTGGCGCATCTGCACGTCGGCGATCACGTACCGCCCCTCGTGGTTCTCGCCCTGCAGCCGCAGCCCCAGTCGCTGGCGCACGGCACTGCGCGCACCATCGGCGGCCAACAGGTAGCGGGCCGGCTGCCGGTAGCTGCCGTGCTCGCTGCGCAGGCTGGCCGTGACCTGTCCGTCGCCCTGCGCCAGGTCCAGCAACTCGGTGCCCCAGCGCGCATCGATCAGGGCACTGGACGACACCGCATCCCACAGGTATTGCTCGATGTACTGCTGTTGCAGGTTGTACATCGGCAGGTAACGCTCGGCCGGCGCGTGCGGCATGTCAAAGCAGAGTATCTCGCGGCCCCGGTAGAAGCTGCGGCCCCGGGTCCAGCCCAGTGCCTTGGCGAGGAACGGGGCAACCGCGCCGACCTGGTCGAGCATCTGCATGCTCTGGCGGGCGATGCAGATCGCCCGGCTGCCGTCGTTGAACGTGGTCTTGCGCTCGATCAGCACGCTGCGCGTGCCGTGCCGGGCCAGTTCCAGCGCGGCCATCATGCCGATCGGTCCGGCGCCGACGATGAGCACCGGTGCCATCGTCGGCCCGTGATCGCCAGTCGGCACCGGCGCCGCCTCGAATACCGGATAGTCGAAGTACAGCGACTCGAGCGGCCCGCGGCCGGCGGGCCTCATGCCGATGACCTCTGCTCTGCCGGGCGGGTTGCACCGCTCCCGCCGTCGGTCTGCGACGCCGATATCGCCGCCCTGACCTGCCGCTCCGACGCCTCCTTGACCGGGCCGAACCCCCTGATCTGGTCGATCGATTCGGCCTGCGCGAGCCGCCGCGCGTGATTGGCCGCGTCCAGCCCGGTGCACCAGCGCCGCACCAGTTGTTCATGCCAGTCGATCAACGCGCGCTCGCGCCGTCGCTCCTGTTGCCAGCCAAACGGATCCAGGCGCGTGCCGCGCAAGCGGCGGCCATGTGCAAGCCCCTTGAGCACCGGCCGGATCCATCCGCCGAACCGTCGCTTGCCCGGTCGCCCGCGCGAATCGGTACCGGCGCTGAGCATCGGCGGTGCGAAGTGATGGGTGAGCACGTAGCCGGGTTCGTACTGCGCATCGAGGCCGGCAACGAAGGCCGGATCGTGCTGCAGGCGCGCCACCTCATATTCATCCTTGTAACTCATCAACCGAAAGTGCGCCTGTGCGACTGCGCGGGTCAGCTCGTCGCGCCCGAGCCCCGACTCGGCCTGTCGGACCTGGCCGACCACGGCCCGGTATCGGTCGGCCCAGGCGGCATCCTGGTAGCCCTCCAGGAAACGCGCGCGCGTCTCGATGAAGTCCTCCAGCCCGGGCGCAGCGTCGGCATCGCCGTCGTCATCGCCGCCAGGCTTCGCGATCCGCTCCGGGGCGGCGCGGGCGATCCGGCCCAAGGCGAACGCCTGCCGGTTGGCCGCCACCGCGGTGCCGTTCAGATCGATCGCCGCGAGCAGCGCCGCCTCGGACACCGGCACCGCACCGTCCTGCCAGGCATAGCCCAGCATCATCACGTTGGCGAATACCGCGTCCCCCAGCAAGCGCTCGGCGAGCGCATTGGCATCGAGTGAGCGCACGTTGGAGCGGCCCACCCGGTCGGCGATCGCCTGCACCCGCAGGTCGATCGCCAGCGTGGCGTCGCGCTGGCGCACGATGTCGCCGGTGGGCATCTGCGCCAGGTTGACCACCGCGCGCGTGCCCTCGCGCAGGCAGGCGGCCGCCTTGGGCGACGCGCTGACCACCGCATCGCAACCGATCAACGCATCGGCCCGACCGCGCTCGATGCGCACCTGGTGCAGCGCCTGCGGCGCGCCCGCCACGCGCAAGAAGCTGATCACCGGACCGAACTTCTGGGCAAAACCGGTGAAATCGAGCACGCTGACCCCCTTGCCCTCGAGGTGCGCGGCCATTGCCACCACGGCCCCGACGGTGATCACCCCGGTGCCGCCGACCCCGGTGACCAGCAAGTCGAACGGATCGTCCAGCGCGGGCAGTGTCGGCGACGGCAACCCGCGCACCAGCGCCGCCGGATCGGTGCCGACCGCGCCCTGACGGGCGCGCCGCGTCCCCTCGATCGTGACGAAACTGGGGCAGAAGCCCTCGAGGCAGCTCAGGTCCTGGTTGCAGGTCGATTGGTTGATCCGGCGTTTGCGCCCCAGCGGGGTCTGCAGCGGCTCGACGCTCAGGCAGTTCGACGCCACCGAACAGTCGCCGCAGCCCTCGCAGACCAGCGGGTTGATGACCACCGTCTCGGCGGCCATCGGCAGTTGCCCGCGCTTGCGCCGGCGCCGCTTCTCGGTCGCGCAGGCCTGCTCGTAGATCAGCACGCTGACCCCGGCGATCTCGCGCAACTCGCGCTGCACGGTATCGAGTTCGCGCCGATGGTGCAGGCTGACGCTGGCGGGGAAGTCGGCCAGGTCGAACTTGTCCGGGTCGTCGGACACCAGCGCGATCCGTTGTACGCCCTCGGCACGCACCGAGTGCGCGATCGCCTGTACGCTGATCGGGCCGTCGACCGGCTGGCCGCCGGTCATCGCGACAGCGTCGTTGAACAGGATCTTGTAGGTGATGTTGGCGCCCGCCGCCAGGCTCTGGCGGATCGCCATCGAGCCCGAGTGGTAGTAGGTGCCCTCGCCCAGGTTCTGAAAGATGTGCCGGCGCCCGGTAAAGCGCGACGATGCCGCCCAGTTGACCCCTTCGCCGCCCATCTGGATCAGCGACGTGGTCTCGCGGTCCATCCAGCTGGCCATGAAGTGGCAACCGATGCCGGCCAGCGCCTGCGAGCCCTCGGGCACCCGGGTCGACGTGTTGTGCGGACAACCCGAGCAAAAGTAAGGGGTGCGGGTGGCGCCGGCGATAGCAATCACCGCCCGCGCGCCCGGCCGGGCCAGTGCCGCGGCCCGGCCGCGAAAGTCGTGTCCGGGAAACAGCGGATCGAGCCGGGCGGCGACGATCGCCGCCAACTGGATCGGCGACAATTCGCCTATCCAGGGCACCAGCGTGTGGCCGTTCTCGTCCTGCTTGCCCACCATGCGTTGCGGCTTGTCGCCGGGCCAGTCGTAGAAGTACTCCTTGAACTGACTCTCGATGATGCCGCGCTTTTCCTCGACCACCAGGATCTCGCGCTTGCCGCGCACGAAGGCCAGCGCATCGCGCGGCGCCAGCGGCCACACCATGCCGACCTTGTACAGGTCTATCCCCAGACGCCGGCACTCGGCCTCGGTCAGTCCGAGCAGGCGCAGCGCCTCGAGCAGATCGCCGTGGGCCTTGCCGGTGGTGACGATGCCGTAGCTGGCATCGTCCAACCCGTAGATCCGTCTGTCGATCGGATTGGCCTCGGCAAACGCGAACACCGCCCGCTTCTTGGCCTCGAGGCGCGCCTCGATCTGCGGCCCGGCAGGTCGGGCCAGCGGTAGTGCAACCCATCGGCAGGCGCATCGAATACCGGCCTGGCAAACACGCGGTCGGGCCCGACCTGGACCGAGGCGCCCGACTCCACCGTCTCGGAGATCGCCTTGAAGCCGACCCACATGCCCGAGAAGCGGCTCAACGCATAGCCGTACTCGCCAAAGGCCAGGTACTCGGCCACACTGGCCGGATTCAGCGTCGGCATGAACCAGGCCATGAAGGCCACATCGCTCTGGTGCGGCATCGACGAGGACACGCAGCCGTGGTCGTCGCCGGCCACGACCAGCACGCCGCCGGTAGGCGAACTGCCGTAGGCATTGCCGTGCTTGAGCGCATCGCCGGCGCGATCGACCCCGGGCCCCTTGCCATACCAGAGCGCGAACACACCCTGCACCCGCGGTGCGGATCGGTCTCGACCTGCTGGCTGCCCAGCACCGCGGTCGCCGCCAGGTCTTCGTTGACCGCGGGAGGAATTCGATCCGGTGCGACTCGAGCAGATCGCCGACCTGCCAAGCGCCTGGTCGACCCGCCCAGCGGCGAGCCCGGTAGCCGGACACGAAGCCGGCGGTGTCGAGGCCGGCGCGCTTGTCCCGCCTGGCCTGATCGAGCAGCACCCGCACCAGCGCCTGGGTGCCGGTCAGAAAGACGCGGCCGCTGCCTTCGCGGTAGCGATGCTCGAGCCGGTAGTCGGCAAGCGTCGGTGGCTCGGTGGGCGGCGTCGCGGTCGCACCCGCTTCATTCTCCCGGCCCATGGCCCGGACCAGATCATCACTGCCCATCGTCGCGCTCCCGACAGTCGCCGGGCCGATCGGCCCGGCACCCGTTGTTGGTCTCCATGGGTGGCAGTCTAGGCGCCCCGCCAGAAACCGCCAGTTTTTCTTGTTCGGGAATCATGGGCATGTCAGTTCTTCCTTCCCAACGGCGCGCGCGGATCCGCCACGGCCTCCCCGAACCGGCAGAGGCCGCAGCCCACTGGTGCAATAATCCACTGCAGCCGGCCCACCAGCGGACCGCGCCCCACGACAACAGGAGCCAATGATGAGCGACACCGTGATCTACCACGCCAAGAAGATCATCACGATGAACCCGAATCGGCCGCTGGTGAGCCACGTGGCGGTTCGCGATCGTCGCATCCTCGCGGCCGGCTCGCTCGACGAGATCCGCCAGTGGGGGGATTTTCCGGTAGACGAGCGCTTTGCTGACAAGGTTCTGATGCCGGGCCTGGTCGAAGGCCACAGCCACATCATGGAAGGCGCGTTGTGGGCGTTCGTCTACGTCGGCTTTCATGACCGGATGGATCCCAACGGCAAGGTGTGGCCCGGTGCCAGGGACCTCGAGGCGGTGATTCAGCGACTGGTCGAACAAGAGGCGAAGTTGTCCGACCCGAAGACGCCGCTGGTGGCCTGGGGGTTCGATCCGATCTACTTCAAGTCGCGCCGCTGCGTGCGCACCGACCTGGACCGCGTGTCCAGGCAGCGCATCATCGCGATGATGCATGCCAGCGGACACATCATCAACACCAACAGCGCCGGTCTCGAGGTGGTCGACTGGCTGCGCCAGGGTGTCGAGCATCCGGGCATCCCGTTGGGCGACGACGGTATCCCCACCGGCGAACTCAAAGGGCCCGAGGCGATGCAGCCGGTGATGGGCAAAACGCCACTGGACCGGGGCTTCCTCGGCGCCAACCACGACGGCCTGGTGATGTTCTCGCGGCTGTGCGTGCGACGTGGCGTCACCACGGCCACCGACCTGGCCAGCCCGCTCACCGACGACGTGCTGGCGACGATGCGCCAGACGATAGGCGCCGACGGCTACCCGATCCGCCTGGTGCCGCTGCTGCGCCTGCTGGCGGATCCGGTGGCCAAGACCATCGAGCGTGCCCGCTGGCTGGCCACGCAGTCGACCGACAAGCTGCGCCTGGGCCGGGTCAAGCTGGTCATCGATGGCTCGATCCAGGGCTTCTCGGCGCGCATCCGCTGGCCCGGCTACTTCAACGGCGCCCCCAACGGGCTCTGGTACACCGCACCCGACGCACTGCGCGAGGTTCTGTCACTGGGGCTGCGCCACGGCGTGCACATCCACATGCACACCAATGGCGACGAAGCGACCGAACTGGTACTGGACACGATGACCGACCTGTCGCGCGATCACAGCTGGGCCGATCACCGCTTCACGTTCCAGCACTGCCAGCTGGCCGACGAGGCGCAGTTCCGCCGGATGAAGGCGCTGGGCATGGGGGTGAACCTGTTCGCCAACCATGCGTTCTACTGGGGCGACGAGCACTACACGCAAACCGTCGGGCCCGAGCGCGCCGAGCGCATGAACGCCTGCGCCACCGCGTTGCGCGTCGGCGTGCCGCTGGCCATCCATTCCGATGCGCCGGTCACGCCGCTGGGCCCGCTGTTCACCGCCTGGTGCGCGGTCAACCGCCAGACCTCGAGCGGGCGCACGCTGGGCGAGGCACAGAAGATCCCGGTGGCCGACGCACTGCGCGCGATCACGCTCGGCGCCGCCTACTCGCTCAAGCTCGACTCCGAAATCGGCTCGATCGAGGCCGGCAAGCAGGCCGACTTCGCGGTGCTCGGGCAGGACCCGACCGAGGTGGCACCCGAGGCGCTGCGCGACATCCCGATCTGGGGCACGGTACTGGGCGGCGAGGTCAACGAGGCCGGCAAGGGCTCGTGAGCAGCACGGGCAGATTACCGGTCACCGTGATCGGCGGCTACCTGGGTGCCGGCAAGACCACATTGGTCAACGGCCTGCTGCGCCAGGCCGACGGCCGCCGGCTGGCGGTGCTGGTCAACGATTTCGGCGAGCTGTCCATCGATGCCGACCTGATCCGCTCGGGCAGTGACACGGTGTTGCAGCTGGCCGGCGGTTGCGTCTGCTGCTCGATCGGCAGCGACCTGATCGGCGCACTCACGTCGGTACGCGAGGTGATAGCCGATCCCGATCACGTGATCGTCGAGGCCAGCGGGGTCGCACTGCCGGCCACCGTGGCCGCCACCGTGACGCTGGCCCCGGGCATGCGTCGCAACGGCGTGGTCGTGATGCTCGATGCGTCCCGGCTCGACAGCCTGCTCAACGATCGCTACCTGGCCGATACCGTGCAACGACAGATCGCTTCGGCCGATCTGCTGCTGCAAAGCCATGCGGATGAACTGGACCCGACCGGCACCGAGGCGTTACAGGCCCAGGTGCGGGCGTTGAACGAGCGCGCACCGTTGCTGGACAGCGCGCGCGGCACCGTGCCGATCGATCTCGTGCTCGAACCACGGCTGCCCGGCGCCGCCGGCTGGCTGAACCCGGGCGATGGCACCCGCACGCTGCGGGCGCAAGACACTGCACCCTCGGGCGAGAACGGACAACCGCTTCAGCAACACCTTGTCGATACCGCGGGCCGGGCCACGCACGCGCGGTTCGAATCGCGCGGTTTCGCGGCCGGCGCACCGATCGATCCGCAGCCTTTGCAGCAGGTGCTGGCCGACCGAACGCTGGGCATCGAACGGGCCAAGGGCATCTTTCGTCGGCCCGACGGGCAGATCGTCGTCGTGCACGCGGTGGCCGGCCGTGTCGATCTGGAGATCATGCCGAGCGACGCCACACCGGCCGGCCTCGAGCGCCTGGTACTGATCGGCGTACACGATCGCTGGCAGCCTGCGGCGATCGCCGCCGCACTGGCCGCCCAGGGGTGGACAGCGTTGGCGCAGCCAGAATAAAGCGGTACCATCCCCGCACAAAGCCATACCAAGGGCTACAGATAACGATCCATTCCTGGAGGAAGCAATGAGCAACGATCTCGTTCGTCGTCGCCTGATGCAGGCGGCCGCGGCAGCGGCCGGTGGCGCCATCATGGGCATTCCGATGCAGACCCTCGCCGCAAGGGCCAAGGGCGGCCTCATCGTCATAGGCACCACACAAAAACCCCGTCACCTGAACTCCGCCGTGCAATCGGGCATCGCCACGATGTCGCCGGCCGCGCAGTTGTTCGCGTTTCCGCTGCTGATGAACGGCAAGTGGAAACCGCAGGGCTACCTGGCCGACAAGTACGAGCTCTCCGACGACGCGCGATCGATCCGCCTGCACCTGCGCGAGGGCGCCACGTTCCACGACGGCCGCCCGATCACGTCCGCCGACTTCCAGTTCTCGTTCGAGGCGGTGCGCGCGCACCATCCGTTCAAGTCGATGATGGGGCCGGTGCGCGCCGTCACGCTGGACGGACCCCAGGTCGCGGTCGTGCGTCTCGAGGCACCGCACCCGGCGCTGCTGCTGGCGATGTCGACCTCGTTCATGCCGATCATCCCCAAGCACATCTTCGATGACGGCCAGGACCTGAAAAGCCACCCACGCAATGCCGACCCGGTCGGCTCGGGTCCGTTCAAGCTGGTCGAATTCAAGCCGGGCCAGCACATCATCATGGACCGCTACGAAGATTTCTTCATCAAGGACCAGCCGGCCATCGATCGGTTGATCATCAAGGAATTTCGCGACCCTTCCAGCCTGGTGTTGGCGCTCGAGAAGGGCGAGGTCGACGTACACCCGCAATTGCTCGACCCGCGCGAGATCAAGCGGGCGCAGGCCAACTCGAATCTCTTCATCGAAAAAGGCCACGCCCCCGCGATCGGCCCGTTGAACTGGCTGGCCTTCAACACGGCCAGCCCCAAGTTGTCGGACAAGCGGGTGCGCCAGGCGATCAACTTCGCGATCGACAAGAAGTTCATCACTGACACCCTGTTCGACGGCATCCACCAACGCGCGACCGGGCCGATCGCCAATGGCAGCCCGTTTCACAGTGACAAGGTCGAGCACTACAACCTGGACCTTGCCAAATCCGCGGCGCTGCTCGATGCCGCCGGGTTGAAGCCCGATGCCGGGGGCAAACGGCTCGAGTTGCAGATCGACACGATTCCCGGCAGCCCGGCCCTCAAGACCTTGCAGGAATACGTGAAGGCGGCGCTGGCCAAGGTCGGCATCGAGGTCAGCCTGCGCCAGTCGCCGGACTTCCCCACCTGGGCCAAGCGGGTGTCGTCGCACGACTTCGAGATGACCGTCGACTCGGTCTGGAACTGGGGTGACCCGGTGATCGGCGTGCACCGCACCTACGATTCGACCAACATCCGCAAGGGCGTGATCTGGTCCAACACCCAGAGCTACAGCAACCCACGGGTCGACGAGCTGATGACCAAGGCGGCAACCGAACCCGACGAGGGCAAGCGCAAGAAACTGTACGCCGAGATGCAGAAGATCGTCGTCGACGACTGTCCACAGGCCTTCCTGATCGAGAACACCTTCCACGCCGGCTGGAACAAGCGGGTCAGCGGCCCGACCGACAGCATCTGGGGGGTGATGGCCCCGCTGGCGAAGAACTCGGTCAAGACCTGAGCCGCCGCCGGGCTGGCTGAATCGATCCAGCCAACCCGGTCTTCGGTGCCCAGACCATGTCTGTCCTCAAGCTGATCCTCGAACGGCGCGCCGACGCGGCGCTGATGGTGTTCGCCGTGCTGGCGATCTACTTTGCGCTGTTCCATGCCGCACCCGGCGACCCGGCGATGGTGATCGCCGGCGAGATGGGCGGCGCCGACGAGGCGGTGCTCAACCAGATCCGCGAGAACTTCGGCCTCAACAAGCCCATTCACGAGCAGTTCACGATCTACATGGGCCGGGCGCTGCAGGGCGACCTGGGCCAGAGCTACCTGTACAGCCAGCCGGTGCTGGACCTGATCACCGAGCGCCTGGGGCCGACGATCCTGCTGGTGCTGACCGCGCTGGTGTTTGCCATTGTCATCGGCACCCTGATGGGGGTGTTCGCCTCGCGCCGCCCCGACAGCATCCGCAGCGGCGTCGTGACGATCTTCTCGCTGGTCGGCTACGCGATGCCGGTGTTCTGGACCGGCATCCTGCTGGTCATCCTGTTCGGCAAGGTCTGGCCGATCATGCCGATCTCGGGCATGACAGACCCCCGGCTATACGGCGGTTTCTGGGAGACCACGCTCGATGTCGCCCACCACCTGGTGCTGCCCGCGTTCACCCTCGCGCTGATCTACCTGGCGCTGTACAGCCGGCTGTCGCGGGCCAGCATGCTCGAGGTACTGGGCTCCGATTACATCCGCACGGCGCGCGCCAAGGGCCTGTCGGAAAACGTCGTCACCTACAAGCATGCGTTGCGTAATGCGATGATGCCCATCGTGACGATGGCCGGCCTGCAGTTCGGCAACCTGCTGTCGGGCGCGGTGCTGGTCGAAACCGTTTACTCGTGGCCCGGACTGGGCACGCTGGCGCTCGACTCCATCCTCGGGCGCGACTACCCGACCTTGCTGGGCGTGCTCACCTTCGGCGCGATCCTGACCATCATCGCCAACCAGCTGACCGACCTGAGCTATCGGTTCATCGACCCACGGCTGCGCATCCGATGAGTGCCAACGCCCCCCCTGTCAGCAACCTGTCCGATGCGCAGGCCCGGGCCATCGAGGTGTTGTCGCCGTCGCGCGAGGCATGGCGGGTGTTTCGCAGCAACAAGGCGGCGATGGTCGGGCTGGTCATCCTCGGTTTCGTCGTACTCGTGATGGCGATCGGCCCCGGCCTGTACGGGGTCGACCCGTTCGCGATCGTCGCCGACCCGTTCACCGGGCCGTTCGAGAACCCGGTGGTGTGGCTGGGCACCGACTACCTGGGCCGCGACATCCTGTCGGGCATGGTGGCCGGCGGCCGCGGCACGGTGATCGTCGGCCTGTCGGCAGCGCTGATCACGGTGTTGATCGGCGTCACCATCGGTTCGGTGGCCGGCTTTTTCGGCGGCTGGGTCGACGAGGTGCTGATGCGCATCACCGAGTTCTTCCAGGTGCTGCCCTCGCTGTTGCTCGCGATGGTGCTGGTGACCCTGTTCTCGCCGTCGCTGCTGGTGGTGACGATCGCGATCGGCTCGGTCAGCTGGCCCGGCACCGCCCGCCTGGCACGGGCCGAATTCATGCGCCTGCGCAAGCTCGAGTATGTCAGTGCGGCCCGCGCGATGGGCGCCGGCAATACGCGGCTGATCCTTGGCGAGATTCTGCCCAACGCGCTGCCGCCGCTGATCGTGTCGGCCACGCTGATCATCGGCGTCGCCATCCTGTTCGAGGCCGGGCTGAGCTTTCTGGGCCTGTCCGATCCCAATGTCATGACCTGGGGTCAGATGATCGGCAACAACCGCCAGTACGTGCTCGATGCCTGGTGGGCGGTCACCTTTCCGGGGATCGGCATCTTTCTCACCGTGCTGGCGGTCAGCCTGATCGGCGATGGCCTGAACGATGCGTTCAATCCCAAACTGCACCAGCGCTGACCGATGCCGCCCGATCCGATGAGCGCCCCCCCTGCCCCGGCCGCCGAACCGCCGCTGCTCGACGTGCGCGACCTGTGCGTCGAGTTCCAGACCCGGCGGGGCACCGCGCACGTGCTCGAATCGGTGTCGTTCCAGTTGCGCCGCGGCGAGACGCTGGGCATCGTCGGCGAGTCCGGCTGTGGCAAGAGCATCACCGCGATGAGCATCATGCGCCTGATCCCGGTGCCGCCCGGGCGGATCAGTGCCGGCCAGGTGTTGTTCGATGGCGCCGACCTGCTGCAGTTGGACGATGCGAGGATGCGCGAGATCCGCGGCAACCGGATCTCGATGATCTTCCAGGAACCCATGACCTCGCTCAACCCGGTGTTCACCGTCGGCGACCAGATCGCCGAGGCCGTGCAATTGCACCAGAGAACCGATGCCCGGGCGGCGCGCGAGCGCGCGATCGAGATGCTCGGGTCGGTCGGGATCCCGTCACCCGCCACCCGGGTCGACGAATATCCGCACCAGTTCTCGGGCGGCATGCGCCAGCGGGTGATGATCGCGATGGCGCTGGCCTGCGATCCCGACCTGCTGATCGCCGACGAGCCGACCACCGCACTGGACGTGACCGTGCAGGCGCAGATCTTCGACCTGATCGGCGATTTGCGCGAGCGCACCGGCACCGCGGTGATCCTGATCACCCACGACATGGGCGCGGTGGCCGAGATGACCGACCGGGTCGCCGTCATGTACGCCGGGCGCATCGTCGAGGAAGGCACCTGCGCCGACGTCATCGAGGCCCCGCTGCACCCTTATACCCGCGGGCTGATCGCCTGCTCGCCGGGCCGGCGCACGACGGCGGTGGGCGAACCGCTGGCCGAGATCCCCGGCACCGTGCCCTCGCTGCTCGAGCGCACTGGTGGCTGCGCGTTCGCCGATCGCTGTGCCGACGTGCAGCCGCGCTGCCACGACGGCCTGCCCGGTTACACGGTGCAGGCCAACGGCCACCGTGTCCTTTGCTGGCTGCACCATGACTGACCCGGCCAACCCGTCCTCCCCGGTCACCGCGCCGGACACGCTGCTGTCGGTGCGTGACCTCAAGGTGCACTTCCCGCTGGGCAGCTCGCTGTTGCGGGCCGCCCGCCATGTCAGGGCGGTCGATGGCATCAGCTTCGATGTCCCCCGCGGCACCACCTTCGGCATCGTCGGCGAGAGCGGTTCGGGCAAGAGCACGACCGCGCTCGCGGTGATGCGCCTGGCGCGGATCACCGCCGGCAGCATCCACCTGGGCGGCACCGACATCTCGCGTGCCGCGGGCGAGGCGCTGCGCCGCGAACGACGACGCTTCCAGATGGTGTTCCAGGACCCGTACGCCTCCCTCAATCCACGCAAGCGCGCCGGCGACTCGATCCGCGAGGCGCTGGACCTGATGGATGTCGGGGACCCCGCCGGTCGCGCCGACCGCGCGCGCGAACTGTTCCTGCAGACCGGCCTGCGGCCCGAGCAGCTGATGCTGTTCCCGCACCAGTTCTCGGGCGGCCAGCGCCAGCGCATCGTGCTCGCCCGCGCGCTGGCCGCAAACCCCGAACTCGTGGTCTGCGACGAACCGGTCTCGGCACTGGACGTGGCGATCCAGGCGCAGATCCTGAACCTGATGAAGGGCCTGCAACGCGAGTTCGCGCTGACCTACCTGTTCATCTCGCACGACCTCGGGGTCGTGCGTCACATGTGCGACAACGTCGCGGTGATGTACCTGGGCCGCATCGCCGAAATGGCGCCCCGCGAGCGCCTGTTCGATCAACCGCTGCATCCGTACACGCTGGCGCTGTGGTCGGCCGCGCCGTCATTCGATCCGCGCAAGCGCGGCCGTGCCAAGCGCGTGCGTCTGCAGGGCGATCCGCCCAGCCCGATCGACATCAGGCCCGGCTGCCGTTTCGCCGGGCGCTGCCCGTTCGCCGAGGATCGCTGCCGCGCCGAGGACCCGGCACTGCGCACGATCGCGCCCGGGCACCAGGTGGCCTGCCACCGCGTGTCCGATGCCGGCGAGCCGCAGTATCCCGCGTTCGCCTGACACTGGCTCCGGTCCCCCGACCATGTCTGCGCCCGTGAGCCCGCTTTCGGCCCTGCTGGTCGGCCTGCAGTTCGGCCTGTTGGCGCTGCTCGCCTGGCCTGTCGGGCCGATCCGGCTCGACGCCTGGGCCGGCCTGGGCTGGCTGCTCGTGGCCCTGGCGATCGCTCTGGGCATCTGGGCGATCGTGGCGATGCGCCTGGACACCTTCAGCGTGATGCCCGAACCCGCGCCACGGGGACGCCTCTGTACGCGCGGACCCTACGGCTCGATCCGCCACCCGATGTACAGCGCGGTGCTGCTGGCCGGCCTGGGCGCCAACCTCGTGCACGGCACGCGCTGGCAGTGGATCGGCCTGCTCGCACTGGCGATCGTGCTGGTGCTCAAGATCCGTCGCGAGGAAAACCTGCTGCGCCAGCGGTTTGCCGACTACGATGCCTACGGCCGACGCACGGGCGCCTTGCTCCCAAACCTCTTCGGACCCCGCGGTCCGTCGTCTTGACGCAGCCCGGTTCACCGACTCTGCCGATTGATCGCCTGGGCGGCATACCCGAAGGCAGGTCCTTTGACGGTTTCGAGAGCAAGCGTTCAAGCAACGCCCCGAATCATCGTAAGTGGCCATTGATCCAGGCCCTGAGAACCGCCTGCCGACCAAGCGCTGGAGCGCGACTGCCACTTGCAGATCAGCTCAGCAGTGTGATCTCGTTGAGACAGGGTCGTGCGCCGTCGCGTCCAAAGGTCGCCCGGAATTTCGATGCCTGGGCAAACGGCGTGCGGCCTGACAGGATCGCTGCATCGATCGCCAGAAAGACGATGCTTTGCGGATCCTGCGCGACGACCTTGGTCAGTTGCAGTTTGCGCTGCTTATAGTCCGCGCCTTTGCCAACCAAGGTGTTGCGCATGAACGGACCTGAATAGAGCTCCCGCATCGATGGACAGAGCGTTGCCAGGTAACTATCGATATACCCGTTTCGCAGGTCGTGGAACGCGTCCCTGGCGATCTGTTCGACGGGCTGGCCCGATGCCGTTTGAGCCAGTTTTTCAGACTGCTGCTTTTCGATCAGACCGTCAAGGCGGACACTCTCTTGGGTTTGCTGTTCAAGTCGGGTCTGACATGAGCTCTCATTCGCGCACGCCTGCTCGGCCAGCGCCATGCATTCGGATTCGACCCGGCCTGCGACCTTTGCGGTGCCCGGACTGACGATTGCCACGGATCGTTCATTGGCTATGCACGCACGCACCAGTGCCTCATCGGTGGAAAGAGGTTCCTGCAGTTCGGTTAGTTCGACAGAGATCTTGCGGACCCGGTCAGGCCCGCGAACACCGCTTCCGTCGATCCGGGCGCCAGGTCGCCACCATGCCACCGCGATGCTGGAACCACGCTGCGAAGGGGCGATGCGCAACCTGCGCGATTCGCGATCCTGGAGCCGGTTGGAGGGCGTGCTCAGCGGTATCCAGGCGACGGGCTCATTGAGCGGCTGGACATGAACATCGGCTCCCGTGCGGTTCTCGATGAGCAGATGCGCGCCCGCGACATGAACCCGTAGGTCTTCGGTCGGCTCACGGCCGCAACCGATGAGCCAGAGGCTTAGCATCACCATCAGGAGTCGCTTCATGTTTGTCGACCCAGTCATTTTCGGGTGCCGCCAAAGCCCGAGATGCAGGAACTGCCGTCAGGCTGCCTGCCTATCCCCACCGAAAAGGCCATGGGATCGGACACCCTTTGAACACCCGCAGGACCATTCTGACGACGAGTCGCCGCAAAGAGCACTCCGGAGCGCTGATGCCTGATGACCTCGCCGATCTCGACCCATTGCCTGGCCAGGGCATCAGCCGACTTTTTCAATTGACCTGTCATACCCGGCTGCAGATAACCCGAGTTGGCGCATAGCCAGGATTCAAACCGTGAAAGATCTGTCACCAGCAATCGAAACGCTTCCCGCGCGAATGCCTCGCGTGCCTGCGGTCCGGCGTCAAAGGCGGGTCTGCCCGGTGCGGCCGAACTGACAGCCTGTTTGGGCTGCGACTGACCGGAAAATACAGAAGATTCCGGCGGGGTTTCCGCGCGCCGGTCCGCCGCCGGCGTTTCCGGTCGCGACGCCCCGGATTCGCGTGGCGGACCGACAGGGGGCCGGTCGGCATCACACGCTTGAGCCTGATAAGTCACCTGTCCGTCGACAACACACTTGTAAACACCAGCGTGCGCCGGCACGAGCAATCCGGTCAGCAGTGACGCAACAAAGAAATTCTTCATGAGTCCTCGGGCGAATCAGGGTGCCTCAGCGCCGGCCGGGAACGCGGCGCATGATGCTTGCGTGGCGAACGACGGTCGCAGTCTGTCATCACCGATCGATGACATCAATCACCCGACACCAGCCAGTCGACAAGTGGTCGTTGGCTCGAATCGGGCGGCGCCGACCAAGCCATCTGCCAGGCCAGGCACATCGACCGATTCGTGGCGCCTGCTGACGCTTGGTCGGTGCGGTCAGCATCGGCATCGTCGGGCATACTTTGGGTTTTGCTATCAGGCATGCATGAGCCATGCGTCAGATCGAGTGTTTCTACGACTGCTCCAGCCCCTGGACCTACCTTTGCGTACACAACCTGCCGGCGCTGGCCGCGCGCCCCGGCGCCACCATCGTCTGGCGACCATTCCTGGTGGGCGGGGTGTTCAATGCAGTCAATCCCAGCGTCTACCAGTCGCGCCAGACACCGGTGCCGGCCAAGGCGGCCTATCTGGCCAAGAGCATCACCGACTGGGCTCGGCTGGCCGGCCTGGCGATCCACTTTCCGCCGCCGGTATTCCCGGTGAACAGCGTCAAGGCGATGCGCGCCTGCCTGTGGCTGGACGATCCGGCCCGCCAGCACCGCTTCGCGTTGGCGGTGTTCGACGCCTATTTCGGGCGCGGGTTGGACATCTCGCAGGACGACGTGCTGCGCGAAGTCTGCGAGCGCACGGGTGAGGATGCGGACGCCGTGTTTGCCGGCATCGCGCTGCCGGGCATCAAGGATGGGCTGCGGGCCAATACCGACGAACTGATCGCGCGCGGCGGCTTCGGTTCGCCGACGATGTTCGTCAACGACACCGACATGTATTTTGGCAACGACGCGCTGCCGCTGGTCGAGGCGGCGCTCGCGCGGCTCGGTCAGGCCCCCGTGCCGCAACGCGTTGCGGGTCACGATCCGCGGGCTTGACCCACCTCTTCGCGCAGCACCAGGTGCATACCCGTGAGCAGGAAGACCAACGCCGGCCACGCCAGCGCAGGCACCGCCTCACCGACCAGCAACGTGGCCAGCACGAACGCCGTCACGGGTTCGGCCAGGGTCAGGGTGACGGCCGTCGCCGCCGAGATCAGCCGCTGCCCGCTGGCGAACAGCAGGTAGGAAACACCGGTTGCCACGACCCCCAGGTAGATCAGCACGGGCCAGGCGATGCTGCCCGGGACGGGCCATCCGACGAGCCACCAGGCCACCGGCGCCGCGAGCAGGGCCGCTATCGAAAACACCCCGGTGCTCACCTGCAGCGGGCTCGCCGGACCGCCGACCAGTCGCTTGTTCAACATCGCGTACGCCGCGTACGCCAGCCCCGCCAGCAGGCAAAGCAACGCGTGCCCGACAGAGACGAGCGCCGACGGACCGACCGGACTGACCAGCAATACGCCGCCGGCCACCGCCACCAGGGTGCCCAGCCACCATCGTCCCGAGGGTCGGTGCGAATCGAACAATGCCTGCAGCAGCCCGGCCCAGATCGGTGCGCTGCCGATCGCCACCGCGGTGCCGACAGCAATGCCGGCGCCGCGCACACCGGCAAAAAGAGCAGGTTGTACGGGGCCATGCTTGCGCCGGCCAGCAGCAGCAAGCCCCATCTGGCGCGAGGCCCTGGGACGACGGGCGCCGGCCGGCGTGCGCCCAGCAGCGCACCCGCCATCACGAAGCAAAGCGCGGCCACCGCCATCCTCAGGGTGCCGATCCAGAGCGCCGACAACTCCAGCGAGGCGAACGATTGCGCGGTTCCGGTCGTGCCCCAGAGGATGGCCGCCGCAACCACGAGCAGCGCGCCGCGCCCCGGCAAGGCACGCCGCGGGACCGACTCGGGGCCGGTGTGAATCAGAGTCATGACACAGGCTGGCAACGCGCGCGGGAATCGGCCGACCATGTTATCAGCGGCCGCTCCCCTGCCGGCCAGCCCATCAACCGGGGTCCTGCCATGACGGATAATGGGGGTTGGCACCCGCCAACCCACGCCCATGGAGACCTGACATGCTCGACACCCTGATCAAAGGCGGCACCGTCGTCGATGGCACCGGCAAGCCGGCCTTTACCGCCGACATCGGCATCCGCGACGGGCGCATCGAGCATGTCGGCAAGGGTTCGGTCCAGGCCCGCGAGACCATCGCCGCCGACGGCGCCACGGTCACGCCAGGCTTCGTCGACATCCACACCCACTACGATGGTCAGGCGTCGTGGGACCAGACGTTTTCGCCCAGCCTCTTGCACGGCGTGACGACCGTCGTGATGGGCAACTGCGGGGTCGGCTTCGCGCCGGTACACGATCATGATCACGAGCGCCTGATCGAACTGATGCAGGGGGTCGAGGAAATCCCGGGCGCGGCGCTCGAGGAAGGCATTCAGTGGGGCTGGAATTCGTTCGAACAATACATCGACGCGCTCGATGCCAAGCCTCACTCGTTGGACTTCATGACGCTGGTGCCGCATGACAGCCTGCGCCTGTTCGTGATGGGCGATCGCGCCGCCAACCGCGAAGCGGCTACCGAGGCCGACTGCGAGGCGATGCAGGGCCTGCTCGCCGCCGCGTTGCGCAAGGGCGCGATTGGCTTCTCGACCGGCCGTTCGGACAACCATCGCACGGCGCGCGGTGAGGAAACCCCGTCCGGCGAGGCCGACGCGCGCGAACTGAACACGCTGGCCGCTGCCCTGCGGGCCTGCCGTACCGGGTACTACACGCGGTCAGCGACTACGACTGCATGCGTTCCGGAGGACGGCGACGAGCGGATGCGCTTCGATCGCGAGTACGACCTGCTGGCGGGCATGGCGCGCGCCGGCGGCCGCCCGCTCGCGCTGACCTGGCTCGAACGCATCAACGCCCCGCAGCAGCACCGCTGGCTGGCCGACCGGGCCGATGCCTCGTTCGCCGAGGGTTTGGACATCCGCCTGCAGACCGCCTGCCGGCCGGTGGGCATCATGAACGGGCTGGACACGAGCTTCAACGTGCTCAAGTCCTACCCCGGTTACCGGGAGATCGGCCACCTGCCGGTCGCCGAGCGTCTCAAGTATCTGCGCGACCCAGGGTTCAAGGCCCGTTTGCTGGCCGAAAAACCGGTCAAGCTGGCCCAGGTCGGCTCGGCGGTGCCGCCGTTGGTCGACCAGGTCGTCGCCGACCTGGCCAATACCGCCGCGGTGATGTTCCCGCTGACCACCGGTACCGACCTGACACCGAACTACGAGCCCGATCCGTCGACCTCGTTCGCGGCCCAGGCCAACGCGCGGGGCGTGTCCGCGCTGGAGGTGATCTACGACTACCTGGCCGACGGCGACGGCGGCAACCTGATCTACTTTCCGATCTTCAACTACCTGCGCGGCTCGATGGACACGCTGCACGAGATGCTCTCGCATCCGCGCGCGCTGTTCTCGCTGGGCGATGCCGGCGCGCACGTGGGCACGATCTGCGATGCCAGTTTCCAGACGACGATGCTGTCGCACTGGGTTCGCGACCGTGCGCGCGGCGCGCGCTTCTCGATCGAACAGGCGGTCGAGATGATGAGTGCACGCAACGCCCGTCACCTGGGCCTGACCGACCGCGGCCTGATCGCGCCCGGGATGCGCGCCGATCTGAACATCATCGATGCCGCCCGGGTGGCGCCGCTCAATCCGCACATCGTGCGCGACCTGCCCGCCGGCGGGCGCCGCGTCGTCCAGGGCGCGCGGGGCATGCTGGCCACGCTGGTCGCCGGCCAGGTGATCTGCGCCAATGGCGAAGTGACCGGCGCGCGGCCGGGCCGCTGGCTCAGCGCCGCGAAGGGCTGAGGCTCCGGCGCGGGTCGGTCAGAGGATCTCGTACAGGTTCAGGTGCACGGCGCTGGCCTCGCGGGCACCGACCCCGACGGCCAGCACCCGGTTGACCCAGTCGTAGCGCGGATCGCCGGTTTCGAAACGGGCGTGGGTGCGCATCGAGTAACTGGCCGGATCGACCGACTCGCCGCGCGCCAGCGCCGCCATCACCGCCGGCGGGCCGTGCCGCAGACCGAGGTTGCGGATTTCGATGATCGCGCCGTCGTCGGTCTGCATCGCGTAACGGGTGTCCAGAAAAGCGGTGCTGTCCGCGTACACGGTCTGCCAGTCGGCGCCCAGATTCAGGATGGTCCCCTGCAGGCGCTCGCCTGTCACCCGGCCACCGATGATCGGGATGATGCGTCGGCGGCCCCCCGGGCCCATGCCCATTTCCATCGGGGCAGCCAGCATGACCTCGAAGTGACAGAGCGGGGAAAGCGTCGGTTCAGGCAACTTGATCATCTATCGGGTCTCCGGGCGCACCCACGCGCCATAGCAAATCGAGTAACTGGGCCCGCTCGGACGGGCTCAGGCCGGCCAGCGCCTGGTCCTCCATCGTCAGCGATTCGGCATGCGCGCGGGCCTGCAGGCGCCGGCCCGTGGCGGTCAGGCTGACCAGCAGCGAGCGCCCGTCGCGCGCGTTGCGCCGGCGCGCGAGCAGGCCGCGCGCCAGCAGCCGCTCGACGATGACGGTCAGGTTGGGCGCCTTGAGACGCAGCGCGACCGCCAGTTGCTTTTGCGTCATCGGCGCCCGGTCGGCCAGCAGGCCGAGCAACGCGAACTCCACCGGCCGCAGCTCGAACGGTACGCCGATACGCGCCAGGAACACGTCGCGCAGTTGCAGCTGCACCTGCAGCGCCGCATAGCCGACCAGGTGGCGCAGCGACGCGCCCGGCACGGTCGCGTCGGTCCGGGCCGGCACCTCGTCGGCGAGCGCGGCCATTCAGCGGCCCTGATGGATCACGTGCACCAACGGGTCGTCGCCGGCCTGCGACGCATGCAGTTTCTCGACCAGGGCCGCCCGGTGGGCCAGCACCGCCCGCTGGTTGAAAGAGGCGCGTCGGTGATCTCGCCAACATCGATCGACGGCGGTTCGGTCATCAGCATCAGGCGCGCGACGCGGGTCGGGCTGCCGGTGCCGGCGGCGTACTGGCGCTCGAGCAGCGCACGGAACCAGTCCGGCAGCGCAGGCGACGTGACATCGTTCGCAGGTCGGTCACCGCCGAACCGAGCAGGCGCGCACTCGTCGGGCCGCACGAACACCAGCAGGCCGACATCGTCGCGGTTCAGGCCGGTGACGATCACCGTCACCACACGATGGGCGCCGTCGTGAATGACCCGCGCCCGCAACGGGCCGACGCTGACGAAGGTCCCACTGGAGAGCTTGAAGTCTTCGGCGATGCGGCCATCGAAACGCAGCCCGCGCGCTGCGGATCGACGAGGTCGCTTCAGGCGGCCGCGCGGTCCAGTAAAAGCCCTGCTCGTCGAACGCGGCCCGGCTCAGTTCGGGTTCGCGCCAATGGCCAGGCATCGGGTTGGGGCAAAACGGATCTCGGTCTTGCCCTCGAGTGGGACCAGGCGCACCTCCACCCCCGGGCACGGCGAATGTCGCCGGCCTGCACATCGGTGCCGACGGCGAGGTATCGACGGTGCGGTTCGGTCATACCCAGGCCGGTGATGATCGGAATGCGTTCGCCGACGATGCGTTCGGCGGTGGCATCCAGCAGGCATCCCAGACCGGCTGCGACAATGCGGCCCCCGGAATAGAAAAAGCATCGCACCTTGGCCATCAGGCGCCGGGCCAGTGCTCATCGAGGCCATCGCGCCGGCGATCTCCTCGAAGCCCTTGGGCACGTTGAAGTAGATCGTCGGCGAGATCTCGCGCAGGTACGCAGCGTCTCGTCGATCAGGCCGGGCGCCGGCTTGCCATCGTCGATGTACATCGTGCCCCCGTGAAAGAGCACGATCCCGACGTATGACTGCCGCCGAACGTGTGGATTCCAGGGCGGCCAGTCCGACCAGCACCGGCGGCGCCTCGGCCGAGAAGGCAGGCACTGGAGGCTAACATCTGCTGGTTCGAGCAGAGCATCCGCTGGGTGGTGATGACCCCCTTGGGCATGCTGGTCGACCCGAGGTGAACAACACCTTGACCACGGTGTCGGCATTCACCGCATCGTGGGCCGCCCACAACCGATGGCGCCCGGCACCGTCTGCAACAGGTCGGCATACGAGGTCAGTGCGCGCCCGGCCGACCCGGTCATCGACATCACCTCGACCTGGTCGCCGACCGCCTTGTCGATCGCGCGGGCGAAGCGGTCGGCATCGTCGGCGAACACCAGGCCTGGCTCCAGCCTGGCCAGGATGTGCCGCAGTTTGCCAAAGTCGCCCGATTGCAACGCGTAGGCCGGCGACACCGGCGTGTGGGGCACGCCGACCCACTGGCAGGCCAGCGCCAGCGTGAAATGCTCGATGCTGTTGCCCGACAAGATGGCGACCGGACGATCGGCGCCCAGCCCGCGATCGACCAGTGCCTGGCCCAGCGCGCGGACCCGCGCCAGCATCTGCCGGTAGCTGACCGTCTGCCACGCACCGTCGGCGCCCCGGCGCGCGACCACCGTGCGCTCCGGCGCCCTGGCCGCCCAGTGCTCGACACGATCGGTGAGGCGCGCCGGGTAATCGAGCAGCGCCTCGGTCGACATCACCCGGGTGTCATCGGGCGCCACCTGCTCGATCCGGGCCGACACGCAGCCACCGAACTTCGCGTCGCGCCAGCGGGGCTGCCGGGCAGCGGTCGGCTTGTTCATCAGGCATCTCGGCCGGTTGCACCTTGGCGGCACGACCGGCGGCGAACGCCTGCATCCGCGCCTTGGCATCGCCGTCGCTCTGAGCGTCGCAGCCATCGAGATCGGTGAACAGGCCTCCTGGAGCCGAGCTCGGCGATGCGCGGCAACGCATGCATGACCGCGTAGGTGGACGGCGAATTGCAGCGTCCGCGCCACCAGCCTGCACGCGTGCGCGAAGCCCTGGCCGGCGGCGACGCCTGTAGTTGACCAGGCAGTCGCTCGGCCTGGGCGCTGGAAGCGCCGACCGGTGAGCATCATGGGTCATGCGGCTCACGCCGATCCAGGCGCGGAATGCGCACCGAGCGCCGCCGACGAACAGGCCCCGCTGGCCCTCGGGCAGTGCGAAGAACGCGTCGGGCTCGGCAATGCGCAGGTGGGCCAGGGCCGCCAGTTCGAGACCGCCGCCGACCCCACCGCGCCACGCAGCACCGCGATCACCGGTGCCCGGCCATGCTGGACCTGGTCGAAGGCCGCGTGCCACATCCGCCGCGAATGGGCGATACCGCCGGCGGCATCGTGCTCGTCAGCGACGACCGTCGAGGCCCCGCGCAGGAAATGCAGGCCCTGCCCGCTGACGATCGCGCGCGGTGGCGGCGGCTGCACGAAGCGCTGCTGCAACACTGCAGCACCATGTCGTCGCTGAGCGCATTGCGCTTGGCCGGCCGGTTCAACTCGATGTGCACGATGGCACCCGTCTACTGGGACACGCAGGTGATGCAGCGCGGCAAAGGGCTCGCCCAGCGGTTCGAAGGCGTTGGGCAGCTCGGACGACAGGGTGGCAGTATTCAAGGCTTGTCTCCGGGTTGGATCAACGGCGATAATCATAAACCATATCGTTATCATTCATAACTAATATTTATCCCCGTTGCTTGCCTTCCCATCGCCAGAAACCGGACGCCGCCGCCCATGAAAACCGAAGACCTGATCGCCATCGACATCCACACCCACGCCGAAGTGTCGTGCTGGAACCCTTTTGACAAGTACGGCGAGGAATACGACCGAGCCGCCGACCAAGTACTTTCGCTCCAGTCGCCGCCCGACGATCGCCGAAACGATCGCCTACTACCGCGAGGAAAAAGATCGGCTGGTCATGTTCACCGTCGATGCCGCCGAAACCAGCATGGGTCGGCGCCGCACTCCCGAACCGAAGTCACCCGCGGCCGCCAACGAGGCAACAGCCGGCTGGTGATCGTTCGCCAGCATCGGTCACCTAGGGCAAGATGGGCGCGCGCGAGGCCCGCCGGCTGATCGAGGGCACGGCGTGCGCGGTTTCAAGTTCCACCCGACCGTGCAGGGCTTCTACCCGCAGGACAAGATGGCCTGGCCGATCTACGAGGTGATCAACGAATACAAGATGCCGGCCATCTTTCACAGCGGCCACTCGGGCATCGGCAGCGGCGTACGTTGCGGCGGCGGCCTGCGCCTGGAGTGCTCGAACCCGATGCACCTGGACAGGGGTGGCCGCGACCTTTGGCGACATGCAGATCATCATCGCCCACCCGTCCTGGCCTGGCAGGACGAGGCCTTGTCGGTGGCACTTCACAAGCCCAATGTCTGGATAGACCTGTCGGGCTGGTCGCCCAAGTACTTTCCGCCGCAACTGGTCCAGTACTCGAACACGCTGCTTCGCGACCGGATCCTGTTTGGTTCCGGATTTCCGCTGATCACCCCCGAGCGCTGGATGAAGGACTTCACCGAGGCCGGTTTCAAAGAGGAGGTCCAGCCCGGCATCCTCAAGGGAAACGCGATGCGCCTGCTCGGGTTGCAGGCACCCGCCGCGGCGTGATCCGCGACGCTGCGCGGTGCGCGATGGCGATACGCGGACAATCCCGCCAGCCCGGGAGCGCTTCTCTATAATGGGTGACCCTCGACCCCGGAGACACCCAATTGAACGCACCGGTCCAGCAAAGCCGCATGGAAATGGCCCTGCTCGACCGTTGCGGTCGAGCAGGGATGGCTCGCGGCATGCCGGGCTATGGTACGACTGCCGATCCAGCAACGGCTGCGCGACGCGGCCGCCGGCCTGAACACCGGGGGCTACATCTCAGGCTACCGCGGCTCGCCGCTGGGTCGCTACGACATCGAGCTGTGGGCGGCCGAGGAATACCTGAAAAAGCAGAACATCGTCTTTCGTGCCGGCGTCAATGAAGACCTGGCCGCGACGGCGATCTGGGGCGCCAGTATGTCGGCGCCTTTCCGGTGCCAAGGTCGATGGTATTCGGCATCTGGTATGGCAAAGGGCCGGGGGTCGATCGCTCCGGCGATCCGTTCCTCGTGCAGACCTGGCCGGTGCCGCACCGCACGGTGGCGCGATCGCGCTGGCCGGCGACGATCACGGTGCCAAAGTCCAGTACCGTGGCCAACTACTCCGGACCTGAACTTCGTCGCCGCCGGCATCCCGCTGCTCTATCCTGCCAATGCTCAGGAACTGCTCGATCTGGGCCTGCACGGCATCGCGATGAGTCGCTACTCGGGTTGCTGGGTCGGCATGAAGGTCGTCACCGACGTCGTCGAGGGCGGTGGCTCGGTACTGGTCTCGCCGACTTCACCCGGTGATCGAGCTGCCGCCCTGCCCACCGAACCGGTCGGCGGCCACAACAGCCGCGCCATCGACGCTCCGCTGCCCCAGGAGGAGCGCCTCTATCACCGCAAGCACTGGCGGTGCTGGCCTACGCCCGGAGCCAGCGGCTCAACCGGATCGAAGAGGTCAAGCCGCCTGCTTGGGCGCGGGTCGGCGTGCTGGCCGCGGGCAAGGCCTGGCGGGACCTTCGCCAGGCGATGGTGGCGCTGGGCATAGACGTCACCAGGCGCAGGCACTGGGCCTGCGCATCATGAAGGTCGGCCTGGTCTGGCCGCTGGACCCCGAGATCGTGCGCGAGTTCGCCGCCAGGCTCGACGCGATCGTCGTCGTCGAAGAAAAGCGCCCGCTGCTCGAGGGACCAGTTGCGTGCCGTGCTCTACAGCGCAGCAAAACTCGCCAACTCTATGGCAAGCACGCGAACGGCGGTCTTCGACCAGAACCAGAAGGCCAGTTGTTTCCCAACCGCCACGGCGAGATCAACCCCGGCCTGATCGCGCCGCATGCTCATGCGAAGTGCTGATCCGCGAACCCAACTGTTACTTCGATCCGCAACGGCTGCGCGGCCTGGCCCCGGTGCCAGGTTTTTCGAGACACCGACGCGCCCGATTCCTTGGCCGGAGGCGCGCCGCGAAGACCGCGACAAAGACCACACGGTGGTGCCGATCCGCGCGCCCTCGTTCTGCTCGGGCTGCCCGCATGCCCCGCTCAGCCAGGTGCCGGACGGCAGCCGGGCCTTGGCCGGTATCCGGCTGTCACTCGACCGCACTGCGAAGACCCGGTCAAGACCACGACCTGGTCGCACATGGGCGGCGAAGGCGTGATGTGCAAACGGCCGAACAGCCGTTCACCGAAGAGCCGCACGTGTTCGCCAACCTGGGCGATGGCGCAGCTCTTTCACTCGGGTTTTCCTGGCGGTGCGCCAGGCGGTCGCCGCCCATGTGCCGATGACCTACAAGGTGTTGTTCAACGGCTTCGTCTCGATGACCGGCGGCCAGCAGGTCGACGGTGAGATGACCGTGCCGGGGATCCTGGCGCAGTTCGCCGCCGAAGGCGTGCGCAAGATGGCGGTGGTCACCGACGAGCCGGCCAAGTACGAAGGGCTCAAGCTGCCCGATGGCGTCCCGGTGCATCCGCGCGACCAGCTCGATGCGGTGCAACGGGAGTTTCGCGAATACAAGGACGTTTCGGTCATCGTCTACGACCAGCCCTGCGCAACCGAGCGCCGCCGCCTGCGCAAGCGCGGCAAGTGGGCCGATCCGGATCTGCGCACCTTCATCAACCCGGCGGTGTGCGAGGGCTGCGGCGACTGCGGCAAGCAGGCCAACTGCCTGTCGATCGAGCCGCTGGAAACCGAGCTGGGCCGCAAACGGCGGATCAACCAGTCCAGCTGCAACAAGGACTTCTCCTGCGTCGACGGCTTTTGCCCGAGCTTCGTGACCGTGGCCGGGGGCAAGCTGCGCAAGTCGGCCCAGGGCGCCAAGGCCACCTCCACGACGGCCTCGCCGCAGGCGAGCGCCGCGCTGCCGGTAGCGCCGGCAATCGATCTGCCCGATCCGGTCTTCGAGCGCCCGACCGATGCCTCCTACAGCATCCTGGTCACCGGCATCGGCGGCACCGGCGTGGTCACGATCGGCCAGACGCTGGCCGTGGCCGCCCACCTCGAGGGCTACTTCTCATCGAACCTCGATGTCACCGGCCTGTCGCAAAAATACGGCGCCGTGCTCTCGCATATCAAGCTCGCCCCCGAGGCCCGCATGCTGCATGCCACCCGCATCGCCGCCGGCGAAGCCGATGCACTGGTCGGCTGCGACCTGATCGTCACCGCGGGCGACGAATCGATGGCGCGCCTGAGCAAGGGTCGCACCGGTGGCGTGGTCTGCACGGACATGGTGCCGACCTCCGAGTTCGCCCGCAATCCCGACTGGCGGGCCGACGACAAGGCGTTGTTCGCGCGGGTCAATGACGCGGCCGACGGCAAGTTGCAGGGTTTCGAGGCGCTGCGCCTGTCCAAGACGCTGCTGGGCGACGCGATAGGCGCCAACATGATGCTGCTGGGCGCCGCCTGGCAGATGGGTCGCATCCCGTTGTCGCGAGCCGCGATCGACCGCGCGATCGAACTGAACGGCGTGGCCGTGGCCATGAACAAGTCGGCCTTCGACTGGGGCCGGCGCCTGGTCGTCGACCCCGACGCGGTGCTGCGCCAGGCTGCGCCGGCCAGCCACGCGGCCCAGGCCAAGGTGATCAGCCTGAACCGGCCGCGGCTGCAGTCGCTGGACGACATCGTCAAGCACCGTCGCCAGTTGCTCACCCAGTACAAGAACCGCGGCTGGGCCCTGCAAATTCTCCGACCAGGTCGAGCGCATCAGCGCCGCCGAATCAGCGCTGCCCGTCAGTGCCGGCAAGCAGGCGGTGGCCAAGGCGGTGGCCCGCAACCTGGCCAAGCTGATGGCGCACAAGGACGAGTTCGAGGTCGCCCGCTTGTTCTGACCAGTGAGGAATTCCGCAAAGAGCTGGACGACACCTTCGAGCCTGGCTACACCTTGCGGTTCCACGTGGCCGGTGGTCCATTCGGCAAGCGCGATGCCAGCGGTCGGCTGCAAAAGGCCGAGGTCGGCCCGTGGCTGATGACCGGGTTTCGCTGGCTTGCCCGGATGCGCTTCCTGCGCGGCGGCCTCCTGGATGTCTACCGTCACTCCGGACGAGCGGCAACTGGCGCGCAAGCTGCTCACCGACTACGAGTCCGACCTGGTCCTGATCCGCGAGCGACTCAGCGAGCGCACACTCGACGACGCGCTGGCACTGGCGAACTGGCCGGACAAGGTGCGTGGCTACGGACACGTGCGCGAAGAGCATGTGCGCCAGGTCGCGATCGAGCGCGACAGGCTGCGCGCCAGCCTGCAGGCCGGCCCGAGCCCGCGGCCGCAGGCGGCCGAGACGGTGCGGGCGGCCTGAGGCCGCGCACCCCGGGCGACATGTCATCCGACGAAGTCCGCACGGCGGGCTTTTGCACCCAGTGCCGCTCGCGCTGTGGCTGTGTGTCGGTCGTGCGCGGGCAACGGCTGCTGCGCATCGAGCCGCTGCCCGGTCACCCGAGCGGCGAGCAGCTATGCCCCAAGGGCAATGCGGCGCCGGAGCTGGTGTATCACCCCGATCGCCTGACCCACCCGCTGCGCCGCACCGCACCCAAGGGCGCGGCCGACCCCGGCTGGCAGGCGGTCTCATGGGACGCGGCGCTGGACGAGATCGCGGCCCGGATGAACGGGATCCGCGACACGCACGGTGCCGAACAGGTGGCCTTCTCGGTGACGACCCCGAGTGGCACCCACATGTCGGACGGCATTTCCTGGGTCGAGCGCCTGGTGCGGGCCTTTGGGAGCCCCAACAACATCTATGGCACCGAGATCTGCAACTGGCACAAGGATTTCGCGTCGCGCTTCACGTTCGGCCACGACATCGGCACCCCCGACTTCGCGAACACCGACTGCATCCTGCTATGGGGCCACAACCCGGCCAACACCTGGCTGGCCCGCGCCGGCGAGATCCGCAAGGCGCTGCAACGTGGCGCCAAGATCGTCGTCATCGACCCACAGCGCACGGTTTTCGCGCGCTCGGCAGATAGCTGGCTTCGCGTACGCCCGGGCACCGACCAGGCGCTGGCCCTCGGCCTGGCCCACCAACTGATCTCGACCGAGCGGTTCGATGCGGCGTTCGTCGCGCAGTGGACCAACGGGCCGCTGCTGGTGCGTGACGACACCGGGCGACTGCTGCGCGAGAGCGACCTGCACGGGCAGGGCCGCACCGATGTCGCGCTGGCCGCCGGCATCGGGGAGACCTACTGCGCTACGACCTTGGCAACGGTCGGTGGCTGGATGAGCACGCGCAACCGGCGTTGCGCACGCCGGCAGCGCTGCGCGTCGCCGATGGCCGGCTCAGCTGCCAGACCGCGTTCTCGCGCTACGAGGCGCTGGCCGCGCAATTTCCACCGCAGCGCGTTGCCGCGCTCACCGGCATCGAGCCGTCGGCGCTGGGCGTTGCGGCCGACCTGCTGGCCGGCGCGACATCGCTCGCCTGGTATGCCTGGAACGGCGTCGGCCAGGGTCCGCTGGCCACGCAGACCGATCGCGCGATCTCGCTGCTCTACACGCTGACCGGGCACTACGGCGCCCGCGGCGGCAACGTGCCGGGGGGCGCCGCGACCTTCGGCGATATCTCCGGTCTGGACCTGCTGGCTCCCGCGCAGCGCGCCAAGGCGCTGGGCCTGGCCGAGCGACCGCTGGGACCCGGCCTGCACGGCTGGGTGACGGCGCGCGACGTCTACCGGGCAGTCTTGGAGCACGAGCCCTACCCGGTCCGCATGTTGGTGTCGTTCGGCACGAACTTGCTCGCCTCGCAACCCGATACCGGACTGGCGCGCCGGGCGCTGGCTGCGCTCGAGTTCCATGTGCACGCCGACTTCTCGCTGAACCCGACGGCCGAGCAGGCCGACATCGTGTTGCCGGTGGCCACGTCTTGGGAACGCGGGGGCCTGCGCACCGGTTTCGACGCCAGCCTGGCCGGCCTGCGGCGCGTGCAGTGGCGAGCCCCGGTGATTGCGCCGCTAGGCGAGTCGCGCAGCGACATCGACATCGTGCTGGCGTTGGCGCCGCGCCTGGGCCTTGCCCGGCATTTTTTCGGCGGCGACGCCGACCGTGGCCACGACGCGATCCTGCAACCGGCCGGGCTCACGCTGGCCGCGCTGCGCGCCTGCCCCGAAGGCGTGGACTTGCCCGGCGCGGTGCCGTTGCGCGCCCATGCCGGTCCGCGCGCCGACGGCGCACCGACCGGCTTTCCCACGATGAGCCGACGCATCGAGATCTGGTCCGAGCGCCTGCACGGGATCGGGCAGCCGGCGCTGCCGACACTGGACGGGCAAGACCTGCCACAACCGCCGCCCGGCTTTCCGCTGCGCCTCAGTTCGGCCCAAGACCCTCGTCTACTGCCCCAACCAGCATCGCCAACTGCCGTCGCTGCGCCGCCTGATGCCCGACCCCGCTGCTGACCATGGGGACGGCCGCCGCGCAGGCGCCGCCGGTATCGCGCCGCAACAACTGGGTGATCGTGACAACGCCGATCGGCACGCTGCGTGCGCGGGCACGCCTGTCGACGATGTCGATCCGGGATCGGTTTTTCGCCCAGCACGGCTGGTGGGTGCCACTAGGGGACGAGGCCGGCGGCGGCGGTCCGAGGCAGCGACGCGTCAATCCGGAGCCAACCTGAACGCGGTGATCGACACCGCCGCCAGGACCGGTGAGCGGCTCGATCGGGCTGCGCTGTTCATGGTGCAGTACAGCCGCTCAGCGCACCGGCAGTCCGCCCCGAAACGAAATAGGCGGCCCCGACCAGGCAGAGGCCGGCCCACAGGTAGTCGAGCCGGGGCGGTTCTCGCGGGTACAACCAGGCAATCGGCACGAACACCGTCAGCGAGATCACCTCCTGGAGGATCTTGAGCTGGCCAATGCTCATCTGCTGATGCCCTATCCGATTGGCCGGCACCTGCAACAGGTACTCGAACAACGCGATTCCCCAGCTGGCCAGCGTGATCGGCGGTGCTCAGGTTTCGCAGGTGGCCGTACCAGGCCAGCGTCATGAACACGTTGGAAGCAGCCAACAACAGCACGGTTTTCATCAGTTGGCATCTCGGCCTTCCGTTTGCTACTCTCAAAGACCCGCAGTGCAGGCGCGACGCTCGACCGGGCAGGCCTGTCCTTCGCGGTATATTCACGGGTCACCCGCAACGCGCCCGGCGCCATCGCCCGGCCTCCTGGAGTTCCCGATGACCATCACCCGGCTACACACCAATGCGCGCATGAGCCAGATCGTGCGTCACCGCGACACCCTCTATCTTGCTGGACAGAGTCGGTACGGCTTGAGACTGTCGCGCGCCAGACGCAGGACATCCTGGACAAGATCGACAAGCTGCTGGCCGAAGCCGGCTCGAGCCGCCAGCACCTGTTGCAGGCGACGATCTGGCTGGCGGACATGGCTGACTTTGCCGAGATGAACGCGGTCTGGGATGCCTGGGTGCCGCAGGGTCATGCACCGACGCGGGCCTGCGGCGAGGCCAAACTGGCCACGCCGCAGTACAAGGTCGAGATCATCATCGTCGCGACCATCGATGATCGCCAGCCGGCCAGTGGCGGGCGCTCGGGCGACTTCTGAGCCCCCTCCCCGTCCTGACGATGAGTGATCGTGCGGTCACGGTCTACTGCGGCCTGCTGCTCACGCTGGCCGCGTTCTCGATCGACATCACGCCACCGTTCTTTGCCGTGATACGCGATGCGTTCGGCGCGAGCGCGGCACGCGATCATCACGCTCAACATCCTGTCACTGGGTGTCGGCCAGTTGATCTTCAGGTCTTTCTCCGACCGCTTCGGGCGGCGGGCAGCGATCGTCCAGCGGGCTCAGCCTGTACCTGCTGGGCACGCTGGTGGCGCTGCTAACAGCCTCGGTCAGCTTCAGTTGCTGGTGGGCCGGTGCTGCAGGGGCTGGGCGCGGCCGCCGGCCCGGTCACTGCCCGCGCGATCATCGCGACCGCTTCGCCGGGCCAGGCGCTAGCGCAGAACATGGCAGTGGCCAGCGGGATCTTCTCTATCGGGCCGATCCTCGCACCCCTGATCGGCGCCGGGCTGGTCGCGCTGGGCGGCGACTGGCGCCTGGTCTTCGTTGCCATGGCGACATTGGCCGGCGCGTTGATGCTGACTGCTACGCCTGCCCGAGACCCTGCGGGTGCGCCGGCTCGATGCGCTGTCACCGCGGGTGTTCCTGACCAACATCGGGCGCGTCTTCAGCGTGCCAAACCCGCTACTTCCTGCTGTTATCGGGCTGGATCATGACCGCGATGGTCATCATCGTTGCCGGCATGGCCCGCGTCATGGAGGTGGAATTCGGTATCACCGGTGCGTTGTTTGCCGTGTTGTTCGCGATACACGGACTGGGAGTGGTCATCGGCCAGATCGCCAACCACTGGCTGATCGGCCGGATCGGAACCGTGGCCAGCGCGAGCAGCGCGGCGGCGCTGATGACGGCCGCCACCGCGGTGCTGGCGGTAACGGCAGCGATGGACTGGCTCAGCGGCATCGGCCTGGCCGCGGGGGTTTTCGTGTTTGCGATCGGCTACCTGATGGTCTATGCCAATGCCGCCAGCATGACGCTCGAGCCACATGGCGAGATCGCCGGCTTCACCGCCGCGTTCTACGGGTTTTTCGGCCAGGCGACATCGGCGATCCTGGCCAGCGTGGCAATCGGACTGTTCGGGGGCAGCGCGCTGGGCTTCGCGCTGGCCCTGTTGCTGATCTGCACGCTGACCCTGCTGGCCCTGCTCGGCTGGCTGCGGGCAAAGTGCCCGGCCGACGCGATCGGTGCCCAGCCCACCGCCTGAGCCCGGCGGCAGGCGCCCGCGCTACTGCCGGTAGGTGGGATCGCGCAGATCGAGCTTGCGCACCAGTGCGCCGTACACCATGTCGCAAACCACGGGTTCGGCCGGACCGGCCTCGCGCACCGTCTGTGCCAGCACCGGCGCGCCCAGCGAGCGGATCGGACCTGCCGCCGCCGCGGCCAGCTGGATCTCGCAGGCGCGCTGCATCGTCCAGAGCCACATGAAGGCCTCGGGCAGGCTCGTGCCCCAGGACAGCAGGCCATGGTTGCGAAGGACCACCGCCCGGTGCGAACCGATGCTGGCCAGCATGCGCTCGCGCTCGGCCGGATTGACGGTCACCCCCTCGAAGTCGTGATAGGCGACCTGCCCGTGCAACTGGGCCCCGTAGAACGAATCGTGCGACAGGCCCTGCTCGAGGCAGGACACCGCGCATCCGGCCGTCGTGTGCGTGTGCATCACGCAGTGGGCGTTGTCGATGTGCCCGTGGATCGCGCTGTGGGTGACGAACCCGGCCCGGTTGATCGGATGCTGTCCCGGGCGCACCGGGTGGCCCTCGATGTCGATCGCCACCAGGTTCGACGCCATGACCTCGTGGTACTGCAGCCCGAAAGGGTTGATCAGGAACACCCGCTCGGGGCCCGGTACCCGCAGCGTGATGTGGTTGAAGATCATCTCGGTCCAGCCGAGCATGTCGAAGATCCGGTAGCAGGCGGCCAACTCGATCCGGGCCTTGTGCTCGGCGTCGGTCATCGGGATCTCGCGCTGTCCGTCGCGGGCGCGCTGTTGCATGTGCAGGGCCATGGATTCTTTGTCTCGGCAGGTCTGGATCTGGAAAGTGTACCGCGTAGGCGGCCGCTGACCTTCAATGTAGCGCAGCGATCACCGTATCGACCTGCACGACGGTGGCAACGTTCTGCATCGCGTAGTTGACCGAGGCCAGGTGCCACTCGTCATTCATCGTCGAGCAGGCGTCTTCGGGCAGGATCACCCGGTAGCCCTTGTCGGCCCCGGTACGGGCCGTGTGCTCGATCGACATGTTGGTCCAGGCGCCGGTGTCGATGATCGTCTTGCTGCCCAGCGCCTTGAGCGTGGTCTCCAGCGAACTGCCTTCCCAGGCGCTCATCCGGTTCTTGATCACCACGTGGTCCCCGGGTTGGGGCTCCAGGCCCGGGGCCGGCTGCGCGCCCCAGGTGTCGCGCACAAGCGCGTTGGCCTCGCGCAGCCCCAGGAACAGCGGCGCATTCATCGGGATCTCGAGCGCACCGGGCCCGACGATGAACCACACGTGGATGACCGGTACCCGGTGGCGCCGGCAATGGGCGGCCAGCCGGGCGATGTTGGCGATCGTGTTTTTCTTCGTGCAATGCGCGGGCGAACCGGAATCGGCGAACGCGCCGCCGGCGATCACCACGTCGTTCTGCATGTCCTGGATCAGCAGCGCGCAATCGGCGGCCTGCAGGTGTAGTGGGTCGGTGCTCAGCAGCGGGCCGATCGCGGCCCCGGCCGGGCCCGCCGGCGCTGACACCGGCAAAGCCGACGCCGGTGGCGGATCACCCGCCGCGGCCGGATGGCCGCGCATGAAGGGCTCGATGCGGGGGCCTATCCGGGTGCGCACCGTGTACACCGAACGGGTCGCGCACACGAACAGGGTGCGCCAGTCCGGCCCACCCCAGTGCAGGTTGGCCGCCGGCTCGGGGATGCGGATCTTGCCGATCACCCGGCCGCCCGGGTCGAACACCCAGAGCCCGCCGGGCGCGGTGACCCAGACATTGCCCAGTGAATCGCACTTCATGCCATCGGGCACGCCGGGCAGACCGCTGTCGCGAACCCCCGAGGCGAACAGCCGCGGCCCCGACAGACCGCCATCGGCCTGCACATCGAACACCCGGATGTTCGCCTGGTCGGTGTCGTTCACGTACAGCAGGCGTTCATCGGGCGAGAAGCACAATCCGTTGGGCTGCTTGAACAAAAAGCGATCGACCAGCAGTTGCGGCTCGCCAGCGACCTGCCCCGGCGCGATCCTGTAGACCCCCTGAAAGCCTTGCTCAGGCCGGCGCTCGATTCCGTAGTACGGCATGCGCCCGTAGCTTGGATCGGAAAAGTAGATGGATCCGTCGCTATGAACACAGACGTCGTTCGGACTATTCAGCTCGCGGCCATCGAAATGGCTGGCCAGCACCTGGCGACGACCCTGCGCATCGAAGCGCGCGACACTCGAGGTGGCATGTTCGCAAACGACGAGGTTCAGCTGCGCATCATAGGTGAGCCCGTTTCCCTTGTTCGAGCCGCGCAGCTGTTCGCGCACGCCGGCCGCGCTGTCCCAGCGGCGGCGCACATCGCCGGGCATGTCCGAGAACAACAGGTATTGACCGCGTGGATGCCAGATGGGCCCCTCGGTGAACTCGAAACCGGTGGCCAGTTGTTCCACTGGCGCGTCGGGCTCGATCAGGTCGTCAAAAGCGGGATGCAGTCGTTGATGTGCCATGGTCGGACAACTCCAGGGTCAGAGGCGGGAATCAGAGGCGGTCATCAGAGGCGGTAGATGCGGGCGGCCGTGTCATGCAGCACCGCGCGCTGCGCAGTCACCGGCAGCGACGACAGCGCCGCCCGATGTGCCGACAGCAGGCCGGCATAATCGGTCCACAGCTTCTCGATCGGGAAGTTCGAGCCGAACAGGCAACGCCCGGCGCCGAACAGGCGCACGGTCTGATGCACGATCTCGGCGATGTGCGCCGGATCGTTGCGATGCAAGAAGGTGCCCAGGCCCGAGGTCTTGCTGACGACGTTGGGCTCGGCCGCCAGCCGGGCCAATCCGGCCAGCCAGGCGGCCTGCCCCTGCTCGCCGGGGTCTTCGGGCATGCCGGCATGTTGCAACACGAAGGTCACTGCCGGGCAGCTGCGTGCCAGCGCGGCCGCCGCCGCCATCTGCGACGTAAAGACCTGCAGCTCGAAGCACCAGCCGTAGTCGGCGAGCCGGGCGATGTTGCGCTGCACCTGGGGCTGCAGCGGCATATCGGGGGTGACAGCGAAGCGGTACAGCGGGTTCTCGTGCCAGTGAAACTGCTGGCGTATGCCGCGCACCTGTTCGATCGCCGCGAGGCGGTCCAGATCGGGGCGCACATCGGGCTGGGTGAAATCGGCATAGGCGACGATCGCCTGCGGCCAGCCATGCTGCTGCGACACCTGCTGCACCCAGCGCGCCTCCTGCTCGAACTGCCCGACCGGCCAGTTGGCCTGCACGTAGACCGACTGTCTCACCCCCAGGCCGGCGATGTCGCGCAGGTACTCCTCGATCAGATAGTCGCGCATGATCGGCTCGTAAGGCCCGAAGATCCGCGGCTGCATCGTGCCCTGCAACCAGGCGAGATCCCGCTGGCGCCAGATGTGGTGATGGGCATCGATCACGTCGATTGCGCCGCTCTCGTCGGTCATCGGAACTCCTTGGCCAGGGTCAACAGGGACGAACAAAGGCTGGCGATCGATGAGCCGTCGTCGAGCCGGGAGAGCATGGGCCTGATCGCGAGCATCGCCTCGGTCCGCGGTTCGTAGCGTGGATCGCCGGCCAGCGGCGACAGCCACAGTACCTGCCACGCCCGCTTGGACAGCCGTGCCATCGCCTGCACCAGCGCCCGTGGATCGCCGCGCTCCAGCCCGTCGGACACCACCACCACCAGCGCGCCGCGGGCAAAATCGGCATGACGCGGGATCGCCAGCAACGCGCCCAGCGCCTCGCCTATCCGGGTGCCGCCGTCGAAGTCGGCCACCAGCGACGCCGCCCGATTCAGCGCCCTGGCCTCGTCACGCAGCCGCAGCGCGGGACTGATCCGGGTGAGCCGGGTGCCGAGCGTGAAGCATTCGAAGTGATCGGCCGCCTGGCCCAGCGCATGCGCGAGCCGGAATGCATTGACCGTGTTCGCCTTCATCGAACCGGACACATCGATCAACAACAGGATCCGCCGCTGGCGTCGCTTACGCGCCCACCGGTAAAGGCGCAGGGTTTCGCCGTCGCGACTCACCAGTTCGCGCAGATTGCGCCGCATGTCGTAGCGATCACCGCGGTGGCTGGCCGCGCGCCGGTAGGACAACCGGCTCGGCAGCGCCGTGCCCGCCTCGCGCCGGAACCGGCGCAGCAGCGCCGAATCGCCGATGTCGCCAAACGCCCGACCGGTCAGCAGTTCGCCGCGGCTCGCCTGCTCGCCGACCGGGCTCTCGGTCTGCGGTTCGGGCACATCCCCCTGGCCGCTGTCCTCGTCGAACACCTGCATCTCGTCATCAGGCGCCTCGGTGGTCGCCGGGGCGGCCAGGCTCTGCCCGGCAAAGAACATCCGGAACAGCGCATCGAATTCGGCAAAGCGCTCGGGCGGCGGCGCCAGCGTGGCGCGCGCGGCGCGCAAGACGCCATGCAGGCTCGAGGGACGCAGCAAGCCGATCGATTCGACGAAGGCCATCGTCTGGTCCGGCGATACCCGAAAGCCGTTGGCCCGTAGCAGCGTCGGAAACACCACGAACGGCTGCGCCGCCTGCGGCAAAGCCTCGGGCAGCAGAGGGTCGGGACGATGGGCGGGCAGCATCGGATCAGCCGATCAGTTCGTCCAGCCGGTCGGCCAGGTAGGCCAGGTCGTCCTGGTCCTTGACCGCCACGCCGATCGCCCGCCGGAACGCCAGTGGCCAGTCCGAGCCCTGATCGTTGAGCAGGGTCGCCGCCTGCGCCCACTCGACGGTCTCGGCGACCCCGGGGGGCTTGGACAGCGGTTCGGCCCGCAACCGGCCCACCGAGCGCACGACCCAGTCGGCCGTGGCACGGGCCACCTCGCTGGCGCGCATCATCACGATCTGCGCCTCGCGCTGCGGGCCCGGGTAATCGATCCAGTGGTAGACACAACGCCGTCGCAATGCCTCGTGCAGTTCGCGGGTACGGTTGGACGTCAGTACCACGACCGGCCGTCGCGTCGCGCGCACCGTGCCGCGCTCCGGGATGGATATCTGGAAGTCGGACAGGAACTCGAGCAGGAAGGCCTCGAACTCATGGTCGGACCGATCGATCTCGTCGATCAGCAAGACGGCATCGTCGGGCGATTGCAGCGCATCGAGCAGTGGCCGCGCGATCAGGAACTCGTCCCTGTAGATGTTCAGGTACTGGTCCGACGCCTGGCGGATCGCCAGCATCTGGCGCGGGTAGTTCCACTCGTACAGCGCCGCCGCGGCGTCTATCCCCTCGTAGCACTGCAACCGGATCAGGCGCCGCCCCAGCACCGACGCCAGCGCCTTGGCCGCCTCGGTTTTGCCCACGCCAGGCGCGCCCTCGAGCAGCAGTGGCTTGCCCAGCGCGAGGCCCAGGTAGGCAGCGGTGGCCAGCCCCTCGTCGGCCAGGTATTGCGCGGCCAGCAATGCCTGCTCCAGCTCCTCGGGGCTGGCGATGCCGGCGATGGTCCGTTGCAGTGCCACCGATCAGTACACCGGTTGCGGCTGCGCGCCACCCAGCTCGCGCAGGCCGCGCAGGATTTTCTCGGGCGTGATCGGCAGCTCGGTCACCCGCACCCCGACCGCGTTGAACACCGCGTTGGCCACCGCCGGCAGCACCGGGTTGGCGCACATCTCACCCGGCCCCTTGCCACCGAACGGTGCATCGGGCGCCGGCCGCTCGAGGATCGCGATGTCGTGCGGGGCCACCTGGCCGGGCCCGGGCATCAGGTACCCGTCAAAGTCGACCGGGCCGTGCTCGCGGTCCGGATAGTACGGCTCGGTCGTCTCGTAGAGCGCGTGGCTCATGCCCATCCAGGCGCCTCCCACCAGCTGCTGCTCGACCAGTTTCGGATTCAGCGCCCGCCCCACCTCGTAGGCCGAGTTCATCCGGAGCACCTCGACTTCGCCGGTTTCATCGTCGACCGTGACGTCGACCACCATCGCGGCATGCGCAAAACACGAAACCGGCGTCATCTCGCCGGTCTGGGGGTCGACCTCGGACAACGGGATCAGGAAGATGCCGCGGCCGGACACGGTCTTGCCGTGCTTGAACTGCGCCGCGTTGCAGGCAGCGCCGGTGGTGATCGTATTGGCCGGCGCGCCCTTCACGTGGATATTGCCCTTGCCGTCGGTCTCGAGGTCCTGCGGGTTCACCTCGAGTTCCTCGGCCGCCGCTTCCAGCATCACCGCCCGTGCCTCGCGGGCCGCCTCGATCACGGCGTTGCCGACCCGGTGCGTGCCACGCGACGCGAACGAACCCATGCAGTGTGGGCCGGTGTCCGAATCGGCGGTGTCGACGTAGACATCGCCAACCGGCACGCCGAGGGTTTCGGCGGCGATCTGGCGGGTCACCGACTTCATCCCCTGGCCCAGGTCGATGGACGACAGGGCCACGGTGAACTTGCCGTCCGGATTGGAATGCACCAGCGCCTGGCTGGGGTCGCCACCCAGGTTCATGCCGATCGGATAGTTGATTGCCGCAAAACCGCGGCCGCGATGCAAGGCCATGTCAGCGCCTCCTGCCCGTCAGAGATGAGAACCCGCGGTAGGCGCGGGGCGTGTCCGGCTTGTCCTCGTCTTGCGCGGCCGGCGGCACCGGCGCCGTGACAGGCGTCGGCGACGAAGGCGCCTGGCCTGGCGCCGCGCGCTGTTGGGCCGCAGAACCGCGGGGGCCTGCGGCCTTGCCGGGTGCGGGAGCCCCGTACGGAGCCGGTGCGCCGTAGGGGGCGGTGGATCCCGAAGGCGCGGGCGCGCCGTAGGGGGCCGGAGAACCGTAAGGAGCCGGAGAACCGTAAGGCGCCGGGGAACCATAAGGGGCCGGGGAACCATAGGGAGCCGGGGATCCGTAAGGCGCCGGCGACCCGGAAGGCGCCCGCGAGCCGTAAGGCGCCGGCGATCCATACGGCGTTGGCGACCCGTACGGCGCCGGGGCGCGGTAAGGCGCCCTGCCGGGAGTGGGTGCCGCCTGTCCCGGCGGCCGGGACAGCACCGGGGCCGCGGCGCGCTCGGGAACCGGCGCCGGTGTCGGGCGCGCCGGCGCCGGCCGGGTTGCCGCCGGTGCCGGTCCCGGGCGGGCCGGCTCGATCCGCTGGGTGGGCGCACGCCGCCCGTCCGATGGCAGGTGTGGCTCGTCTGCGGCCCTGCCTTTGCGCCGATCGCCGATCCGCCCGTGCTCGTCGGTGACCGTGTGTGGAATCCGCGCCCGCTCGCCGCCACCATCGCGCAGCGACGACATCTGCTGGTAGACCTCGCCGATCGGCCACTGCGCCTTCTGAGCGGCCACCTGGCACGACTCGATCAGCGCACAGTTCTTGGCCTCGCGTCGATGCGCCTTCATGTCGCCATCGCGATAGGCATTCAGGATGCGCAACTCGATCGGGTTCATCCGCAACTGCGAAGCCACCACGTCCATGTGGCTCTCGATCGCGAAATCCACCCCGGTGATGCCAAAGCCGCGCATCGCGGTGGCCGGCGTGCGGTTGGTATAGACGCAGAACACGTCGCTGCTGACATTGGGGATCGTGTACGGCCCGGGCAGGTGGCCGGTGGCCTTGATGATCGCGTAGCTGGACAGCCGGGTGTACGCTCCCGAATCGAAGTAGCCGCGAAACTCGCGCGCGACGATCCGCCCATCGTTCATCACGCCGTCGCGGATGTACCAGCGCTCGGCACCGCGCGGCGCCCCGACCTGCATCTCCTCTGCCCTGTCCCACATGAACTTGACCGGCCGTCCGGTCAGCATGCAGCCCAGGATCGCCATCGGCTCGACCTGGCTGTCCACCTTGCCCCCGAAGCCGCCGCCCACGGTGCCCCCGATGAAGTGCATCTTGTTGGACGGCAGGTTCAGCAGCTTGGCGGCCGTGCCCAGCGAAAAGAACAAGGCCTGGGTCGACGTGTGGCAGACGATCCGGTCGTTGGTCTCGGGCGCGGCGATCGCGCCGTTGGTCTCGGTGGGCGCCTGCTCGATCGGCGACATCTGGTAGCGTCCCTCGATCACGTGGTCGGCCTTGGCGAACGCCGAGGCCACGTCGCCGAATCGCAGCTTCTGGTGATCGTAACGCTCGTGAAAATCGAAGGTGTTGTCGGGGTACACGTCATTGACCACCGGCGCATCCGGTAGCAGCGCTTCTTCCACGTCCAGCACGTGCGGCAATACCTCGTACTCGACCACCACCGCATTGACCGCGGCCCTGGCCTGCGCGTCGGTCTGCGCAATGATCGCCAACACCGGCTCGCCACGGTAACGGACCTTCTGCGAAGCCAGCATCGGCTCGTCGTCGCGGCCGAACTCGATCAGGCTGAGCAGCGTGTTCAGGTTGACCGGCACGTCGCGTGGCTGCACCACCCGCACCACCCCCGGCAGGCGCTCGGCCTGCGAAAAGTCGACCCGCCGGATCCGCGCATGGTGGTGCGGGCTGCGCACGCAGCGCATGTGCAACAGGCCCTCGAACAGGTGATCGTCATAGAACGGGCTGCGCCCGGTCACGTGACCCAGGATGTCCTGGCGGATCGTCGGCTTGCCGATCTCGTTCAGGTCGTCATCGCGTTCGTCGGCGAACAAGTCCTTGCGAAATTCAATGGCCATGATGTTCCTTACGCACGGCGGCCGCCGCCCTGGCGGGCAGCCACCAGGATGGCGTCGATGATCGGCTCGTAGCCGGTGCAGCGGCAGATGTTGCCGCCGATCGCCTCGATGACCTCGTCCCTGTCGGGGCTGGGGTTGCGATCGAGCAAGGCCTTGGCAGCCATCAGCATGCCCGGGGTACAGTAGCCGCATTGGGCGGCGAAGCCCTCGATGAAGGCGGTCTGCAACGGATGCAGCGTCGCGCCGTCGGACAGGCCGCTGACCGTGCCGACCTCGCGCCCCTCGACGGTCTCGGCCAAGGTGAGGCAGGACAGCTGCGGTTCGCCGTCGACCAGCACCGTGCAGCAGCCACAGGTGCCCTGCCCGCAGCCGTACTTCGGACCCAGGTCGCCGACGCCACGGCGCAGCACGTCGAGCAGGTTCTGCCCGTCTTCGACGAACACGGCCTTGTCCTGGCCGTTGAGGGAGAACTGGAGCGGTTTTCTGGCCATCGACATCATCCTGTTGTAGGGAGGGTTGCGCGCCTGCTCATCGCGACGGCGTCACTGTGCCAGCAACAGGCGGCGCAGGTGCACCGGCGCCACCTCGCGCCGGTACCAGCCCGAGGCGATCGAGTCGGTCGGCGGATCGACACCGTCCAGACAGTGATGCAGCGCCTGGGCGATTCCCGCTTCGGTCAGGCTCTGTCCCTCGAGCGCCTGCTCGAGCGCCGGCACCCTGAACGGCCGGCGTGCCATCGAGCCGTAGGCGACGCGGGCACCGGCGATCCGCGAGGACCGCGACGGCAGCAGCGCGGCGATCGTCATCACCGCGATGCCCCGGGGCCGCACGCGCGACACCTTGCGAAAACGCAGGGCATCGCGCGCCGGCCGCGCGAATGACACCGTCGAGACGATGCCGGCCGGACGCTGCGGCCCCTCGAGCGCCAGCAGGAAGTCCTCGAGGGCCCAGACGGTCTCGCCGGCCGGCGACACCAGCGTGAGTTCGGCCTCGAGCACCAGCAACGCGCAGGTGAAGTCGCCGTAGGGAGAGCGCGCGAACAGGTTGCCGCCCACGGTGGCCGTGGTGCGCACCGCCGGCCCGCCCACTTTTAGCGCCACCGGCGCAAGAAACGCCAGTTCCCGGCTGGCCAGCACCTGGCTCATCGTCACCCCGGCGCCCAGCACCAGACGATCGCCGCGCGCGTCGATCCGGGTGAACGCCGGGTCGGTGGTGCGCACCAGCGTCTCGAATCGCAGGCGCCCTCGTTGACGGCCCGCATCACCAGCGTGCCGCCACCGAGAAAACCGGCGCCCCCGGGGGCAGCCAGCGCACGGGCGGCCTCGTCGAGCCGGGCGAACGCCTTGACGGTCAGGGTCATGAGTCACGGTCCTTGGTGTGATGGGAGGCGGCCTGCTCATCGAGCAGCCGGGCAACGGCGGCAAACCCCGCCTCGTAGATCTGCTTGCCGACCATGTCCTTCATCTGGTCGGCCAACCCGGCAAGAGTGTCGAACTGGCACGACCATTCCCAGAAGGTCAGGTTGCCATCGGTCACCGGTACCAGCTGGATGCGGGCAACGTAGTTGAGCAATGGCACCGGCGTATCCAGCAGACAGTAGCGCAACGTGGCCGTGGCATCGGACAGCTCGAGCAACTGCTCGCGCAACTGCGCGCCATCGGCCAGCCGGAAGTTGCGCACGCAACCGACCGCATCGGTCGGGCGACCGCGCTCCAGGTGGCTCTGGGCGACCGCCGGATGCCAGCGATCATGGCCGTTGAAGTCGCGCAGCACCGCCCAGACCCGGTCGATCGGGTGCTCGAGCACGGTGCTGCGGGTCAGCTTGATCATGGTCCGCGCCCGCTACTTGCGCGTGAAGCGCCGCTTGAGCGCGTCGAACCCGGCCTGGAAGACGTTGCCGCCCACTCCCTGCACCAACTCGTCCTCGACCTCGGGCGCGCACTCGAACTCGGCCGACCACTCGGCAAAGCAGCGGTCGCCATCGGTGATCGGCGTCAGCCGCAGCGTCGACACGTAATCGGTCAGCGGCATCGGGCTTTGCAGGATCGAGTAAGTGCACGACATCTCGTAGTCGGACAGCGCCAGCAGCTTCTCGCGCAGCTGGTCGCCGTTCTGCAGCCGGAAACTGCGCACACAGCCGACCCGGTCGGCCGGTTCGCCGTTCTCTATCTGGCTGTCGGCAATGCGCGGATGCCAGCGCGGCAACCCGTTGAAATCGCGGATGCGCGCCCAGACTTCCGCGGCCGGCGCATCGATCACGCTAGAGACAAACACCTTGGCCATCTGCTCGCTCCGTTACTTGCGCTTGGCCGGCGCGTCGGGCTTGTCGCCGCCACCCGAGGCGTCACCGCTGGCGGCCGGCCCCTTCGTATCGCCCTTGCCCTGCCCCACGTCCTTGGCAATCGCCGTCATGTCGCGTGCCTCGCGGATCAGCCCGCCCATCTTGGACAGGTTGCCTCCCTCGATGCCGATGTCCGCGAGCAGGCTGTCGACCATCGGCGCCTGCACCCGGTAGCGCAGCGCCGAATCGATGACCTCGTCGGTCGCGTTCTTGCGCTCGCCCGAACCCGAGCCCCCGCCACCCAGGCCATCGAGTTGCATGATGCGGATGTCGTTGATCTTCTCCATCGGCTTGACCGACGCGGCGACGATGCCCTCGATGTGCTCGAGCAGCTTGCGCCGGAACAGCGAGTAACGGGCTTCGTCGGTGAGGACGTTCTCGGCCTCGTTGAGCAGGCGCTGGCCCTCGGCCTCGACCGCGGTCCGGATCGCCTGCGCCTCGGCCGCGATCCGCGCCTCCTCGGCGGCCTTCTCGGCCAACGTGACATCGACGGCCCGGCGCCGGTTCGCCTGCTCGGTCTCGCGCGCGGTCGTGACCTGCTCCTCGGCCTCGGCCACCTTGACCCGGGCCAGGTCGGCCTTGGCCTGGGCGGCCAGTTCCTCGAGCGACTTCTGGTAGAGCGAGATCGCCTTGTCCATCAGCGAGCCCTCGATCGCCAGGTCGCGCTCGACCTCCTTGACCCGGCGCTGCCTCTCCTGGTCGATCCGCGCCTCGTCCAGCGCGCGCTCGGCCTCGATCCGCCGCTGCTCGACCTGCTCGTTGAACGCCACTTCGGATTCGCGCAACGCCTGCATCCGTGCCACCTCGAGCAATTCGATCGTGCGCCGACGCTCCAGTTGCGCGGCATCGAGTGCCTGCTGGCGCTGCACATCGAGCGTCTCGCGCGCCTTGCTGGCCTCGATCCGTTCCCGTTCCAGGTTCAGCTCGACCGTGATGCGCTCGCGCTCGACCTTGTCACGCATCCGCTGCTCGGCCGACTCGATCGCCTCGTTGCGCTGGATCTCGCGATCGCGGGTCTGCTGGTCGGCCTCGATCCGCTCGAGCACCACCTGGCGCTCGTGTGCGATGCGCGAGGTGTCGACCGCGGCCCGCGCCGATGCCTCGGCCTGCTCCAGGGCCTTCTGACGCTCGATCTCGAGGTTGCGGGTTTCCTGCTCGGATGCGATCCGGTCGGCGGCAATGCGCTTCTCGTGCACGATGCGCGCCGAATCGATCGCCTCGCGGGCCTTGACCTCGGCCTCCTCGAGGATGCGTCGCCGTTCGATGTCCAGCGCCGCGATATCGCGTTCCTGGCCGATACGCTCGGCCGCCAGCCGCTTCTCGCGGCTGATGCGCGCGGCCTCGATCGCCTCGGTGGCGGCGATCTCGGCCTCGTCCAGCGTGCGCTGGCGCTCGATCTCGAGCTCACCGGGTACGCCGGTCGGCGGCGATCTGCTCGGCGCTGATCGCGAACTCCTGCGAGATACGCAGCTTCTCGGCGGCCTCGCGGGCCGCCAGGCTGGCCTCGTCGATCGCCAGCGTGCGCTCGATCTCGCGCCGCTGGGACGCCTCTTCCTTGGCGATGCGCGCCGCATTCACCGAGCGCTCCTGGTCGATCCGCGCGCGCGCCACGGCCTCGGCCGCGGCGATCTCGGCCGACTCGATCTCGCGGCGCCGCTCGATCTCGCGCGCCTGGGTCTTTTGCTCGTTCTCGATGCGGTTTTCGGCGAGCGAACGTTCCTGGTCGATCCGGGCCAGTTCGACCAGCTGGCGGGCCGAGATCTCGGCCGAGTCGACGCTTTGCTGGCGGCTGATCTCGCGCTGGCGGATCTCGCCCTCGGAACTGATCCGCGCCTCGGCGATCGTGTGTTCGTTGGCGATCCGCTGCTTCTCTATCGTCTCGCGGGCGATGATCTGCGCCTGCTCGGCCTCGGTGTCGCGCTGCGCCCGCTCGCGGGCCAGCTCGGCCCGCTGCTGGGCGCGCCGGAACTCGACCTCGCGTTCCTGGTCCAGCCGCGCCTCCTCGCTTTCACGCTCGATCTGCAAGGCCTGCTTCTCTGCCTCGAGGTTGCGCGCGCGGATGCGGATCATCGCGTCCTGCTCGATGTCGTTGCGCAGCTTGCGCTTGCCCTCGATGTCCTCGATCAACCGGGTCAGACCCTCGGCATCGAAACGGTTGGACGGGTTGAAGAATTCCAGCTCGGTCTGGTCGATGTCGCGAATGGCCACCGATTCGAGCTCCAGGCCGTTCTGCGACAGGCTCTCCTGGACCGTCTCACCGACCCGGCGCACGTAGTTGGCCCGCTGCTCGTGCATCTCCTCCATCGTCATCTCGGCCGCCACTGCGCGCAACGCCGAGATGAACTTGCCCGACAGCAATTCGTGCAGTCGGCCCTGCTCGAGCGTGCGCCGACCGACCGTCGAGGCGGCCACCGACACCGACTTGCGATCGGGCCGTACCCGCACGTAGAACTCGGCCTCGACGTCGACCCGCATCCGGTCCTTGGTGATCAGCGCATTGTCGCGTGCCCGCGCCACCTCGAGCTGCAGCGTGTTCATGTTGACCGGCGTGATGTCGTGCAGGATGGGCCACACGAACGCGCCGCCGTCGATGACCACCTTCTCGCCCAGGAAGCCGGTGCGCACGAACGCGATCTCCTTGGTCGATCGCCGGTACAGCCGGTTGATCACCCAGTAGATGATCGCGATGACGATGACGACCAGGATGAACCAGAGGATCAGTTGCCCGATGAATTGCCCTGTCATGACTTGTCTCCGAAAACACCTTCTGCAAACCTGCTCATGTCGCTTTCCCCACCGTTGACCCCATCATCGCCTTCAAACCCGGCCGATGCGCTTGAATTGGGCGGTCCGCTCGGTCAGCGCCTGCTCGGTCGGCAGGCGCTCCATCGACGAGGCACCGTAGAAACCGTGGCACAGCCGCGTGTTCTGCAGCACGTACTGCGCATCCTGCGGCGTGGCCACCGGGCCGCCGTGCACCAGCACCAGGATATCCGGGCGCACCGCGAGCGCCGCCTCTGCCCAGGCGTCGACCAGCGCCGGACACTTTTCGAGGGTGAGCGCGGTCCGCGCACCTATCGTCCCGCCGGTGGTCAGGCCCAGGTGGCAGACGATGATGTCGGCGCCGGCGCGCGCCATCGCCCGGGCCTCGTCCTCGTTGAACACGTAGGGCGTGGTCAGCAGGTCCTTGCCATGGGCGCAGGCGATCATGTCCACCTCCAGCCCGTACGACATCCCGGTCTCTTCCAGGTTCGCCCGGAACGTGCCGTCGATCAGCCCCACCGTGGGAAAGTTCTGCACGCCCGCAAACCCCAGTCGTTTGAGTTCGTCCAGGAACACGTCCATCCGCCGGAACGGGTCGGTGCCGTTGACCCCGGCCAGCACCGGTGTGTCGCGCACCACCGGCAACACCTCGGCGGCCATCTCGACGACGATCTGGTTGGCATCGCCGTAGGCCAGCATGCCGGCCAGCGAGCCACGCCCGGCCATCCGGTAGCGGCCCGAGTTGTAAATGACGATCAGGTCGATGCCGCCGGCCTCCTCGCACCTGGCCGACAACCCGGTACCCGCGCCGCCACCGATGATCGGTTCGCCGCGTCGCGCCATATCGTGGAATCGCGCCATCAACGCGCGCCTGTCACCAACACTCATGGGGACTCTCCTTCAGGCTTCGCCTTCCGGTATTCGCCCTTGGGGCGGCCCTGCGGGCTCATCGGACTTTCACCTTCAGGCTTCGCCTTCCGGTATTCGCCCTTGGGGCGGCCCTGCGGGCTCATCGGTCTTTCACCTTCAGGCTTCGCCTTCCGGTATTCGCCCTTGGGGCGGCCCTGCGGGCTCATGACACCCTCCGTTTTCGGCTGTCCCGCGGGCTGCCGTTGCCCCGGCTGCGCCGCAGGCCGTGCACCGCGTAGAAGGCGCGCAGCACCTCGTCGGCAAACGCCGGATCGTTGATGTGCATCGGCAGGCGCACCAGTTGCCGCTCGCTGCTGCGGGTCACACTGGCCTCGATCGCGGCGAACAAGACCTCGGTGAGCGCCGGGTCGTGAAACGGCTGGCCGGGCGCATCCAGTGCCGACAGCCCGCCCTCGGGCATCAGGAAGCGCACCGGGCCGCGCATGCGGTTCAGCTTGGCGCCTATCCAGCGGCCGATCCGTTCATTCTCCTCGGCGTTGGTGCGCATCAGCGTCACCTGCGGGTTGTGCATCACCAGTTGACGCTGTTCGCGAATCGCCTCGGGCACCGAGTCGGGTGCGCCGAAGTTCACCATGTCCAGCGCGCCGGGGGCGCCGACATACGGCATCGCGGCTCGCACGAAGGCCTCGAGCCGGTCTTCGGTCGCCGCCAGCACGCCGCCGGCCAGCAGGTCCGCAATCTCGGTGGTGGTCAGATCGATCACGCCCATCACCTGACCGGTGTCGACCAGGTTCTCCATCGCGCGCCCGCCCACCCCGGTCGCATGAAAGACCAGGCAGTCGAAGTCGTCGGCCATCGCGCGGCTGATCCGTTGCACCGCGGGCGTCGTGACCCCGAACATCGTCAGGCCGACGGCAGCTCGCTCGGCCAATGCCGCCTGGCCCAGCCGACGCCCGGCACTGCCCGCCAGTTGCTGCTCGCGGCGCGCCCGTGCCATGCCGATCATCGCCTGCGCGGCATTGCCCAGCACGTCGCGGGTGATCCGGTTCAGGCCCTGCACATCGGCGACCGAATGCATCATCATGATGTCCGACGGCCCGACATAGGCGCGACGTCGCCGCTGGCCACCGTCGAGACCATCAGCTTGGGAACACCGATCGGCAGCGCCCGCATCGCCGGCGTGACCATCGCCGTCGCCCCTGATCCGCCCGCGCCCAACAGGCCGGCAATGCCGCTCTGGCGTCGCACCCAGCGCTCGAAGGCCAGCGCCATGCCGGCCACCGCCTCGCCGCGATCGGCAACGAACACGCCGGCCGCACCCCGCGGGTGCCACGCGGCCACCTGGTGCGCAGGGATGTCGGCCGACGACTGGCGCCCACTGGTCGACACATCGACCAGGCGCACCGCGATCCCCGCCGCCTTGAGCAGATCGCGCAACAGCCGCAGTTCCTCGCCCTTGGTGTCCAGCGTGCCGGCCACCAGCACCACCGCATCGCCGAGCGACGAAAGCGGACGCAGATCGACCCGCGGATCGGCTGCCGGCGCCACGTCCGACACGGTGCGTGCCGAGGCCACCAACCGGCTGACCGGTACCGGGCGGCTCCAGCGGGTGGGCAGCGTCGGGTTCGACTGGTAGATCCGGTGCACGCTCGCCACCGGCGCCTGGGCCTGCTGCGAACCGGCGCCGGTGGCGGACACGGCGTCGTCTTGCGCATCGTGGTGACTGCCGCGGCCCACGCCCAGCAACGATTGCTGCAGGTCGCGGTCGGCGGCCAACGCCTCGGCCGGCATGATCCGGTTGACCCGCCCGTTGACCATGATCGCGACCTGCTCGGACACGGCCGTGGCCACCCCGATGTTCTGCTCGATCACGAGCACGTCGATGTCCCCTTCCTCGCCCAGTCGGTGCAGGATGTCGGCCACCTGCGCAACGATCACCGGCGCCAGGCCCTCGGTCGGCTCGTCCATCACGAGCAGCCGGGGGTTCATCAGCAGGGCCCGCGAAATCGCCAGCATCTGTTGCTCGCCGCCCGACAACTGCGCACCGCCGTTGCCGCGCCGTTCGGCCAGCCGCGGAAACGTGCTGTAGATGCGGTCTATCGTCCACGCACCCTCGCGGGTGGCCACCATGCGCAGGTGCTCGTCGACGGTCAGCGAGCGCCAGAGCCGCCGGCCCTGGGGCACGTAGCCAACGCCCAGCAGCGCGACCTCGGCCGGCGCCAGGCCGACCAGGTTGCGCCCGTGCAAACGGATACTGCCCCCGGCCACCGGCTCCAGGCCCATGATCGCCTTGCACAACGACGTCTTGCCCATGCCGTTGCGGCCCACCACGGACAGCACGCCGTGATCGAGCGTCAGGTTCACCCCCTGCAATGCGTGCGACGCACCGTAATACAGGTTCAGGTCGCGGATCTCGAGCGCCGCCGCGGCGCGGTCGCGTGGGCCCGGGGTGCGGGATTCAGCCATGGGTGAAGCCCCCGCCAAGATACAGCGCCTGGACCTGCGGGTCCGATTCGATCTCGGCCGGCTTGCCTTCCTTGAAGATACGGCCGTTGTGCATCATCGTGACACTCTCGGACACCCGCAGCGCGACATCCATGTCGTGCTCGATGACGATGTAGCCGATGTGCTCGGGCAGCCCGTTCAGGATGCCGACCAGTTCGCGCCGTTCGGTCGGCGACAGGCCCGCCGCCGGCTCGTCGAACAGGATGAAGCGCGGGGCGCCGGCCAGCGCCAGCGCGATCTCGAGCTGGCGCTGCTGGCCATATGACAACTGTGACACCGGCAGCTCGCGCACATCGCCCAGGTGCACCGCGTCGGCCAGGTCGCGCGCCGACTGCATCAGCGAGTCGTGCTGACGCGGCCGGATCATCGAGAAGCGCGCCCGCGACACCCCCGGCAGGCCAGGTAGACGTTGTCGATCACGCTCAGGCCGCCAAACAGCAGCGAGATCTGGTAGGTGCGCCGCAAGCCGCGACGGATCCGCTCGTGCGCCGGAAATGTCGTGACATCCTCGCCGAACAGCCGGATGACGCCCGAAGTGGGCAGGAAGTCGCCGGTCACGCAATTGAACAACGTGGTCTTGCCAGCGCCGTTGCTGCCCAGCACCGCGCGGCGCTCGCCCGGGCGCACGCTCATCGTGATGTCGGACAGCGCCGCCAGCGCACCGAAGTAGCGGCTGACCCCGCGCAGTTCGAGCGCGTTGCCGCTGCCGGCCAGCGGGGCTGCCCGGTCGGCCGGGGTATCGGCTCCCGGACTCATGGCCCCCCCACCTTGCCGGCCAGCGGATCTTCGCGGCGGCGCTCGCGAAACCGCTGCCACAAGCCGAGTACCCCGTCGGGCGACCAGAACACGATCACCAGGAAACCGAGCCCGATCAACAACTGGAATCGCTCACCGGCCAGGCCCATCGCGACCAGCGCATCCAGCGCGAAGGTGCGCAGCAGCACGTAGATCAGGGCGCCGATGAAGGGCCCGATCGGGTGGCGCAGCCCGCCGACCACGGCGATCACCAACAGGTCGATGACCACGTTGATGCCCGCGGTGCCCGGCGACACCTGGCCGTTGAGCCAGACCAGCAACACACCGCCTAGCGCGGCGATGAAACTGGCGAACGCGTAGGCCGCGATCCGGTGCGCGGTGACATTGAAGCCCAGCGCCTCCATGCGCCGCGCATTGTCGCGCACGCCCTGCAGCGCCAGGCCGAACGGCGAGCGCGCCACATACAACACCGTGGCGTAGGACAACGCGGCGAAGAACAGGCTCAGGTAGTAGAACGGCTTGGGGCCGCGCCAGTCGACGCCGAACAACGGCGGCGGGGCGATGCCGTTGAAGCCCGAGAACCCGTTGAAGATCACGTAGTTCTGGCGGGTGAAGTAAAAAAAAGCCGATGCGATCGCCAGCGTGATCATGATCGTGTAAATGCCCTCGGTGCGCACCGCCAGCGCTCCGACCAGCGTACCGAACACGGTGGCCACCCCGATCGCCAGCGGCAGCGCCACCCACCAGGGCCAGCCCAGGCTGATCGTGGTGATCGCGCTGTTGCCAAAGATCGCCACCAGGTAGGCGGCCAGCGCCGCCACGCTCATCTGCGCCAGGCTGACCATTCCCCCATAGCCGGCCAGGAACATCAGGCTCAATGCGATCATGCCCAGCACGAACGCCCAGCCGAAGATCTGGTAAAGCACGAAGTCGTTGGCCAGCACCGGCATGAACAACAACACGATCGCCAGCGGCCAGTAGGCCGGCGGCACCTTCATGAACGCCGAGATCTGCCTGTCGTAGGGATTGCGCACCAGGAAGCCGTCGCGGCCCGGATCGACGTTCGCAGCCATGCTAGCGGCCCTGCCCCATCAAGCCCTGGGGCCGGAAGGCTAGTACGACGACCATGATCAGGAAGGTCAGCACGACCGCGTAGGTGGGCATGTAGACCGAGCCGAACTGCTCGGCCAGGCCGATCAGCAACGCGCCCAGCGCGGCACCGGGAATGGAGCCCATGCCGCCGACGATCACGACGACCAGCGACGCCAGCAGAAAGCGCGTGTCCTCGCCGGGCGCCAGCGACTGGAAGGTGCCCCCGACCACGCCCGCCATGCCGGCCAGGCCGGCGCCCAGCGCGAACACCAGCACGAACACCCGCTGGATGCGCACGCCCGAAGCCGCGAGCATGTCCCGATCGTCGACACCGGCCCGCACCAGCATGCCGACGCGGGTTTTATTCATCGCCATCCACATCAGGATGCCGATGACCACCGAGGCGATGAAGATGACGATGCGCACCATCGGGTAGCGCAGGTAGACGAATTCGCCGCTGCTCTTGACCGCCGTCACCAGCGGCAGCGTCATCGGCCCTGACAACCAGGCCGGCGTCTGGATCTGGTAAAAGTCGCCGCCAAAGCCCCAGAGCATCAGGTCGGCAGCGACGATCGAGATGCCTATCGTGACCAGCGTCTGGCGCAGGTCCTGGCCTTCCATCTTGCGAAACACCAGCACCTGCAGCAACACCCCCAACGCCCCGGTGACGACAAAGGCCGCGAGAAACGCCGGCAACCACCAGCCGGTGGCCTCGGCCACCGTGTAACCGACATAGCCGCCAAAAAGGTACAGCGAGCCGTGCGCCAGGTTGACGTTCTGCATCAGTCCGAAGATCAGCGTGAAGCCGCTGGCCACCAGAAAGTACAACCCGCCCAACGTGATGCCGTTGAACAACGCGCTCAGGAAGACCTTCTTGCGACCCAGCAGGTCGTCGAGCCAGTCGGGCCAGGGCGCGAACACCGCCCACAGCAACAGCCCCGCCAGCACGAGCAGCAACAGCGACCAGGCCGGGTGGCGCTGCACGAAGCGGCTCACCGGCCCCCCGTCGGGCATTGCCGGGCGGACCCTGCGGTCCACCGGCCTCTGGTGTCAGGAAAAATCATTGTCTCCATTGGCCCCTGCCGGGCCTAAAGCCGGGAGGACCACCGACCAGGCAGCCACCCGCCGCGATCGACTCGCTGGCACGGCCGAGCATAGCAGCGCAGCCGCGCCGCGACGTTACGCGGAGTCTTGCGCCGGGGCCGAGGCCGCGGACTCCCCTTCGAACCAGTGCGCCACCCGACGGTAGTTCGACGGCGGGATACCGACATTGGACACGAAGAACCGGCTGAAACTGGCCTGCGACGAAAATCCCAGGTCCAGTCCTATTGTCGTGATCTGGTCACGACTGCGGGTCAGGCGGGTCAGCGCCCGCTCCATGCGCAGCGTGTTCAGATACAGGTTGGGGGTCAGGCCCAGGTGCTCGCGAAACAGCTTGAAGAAATGCGGCCGGGACAGCCCGGCCTGGCGCGCGATCCGCTCGAACAGCAACCGGTCGCCCAGGTTCAGCCCCTCGGCCATCAGGCGCAACGAGCGCGAAATGCGCGAGTCGTGGCCGGCCAGGCGGGCCCCGAGACGACTGGTTGGCGCAGGGACCGCGTGCCAGCTCATGTCGAAGCATGCCTCGGTCAGGTCGAAAAGGTCGGTTTCGAAGCGGGCGGTGCTGTCCAGGTCGAGCATGCCGTCGACGACACGCTCGACCATCAGCCGCGCCTCGTGGGTCAGCCTGATGAACGGCGACCCGAAACGCATCGCCGGCAGCTGCGATTCGCGGCTCTGCGACTGGAACCACTGCTGGCGAATGTAGAGCACGAGGCACAGCATGCCCGGCTCGAGCGGGTTGACCAGCAGGCTGTGCGCCTGCCACGGATTGACCGCACCGACGACCGCGCGCGACAGCCGTTGCGCGCGCCCGTCGATCGTGAGCTCGTGGGTGGCGCCGTCGACATAAAAGATCAGGTGCCCTTCCCGGTGCGCATGCGGCAGGAAATCACGGTCGACACTGTAGACCGTAGCCCGGCCGAAGGCGCCATGGAAAGCGGCGATCGCTCTGCTCATTGCTGTTACAGCCTCCGCGGTGCCGTCGTCGGACGGCCGTCTCCTCTCGGAGCATCCTATCCGAATTGCGGGCGCGATGTCTCGCCTTGCGGATCGGAAGGCGATCCGGACGCGGATGCTGCATAGCAATAAAACGGCCGGGATCAGGCTCGATCAATCAGCAGTTCTTTCCGCGCGGGCCTTACACGAAAAGAAACAGCCGGGCCATCGGCCCGGCTGCTGCACCGCAAAAACCCAATGTTCAGTACGAGGTCTTGCACTCGGGGGCATCGCGGCTGGGCAGGCCCAGCCTGGCGAAGCTCTCGGGCGACAGGCCCAGCGTCTGGTTGACGTTCTCCTTCATGCTGACCAGCTTGGTCGCCAGCGACCCATCGGGCAGTTCCACCACCTCGGACACGAAACTGGTGCCGATCGCCTGGCGGTTCTTGTCCAGCCGGAACTTGCCATTGGGCGCATCGAGCACCAGGTTCTTGAGCCCCTCGCGGAACTTCTTGTGGCCATCGGACAGATCACCGTTGATCTGGTTCAGTACCGTGATCGCGGCCAGCGTCGCGTTGTGATAATTGGTCGCGAGCAGCGACGGCGTCGGGAAACGCTGGTCGGGCGGGAAAGCGTCCTGGTAGGCCTTGACGTAGGCCTTCCATTTCGGATTGTCCCAGTTGTCGGCCTGCGCGCCGGACGACGGCACCCCGATGAGCGCCTTCTTGGCATCGCCCTTGGCATTGAGCACGGTGCCATCGACCATGATCGTGCCACCGACCAGCTTGGCATTGCCGCCCGCCTGCTGGTACTGGTTCAGGAAGTTGACCGCATCGCCGCCCCCCAGGCCCAGGTAGATCGCATCGACATCGTCAGGCAGCGCCGCGATGATCGAGGCAAAGTCCTTGGTGCCCAGCGGCACCCAGAAGCGCTCGCTGACCTTGCCGCCTGCCGCGCAGTACTCGGTGAGCAGCCCGAAGACCTGGGTGTAGATGAACGAGTAGTCGTCGCCGACGGTGGCGATGTTCTTGTAACCCTTGGTCTTGTAGATGTAGTCGCCCAGGCCCTGTGACCACTGCGCGCCATCCATATTCCAGCGGAAGTAATTCTCGCTGGGGGTCACGAACGTGGTTTCCAAGGCGCCCGAGGCGTCGTCCAGGAAGGTCATCTGGGGCTGGGTCTTGGCATAGTCACGGATCGCGATGCCCTCGGAACCGGACAGCGGCCCGATGACCAGGTCGACCTTGTCCTGCTCGACCAGCTTGCGCGCGGCGCGCACCGCCGAGTCGGGGCTGGCATCGGTTGCCGCGTAGATCACCTCGACCTCGCGCCCGCCCGCCTTGCCTCCGGCCGTCTTCAGCGCGGTCTTGAAACCGCGCACGCCATCTTCGCCCAGCACCGTGTAAGTGCCTTCCAGCGTGGCCATCACACCGATCTTGAGTTTCTCCGCAGCCAATGCCGAACTGCTGGCCGCCACCGCGAACACGGCCGCCGCCGCGGTCGAAATCAGTCTCTTGTTCATGAATTCGTCTCCTTGGAATGCTGCGATCCGGCGGGCAAGGGCCCACCGCCCGACACTTGGCATCGCCTCGCCGGGAACCGGCGCCGATGTCTCGGATCAGTATAGAACGGCTGTCCGGCTGCGGGCCGCTCCGGACATGCCGAAGGGTGTGCTGACATACCCGAGCGTCTGATTCGATGCCGACCGGCCAACCGGGTTCTGTCCAAGACCCCGGTGACCGCCGCGATCGGACCCAACCATCACTTGAAACGGGAACTGGCCGCCTTCATCGCGTTGCCCATCGCCTCCCAGGCGCTTTCCATGCCGACCCGCAGGTCGCGCCAGGCATCATCGCTGGCCGCCCGGAACTCGGCCATCTTCGCCAGCCCGTCCTGTTGCAGTTTTTGCAAGTGGTCGATCTGCTTCTGGTACTCGACACGCGCATCGGCCTGCGCACCGGCCGCCTTGGCCTTGAGTTTCTCCATCTCCGCATGCCATTGATCCATCTGGGCCTGCATGGTCTTCTCGAACGATTCCTTGCTGTTCATGTCGGTGACTCCCTCTGTCGGACATCAGATAAAGACTGCGATCTGCCATCAGCTTAGCCCCAATATCGCGATAAAGGAAAGCGACGGGCTGCTATGGGCCGCAGCAGACCGCCTGAGACGGGAAGTCAGCGCGCTTTCGCCGACGCCTCGAACTGATCCATCGCCTCCTGCACGTGGGTGGCGTACATCAGCGCGGGACCTCCACCCATCAACACCGCGACCCCTAGCGCGTCGACGATCTCGGCGCGGCTGGCGCCCGCGTGCAACGCGTCATGGGTGTGGAATGCGATGCAGCCGTCGCAACGCGCCGACACGGCGATCGCCAGCGCGATCAGTTCCTTGGTCTTGGCGTCGAGCGCGCCGCTGCCGACCGCCGCAACGTGCAGCGCGTTAAAGCCCGACATCATCGACGGCGCGGCCTGCGCCAGGGTCTTGAGTTGGCCCTGGATATGCGCCAGTTGTTCCGGGTAGTTCTTGTTGGGGGCAGTCATGTTCGCTCCAATGGCTGGAAAACCCCGATCTTCACCCGCCTCGACGAAACCGGCATTGACCCGCGTCAATCCGACCTTCCTGCATGCCCACCCGGGATCACTGGTGGCGCAACGCGTCGATCGGATCGAGCCGGGCGGCCCGGCGCGCCGGGAAATAACCGAACAGCACCCCGACCACTGCCGAGAACCCGAAGGCCACGAGTACGATCACCGGGTCCACCACCAGTGGGATCTGCATGCCGCTGGCGGCCAATGCGGCCAGGGCCAGGCCGCTGACGACGCCAATCACCCCGCCCAACAGCGACAGCACGACTGCCTCGACGAGGAACTGCGTCATCACCTGTGATTCCTGGGCACCGACGGCCAGGCGGATGCCGATCTCGCGGGTGCGCTCGGTAACCGAAACCAGCATGATGTTCATGATGCCGATGCCGCCCACCAGCAGGCTCACCCCGGCGACAGCCGCCAGCAGTCCGGTCAGTACCGTGGTCGTGGCGGTCTGCATCTGCACGATCTGCTTCATGTCGCCGACGCTGAAGTTGTCGCTCTCACCCGGCTCGATCTTGCGCCGCTCGCGTAACAGGCGCTCGATGTCCGCCTGAACCCGGGCGGTGGGCACCGAGGCCCGGGCCGACACGTAGATCGTGGCGATGTCCGCGTTACCCGCAATGCGCCGCTGCATCGTGCGCAGCGGCATCAGGATGATGTCATCCTGGTCGGTGCCGAATCCCGACTGTCCCTTGGCCTCGAGCACACCGATGACCTCGCACGAGACCTTCTTGACTCGGATCCGCTGGCCCAGCGCCGTCGAGTTCGAAAACAAGGCCTCGCGCACCGTCCGCCCGACGATGCAGACCGCCCGCCCACTGCGCTGTTCGCCCGGAAGGAATGAACGGCCCTCGGCCAGCGGCCAGTCCTGGGTGATCAGGAAGTCGTTGTCGGTACCCGAGACTGCGGTGGTGCGGCTCTCGGTGCCGTACACCACGACCACCGAGCGCTGCACCAACGGCGCCACCACTGCGCGCCACGCAGCTGCGTCAACGCCTCGAGATCCCGGCTGTTGAACGGCTTGCTGTCCGGCCGAACGCCCTTGTCCGAACACGCCTGGTCGCACGAACAACAGGTTGCTGCCAAGCTTGGCCATATCGGCAGACACCTTGGCCGTCGTGCCGTTACCGATGGTGACCATCGCGATGACCACGCCCACGCCGATGACGATGCCCAGCAGGGTCAGGAACGAGCGCGCGTTTGCCGAGATCGCCTGCATCGCCAGCTTGAGGGCTTCGACGAACATCAGGCCGCCTTCCCGTGCCGGGTATCGGTGTCGATGCGGCCATCGACGAAATGCACGGTGCGCCGGTAGCAGGCGGCCATGTCTATTTTCGTGCGTGACCATGATCACCGTGATCTGCCGGCTGCAGTTCAGCTCGCTTCAGTCAATTCCATGATCTCGCGACTCATCTTGGTGTCCAGGTTCCCCGTGGGCTCGTCGGCCAGCAGCACCCGCGGCTCGTGACGATCGCGCGCGCGTCGCCGCGCGCTGCTGCTGGCCGCCGGACAACTCGCCGGGCGAAAGTGGCGCTCGCGGCCGGCCAGCCCGACCTGGCGCAGCGCCCGCATTGCCCGCTCGCGCCGTTCGGCCTGGGCCATGCCACGATGCCAGTAGATGAGCGGCAGTTCGACGTTCTCGAGCGCGCTGCTGCGCGACAACAGATTGAACCCCTGGAAGACGAAACCGAGAAAGTGACGCCGCAACAGCGCCCGCTGGTGCCTGGCCAGCGTGCCAGCGTCGTACCCCTCGAACAGGTAGCGTCCGCTGCTCGGGGTATCCAGGCAGCCGATCATGTTCATCGCCGTCCGATTTGCCGGCGGACGGACCCATGATCGCGACGAACTCGCCCGCCTCGATGCGCAGGTCCACCCGGTCAGCGCCGCCACCCTGGCCGCGCCGGAGCCGTAGATCTTGGACACCTGCTCAGTTGGATCAGCGACGGCGTGGCCGGCTGCACCGGGACCGGCGCCCGGTCAACGGCTTGCAGCCGGCTCATCGATGATCACCTGCTGACCCGTCTGCAACGCGCCCGAGACCACTTGCGAGCGACGACCATCCGCGGTTGCCCCGACCTTCACCGGCACGGCCACCGGGCTGGCGTCGCGCAGGATCCACACCTGGCGATCGGTTCCCGTTTATTGGGTTCGGGCTGGCGGCACGCAGCTCTCGGCATACCCGGCAATAGTTTCTTGAAAAACTTTGCGATCATCCTCGGCAGAGCCGTTCGGCGCGGGGCTGAAACGCAGGGCCTCGTTGGAAACCCGGTGAGCACGTCGTTGCGCTCGAGCACCGTTATCTCGGCAGTTGCGGTCATGCCTGGGCGCAGCAACAGGTCCTGGTTGTCGGTGTCCAGCACCGCCTTGTAGGTCACCACGCCCTGCACCACTTGCGAACCGTAGCGCAACGTGCGGATGCGTGCATTGAAACAGCGATCAGCAAACGCATCCACGGTGAAGACGGCCTGCTGGCCCTCTTTGACCGGCCGATGTCGGCCTCGTCCACGATCGACCCGCACTTCCATCCGGCCAAGGTCTTCGGCAATGGTGAACAGCACCGGTGCCTGCAACGACCTTGAGGCCACCACCTGGCCCGGTTCGACGTTCGATCGAGCACCACACCGTCGATCGGCGAACAGATACAGGCCTTGGACAGATTGGTCTCGTTGAGCTTCAGTTCGGCCTGCGCCGCCTCGAGGTCGGCGCGCGCGCGAGCTGCCGAGGCGATCGCCCAGTCATACCCGGCACGCAACGCGCCGATCTCTTGCGAGGACACCAGCCCGCGCTCGGCCAGCACGATCTGTTTGCGAGCCAGCTCGGCCCTTGTCTGGGTCACGGTGGCGGCCGTCGACGATGTGCGCGCCGGCCGACTGCACGCGGGCCCTCGAGCTGGCCAGCGTGGCCTCGAGCCGGTCGGTATCGAGTTCGGCCAGCGGCTGACCGCGCGTGACCCGCGCATTGAAGTCGACCGCCACCGAGCGGATGATGCCGGACAATTCGCTGGACACCTCGACCCGGTTGGTCGGCTCGACCGTGCCGGTCGCGGTGACGATCACGACGATGTCGCCATTGGCGGCCGGATCGGTGCGCCACTCGGCCTGGCGCTGCGCGCGGCCGTCACTACCCGCCCACCACCAGATGCCGGTGGTGGCCATGACCGCCAGCAACGCCAGCGCCAGCCATCGTCGCGCCCGGCGCCTGCGCCGTGCGCCGGGGTCAAGGCCCAGCAGTTGTTCTACATCAGCCGCGGGCGGCTGGGATGACTCGGCCATGGGAACGGGAATCCGGGAAGGAGGGGGTGCGCCCGATGGCGCTGTCGATGCACGGGCACCGCTTGAACAACATTCGAAGCAATGCGCCGGATCAGGGTATCGGGGACCCGTGTCGCGATCCTTGAGCGGGATCAAGCGCGCTGCGGATGGCGCTCGAGTCGTGTCTCGCGCTGGCTTGCACCGGTCGCGATCGCAATCCGATTGACGCAACGCAACATCGGGGCGCCGGCATGCCGCTACGATCAAGTCACGTCAAGTCAGCCAAAAGGAAAGAACATGAACGACATGGACATGTTGCGCGAAGACCGTCGTCGCCTTGCCGAAGACCTCAAGCTCGTCGTTCGCGACGCCGAGAACATTCTGCGCCACAAGGTCGCCGAGGCCGAGGAAGGCTACGAGGAAGCGCGCTCCCGTCTCGAGCGCAGCATCGATTCGGCACGCGGCGAATTGCGCAAGATCGAGCGCTCATTGATCGAGAACTCGCGCGAGGCGCTGGACAGTACCGAGCAGTACATGCGCCGCCACCCGTGGGAGTCGGTCGGCGCCGGGGTCGGCATCGGCCTGTTGCTCGGCGCCTTGTTCGCGCGCCGATAGACGGCATCCCCGATGGGCCTGGAGCAGTCGCTCAAGGGACTGGCCAGCCGCCTGGTCGCGATCGCCGGCACCCGGTTGGAGCTGGCCGCCGTCGATCTCGAGGACGGGCTGTTGCGCATGGCGATCCTGCTGCTGGCCGGCATCGCCGGCGTGCTGCTGCTCGTCGCCGGCTCGATGTTCGGCGCGGTGGCCCTGCTGATCTGGCAATGGGACGCGGCCCGGCTGCTGACCGCGTCGTTGATCGGCATCGGCTACGTCGTGGCCGCGGGGGTCATTGCCGGCGTGGCCTGGCGCAGCTACCGGGATCGCCCGCCATTGCTGCACGCCACGCTTGCCGAATTGCAAGCCGATAGGCGCAGCCTGGGAGAGCACCCGTGATCGCCCGGCTGGCCCGCCTCGAACAAAGACGACACGCGCTGCGCCTGCAGGCCGACGAGCAGCGCCGCCAGGCGCGGGCACTGTTGCAGCAGGGGCGCGAGGCCACGGCCCCGACCCAGCTGGCCGGCCAGGTGCTGGGCCGGCTGGGCCGGCATCCGGGTGCGATCGTCGCGGTGGTCGGCCTGCTGGTGGCGTTAGGCCCTGGCAGGCGCCGTGCGCTGGCCAGGGCGGCATCGGCCGGCCTGGCAGGCCTGCTGGCCAGGCGCCTCTAAGACCCCGACTGCGCCGGCTGCCTGGCGCGGCGGCATCAGTGACCCATCCGGCGCAACTGCGAGCGCAACTGCTCCAGTTCGTCCAGCAGGTCGAGCGCCAGCGCGGCACCGGCGGTGTTGACCCCGAGGTCGCGTTCCAGGCGCAGCGCCCGGCGGACGCGCCAGATGGTGGTCAGCGAGAAGCGCCACTGCGCCGGCGCCGGTCCTCGTGGCTCGATCACACCCTCGGTGACCATCGCGATCAACAACTCCTCGCTGACCGCGCAGGCCTGGCACACCTGCGCCAGCGTCAGTTCGGGCTCCTCGAGCGGCAAGTCGATCGGCGACATCGATCCTGGTTGCTTGTTCATGGCCATCAGCTCCCGAAATGCGCACGTGGATTGAACGACTGGGCTTTCTGCAGCGCCTGCCATGCCTGCCGGGCCGCCTCGGTGTCCGCCGGCGGCACGGCGATCTTGAGCACCACGTAGAGGTCGCCCGCCACCTTGCCCGGGATGCCCTTGCCCTTGAGGCGCAGCTTGCGTCCGCCCGATGAACCCGCGGGCACCTGCAACTCGACCTTGCCGGCATCCGGGGTCGGCACCTCGATCGTCGCCCCCAGCGCGGCTTCCCACGGCGCGATCGGCACATCCAGAAAGACATCCCGACCTTCGACGTGATACAGCCGGTGCGGCTCGAACTCGATCTCGAGGTACAGGTCGCCGGCCTCACCACTGCCCAGCCCGGGCCCGCCCTGCCCCGCCAGCCGGATCTGCTGGCCCTGGCGCAGGCCCTTGGGAATACGCACATCGAGCGTCTGCTCGCGCATGCCCGGGCGGCCCTGCTCGTCGATGAAC
>JAWKYE010000015.1:0-160331 GCA_041396665.1 Burkholderiaceae bacterium
TCAACCGAGTTGCCCATCAGCACCGCTACCCGGCAGCCGCGGGTGAAGCCATCGCGGATCAGCGCGTTCGCGACCTTGCTGATATTGGCGTCGAAGGCTGCCCAGGTACGACGCGTGTCGCCGCAGACAACCGCCTCCTTGTCGGGCATGAAACGCGCGTGGATGCCAAACTGCTCGACAATGAACAGCTGTGGATCGTCGAGCAGCGGCGCACCGTCAGGCGGCATCGGCGATGTCGTTTCCCTGGATCGTCATTTCGCCGGCATTGAGTTTTTGCATCCGGTCGACGGCATCGCGCTGCACCATGAGATCGCAAAAAAGCGTGCGCTCGATGGCCAGCGATTCGGTGAACGGGGATTGCTCGGCATGGTCGGTACCACGCACCAGACGCTTGATGTGCGCCCGCGCACGTGCCGGACGATGAGACAGCGCCTCGGCCAACTGTAGTGCCTTGGGCAGTACAGGGGCGTTGACGACATCGTTGACCAGGCCATAGGTGAGCGCATCGCGTGGTGTCAGGGTATCGCCCAGCAACATCAGTTCGAGCGCCTTCGCTTCGCCAATGAGCCGGCGCAGCCGCTGGGTGCCACCGGCACCGGGCAACAGGCCGATATTCACTTCGGGCAGGCCTATCGGGTAGTTGCCGGCCTCGGCCAGCCGGAAATCGCAGGCCAAGGCGAGTTCGAACCCGCCGCCCATCGCCATGCCGTTGATCGCCGCAATGTAGGTGGCCGGGCTCGATTCGATCTGCCGAAGCACCCGGTGGACGCCGGCTTCCGGCACCGGTCGACGCGGATCGAAGGCCATGCCACGCGCGGTCATCTGCCTCGCCCGCGCTTCGAGCACCAGGGTGTCGTAGTGCCGCACGAAGACATCCTGCTGACCGCCGGTGATCACCACCACGTTGATCCGGGGGACGGCATCCAGCGCATCGAGCGCTTTGACCAGTTCCTTCTCGGTCACGTCATCCATGAACCCATGGGGTGGATTGTGGATGCGCAACACCGCAATCGAAGGATTGTGTTCGGTGACACTGACTTGTTTGCCGTTGAACATCGAATGCCTACCGTGAACGTCGATGCCTGAAAGCACCGTTCCTGACCCCCGTTAATTTACCTCACCCTGCCCGGCGGGTCCGCTGGCGGGTAGGGGGTACCGCCGGGTATCGCCGAATCGTTGTAACAGTAAGAAACATTTTGGTGCGCTGTCAAGCGACCGGCCGGTCGTCGGGCGGCCCCGCGCGCCCGTTAGAGACCAGGCACCGGGGCGCGCACGGACCGGGCAACAGGGCTGGCGCAACGCGATTCGCCAGCCGATAAAGGGAGAACCTCATGCTTGAACGGACCGGGAAGGGACTAGCGGCGGCGGCAGTTGCCATCGTGCTTGGCGGATGCGCGATCGTGCCAATGGATCGCCAGTTCGACCATGGCTACGGCGCGGCGGTCACGGTTGCGCCGGCCATCGTGCTGCCCCCGTTGCTTTTCTGGGGCCATGGCCACTGGCACGGCGGTCATCGGGGGCACGGACCGCGTGGCCGGGGATGGCGGGGCCATCGCGGCAGGTACTGAAAAGATTTTGACCAGGAACCGACCCGCCGACAGGAATCGCGGGATTCCTGTACCGGGAGCGCGACGCGGCTTGCGACTGCCCCCGACGCAGCAAGGTCAGGTCAGTTTGCCCATCGTGTTGGTCGCTTCGGCCAACAGGTAGTAGAACGTCACACGACTCTTGCGTCGCTCGGCCTTCATCTTCTCGACGACCTGCTTGATACCGGCATCGGCGGCATCGGCCTCCAGGCCCAGTTTCTTCTTGGCAAAGCCGTCGCGTACACGATCGAGCTCGCTCTTGTCCGAACTCGAGACCAGCGAGGCATCCTTGCTGCGCAGCGCGATGCCACAGTACTTCACAATGCTCTGAACCGCGGCCTCATTGACCACTGGCGAGTATTTGGCGATGTCTGCCTTGTAATCGTCACTCACTGCACGCTCCTTGTTGTGGTTTCTCCTGTCTCACATTAGCAGATGCGGGCGACCGGGCAAAGGGGTGGATGACACCTTGAATCAAACAAGCAGCGCGAGGACGAACAGGCCGATCGACAGGAAGGTGAAAACAAGTTTCAGCACCACCCCGACCAGCATTCCTATCCAGGTAGCAACCCCCACGGTACCGGCACGGCGCAGATCGCTGATCGATGTATTCGCCGATCACGCAATTGATCAGCGGAAAGAAAATCAGGCCCGGGATGCCGAAGAAGATCCCCCCTCGACACGGTGCCGATCGCCGCACCTCGATGATCGCTTCCTTGGGAAGCGCCGGCGGCGCTTGCAGCCGACAAGGCCGGCCAGGTAATCGGTCACCCATGCCAGCAACGCGGAGAATTGCAGGCGGCGACGAGACCGTCGCGGAAGCCGATCCGCTCGAAGTCGTCTATCCAGGCCCTCAGCAGGATGCCCAGAAGACAAAGATCGTACCGGTAGTGCAGGCAGTACGATCCCTGACGACACCGATGATGATCAGCAGCACCGACAACGCCCATAGGCTGATGACCACCGCGGTGGCTGTCATGCTGTTTTGCCCGACTCATGATGACGATGACCTTGCCTGCTCAGACATCGATGTTCCTCGCCACCAACAAGGCATGTTCTTCTCGATGAAGGCACGGCGCGAAGCTCGACATCGTCGCCCATCAGCGGAGAAGATTCGTCGGCAGCGATCGCATCTTCGATCTGCACGCGAAGCAGCGTACGACGGCGATGCCTCCATCGTGGTCTCGGCCAGGTTGGTCGGCATTCATCTCGCCCAGCCCCCTTGGTAGCGCTGCCGGCTGATGCCCCGGTCGGCCTCGCAACCAGCCAGCAACCGCGGCGCCAAATGGCTGATCTTGGCCGAGCGGCGCCGCTCGCCTTCGCCACGGACACCTTTCGCCACCCTGGACCACCAGGCTATGCACCATCTGTGCGGCTTCGCTCACGAAGGGACCGCGGCTGGTCAGGAAGGTGTTGTCGATGACCGAGAGACCTTGCGATTACCGGCGACCATGCTCGATGATCAGGCGCCAGCTCTCGTCCCGCTCCAGGTAGTTGGCCGACACGATCGCCGATCTACCGCCCTTGACTGTGGGCCCTGCAACACCTCGGCACTGGCTTTGGCATTCGTCTCATCGGACAGATCGGGCTTGATAACCGGCCAGCATCGCGCACACTCTGATCGATGATTCGCGAAAGCCCATCGATGACCGCTTCGGCCAGCAGGTTTGCGGGCCAGTTCGCCCAGAGTGTCGGACTGGATGGGATCACTGCCGCTCGAGGGAATCAGGCTGGCACCTTCGAGAGCCAGGTTCAGCATGCTGGTTCAGCTCGTGATCATCTCGATGTAACGCTCGTCCCGCGGCTGTGCTGATCTTGCATAACGGCGGGCTGCGCGATGTAGATATGGCCACGCTCGACCAGGTCGGGCATCTGAAGGGGATAAAAGAACGCTGTCAGCAAAAGCAGGGTACGGATGTGGCTGCCATCGACGTCGGCATCGGTCATGATGATGATCCGGTGATAGCGGTAATTCCGTCCACGTCGTACTCGGGCCTGATTCCGGTCCCCAGCGCCGTGACTGCGTCGCGGATCTGCTCGGAGGAGATCAGCTTGTCGAAGCGGGCCTTCGACGTTGAGCACCTCGGCCGCAGCGCGGCAGGACCGCCTGGTACTTGCGATCACGTCCCTGCTTGGCCGACCCCACCGGCCGAGTCACCCTCGACGATGAAGATCTCCGATTTCGCCGGACTTTTCCTGGCAGTCGGCTGCTTGCCGGGCAACCCGACGCCATCGAGCAGCCTTCGGCGCGTCATGTCACCGGGTGGGCCTTGCGGCAGTCTCCGCGGGCGCGCGCCGCATCGACCACCTTGTTGCTGATGATCTGGCATCGGCTTCGGTTTCTTCCAGCAGGAACTCCTCCAGGGCTTCCGGCCACTCAGGTCTTCGACCGGCGCAGGCACCTCGGGACAACGGTCAGTCCTTGGTTCAGAGGAAAACTTCGGGGCTCGGTACTGACCGACAGTACGCAGGTCAGACCCTCGCGCATGTCGTCGCCGTGGTCTCGACCCTGGCCTTCTTGGCGATCTCGTGCTCAACATGTACTTGTTGAGAACGCGTCATCGCCGCACGCAGCCTGGTATTGTGTGGGTGCCGTCGCGTTGCGGGATGTTGTTCGTAAAGAAGAGCAATCTGCTCACCGTAGCTACTGTCTCATTGCATCGATACCTGACGCTGACAGTCATGCCAAGGTCGGTGGGCTTGCTGCCGGTCGCCGGAGAACGGCGGCCGTGAACGACCGTTCTGTCTCCTTCTGATTGATGTACTCGACAAACCCCCGAACCCCGCCCACGAATGCGTCTTCCTTGCCCTGACGCTGATCGACTCAACTTGATGCTGACCCTGTTGTTCAGGAAACGAAAGCTGCGCAGTCTTTTGGCGCGCGAGGATCTCAGCAGTGAAACTCGATCGTGCCGAAGATCTCGGTCGAGGCCACAAATGCACCGGTTCCGCGCCGGTCGGTGTCACCGATGATCTTCATCGGTTCGACCGGGATGCTGCGCCTGAATTTCCAGCATACATGAACCTGCCCTTGCGTCGTACTCGTCAGACGCAGCCAGTCCTTGGAGAGAGCGTACTGACCACGGCTACGCCCACCCCGTGCAGGCCGCCCGAGACCTGAAGGTTCTGGTCGAACTTGCCTCCGGCATGCAGTTCGGTCATGACGATCTCGGCCGCCGAGCGCCTCGTTCGTCATCTCGTGGATGTCGGTCGGGATGCCGCGACTATTGTCGGTGACCGAGATTGAATTGCTCGGTGTGGATCGTGACCACGATCTGTCACTATTCGCCAGGGCCTCGTCGACCGCGTTATCCACGACCTCGAAGACCATGTGATGAAGGCTGCCAAGCATCGCCGGTATCGCCGATGTACATGCCCGGTCGTTTTGCGCACGGCTTCAGGCCCCCAGTACCTTGATCGAATTGAGCCGTAGTCTTCCTGGGTTTCGTTGCCTGACATTGCTTGTTCTTCAGATTCGCATGGGCATGACCACGTACTTGAAGCCGGGCTCGTCTTCAGTCGTGAGCAGGGCACTGCTGTTTGAGTCACCCAGGGAGATCAGGACTTTGTCGGTCTTGAGGTTGCCCAGGACATCAATCAGGTAGCTGACGTTGAAGCCGATCTCCAACGGCTCGCCGTAATAGTTGGCATCGATATCCTCGATCGCCTCTTCGTGATCAGCATTGGTAATCTGCACCTGCAAACCGGTATCGGACAGTGACAGGCGGATTCCTTTGAACTTGTCGGACGTGAGGATAGACGCCCGCGAAAGGGACCCGGCCAGCTGGTTTCTATCGATCTCGATCTGGTTCTTGTAGCCGGTGGGCACGACCCGCTGGTAATCGGGAAACTTGCCTTCTGACCAGCTTGGAAATCATTGTCACGTCGCCAAAGCGAAACCGGCCTGGTTGGGGCCAGATCGATCATGACCGGATCGTTTGTATCGGCCAGCAGGCGCGCTGCAGTTCCAGCACCGACTTTCGGGGAATGATCACCTCGTGTTTGTTCAGCGACGCCTTCGTGCTGGGTTTCGCAGTAGGCCAGACGATGGGCCATCGGTCGCCACCACGGTCACCGTCTTGTCGTCGGTGACCCGCAGCAGGCCATTGAGGTAGCGCGTCCGTTGGGCCATGGCGAATGGACCATCTGGAACAGGTGGCGCAACAGGCGCTGGGGCAGTTCAGCGCGCGTGAGCGAAGTTCGGCACTGGTCGACGACCGGAAAAATCGTCTGCTTCGAGAGTTTGCGCGAGAACCGGCTCTGCCAATTCGACAGGCTCGCCTTGCGATTGGCGATCGACAGCGTGACCGGTGTGTCGCCCATATCGGGTAGCGCCCGCATGATCTCGAGCAGCTTACGGGCCGAAACCGTGGTGGCCATCGTCGAATCACCGTCGCCGATGTCGGCCTGGGTTTCGATCTGGATGTCGACGTCGCTCGCAATGAACGAAACCGTCGGCCCGTTCTTGCGCATCAGCACATTGGCCAGGACCGGAAGCGTGTGACGTCTTTCGACGATACCGGCAACGGTCTGCAGGGGTTTGAGGATGGCGTCTCGCGTGGCCTTAATAAACATCATTGTTTATATCAACCTGTTGTTGCTTGTTGTACAACGGTTATCTCTGGGGATATCCCGGCGAAGTGTCCCGCGCATACAGCCTCGGGACATGGTTTGTGCTGTGAACAAAAAAAGATAGCCTGGGGATAGCCAGGCACAACTTGACCGCCGCACGGCAGGCTGTTGCTTGCGTGACGATTCTCTGGCCGGTTGTTCGATGGCTATGGACAGCTTATGCACAGTTTATTTGATCTTGGTCAGTGAGCGCTCAGCTACGAAGCGTCTGCTCGAGCATGTGGATCTGGCGGTTCAACTCGGCATCCTGCTATGCAGCTCGGTGACGCGCTTGACCGCATGCATGACCGTCGTGTGGTCGCGCCTGCCAGCGTATCGCCTATTTCGGGGAAACTTTTCTGGTCATTTCCTGGCCAGGCACATCGCGACCTGGCGAGCCCGGGCGATGTTGGCCGGGCGGCGTTTCGAACAACACATGTCGGCGATCCGGATCTTGAACAGATCGGCGGCGCTTTTCTGGATCAGTTCGATGGACACCGGTAACTGGTTTTGTTGCAGCAGGTCGCGGCTGGCTTCACGGGCGACTTCGACCGTGAGCGGCAGGTTTCGAAAGCCGGCGAACGCCAGCGTGCGCAACAGGGCGCCCTCGAGTTCGCGCACGTTGCTGCGTACGTTCTCGGCGATGAAATCGGCTACCTGGTCGGTCAGCGGCGGAAAGTCAGGCCGGGTTTCGCGCAGGTGCTCGGCCTTGCGGCGCAGGATGGCCACCCGCAGTTCGAACTCGGGTGGTTCGATCTCCATGATCAGACCGCTGCCAAAGCGTGAGATCAGCCGCTCCTGGAAGGCACTCAGGTGGCGCGGATAGGTGTCGCAGGTGATCACCATCTGCTTGCGTGCCGAGAACATCGCCTCGAAGGTATAGAAGAACTCTTCCTGCGTGCGTTCACGATTGCCCAGGAACTGGATGTCGTCGATCAACAGCAGGTCCAGTGACTGGTACTTGAGCTTGAATTCCTGCGGGGTCCGCCGTTGGATGGCCAGCACCATTTCATCGAAGTAGGTCTGGGCGTGCAGGTAGGCGATCTTGGCCTTGGGCATGCGCGCGTGAATGGCATTGCCGATCGCGTTGAGCAGGTGGGTCTTGCCAAGGCCGACACCGCCATAGAGAAACAACGGGTTGTAGGCGATGCCGGGTTGGTCGACCGTCTGCATGGCGGCCGAAACCGCCATCTGGTTCGACTTGCCACGCACGATGTTCTCGAACGTGAATTCGCGTACCAGGGCCACCCCGCCGTTGCGTGAGATCTTGGGCGCCGCGGGCGCCTCCTCGGGCATAGGCTGCGGTGCGGGCCGGGCCGCTACAGGTTGACCGGCCATGCCGGGCGTGCTGGCGGACTCTTCGCGGCGGGTGGCCACAAGATCGAGAACGATCGTCGTGGCCGGGTCGAAGAACTCGCGCGCCGCGTGTTCGATCACCGGCAGGAAGTTGTCGCGAATCATGTTCAGCTTGAGCGCGTTCGAAAGCCCTAGACGAAGTATTTGCTCACTTTCGTCATAGCTTAGAAAGGCCAAGGGTTTGATCCAGGGGTTGAATTTCTGGACCGGAAGCTCGGCACTGAGTTTTTCCAGGCATTTCTGCCAGCGTTCTTGCATGATTGGGCGGGTGGAAGACGGGCAGGTTGCCCGGGTTCGGTCAGGCGCTCCGATGGTAGGGACCAATCCCCGGCACGCCGCGTGCACCGCGCACGGAAGCCCCGGCCTGCTTGGAAACAGGGGGTCATCGAAAGGGCTGGGCGGTCAGCGATACCGGAAGTTCGAACCCTCCATTGTACCCGCTCCCAACGCCGCGCCCGAATGGTCAAATTGACATCGACCGGCGATCCGGGGTGTAATCGAAGGCTTTTTCAAAGATTTGTGAACCCAAGATGAAACGTACATACCAACCTTCAGTCGTTCGGCGCAAGCGCACCCACGGCTTTCGTAGCCGGATGAAAACCCGCGGCGGTCGCGGCGTGATCAACGCCCGTCGCGCGAAAGGTCGTCATCGCCTGGCAGCCTGATTTCCCTTCATCGCCGTTCCTGCCCCTGCCGTTCCATTGCCAGCATGCCTGGCTCGGCCTGTTTCAGGGCCTGACCACGTTGCCGGACTAAGCTGGCCGGGTGAGAACCTTTGCGGGCGCTTGGGCGTCGGACGGGTTCGGACCGTGGCGCGCGACAACAGAGGGGGCCAAGGGCATGAGCCCAACCAGACCTGCCAACAGGCGTTCAGGCCGGCAGCGTCGCGCACGGACCGAGCACTTCGAGATCGGTCCGCGGCGAATCGCGCGACCCGCTGCCACCGATCCGACAACCGAAGACCTGCCCCTGGCGGATCCACGCGACCTGTTGCACCTGGCCATCCCCAAGCGACTGCTCAGGCGTGCCGTCGATCGCAATGCGCTGCGGCGGGTGGCTCGCGAGGCATGGCTGGCCCGTTGGCGGGCCTTGCCGTCAAACCAACCTACAATGCAGGGCTCGGCGCCGGTGGGGCCGAGCCTTTTGCGGTTGACCAGCCGCCCCCAACAGTGGGCGCAGTTGAGCCGGCCCGCGCGCAAGCGTTTCTGGCGGGCGGAGATCGACCGCCTGTTGCTACAACTCTTTTCGGCCTGAGCACATGAGCAGGATCCTCATCCTGATGATTCGGGGCTACCAGTGGGTGATCAGTCCCTGGCTTGCACCGCGTTGTCGCTTCCTGCCGACCTGTTCCGAGTACGCGATCGAAGCATTGCGACGGCATGGTCTGCTGCGGGGTCTGGTGCTGTCGGTGCGTCGTATCGGTCGTTGTCATCCGTGGGGCGGCAGCGGTGTCGACGAGGTGCCTGGTGTCAACCGCCCCCGCGGCCGTGATGTCTGCCGTCATTCCTAAAACCCGAAACCGACACTCTTCATGCAAACGCAACGCACCATTCTCTGGGTCATCTTTTCCTTGTCGCTGTTGCTGTTGTGGAATGCCTGGCAGCAACACAATGGCCGGGCAGGCATGTTCAGCGCGCCCAAGGTCGAGTCCGGCGAACAGATCGCGGCCAAGCCGGGGTCTTCGGCAACGCCAGCAGACGGTGTGCCCAGCGCCGGTGATCTGCCCGCCGTCGGTTCCAGCCCGGCGCCCGCCTCGAGCGCGGTGGCGGGCTCGCAGTTGCCTTCTGCTTCGGCTGCCGGCGCCTCGGGCGAGGTGCTGACACTGAGCAATGAAGTCCTCAAAGTCAGCATCAACACGTTGGGCGGGGTGCTGGAGAGGGGGGAACTGACCCAGCACCGCGAGACCAATGGCAATGGCAACATGCGCCTGTTCGCCAACGAGCCGGGCAACTTCTACGTGGCCCAGGTCGGGGTCATCAACGCGCCGGGAAGCACTTCGTTTCCGACCCACGCCTCGAGGTTCGAGGTGGTTGGCACGCCGACGCCGGCCAGCGTCACACTGGCGGCCGAGGACGGCGGCATCCGGGTGGAACGCACCTACACGTTGCAACCAGGGTCCTACGTGGTCTCGGTCAACGAGAAGATCAGCAACGTCGGTGCGCAGCCGCTGTCACCAGTGATCTATCGCCAGATGACCCGGGATGATCACAAGCCCGAGGGCGACACGTTCTTCTACTCGACCTTCACGGGCCCGGTGATGTACACCGAGGCAGAAAAATTCCAGAAGATCGATTTCAGCGATATCAGCGAGGGCAAGGCCAAACATGCCTCTACCGCGAACGATGGCTGGGCGGGCATCCTGCAGCACTACTTCGTCGCTGTCTGGATCCCACGCCCCGATGTTGCGCGGGTGTTCTATACGCAGAAATCGGGCCCGGGCCTCATCTCGGTGGGCATCAAGGAGCCATTGGGCGAGTTGCCGCCTGGCGCGTCGAACGAGAGCAGCGCCAAGGTCTTCCTGGGACCGCAGGACCAGAATCTTCTGGCCAGCCTGGCGCCGGGGCTCGAGCTCACGGTCGACTATGGCTTCCTGACCGTCATCGCCAAGCCGATTCACTGGCTGCTCGACAAGCTGCACGGCATCGTCGGCAACTGGGGTTGGGCGATCGTGCTGTTGACGCTGATCATCAAGACGATCTTCTTCCCGTTGCAGGCAGCCAGCTACAAGTCGATGGCCCGGATGAAGGCGGTGGGACCGCGCCTGACCGCGCTGCGCGAGCGCTACGGAGATGATCGTGCCAAGTTGAACCAGGCGATGATGGAGCTCTACAAGAACGAGAAGATCAATCCGCTGGGTGGGTGCCTGCCGATCGTCGTGCAGATTCCGGTGTTCATCTCGCTGTACTGGGTCCTGCTGGCCTCGGTCGAGATGCGCTACGCGCCGTGGGTGCTGTGGATCCAGGATCTGGCCTCGCCGGATCCTTACTACATCCTGCCCGCGCTGATGGCGGTGAGCATGTTCGTGCAGGTACGGCTCAATCCGACACCGCCCGACCCGGTGCAGGCCAAGATCATGATGTTCATGCCCTTGTTCTTCTCGGTGATGTTCTTCTTCTTCCCGTCGGGCCTCGTGTTGTACTGGCTGGTGAACAACCTGTACTCGATCGCCCAGCAGTGGGTGATCACCCGCAAGATCGTCAAGAATTGAGCAGGCGGCGATGACGGCGGTGCCTTCGTCGGTGCAACCCATCGTTGCGCTGGCGACGGCCCCGGTCGCGGTGCGATCGGCGTGATCCGGGTGTCCGGCCCGTCACTGGGGCCGTTTGCCCGCGACCTGCTGGGCCGCGAACCGATACCCCGCCACGCGCACTACGGGCCGGTTCGGGACGAGCACGGCGAGATCCTCGATCACTGCCTGGCACTCTATTTTCCCAGCCCTCATTCGTACACCGGTGAGGATGTGCTGGAGTTGCAGGGCCATGGCGGCCCCGTGGTCATGCAACTGCTGCTGTCGCACGTGTTGCAGGCCGGCCGCGCCCTGGGCCTGCGCATGGCCCGGCCCGGCGAATTCACCGAGCGGGCGTTCCTGAACGACAAGATGGACCTGGCGCAGGCGGAGGCGGTGGCCGACCTGATCGATGCCGGGTCGGCCCAGGCGGCGCGCATGGCGGCCCGCTCGCTGGGCGGCGAGTTCTCCGCTCAGGTGCACCAACTGGTCGCGCAGCTCATCGAGGTTCGCATGCTGATCGAAGCCTGCCTCGATTTCCCCGAGGAGGAACTGGATGGCCTTGAGTCGTTCGGTTTCGCCGATCGACTGGAGCGGCTCTCGGCGGCATTGCAGAGCTTGTTGTCGCGCGCCAGGCAGGGCGTGCTGGTGCGCGAAGGCATGAATGTCGTGATTGCCGGCGAGCCGAACGTGGGCAAGTCGTCGTTGCTCAATGCACTGGCGCGCGATGACATCGCCATCGTCACCGATGTGCCCGGCACGACCCGGGACAGGCTCAGCCAGGCGATCGTCATCGATGGCGTGCCGCTGAACATCATCGATACCGCGGGCATCCGCGAGACCGACGATCCGGTCGAGCGCCTGGGGATAGAGCGGGCCAGGCGGGAGATCGAGAAGGCGGACGTCGTCCTCTGGCTGGCCGATGCCACCGCCGGGACTGTTGAGGCCGGGCCGACGGATCCGGTCGTCATGCAGATCATCTCCTGGGCTACCGCGGCGGGTGCGTCGCTGCTGCCGGTCCTCAACAAGATCGACCTGCTCGGCGAGCCAGAAGCACCGGTGGGCGACGATCGTTTGCGCCTGTCGGCCCTTACCGGCCAGGGCATTGCCGACCTCGAGCAGCGACTGCTCAGCCTGGCCGGCTGGCAGGGCTCGGCGGAGGCCTCCTTCATCGCCCGCGAGCGGCATCTCGAGGCGTTGCGCGAAGCGGGCGCGCACCTGGCGATGGCTGCCCAGGTACTTGAGCAGGGGCCCGAACTGATGGCCGAGGAGTTACGGCTGGCCCAGCAGGCGCTGGGTTCGATTACCGGAACATTCACGGCCGATGACCTGCTGGGCGAGATCTTCAGCCGGTTCTGCATCGGCAAATAGGCGCGCCGCATTTGATAGCATGGTCGGCTGTGCCCGGGCCCGCAGGCCCGGATCCCCGGCCATCGCCGCCACGACTAGGGAAAGACAACCGATGAAACCACTCCAGGACCCGCAGGTTCGGGCATCGCTCTATCTGATGATGTGCCGGATACGCGCTTTCGAAGAGGCTGCCGAGACCGCCAGCATCGGCGGCGTGGCCGCGTTCGGCCAAAGCCTGGGGGGCAAGCAGGCGAAGGTTCGCGGGCCTTTGCACCTGTCGCTGGGTCAGGAGGCGGTGGCGGCCGGGGTGTGCGCGCACCTGACGCCGGCCGACTACCTGACCTCGACCCATCGCGGGCATGGGCACACGCTGGCCAAGGGTGCTGACGCCACCCGGATGATGCTCGAGCTGTTCGGCAAGGCGGGTGGTTATTGCGGCGGACGTGGCGGCTCGATGCACATTGCCGATTTCTCGGTGGGCATGCTGGGCGCCAACGGCGTCGTGGCCGCGGGGCTGCCGATCGCGGTGGGAGCTGCACACACGTTGAAAATCCAGCAGCGCGCGGGCATCGCGGTGTGCTTTTCGGCGATGGCGCGATCAATCGCGGGCCTTTTGCCGAAAGCCTCAACTGGGCCGCTGCCTATTCGCTGCCGGTACTGTTCGTCTGCGAGGACAACCAGTGGTCGGCAACGACCAAGACCGCCGACCTCTCCGCGGGACAGGGGCCGCCGCGCGGGCCGAGGCCCACGGAGTGCCCTCTGCGCGGGTCGATGGAATGGATTGCGAGGCGGTCTACGAGGCGGCGGGCAGGTTGGCGGCCGACGTACGCGGTGGTAGCGGACCCCGATTGCTGCATGCGAGCACCTATCGTTACTCGGGTCACGTGTCGGTCGATCCGGCAGGCTACCGCGACCCGGCCGAGGTGGCTGCCGCACGGGCCAATGATCCACTCGACCGGGCCCGGCAGGCCTTCATTGCCGCGGGCCTGGGCGCGCAGCAACTCGACGCGCTGCAACAGCAGGCCCGCAACGAAATCGAGCAGGCGCTGGCCGCCGCCGAGGCGGCGCCCTGGCCTCAGGCGGCTGCCGCGCAGCAGGATGTTCAGGATCTCTCCAGCATCGACTGGTACTAACAAGGGCGGGCAGGCATGGAAAACATCAGCTACAGCCAGGCGGCGGTGCGGGCATTGGAACAGGCCTTCGTCGATGACGAGCGTGTGATCGCGTTGGGAGAGGACGTTGGCCGCGGCGGTATTTTTGGCCAATACATGGGGCTGGCCGAGCGTTTTGGCGGCAACCGGGTCATCGATACTCCGATCTCGGAGGCGACGATCGTCGGCGCGTCGGTCGGTATGGCGCTCACCGGCCTGCGCCCGGTGGTCGAGATGCGGGTGATCGACTTCGCGCTTTGCGCGATCGACGAGATCGTCAACCAGGCGGCCAAGAACCGGTTCATGTTTGGTGGCCAGGGCCGTGTGCCGATGGTGTTGCGCATGCCTATCGGCGTGTGGACCGCCTCGGCCGCGCAGCACTCCCAGTCGCTCGAGGCGTGGTTCGCCCACATTCCGGGGCTGGTCGTGGTGGCACCGGCCACGGTCGAGGACAACCACAGGCTGCTGCTGGCCAGCATCGCCAGCGATGATCCGGTGATCTACCTCGAGCACAAGGAACTCTGGGCGCAAACCGCCGACGTGGCGCTGTCTGCATCGGTGACGGCGGACGAGTTGGGCAAGGCGAAGATCCTGCGCGAAGGGTCCGACCTGACGATCGTCAGCTGGAGCAAGGCGGTGCACTGGTCGTTGGCCGCGGCACGCTCGCTTGCCGAGTCAGGCATCTCGGTCGAAGTCATCGACCTTCGCACGTTGTGGCCCTGGGATCGCGAAGCGGTATTGGCGTCCGCCCGGCGTACCGGACGGCTGATGGTCGTGCACGAGGCGGTGCAGACCGCCGGCTACGGCGCCGAGATCGTCGCCACGGTGGCCGAGGCGGCCGGCGGCGATGTCCGGGTGGCCCGACTCGGAGCGCCGCGGCTGCCGGTGGGGTATTCGCCGGGGCTGGAGGCGCTGGTCAGGATCGACGAGGCAAGGATCGTTACGCGGGTGCGTGACTGGCTTGGCCGCTGAGGCACCAGCGGACCCGGCCCCACCCTACCGCCAGTTCGCGCTGGCAGCGGCGATCGGGCTTGGTGCCGCGATGCTGTTTTCCTGGCTGAACAGCCCGTTGCCCTGGCTGATCGGCCCGTTGCTGGTCATCGCCGGTTGCCGGCTCGCGGGGCTCGGCTTGTGGTGCCCTGTGTCCGTGCGCTGGATGGGCCAGTGGGTGATCGGCGCGGCACTGGGCTTGTACTTCACGCCCGATGTCGTGTCGTCGTTGCAGCGACTCTGGTGGGCGGTCCTCGTGGGCATCGTGTTCGCCTGGCTGCTCAGCCTGGGTTTTGCCCTGTTGCTTCGGCGGGTGGGCGGACTGGATCCGGCCAGCGCCTTCTTTGCCGGCGCGATCGGCGGCGCTTCCGAAATGGCGGTGCAGGGTGAACGGGCGGGCGCCAGGGTCGAGCTGATCGCCGCGGTGCACAGTGTCCGGGTGCTGATCGTCGTGGTCAGCCTGCCCTACCTCTACCGGTTACTCGATCTGCACGGCAGCGATCGCTACGTGCCGGCCCGGCTCGATGTCCAAGCACCCGCGCTGCTCGGGTTCATCGCGGCCACGGTCTTCATCGCGTGGCTGCTGTCGCGGTGGCGTCTGCCCAATGCCTGGGTGTTGTGTCCGCTGGTAGTGGGCGGGCTGCTGACTGCGCAGGGCGCGTCACCGAGCGCCCTGCCCGGCTGGATGATCGGCCTGGGCCAGATTGCGATCGGCATCGCGCTGGGCGTGCGCTTCCAACCGGAATCGATGCGCCAGATCCGTCGTATCCTGCCGCTGGTGGTGGCGATGACCGCGGCGGGTATCGCGGTGTCGGCCGGGTTCGGTGCGATGATGGCCAAGCTGCTGGGGATTCCGGTGGCGACGATGATCCTGGCCACCTCCCCAGGGGGCATTGCCGAGATGAGCCTCACGGCCAAGGTGCTGCAATTCGGGGTGCCGGTGGTGACGGTCTTTCACGTGACCCGGATGATCGGCATGGTGGTGTCGGCCGGATCCGTCTACCGGTGCCTTTCCCGATGGCTGGGCTGGCCGCGGATCACGCCGGATGGACGCGTGGTGTGAAGGGCGGCCTTTTGATCAAGGAGTCAGCGATGTACGACGCACCAGGCGCAGGAACAGAAAATCTCGCCGCCAAGGCCAGGGGCTGGCTGGACGGCCTCTTTGCGCCGTGGGTGAAGTCGCTCGATCTGCAACTGGCGAAGATCGAGGCAGGCGAGGCTCAGCTTCGCCTGCCGTTCTCGACGGCGCTGTGCCGCGAGGGCGGTACGATCTGCGGCCAGGCGATGATGGCAGCGGCCGATACCGCAATGGTTCTGGCGATCAGTTCGATCGCCGGCGAGTTCCGTCCGACGACGACTGTCAGCCTGAACACCTCGTTCCTGCGGCCGGTGGCCGATGGCGACGTGATGATCGTGGCGCGGGTGATCAAGCCCGGACGCACGCTGATGTTCGGCCAGATCGACCTGGTCGGCGCCGATGGCAAGCAGGTGGCGCAGGCGACGACGACCTATGCAATGCTGTGAAGTCTATCCGGGCGGTGCTTCAAGCTGCCGGGGCCAGCGGCTCGAAACGACCGAGCGCGCGGTTCTTGCGCACGTTGTCATGCCGATGCAGGCAACCGTTCATCGCCACCCAGACGCCGGGGTCGGCCAGGCGGGCACAGCCGATCGCAAAACCGAGGTTGAACGGCGCGTCAGTACCGCGCAGCGCGTTGGGCACCATCGCGCCGGTCAGCACGACGGTCTTGGCCAGGCCGGCCGCGGCAAGCGCGGCAGCGGTTTCCACCATCGTGTCCGACCCGTGAACGATCACCAGCCGTGGCTCGGCGGCGGACCGACAGGCCTGGACCACCAACTGGCGGTGCGAGTCATCCATCTCGAGGCTGTCCATCAGCATCACCGTCTGGACGACGGCGTCGGTGCGGCACTGCGCGAGCAGGGTCTCGATGCAGGTGTCGGCAAAGGTCAGCGCGCCGGTCAGCGGGTCGTAGACCTTGTCGAAGGTGCCGCCTGTGGCAAGGATCCTGAGGTTCATCGGTGGGCTGTACTCGGACGGTGGACGGGGCTTTCCCGATGACGGGCGAGGCGGGCATCGGGGTCGGACCGACATTGTTTCAGAAAGTCGTGTTTGCCGGCGGCGGCCACCGCTGCTGGTGGCAGGCGGGCTGGTGGGAAGTCGTGTCTGGCGAGGCCCCGCTGGCGCCCACCTGTATCGCCGCGGTCTCTGCGGGCGCGGCCACCGCCTGCATGCTGTTCGCCACCGACACCCGCGATGCGCTGGCCTACTACCGCGAGGCGCTGGGCAGCCAGGCGCGCAATGCGCACTGGGGCAACCTGTTGCGTCGGGGTCGGCCGGTATTCCCGCACGAGGCGATCTACCGGCAGGCATTACGGCAGTTGTTGGGCGGTGAATCGTTTGCGAGGCTGCAGGCCGATGCCCCGGAGATCCGCGTGTTGTTTGCGATCCCGCCGCGCTGGCTCGGGGCCCGTTCGGCGGTGGCGATCGGCCTGCTGGCCTACAACATCGAGAAATACGCGAGGCGGTCTCTGCACCCGGTCGCCGGGCGCCGGCTCGGGTTTCGTCCCGGCATGGCCAGGGTGGCGGACTGCCCGGATGAAGACAGCCTGATCGACCTGCTCATCGCCTCGAGCAGCACGCCGCCGTTCACTGCGTTGCAGCGGCGCGGCGGCGACACGGTGCTCGACGGTGGCCTGGTCGACAACGTCCCGGTCCATGCGCTGGTGGCCACGGCCGAACTGGCTTCGCCGCCGGGGCCGACGCTCGTGCTGCTGACCCGACGTTACCCGGCGATGCCGACGGTCTTCGTGCGGGACGACCATGTCTACGTGCAGCCGGTGCGCAAGGTGGCCGCGTCGAGCTGGGACTACACTGCGCCAGCCAGCTACGAGGCGACCTGGCAGCAGGGTCGCGAGGATGCGGGCGAGTTCCTGCGATGGTTGGAAACGCATCGGGAATGGCTGGCACAAGCTCAAATTGCGCAACGGAGAACATGATGGCACGACAAGATAACGGCACCGGCCTGGCCTGGATCACTGGTGGCGCCACGGGCATCGGCCGGGCGGCGGCCCATGCGCTGGGTCGGGCCGGGCATTCGCTGGCGATTTCCGGCCGGCGCCAGGACAAGCTGGATGAGGCCGTAGCGTCTTTGAAGCAGGCGGGCTATGCCGCGCGGGCGATGATGCTCGACGTGGCCGACGCCGATGCGGTGGCAGCGGTGGCAGGGGAATTGGAAGCGGCGGCCGGCCCGTTGGCCGTCCTGGTGGCCAGTGCCGGCACGAACGTGCCTAACCGCTCGTGGGCCCGGCTGACCCCGGCGGATTTCGCCCGGGTCTCGCGGGTCAATCTCGAGGGGGTGGCCAACGGGGTGTGCGCGGTGTTGCCGGGCATGCGCCGCGCGGGGCGGGGCAGCATCATCGTGGTGTCGTCGTGGGCCGGTTGGCGTTTTCTGCCGTTCACCGGCGCGGCCTACGGTGCCACGAAGCAGGCGCTGGCCCCGTTGGTCGAATCGATCAATGACCAGGAAGGACGGCACGGGATTCGCGCGACCATGGTGTGTCCAGGCGAGGTCGCCACCCCTATCCTCAAGTCGCGCCCGGTGCCGCCACCGCAGCAGGACATGGACCGGATGCTGCGGCCCGAGGATGTCGGCGATGCCATTGCCTACGTGGCCGGCCTGCCCGCGCACGTGTGCATCAACGAACTGGTGATCAGCCCGACCTGGAACCGGATCTACATCGGGGCCGACGACCTGCGCCCGGCGGATTGACCGGGCCGCCTCGACAGGGCCGTTTGCGCCGGGACGAGATCAGGCTGCGGCGGCCGGCACGGCCTGGGCCATCAGGCTTTCCCAGGCGGGCCGGCTGTCCGGCCAGTCGCGGCGCTCGAGCGCGTCCAGTTGACGCAGGATCTCGGCCAGGTGCCAGGTCGGGGGCTGGCCCAGCGCTGCCGGCTTGTCGTGCCACAGCAGCCGGATCGTGTTCTCGCTCACCGAGAACCGGGCGGCGAGCGCCTGGATCACCGCGCGGTCCTGGCCGGAGTCGACCGCGCGACGCAGACGCATCATGTGTTCCACGTTGCGCATCGACAGACTGCCCGATGCCATCTCGCCCAGGTCGTAGCCGGGGGCATCGCGCACCGGGTGCCGGGAAGGCGTTTCGCGGTCCTGTTGCTCCTGGATCAGCAACTCTTCCTCGGTCGGATGCTCGCTGTAGAGTTGTTCGATGTCGCCAGCCATGGGTTGCCAGGTTTCCATCGGCAGCAAGGCCTCGGCAAAGAACGAGGCGAACGATGGCAGCCTCGTCAGGATGTGCGCGCGCATCGGCGCGTGCCGCGGCGCGAGGCGCAACCAGTTGTAGCACCCCAGATGCTTGCCGATGCCCGCGCGCTCGAGCTTGGCGATGGTGACCGGGTCGAGACAGTTCTCGATCTGGTCGGCGGCCCGTTGTTCGAGCGTTTGTTCGCGCAGATCTATCGAACGCAGCACCCGCCCGTAAAAGTCCACATCGATCGTCTGGTTGCGCAAGGCTTCGTGGCAGGCCCGCAGGAAGTCCGGAAAGCGGCTGGCGCGATCGAACAGGCTGGCCGGTGCGCCGGGCTCCAGCCGGTGCCGGCTGTCCAGGTGGCGTCCCCAGTCATCGGTGCGCTTGTCCAGCACGGTCATCATGTCGCGGGCCAGCGTGGCAAACAGGATGTCGAGCGCGACATCGGCCGGCGGCTGGGCGGCGCCATGATGGCGCAGGTCTTCGGAACGCAGCCACTCGATCAACGTGGCCAGCATGCGGTCACTGAGCAGGTTGCGAAAGTCGTAGACCTGGCCCAGGCGGTCGACTCCGATGAAGCGCAGGTTCAGACCCCAGGCGCGCACCAGTTGGGTGAAAATCGGGTTGGTCATCAGCGACAGCCGCGAGGCCAGCGGCAACAGCACGATGAACAGCCGCCACTCGGACGACGGTTGCCGGTAGACCAGCGCCCGGGCGCTCAGACAGTAGGTCTGGGCAAGGTGGGCGAGTTCAGGGCCGACCGAGCCGGCGTCGCAGAGTTCATCATCGATCGCATGGCCGTCGACATGCAGGGCTTCGAACGCGTGCATGGCGCGGCAAGCGGCTGACGAGCCGCTTCAGTCGGCGCGCTTGGCCAGGATCAGCAAGCCGGTACCGATGGCGAGAATCGCGCTGGCAATGGCGGCGCGCATCGCCGAGCCGCGCAGGAGCGCCTCGGCAACGAAGAGCGCACCGGCGTAAAGGACGATTCGGGCGGTTGACGCCGTCCGCTGGGCTGGGGTGGTTTCTGTCATGGCTCAACAATACCGCAGTTCGGCGCACGACGGGGCCGGGCAAACCGACCTGCGGCCACAATTCGCCGCCAGGATCGCGATTTGATCAATGTTGTCGCCGCTTTTTTCGTTCGCGAACGGTATCAGGGGCCTCGATCCGGGTATTGGCGCCGCATAGCAGCACCCCGACGCGCTCGCCGGGGCCGGCCCGGTAGCGGCCACTGAGCCACGCGGCCAGCGCCGTGGCACCGCCCGGTTCGAGCAGCACCCGGCAGGCCGACCAGGCGAAGCGGCGCGCCGCGATCACTTCGTCATCGCTGACCAGGACGCTGGCGGCGACATGCCGACGCACGATCGGGAATACCTGTTCGCCCAGCCGACGGGCGCCCAGGGAGTCCGCGGCGATTCCGCCGACCTCGACGTCGACCGGGCGGCCGGCGGCCAGCGCCGCATTCAGTGTGGGGCAACCGGTGGTCTCGACGGCTATCACGCGGGGGCTGCCTTGGAACCACGCCGCCATGCCGCCAATGAGCCCGCCCCCGCCGACGGCGACGAGCACCGTGTCCAGCCCCGCCGTCTGGTCCGCCCATTCGCGGGCCACCGTGCCCTGCCCGGCCAGCGTCTCCGGTTGGTCGTAGGCGTGGCAAAGGATGGCGTCGCTACCGGCGATGAACTGCTCGCAGGCCTCGAATGCCTGCGCATACTGCTCGCCCCGGGCGTGCACGGTGGCGCCCAGCGATTCGAGCAGCTCGCGCTTGGCCGGTGGGGTGTTGGCCGGCACGAAGATCGTTGCTTCGAAACCCAGTGAACGGGCGGCCAGCGCGACCGCGATCCCGTGGTTGCCGCCGGATGCGGCGGCGACGTGGCGCGTGTCGTGGGCCTGCGCATGGTGGAGCAGGCGGTTGAACGCGCCGCGGGCCTTGAAGGTGCCGCTCAGCTGCAGGAATTCCAGTTTCAGTTCCACCTGCCCGGCCGGGGTATCCACGGACATCACCGGGGTCTTGCGCAGATGGCCCGCCAGCCGGGCCGCGGCCGCGTCGATCGCGTCGCGATCGACAGGCAATGGAAGGCCCATCAGGCGGCCTCTATGCGCAGAGTAAGTCCTTGCAAACCAGGTATTCCCTGGATCTCGCTGCGCCAGCGTTGTCCGCTCGCCAGCGGTTGGGCATCGGTCAGCGTCCCGGTGGTGATGATGTCCCCGGCGTCCAGCTGCCGGCCGGCGCAGGCGAGTTCGGCCACGAGGTGGGCTAACGCGTGGCAGGGCCCGTCGAGGACGTAATGCCCGCGGCCGGTGTCGGTCGGGCGGGCGGCCCCGTTGGCGAACAACGCCAGCTCGATCGCGGCCAGTTGCGCGGGCAGGTCGGCCGCGGCCAGGCCCAGGCTGGCCAGCGAGTGACGCGGACCGATCAGCAGCCGCCCGTGCAGCCCCTGGGCCGCAAAGGCCTGCGCCCCTGTGAATTGCCAGCCGGGGAATGCCGACTGCACGATCTCGAAGCCGGCGGCGATCCAGCCGACGGAGCGGGCCACGGCCTGCGCGGTGGGCGCCAGCGGGGTGGACGCCAGGCCGATGACGATCTCGGGCTCCAGCCGTGGTTCGACCAGGCCGGTCAGGCCGATCGCCGCGTCGTGCCCGGCCAGTTGGCGGACCGTGCTGTCGTAGACCGGGGCCCAGATCGGGTGGTTCACCCCGTAGCGGGCCCAGATCGTGCGGTTGGTAAAGCCGATCTTGTAACCGAGCCGGCGCTCGCCCCGGCCGACGCGGGCGGCGGCAATGTCGTCGACGATGTCCCGGGCGTCATCCAGGTTGTCGATCGGGGCCAGTTCGGCCGGATCGATCGGCAGGGCGAGGTCGTAGCTGGCCAGCAATTGGCGGGCAATGGCTGAACTGGGCGAAACCTTGGTTTCCATGTCTCGGTCACGGTGTTTTACGGTTCGGGCAGTTTACCTTCGGGAGCGGGCCGTGAATTTGTCCGCTGCACGAACGCGGCGCTTGTGCCACCTTATGGCCTGCGAGGTCGCCCGAGTGATCGTGTGACAAAATAACGGGCTTTCCAGAACCGCCTCTTCCTGGCAGCGTCGGCCTTTCCGCCGGCCTTCATTGTGGATGCGGCGTCCCGGTCGTCCGTGCATTCAAAGCGATTTTGCTTTCCCTGGTGTCGTCTCCGGTCCGGTTCCCCTGGCCTGAGTTGTCTGGCCCATCGGAAGGACTGTAGGAACTTGAAGTGAGCGCTGCGACCCATCTGCAAGGGAACCCCATGGTTCTTGCTACGGAGATATTGCCCGATGCCGGCGCTGGCACGCGGGAGCACCGATCCTTTCAGGAAGTTTCCTGCCGTCCCGCCCAACCGGCCGCCGTCCAGGCGGGATGGTGGCATGGTCGATGGCTGATCCCGACCGACCGGATCGCTGAACGGTTTTCTATCATGGAGGTTTTCAGATGAACCAATCCTCTTCGGCGCAGGTCGCTGCTCGGGATGTGTCGGCGCCGCCCCACGTGCGTCACCAGGGGCTGATCGACTGGGTCGCGCGCATGGCAGCACTCACCCAGCCCGACCGGATCGAATGGTCGGATGGCAGCCAGCAGGAATACGATCGTCTGTGCGCGGCGATGGTCGAGGCCGGTACCCTGCGCAGGCTCGATGCCAGGAAGCGACCGAATTCGTTTCTCGCGTGGTCCGACCCCACCGATGTCGCGCGCGTCGAGGATCGCACCTTCATCTGCTCGACCAACAAGGCTGATGCCGGCCCGACGAACAACTGGATCGAACCGGCACAGATGCGCGAGACGCTCACCGGCTTGTTCGAAGGCTGCATGCGCGGCCGCACGATGTACGTGATCCCGTTCTCGATGGGTCCGCTCGGTTCGCCGATCGCGCAGATCGGAGTCGAGTTGTCCGATTCGCCGTATGTCGTCGCGAACATGCGCATGATGACGCGGATGGGCAAGGCCGTTTACGACGTGCTGGGCAGCGACGGCGAGTTCGTGCCGTGCATGCACTCGGTTGGCATGCCGTTGATCGATGCCGACGGCCATGCGATCGACGATGTCGCCTGGCCCTGCAACAAGACCAAGTACATCGTCCACTACCCGGAGACGCGGGAGATCTGGTCATACGGGTCCGGGTACGGGGGCAATGCGTTGCTGGGCAAGAAGTGCTTTGCATTGCGAATCGCCTCGAACATGGGTCGCCAGGAAGCGGCGCACGACGGCGTCGGTTGGCTGGCCGAGCACATGCTGATCCTGGGCGTAACCTCACCCCAGGGCCGGAAATACCATGTTGCGGCGGCGTTTCCGTCGGCGTGCGGCAAGACCAACTTCGCCATGCTGATTCCGCCCAAGGCTTACGCGGGCTGGAAGGTGACCACCATTGGCGATGACATCGCGTGGATCAAGCCGCGGGTCGATCCGGCCACCGGCAAGACCCGGCTGTTCGCGATCAATCCCGAGGCGGGTTACTTCGGGGTTGCGCCGGGGACCAACGAGCACACCAACTACAACTGCATGGCGTCGCTGCGCGAGAACGTCATTTTCACCAACGTGGCGCTTACCGACGATGGTGATGTCTGGTGGGAGGGCATGGGCCCGGCACCCAAGCATTGCACCGATTGGCAGGGGAACGACTGGACGCCCGAGATCGGGGCCCGCGAAGGGCGCAAGGCCGCTCATCCGAACGCCCGCTTCACGGTGGCGGCCAGCCAGAATCCGGTGATCGATGACGACTGGGACAACCCGGCCGGCGTGGCGATCGATGCTTTCATCTTCGGCGGACGCCGCTCGAGCACCGTTCCCCTCGTGACCGAGTCGCGCAGCTGGCCCGAAGGCGTCTACATGGCGGCCACGATGGGGTCGGAGACGACCGCGGCGGCGGCTGGCAAGCAGGGGGTGGTGCGACGTGATCCGTTCGCGATGCTGCCGTTTTGCGGTTACAACATGGCCGATTACTTCGGTCACTGGCTGGGCCTTGGCGAAAAACTCACGGCCTCGGGCGCCGAGCTGCCGCGCATCTTCTGCGTGAACTGGTTCCGCACCGACGAGAACGGCAAGTTCGTGTGGCCGGGTTTCGGCGAGAACATGCGCGTGCTCAAGTGGATGATCGATCGGATCGAGGGCCAGGCCGGCGGCGAGGAGCACGTGTTCGGGCTGACCCCGCGCTTCGAGGACCTGAACTGGGACGGCCTGGACTTCTCGGCCGAGAAGTTCGGGCAGATCACGTCGATCGACAAGGCTGCCTGGAAGCAGGAGCTGGCGCTGCATGCCGAACTGTTCGAGAAGCTGCGTGACGGTCTACCGGGTGAGTTGCAGAGCATCCGCGAGGCACTGCACAAGCGCCTGGCCGCCTGAGACAGCGATTCGGCAGTGGCTGACGGGGCGCCTTCGGGTGCCCCGTTGTTCGTGGGGCCATTGCCGGCGGTGAAACCGGACGCCCGCGATGCCAGGCGGGTCGCCGCACCGAGGCGGGCTGATTTCGGGTATTTTCGCGTCATCGAGAGTCAGAATCGAGCCCCCGTTGACCGATCCCCAGAGCGCCGAAGCCATCCGCCAGTTGTCACGCGAGCGCTACCGTACCCGTGCCGCCGCCTATGACGAAACCTGTTCGCGAACCTGGCCGCTGCGCGAGCGGGCGGTCGAGCGGTTGCGCCTGATTCCCGGTCAGCGGGTGCTCGACGTCGGCTGCGGCACCGGACTGAGCTTTGCGCTGCTGCGTGAGCGGGTGGGTGACCGGGGTGTGGTCTACGGCTGCGAACAAAGCCCCGAGATGGCCGAACTGGCCCGCCGGCGCATCGTGCGTCACGGCTGGACCAATGTCCACCTGGTCGAGCAGCCGGCCCATGAACTGGTCTTGCCCGAGTTGCTGGATGCGCTGTTGTTCAACTACACGCACGACATCTGTCGCTCGGAAGACGCCGTGGTGAGACTGATGTCGCTCGCCCGGCCGTCGGCGATCGTCTCGATGGCCGGGATCAAGGCGTTTCCCCTCTGGTTGATGCCCCTGAACCTGTACGTGTGGTTCAAGAACCGTGCCTATAACGGGCGGCCGGGCGAGTTGCGAAGCCCCTGGGACATCGTCGGCCGATGGGTGCCCGACCTGGTGATCGAACCGACCCAGCTCGGCATGGGCTATCTCGCCCATGGCCGTGTCGCCAGGCCGCCGACCGAGGGCTGAGTCACGCCGCTGGCAGCGCGCCCGGCCGGCTCAGCTCGTCGGCCATGCGCAGCGCCGACAGCAGGCTTGACGGGTCGGCGATGCCCTGGCCGGCAATGTCGAAGGCGGTGCCATGGTCGGGGCTGGTGCGCACGTACGGCAGGCCCAGCGTGATGTTCACGCCGTTTTCGATCCCGTTGTACTTGACAGGAATCAGCCCCTGGTCGTGATACATCGCGATCACCGCATCGAAGCGACGACCCCCGCGGGCCATCATGAACACGGTATCGGGTGGCCACGGTCCGCTGGCCTGGATGCCCGACTCACGGGCCCGGCGCACCGCCGGGGCGACCAGGTCGATCTCCTCGCGACCGAACAGGCCGTCCTCGCCGGCATGCGGATTGACGCCGGCAACCGCCAGCCGTGGCTCGGCCAGGCCGAACAGCCTGAGGCTGCGATCGGCGATCTGCAGGGTCTCGAGGATCACCGATTCATCCAGGCGGTCCAGCGCCGCGCGCAGCGGCAGATGGATCGTGACGAGCACCACCCGCAACTCGTCATTGGCCAGCATCATGCGCACCGGCACCCCGCCGGCCAGCGCGGCGAGCAACTCGGTATGGCCCGGGAAGTCGTGCCCGGCCGCCTGCATGGCCGACTTGGCCAGCGGCGCGGTGACGATTGCCCGGACGCGGCCGGACTGCTGCAGCCCGACGGCCTTGAGCACCGAGCGATAGGCGATGTCCCCGGACAGCGGGCCGGGTTCGCCCGGCCGCACTTCGGCGTTCTCATCGGCATCGATACGATGAACGTGCGCTGGCATGGGCAGGCCCAGGCTGGCAGCCTGGCGCGCCAGGTTCGCGGCGTCGCCGACGACGATGCAGCCCGATGCCCAGGGTTCCGCCTGCAGGGCCTTGAGGACGATTTCGGGTCCGATGCCGGCGGGATCGCCAAGCGTCACGGCGATCGGCAGCAGGTCTGGCGCGGGTTCGGGCATGGCTCTGGGTGCGGGAGATACCTGCCGAGTATGCCAGCGCCGATCCAGGACGGCGATAGCGGACCCGAAGTTCGGCCCAAGCGCCGCCCAGTCTGCAACAATGGGGGTTATCGCGCGAAAACGGTCAAACTGAATCAGGAGAAATCATGGGCAAGACGGATATTCCGATGTTGAAGGCAGCGCAGGTGGGGTCCTGGATCAACGGCCGGGCCGTGGGTGCGGCGACGGGTGCCCGTACGATGCCGGTCTATGATCCTGCCCGTGGCGAGATTGCCCGCGAGGTGGCCTTTGCGACCGAGGCGCAGATCGAGGACGCGATCGCCAACGCGGCCGAGGCGTTCAAGGCTTGGTCGCGTACGCCGGTGCTGCGCCGGGCACGGGTGATGTTCAAGTTCAAGATGCTGCTCGAGGAACGTGCCGACGAATTGGCGGCCATCATCTCGAGCGAACATGGCAAGGTGTTCAGCGACGCCCATGGCGAGATCACCCGCGGTCTCGAGGTCGTCGAGTTCGCCTGCGGCATTCCGCAGCTTCTCAAGGGGGAGTACACCGAGCAGGTCGGTACCGGTATAGACGCCTGGTCGATGCGCCAGCCGCTTGGCGTGTGTGCCGGCATCACGCCGTTCAATTTCCCGACGATGGTGCCGATGTGGATGTTTCCGGTGGCGATCGCCTGCGGCAACAGTTTCATCCTCAAGCCGTCGGAGCGCGATCCGTCGGCATCCCTGTTCATGGCCGAGTTGCTCAAGCAGGCCGGGCTGCCCGACGGGGTGTTCAACGTCGTCCAGGGCGACAAGCAGGCGGTCGATGCGCTGCTGACCGACCCACGCGTCGGTGCGGTCAGTTTCGTGGGCTCGACACCGATTGCCCGCTACGTGCACGAAACCGCCAGCAAGGCGGGCAAGCGGGTGCAGGCGCTCGGAGGTGCCAAGAACCATATGGTCGTGATGCCCGACGCCGACCTGGATCAATCGGTCGACGCAATCATCGGCGCGGCCTACGGTTCGGCTGGCGAGCGCTGCATGGCGGTGTCGGTGGTGATCGCCGTGGGTGCTGCGGCCGATCCGCTGGTCGCGATGCTCAAGAAGCGGGTGCCCGCCATCGTCATTGCCGATGGCATGAACGACAAGGCCGAGATGGGGCCGCTGGTCACCAAGGCCCACCTGGACAAGGTGCGTGGCTATGTCGATTCGGGTGTCGCCGAAGGGGCCGAGTTGGTGGTGGACGGCCGGGACACGAAGGTCGCGGGGTTCGAGAAGGGGTTTTTCCTGGGGGGCTGCCTTTTCGACCGGGTGAAGACGTCGATGAAGATCTACCGCGAGGAGATCTTCGGTCCGGTGCTGGCGATCGTGCGCGTCGACAGCTTCGACGAGGCGGTGCATCTGGTCAACGAGCACGAGTTCGGCAATGGCGCCGCCATCTTCACCCGCGATGGTGATGCGGCACGCGAGTTCTCGAGCCAGGTGCAGATCGGCATGGTCGGCATCAACGTGCCGATCCCGGTGCCGATGGCGTTTCACTCGTTCGGTGGCTGGAAGTCGTCACTGTTCGGCGACCATCACTATGCACGGCCCCGAGGGGGTGCGGTTCTACACCCGTTACAAGGCGATCACCCAGCGCTGGCCGGCCGGCATCCGTGCCGGTGCCGAATTCGTCATACCGACGATGAAGTAGGGTTTTCCCGGTGTCCCGGGTCCGGGTCGCCGGTGTTTGCAGTGTTTCACGGAGACAGATGATGGCAATCACCCTCAACCATGCCGGCCTGCTGCGCCACGATGGCTTCATCGGTGGCAAGTGGGTCGCGGCCGCCGGCGGCGGTCGATTCGCAGTGAACAACCCGGCCAATGGCGAACGGGTCGCCGATGTCGCGGACATGGGCCGTGCCGAAACCGAACAGGCGATCGAGGCGGCCCGGGTCGCCCTGCCCGGCTGGCGCAAGATGACGGCCAAGGCCCGGGCGGCAATCCTGCGCCGCTGGTACGACCTGATCCTTGCGAACACCGAAGATCTCGCGTTGTTGATGACCACCGAACAGGGCAAGCCGTTGGCCGAGGCACGCGGCGAGGTGGCCTACGGTGCGTCGTTCGTCGAGTGGTTTGCCGAAGAGGGTAAACGCACCTACGGTGACGTGGTACCGACCCACGCCGCCGACCGCCGCATCCTGGTCATGAAGGAGCCGATTGGTGTCTGCGGGGCGATCACGCCGTGGAACTTCCCGATCGCGATGATCACGCGCAAGTTGGCGCCGGCATTCGCGGCAGGCTGCACCGCTGTTTGCAAGCCGGCCGAGGCCACGCCGTTGTCGGCGCTGGCGCTGGCGGCATTGGCCGAGGAGGCGGGCTTTCCGCCCGGCGTGTTCAACATCGTCGTCGGTGCGGCCGACAAGTCGCCCGAGATCGGGCTGGCCTTGTGCGAGAGTCCGGTCGTGCGCAAGATCTCGTTCACCGGGTCGACCGAGGTTGGCCGGATCCTGCCGCCGTCGGCGGACACGATCAAGAAGCTGTCGCTCGAGCTGGGTGGCAACGCACCGTTCATCGTTTTCGACGATGCGGATATCGACGCAGCGGTCGAAGGGGCGCTGGCCTCCAAATATCGCAACGCCGGCCAGACCTGCGTCTGCGCGAATCGGCTGTATGTCCAGGATTCGGTCTATGACGAGTTCGCCGCCAAGCTGCGCCAGCAAGGTCGGCGCGTTCAAGGTCGGCGCCGGGACCGAGGACGGCGTGGTCATCGGTCCGCTGATCGAACCCGCGGCGATCGACAAGGTGGAAAAGCACATTGCCGATGCCGTCGGCAAGGGCGCCTCCGTGTTGTTGGGCGGCAAACGCCATGCGCGGGGCGGCTTGTTCTTCGAGCCGACCATTCTCACCAATGTGACCCAGGACATGCAGGTGGCCACCGAGGAAACCTTTGGGCCGGTGGCCCCGTTGTTCCGCTTCAAGACCGAGGAAGAGGCGGTGGCGATGGCCAATGACAGTGAGTTCGGGCTGGCGTCGTACTTTTATGCCCGCGACGTCGGTCGTATCTTCCGGTGGCCGAGGGGATCGAGTCGGGCATGGTTTGCGGAACAGCGCATCCTGTCGACCGAGATCGCACCGTTTGGCGGTGTCAAGCAGTCCGGGCTCGGTCGGGAAGGCCTGCGCCGGTATCGACGAGTACCTGGAGATCAAGTATCTGTGCCTGGCGGGCATCTGAGGCCTCGCGGCCGTCGGGGAGCGGGCATGTGGCGTGACAGACGCGGCGCTGGCACAACCCTTTGACTTCATCGTCGTTGGTGCGGGCACCGCGGGGCTGCCTGCTGGCGAACCGGCTGTCCGCCAATCCGCGACACCGGGTGTTGTTGCTCGAGGCCGGCGGGCGCGATGATTATGTCTGGATCCGCATTCCGGTCGGCTATCTGTACTGCATCGGGAACCCCGCACCGACTGGTTGTTCGAGACCGAGGCCGAGGCGGGCCTGAACGGGCGGCGCATCAAATACCCACGCGGCCGGGTGCTGGGCGGTTGCTCGTCGATCAACGGCATGATCTACATGCGCGGCCAACGTGCCGATTACGCCCGCTGGAATAAAACCCTGCCCGGTTGGGACTGGGACGACGTGCTGCCCCTACTTCCGGCGCCACGAAAGCCATCATTCGGTCGATGACGGCAGTGTCGACCCGATGCATGTGCGGCATGGTGAATGGCGCATCGAGAAGCAGCGACTGGGCTGGGAGATCCTCGAGGCGTTCCCGCGCCGCGGCGGCCGAAGCCGGCATTCCTTCGGTGGATGACTTCAACCGCGGTGACAACTTTGGTTGCGGGTACTTCGATGTGAACCAGCGTCAGGGGGTTCGCTGGAATGCCGCGCGGGCGTTTCTCGAGCCGGTTCGACGGCGCCCGAACCTGACCATCGTCACCGGAGCGCATGTCGACAAGCTGGTCTTCGACACCGTTGATCCACACCGCGTCGTCGGTGTGTCGTTTTTGAGGTGGCCGCCAACGATGCCCGTTCGCGCCCAACCAATGGTGCAGCCAGGGTGGCGGCCGTGTCGGGCGAGGTCGTTTTGGCGGCCGGGGCCATCGGTTCGGTCCAGGTGCTCGAGCGCTCGGGGGTGGGCCGCGTCGAGATTTTGCGTGAGGCCGGCATCCCGATGGTTCACGATCTCCCCGGCGTTGGCGGCAACTTGCAGGATCATCTGCAATTACGCGCCGTATACCGGGTAAAAGGCACCAAAACACTCAATCAGCAGGCAAACAGCCTGCTTGGCAAGGCGGCCATGGGGCTCGAGTACCTGTTCCGTCGACGGGGGCCGTTGACGATGGCGCCGAGCCAGCTGGGGGCATTCGCTTTCAGTTCCGACCAGCATGCCAGTGCAAATGTCGAATACCACGTTCAGCCGTTGTCGCTGGATAAGTTCGGTGAACCCTTGCATCGGTTTCCAGCGTTCACCGCGTCGGTCTGCAACCTGCGGCCACATTCCGGGGGACGATTCACGTCCCTGTGCAGATCCTTTCGCATCGCCGCGAATCGCACCCAACTACCTGTCGGCCGAAGAGGACCGGTTGGTGGCTGCCGAGTCGATCCGGCTGACTCGCCGCATCGTCGCCGCGCCGGCACTGGCGCGGTTTTCGCCCGAGGAAGTCCTGCCCGGCCCGGGGTGCGGACCGACGATCAGTTGGCCAATGCTGCCGGCGACATCGGAACGACCATCTTTCATCCGGTCGGCACCTGCCGGATGGGTCCGCCTGAAGATCCATTGGCGGTTGTCGATGGTCGACTCCGGGTGATCGGACTGCGTGGCTGCCGGATCGCCGACGCATCGGTCATGCCGACCATCACGTCGGGTAATACCATTCGCCGACACTGATGATTGCCGAGCGGGCGGCGGAGTGGATGCTCGACCGATCCTGACCCGAGTCGCCGTTGTTGTTGGCAAGCCGATTGGCAAGGTTTTACGGGGAATGGGAATATAGTGAATGCTCACTATTCACCAGTCATCGATGAATGATGAGCACTGACCCATTGCTGTCGCCGAATGGACCATCAGTTCCTCGCTGATGCGTGATGGACCTCGGTTCGTATGTTTTTGCGCTCGAGGTCGGGCTTTCCCGTGCTGTGCACGGTGCGTCAACCCTGGGTGATCAGATCGGCCCGCGCCTTTCAGTTCGGCTGCCATGCATCGATAAAGCGTACCGTCTTGGCGGATTGGTCGGCGTGCGAAGTCGGTCACCAGGTATCGGTTCTGGAACGGGATCTATCGTGCGAGGAGATATCAGCCCCGTTCGGCTGTTACCTGCGCCTCTTACTGACGTATCCGACGAAACGTCGACAGTGGCCAAAGGCGGGGATCCTAGTGTATGGAGGGGGGATGAGCGCCGGTATTCTTCCCCGCCATTCCTCGCCTCGATGTTTCACGTGAAACATCGGCATAGGCGAGCATCGCTGTCGCTCGACCAGCCGATAGCATTTCTTTTGTTCAGGCGTCGATCCCGGGTGCTGCCGAGACATTCCGGGGTGATGGATCATCTCAGTCACCGATACTGCGGCCAAAAAAAGCCGGTTTGCTGGTGCCCGGACTTCCTGTGGATGGTCACGACATTCCTTCCAGACTGCGCCAGACGACGGCAAGATGTCGGGAGATACCGGCGTTGCCCGTCAATCATGTCAGGGCACGGTCTAGAACGATCGACTCACGTGTCCTTTGGGGCAAGAAACAGGCGAAATTGAAACAGACTTCGCAGCGGAAGCTGTTTCACGTGAAACATCATCGCCGTGCAGACACGGCATACTGCTGCTCTCCTGATCAGGCTCGGTTTGCTCCGACACGAACTCGTTCTCCGGACGGCCTCCTGCCGTGATGCCTGCGATGTTTCACGTGAAACATGAATCATCGCTCTCGATACCAGGTGGCTGCCGGGTGAACCACTGGCAACTTATCGACGTTGAACTGACGCCCATCCCCGTAGGTCAACTGGCGTCGCTGCGGTCCGCAACTCGCCTGGCCTTGATTCCACGAGGGTAGGTAGGTAGCGGCCCCCATTGCCGGCGATGTTCCACGTGAAACATCGACAATTGATTCCCCGAACGGGTGGTTTCGAGAGGAACAGTGATCTCGCGGCCATAGGGAGGATCAGCGAATGAGGGTCCGGTCGAGGTAGCACCAGCATCCGGAGGATGACGCTCGGCTCAATGAGCAACAGACCGAAGGCTTGATCTTGCATCCAGTGATCGACGCTCAGCATCTGATGGATGATGTTTCACGTGAAACATGCCCAATCGAAACGTCCCGCTGGCTGCGTCATGACTCGATCCATTTCTGCCTAGATCGAGGCAAACTCCATCGAGATGAACCACGGCTCGTCATTGACGGACCGCCTGGCGTCGTTTTGGGATGGAGGATTCCGTGGTCTCGAAGGTTGCCAGATCGATTTGGAGAGCCGACTTCAATGATTGAACAGAGGTTGTTTCACGTGGAACAATCCTGATCGGGCCCAATCACCGTTGCCTCATTCCTCAATGGATTCGTGCCCAGATCGAGGCAAATTCCATCGAGATGAACCACGGTTCGTCATTGACGGACCGCCTGGCGTTGTTTTGGGATGGACGATTCCGTGGTCTCGAAGGTTGCCAGATCGGTTTGGAGAGCCGACTTGAATGATTGAGCAGAGGTTGTTTCACGTGGAACAACCCTGATCGGGCCCAATCACCTGCGCGCAGTCCTCAATGGATTCGTGCCCAGATCGAGGCAAACTCCATCAGAGATGAACCACGGCTCGTCATTGATGGACCGCCTGGCGTTGTTTTGGGATGGACGATTCCGTGGTCTCGAAGGTTGCCAGATCGGTTTGGAGAGCTGACTTCAATGATTGAACAGAGGTTGTTTCAGTGGAACAACCCTGATCGGGCCCAATCACCCGCTGCCTCAGTCCTCAATGGATTCGCGCCTGATCGAGGCAAGTTTCATCACCAAGTTCTCGAGCTGTTGTCGAATGACTCCTCGCCGCTCGCTTTCGATTCCGGTCTCCGTTGGCTAAGCCGCCCCACATGGCCAAGGCGAACCAGCCGGCACGATGATCATCGGATGTTTCACGTGAAACATGGGGAATCGGCCAGGGTCGCTGATTTCGTGATCATTCGAGGGTGGTTTGCCTGGATTTGGGCAAATCAGATCGGCCAAGGCTATTGTCCGCCGCTTCGCGATCTGTTGGCATTAGACTTCAATTGGGGAATCAGAGGTCTCAATAACGGCTATCTCGGTTCGCGAGATTGGCCCTGCTCGTTGAACACGATGTTTCACGTGGAACCACGATTTTTGCGACGAACCATCCGTTGATTGGGCTGACTGGCCGTGTTCTGCCGCGAACTAGGCAAGTTGATGGCACAGCCGACCGATATTGGTTCGTCCGCTTATGGCGCTTCATTGTGAGGATGGCGGATCGGAAGATTGAAAGTCGCCTTCCTGAGCAGACCCTTTTGCAGGCAGTCCATTGTTTCACGTGAAACATCGGCGATCGAAAGTCAATTGCGTCCTTCGCCAGCGCATGCGATCTGCCTGATTCAAGGCAAGTTATGAGATTCGCATCGGCATTCGACGAATGGACGAAGGGCGATCGCGGGCAATATCGGTAAGGGCCGTCGCCCCTCAGGGCTGTCAGCAGCGTCGCTCGCGCCTTGCTGACAGCCCTGAGCGGTGACGGCGCGGGTGCATCCTTGGTGTGAACAGGCGTTAACAGGAATCGGACGATCCTCATACCTGCTCCGAGATCAGGATGGCGGGCCACGCACCGAACCCAAGGAAATCAGTTTGTTTCACGTGAAACCGGTTCGCCCTGGAAAAGCCGCCCTGGGATGGCGGAGATGGTCGATCTAAGTCGGCTGGAAAGATCATGCTCCATAAACGCGTCGTCAACTTGTGGCTCTGGCTTGACACGGAATCCGGTATGTTTCACGTGGAACACCGTCGCACTGGGTGGCCAACGAGGGTGATGGCCGTTTGAAGCAAGACCTATACATCGTGCCCCGTCGGTCGCCGAGGCCAATGTTTCACGTGAAACAGGCGTCTTACCGGCGCGCTCTCCAGCTTCAGGTGATGGCAATGCTCGATGCCAGTCGTTGCAGGCATCACAAATTCCCTGGTGCTGCCCAGATTCGCCTTCCTGCAAACCATCACCATCCTCTTCCGTAATCGGGGTCGGGACATGGATTTGCAAAGGGAATCAGGCCGATTCGACTGCCATCCCTTTCCGTCTGCAATGAATTTAAGGTGACCAGGGGTCGGTCCGCGCCTATAATGCCCCACCCCACTTCGGATGTTCGCTGGTGCTTGCGTCGTCAACGCCACCTGCGGCGCCATCGCCAATCCAGTCACCCTTGCTGCAGGAAGAGTTGTTTCACGTGAAACATCGCTGACCGCCAACCATGCAATATCCAGATCAATTCGATGTCATCGTCATTGGTGGCGGCCATGCGGGAACCGAAGCCGCACTTGCCGCGGCTCGGACCGGCGTTCGAACGCTCTTGCTGACTCACAGTCTGGAGACGTTGGGCCAGATGTCCTGCAATCCGTCGATCGGCGGGATTGGCAAGGGGCACCTGGTGCGCGAGATCGATGCAATGGGCGGCGCGATGGCCGCGGCCACCGACGAGGCCGGAATCCAGTTCCGCATCCTCAATGGCAGCAAGGGCCCCGCTGTGCGGGCAACGCGGGCACAGGCGGATCGCGTCCTGTATCGGCAGGCGATCCGACGTCGACTCGAGAATCAACCGAATCTGTGGCTGTTTCAGCAGGCCGCAGACGATCTGTTGCTAGAAACGAACGGTCGTTCGCAAAGAGTGTGCGGCGTCATCACGCAGTTGGGGCTGACCTTCCGGGCCCGTGCCGTGGTGCTGACGGCGGGCACCTTCCTGAATGGCAAGATCCATGTCGGCCTGGAGAATTACGCTGCCGGCCGGGCCGGGGACGCACCGTCGATCTCGCTGGCGCAGCGGCTGCGCGAGATCGAATTGCCGCAGGGCCGTCTGAAAACCGGGACGCCGCCCCGATTGGACGGGCGCTCGATCGACTTCAAGCGTTGCGAGGAGCAACCGGGCGATCTGGATCCTGTCCCGGTTTTCTCGTTCATGGGCAAGGCCAGCCAGCATCCGCGTCAAGTCCCGTGCTGGATCACGCATACCAGTGCCGTGACCCACGAGATCATCCGCGACGGGCTGGATCGCTCGCCGTTGTACACCGGGGTGATCGAAGGGGTCGGTCCCCGCTACTGCCCGTCCATAGAGGACAAGATCCAGCGCTTCGCGGGCAAGGACAGCCACCAGATCTTCCTCGAGCCCGAAGGGTTGGACCCGATCGAGTTCTATCCGAACGGGATTTTGACCAGCCTGCCATTCGATGTGCAACTGGCGCTGGTGCGGTCGATCCGGGGTCTGGAAAACGCCCATATCCTGCGCCCGGGTTACGCCATCGAGTACGACTACTTTGATCCGCGCTCCCTGCGCAGCTCGCTGGAGACGAAATCCATCGACGGCTTGTTCTTTGCCGGCCAGATCAACGGCACGACCGGCTACGAGGAGGCTGCGGCGCAAGGCCTGTTGGCCGGGCTCAATGCCTCGCTCCAGGTGCGGGGCCTGCCGGCCTGGTGCCCGCGTCGCGACCAGGCCTACCTGGGGGTGCTGGTCGATGACCTGATCACAAGGGGAGTGTCGGAACCCTACCGGATGTTCACGAGCAGGGCCGAGTACCGGCTGAGCCTGCGCGAGGACAATGCCGATGCCCGCCTGACCGAGCAGGCGCGCGCGTTCGGCCTGGTCGATGACCGGCAATGGGCGTTCCACTGCCGCAAGCAGGAAGCGGTTGCCCTGGAAACCGAGCGGCTGCGCAGCAGCTGGGTCAACCCGACGATCCTTGATAGCGAAGCGGCAACCCGCCTGCTGGGCAAGTCAATAGAACGTGAGTACTCACTATACTCGCTGCTCGCCCGTCCGCATGTCTCGTACGAAGCGATCATCGCCGCGGTGCCACCGGCGCCCGGTCCGGGTTGGACGGCGTTGCAGGCCGGCATCGACGATGCCGAGCTGGCGACCAGCTGGCATCGCCAGGTGATCGAACAGATCGAGATCACGGCGCGCTACTCGGGCTATGTCGAGAAGCAAAAGGGTGAGGTCAGCCGGCAGGCGCACAACGAGCAACTAGCGATACCGGTCGATTTCGATTACGGCCAGGTGGGCGGGTTGTCTTTCGAGGTACGGGAGCGGCTGGCCCGGCAGCGCCCGGAGACGATCGGCCAGGCCTCCCGAATGATGGGCGTGACTCCGGCGGCAATCTCATTGTTGCTGGTTCATCTCAAGAAGCGGGCGCGCCCGCCACGCCAGGCCGCCTGATGACGACCGTCCGCCATCGGTCGTCGTCCCCGGGCATGGACGGGCTGCGCCCGGCACGCGCCAAGACCGCCTCCGGCGAGCCGACCGCGACCCAGTTGCGGCAGGCCGCGACGGGCATGGCCCTGGCACCGGACGACCAGGCGATCGATCGCCTGTTGCGTTACCAGGCGATGATCCTGCGCTGGAACCGCATCTACAACCTGACGGCGCTGCGCGACCCGGCGGCGGTGTTCGAGCAACACCTGCTGGACTCGCTATCGATCGTGGCCCCGCTGCGCGAGCGGCTGGCGGCGACCCCGGGCGTGATCGTCGATGTCGGCTCCGGCGCCGGCCTGCCCGGCATCCCGCTGGCCATTCTCTGGCCCGAGCGCGTGGTTCATGTCGTCGAACCGGTCGGCAAGAAGGCGGCATTCCTGACCCAGTGCCGGATCGACCTGGCCCTGCCCAATCTGCGTGTCCATGAATGTCGTGCCCAGGCGCTGGCCCGCGCCGATCTCGAAGGGCCGGTGGCCCTGTTGGTCTGTCGCGCGTTCGCCTCGCTAAGGGGCTTTGTCGATGCCACGGCCCACCTGGTGGCAACCGACACGATCCTGGCCGCGATGAAGGGCGCGCGATGGCAGCAGGAATGCGACGCCTACCAGCCGGATCAGTCCCTTGATCCGGTGATTCGCGAGGTGATCGCGATCGATGTGCCGGGAATGGCGGCGACCAGGGCCCTGGTGATACTGCGAATGGCCGACGACCAATCAGTACCTGCCGCGTGACAAGCGGTCCGAACAGCATGAACAGGAGTGAGAATCTTGGCGAGAATATTCGTCATTGCCAACCAGAAGGGTGGCGTGGGCAAGACCACGACGACGGTGAACCTGGCCGCCGCGCTGGCGCGGCATGGCAAGCGTGTCCTGCTGATCGACCTGGACCCGCAGGGCAACGCGACGATGGGCAGCGGGATCAACAAGCGCACGTTGAGCCGGTCGGTCTATCAGGTGCTGATCGGCCAGGCGGTCGTGCGCGACGCCCGGGTCCGCTCGACGCCGGCTACGACGTGTTGCCGGCAAACCGCGAGTTGGCCGGTGCCGAAGTAGAACTGGTCGGCCTGCAGAACCGTGAAACCCGGCTGAAGGATTCGCTGGAAGCGGTCGACGACGATTATGATTTCGTGCTCATCGATTGCCCGCCCTCGTTGTCCATGCTGACCCTCAACGGTTTTGCGCGGCGCACGGCGTGATCATTCCGATGCAGTGCGAGTACTTTGCACTCGAGGGCCTTGCCGACCTGGTCAACACGATCAAGCGGGTGCATGCCAGCTTCAACACCAACCTGCGCGTGATCGGGCTGCTGCGCGTGATGTTCGATCCACGCGTGACCCTGGCCAACCAGGTGTCTGCGCAGTTGGAACAGCACTTTGGTGACAAGGTGTTCCAGACGGTCATCCCGCGCAACGTGCGCCTGGCCGAGGCGCCCAGCTATGGCAAGCCGGGGGTCGAGTTCGACCCGAACTCCAAGGGCGCGAAAGCCTACCTGGCTTTCGGTGCCGAGCTGATCGACCGCGTGGGGAGCCTGATCCGATGAAGAAGCCCAAGGGCCTGGGGCAGGGCCTCGACGCCCTGCTGGGCGATCCTGACGATGTGCCGGGCAAGCCGGCGCCCGAGTCCGCGGCCGAACCGGGCGACAGGGTGCGTCAACTGCCACTGGCTGCGATCCGCCAGGGCAGGTACCAGCCCCGGTCGCATTTCGACCACGATGCGCTGCAGACGCTGGCCGACTCGATCCGCGAACACGGTGTGATGCAGCCGATCCTGGTGCGCCGCCTGGCCGCAGACGCCGACAATGGCGCCGCCACTTTCGAGATCCTGGCCGGCGAACGACGCTACCGGGCCGCCGAGCGCGCAGGCCTGACCGAGGTACCGGTGATCGAGCGCGAAATGGACGACGAGCAGGCGCTGGCCGTGGCGCTGATCGAAAACATCCAGCGCGAGGACCTCAATCCCATCGAGGAGGCATTGGCGATCCGGCGGCTCATCGAGGAGTTCGCCTACTCGCATGACGCCGCCGCCAAGGCGATCGGCCGCTCGCGCTCGGCGACCAGCAACCTGTTGCGGCTGCTCAACCTGGCTGAGCCGGTCCAGCAGATGGTGATGCTGGGTCAGTTGGACATGGGGCATGCCCGGGCGCTGCTCACGCTGGAGCGCGCCGACCAGGTGCTGGTGGCCAAACAGGTCGAGTCGGGGCAATTGAGCGTGCGCGAAACCGAGGCGCTGGTCGCCCGGCAACTTGCCAACGAAACCGTGTCCGGCCGTGAACCGGCCCCCAGGCCGCGCCGCCTGGTTGAAGATCCCGATCTGGTCCGCCTGCAGCAACGCCTGTCGGACATCCTGACATCGACCGTGCAGATCCGCCCCGACGCAAAGGGGGGCGGGAAGCTGATGATCCGGTTCTCGGATAGCGAGCAATTCGAGGGCCTGTTGCAGACCCTGGGCCTGCGAAAGCGGCTCGACCAGGATGATTGAACGACGGCCGCCGCGCGAAACCCTTGGGCGCAACGGAACGATTTCGCCTCGTCGGCGACTCCGGGGTTTGACCGCCTCCGACCCGCATACTACAATCGTCAGTCTTTGCCTGGACCGGCTTGAGCTTTAGCGCGAGTGTCGTCTGTGAAACTGCGGTGAAACTACAGTGAAACCGCGCTCATGATGCTCACAGTCGGTCTGCAAGTCGCCGTTCTGTCATGCGTTTCGGTGATCGTATTGCTCGCTTTCGGGGCAGGTCACGCCGGATCGCTGCTGCTCGGTGGATTGTGCGCAATCATTCCGAATGCCTTGTTTGCCATTCGCCTGAGCCTGCACAAGGGGAAGGCACCGGAGAGTTACCCGGTGGTGTTCTTTCTCGGCGAATTCATCAAGATCGGCCTGACGATCGCGTTTCTTGGCGCAGTGTTCAGGTGGGGTGGAACGCAGCAGTGGCCCGCTTTCATCATCGGTCTGGTTGTTGCACTGAAAGTGCCGTTGTTCAGTCTCTGGATCCTCGGAGACAAATCCCCGGTCCCGGCGCCCGAAGCGCCTCCCGGGGGCACGTGATGTCGTAAGCCGGCCTCGTTCACTCGGGGCCGGTGCTTGTCAGGAGCCAGTAAGCGCGCCGGGTGACACTGCCGGGCCCGCCTGGGGCCTGGCCCCAGTGGCTTGAACGGTCGCCTTCGCGGGCGCCCTTCACCAACCGAGATGCTGATTCAACCTCATGGCTTCTGCGCACGCACCCACTGCATCGGAATACATCGTTCATCACCTGGCTCACCTGAACACCTCGGGTCATGCCCAGAAGACCATCGTCGACTTCAGCATCGTCAACATCGACACGGTGATCATCTCGGTGCTGCTAGCTGTCCTGATGGCCTGGGCGATGCGCAAGGCCGCGATGGGCATCAGTTCCGAGAAGGTTCCCAACCGCTTCATCGGCGCCATCGAGTCACTGGTCGAGTTCGTCCACGAGCAGGCCCGCTCGATCGTGCACGGCGACGTGCGCTACACGCGCCGCTGGCACTGACCTCGTTCGTCTGGATCATCCTGATGAACACGATGGACCTGATCCCTTGTGGACCTGCTGCCCCGTTCTGGGCGAATTGGTCGGCCTCTCGTATCTGCGAGTCGTCCCGACCGCCGACCTGAATGCCACGATGGCGATGTCTCTCACGGTGCTGGCCTCGTCGATCTTCTATGGCATCAAGGTCAAGAAGCCGACGGGCTTTGCCCACGAGTTGTTCACCGCGCCGTTCGGCACCTCGTCCAACCCGATCCTCGCCGTCGTGATGGGCATCATCAACTTCGTGATGCAGATCATCGAATATGTTGCCAAGACCGTGTCGCTCGGCATGCGCTTGTTCGGCAACATGTATGCCGGCGAACTGGTGTTCATGCTGATCGCATTGCTCGGCGGCGCATTCGCCTGGAGCGTGGCCGGCGCACTGTTGGGGTTCGGTCACATCCTGGCCGGAACCGCGTGGGCGATCTTCCATATCCTGATCGTGTTGCTGCAAGGCTTCATCTTCATGATGCTCACGCTGGTCTACATCGGACAGGCACACGACGCCCACTGATCGGATGGGCATCGGCCCTGGCCGATGCCCAGTTTGATATTCATTTCTTTAAACCACTTAGCTATCGCGCTTTTCTGAGGAGTCATCATGACGAACGTTGCCTTTGTCGCAATTGCTGCCGGTCTCATCATCGGTCTGGGCGCCCTGGGTGCCTGTATCGGAATCGGCATCATGGGCGGTAAGTACATGGAAGGCGCCGCCCGCCAGCCCGAACTGATGGACAAGCTGCAGACCAAGATGTTCCTGCTGGCCGGTCTGATCGACGCGGCCTTCCTGATCGGTGTGGGTATCGCCATGCTGTTCGCGTTTGCCAACCCTTCCAGTAAGTCGACGGCTAGACATTGAAGCTGCCGATTAACGTCTACAAAGGGGTGAGTCGTGTACTTGAACGCGACGCTTTTCATCCAGATCATCGTATTCGCCATCCTCTGGTGGTTCGTGGCCAAGTTCGTGTGGCCGCCCATCACCACGGCGCTCGATGATCGGGCCAAGCGTATCTCCGACGGCCTGGCGGCCGCGGACAAGGCCAAGGCCGACCTCGCCGTTGCAGAGCGTCGGGTCGAAGCCGAACTGAAGGAAGCCCGTGCAGGTGCGGCCGAAGTGCGACGCGGGGCCGAGACGCACGCGGCCGGCTTCGTCGCCGCGGCGCGCGCCGCGGCGGCCCGCATTCTGACTGCGGCAAAGAAACAGGCCGAGGAAGAAGCCGGCCTGGCAGCGCAGCGTGCCCGTGACGATCTGCGCGACCAGGTAGCCACGTTGGCGGTTGCGGGCGCCGAGCGCATCCTGCGCAAAGAGATCGATGCAGGCAAGCACGCCGACCTGCTGACCTCTCTGAAAAGCGAGCTGCGGTAAGCGCCATGGCTGAAGCGCTAACCATCGCCCGTCCGTACGCAGAAGCCGCGTTCAAGCTGGCGCTCGAGAGCGGCGATCTGCCGGCCTGGTCAGGGGCCCTGGCCCGACTGGCCCAGGTCGCGCAGGCGGACGAGGCGCGCCAGATCGCCAACAGTCCGTCGCTGACCCCGGCGCAGGTGTCGGGCATCCTCGCCGACACGGCCGGCGACCTGTCGACCGACCAGAAAAGCTTCGTGCGAACCGTTGCCGAGAACGGCCGCCTGGGCGTTTTGCCCGAGATCGCAGCGCATTTTGCGCGGCTTCGCAACGAGCAGGAGGGGGCGGTCGACGCCACCGTCCAATCCGCCTTTGCGCTTTCGGACGCCCAGACGGCAGACATCCAGGCCATTCTCGAAAAGAAGTATGGCCGCAAGGTGAGCCTGCAAGTCGAGCTCGAACCCGAATTGATCGGCGGTGTATCCATCCGCGTCGGTGACGAAGTCATGGACGCCTCGGTGCGAGGCAAGCTGTCACAGCTTGCCGGCGCCCTGAAAGTCTGAGTCCGAAAGGGCAGGAGTAAGGCATGCAACTGAATCCAGCAGAAATCAGCGAACTGCTCAAGAGCAAAATCCAGAACCTCGAAGTGTCGGCCGACAGCCGGAATCAGGGCACGGTGGTTGCCGTGACCGACGGCATCTGCCGCGTGCACGGCCTCTCCGAGGTCATGCAGGGCGAGATGATCGAGTTCCCGGGCAATACCTTCGGCCTGGCCCTGAACCTCGAGCGCGACTCGGTCGGCGCCGTGGTCCTGGGTGATTACGAGCACATCTCGGAAGGCGACACGGTCAAGGCGACCGGCCGCATCCTGGACGTGCCGGTCGGCCCGGAACTGATCGGCCGCGTGGTGAACTCGCTCGGCGAGCCCATCGACGGCAAGGGCCCGATCAACGCCAAGATGACCGACGTGATCGAGAAGGTCGCGCCAGGCGTCATCGCGCGCCAGTCGGTGAACCAGCCGGTGCAGACCGGCCTGAAGTCGATCGACTCGATGGTGCCGGTCGGCCGAGGCCAGCGCGAACTGATCATCGGCGACCGCCAGACCGGCAAGACCGCGGTGGCGATCGACACGATCATCAACCAGAAGGGCAAGGACCTGATCTGCATCTACGTGGCGGTCGGCCAGAAGGCCTCGACGGTGAACAACGTGGTGCGTAAGCTCGAAGAGCACGGCGCGATGGACTTCACCATCGTCGTCGCCGCCACCGCGTCCGAGTCGGCCGCACTGCAGTACATCGCGCCGTACTCGGGTTGCACGATGGGCGAGTACTTCCGCGATCGCGGCCAGGACGCGCTGATCATCTATGACGACCTGACCAAGCAGGCCTGGGCCTACCGTCAGGTGTCGCTGCTGCTGCGCCGCCCGCCGGGCCGTGAAGCCTACCCCGGCGACGTGTTCTACCTGCACTCGCGCCTGCTCGAGCGCGCCGCCCGCGTGAACGCCGACTACGTCGAGAAATTCACCAATGGCGAAGTCAAGGGCAAGACCGGTTCCCTGACCGCGCTGCCGATCATCGAGACCCAGGCTGGTGACGTGTCGGCGTTCGTGCCGACCAACGTGATCTCGATTACCGACGGCCAGATCTTCCTGGAGACCGACTTGTTCAATGCCGGTATCCGTCCGGCCATCAATGCCGGCGTGTCGGTGTCGCGGGTGGGTGGTTCGGCGCAGACCGACATCATCAAGAAGCTCGGCGGTGGTGTGCGCCTGGCGCTCGCGCAGTACCGCGAGCTGGCCGCATTCGCGCAGTTCGCCTCCGACCTCGACGAGGCGACCCGCAAGCAGCTCGAGCGCGGCCGCATGGTCACCGAACTGATGAAGCAGCCGCAATACCAGCCGCTTCAGGTCTGGGAAATGGCGCTGACGCTTTTCGCGGCCAACAATGGCTACTTCGACGATATCGAGGTCGACAAGGCCTTGTCGGCGGAGCGGGCGTTGCGCGAATTCGCCAAGAGCGAGCATTCGGGCCTGGTCGACGAGATCGAGACGAACAAGAAGTTCAGCAAAGAGATCGAAGCCAAACTGCACGAGCTCCTGAAAGACTTCAAAAAGAAGGGCTCTTACTGATGACCGCCAGCCCGGGAGTGGTTCCCGGGCCTCGCAGCGCACAGGACTTCCCGCATGCCTAGTTCCAAAGAAATCCGCACCAAGATCAAGAGCGTCCAGAACACGCGCAAGATCACCAAAGCCATGGAAATGGTCGCGGCCTCGAAAATGCGCAAGGCCCAGGAGCGTATGCGGCGCTCGCGTCCCTACGGGGACAAGGTGCGCAACATCGCGGCGCACCTGGCCACGGCCAATCCCGAGTACCGGCATCCGTTCCTCGTGACCCACGATTCGATCAAGGCGGCCGGCCTCATCGTCGTCACGACCGACAAGGGCCTGTGTGGCGGCCTGAACACCAACATCCTGCGTGCGGTGACGACCAAGCTCAAGGAACTGCACGACGACGGCGAGAAGGTCATCACCACCGCCATCGGCGCGAAGGGCTTCGGCTTCCTGAACCGCATCGGCGCCAATGTGGTGTCCCATGCGGTGCAACTGGGCGACACACCGCATCTGGATACCCTGATCGGTCCGATCAAGGTTCAGCTGGATGCGTACATGAAGGGCGAGATCGACCAGATCTTCCTTTGCTACACCCGCTTCATCAACACGATGAAGCAAGAGCCGGTGATCGAGCAGTTGTTGCCCTTGTCGGCCGAAAAGATGACTGCCGACAGTCGCGAGCACTCCTGGGACTACATCTACGAACCGGATGCCCAGACCGTGCTGGACGACCTGCTGCTTCGGTACATCGAAGCGCTGGTCTACCAGGCGGTGGCCGAGAACATGTCGTCCGAGCAGTCGGCGCGGATGGTGGCCATGAAGGCCGCCTCGGACAACGCGAACACCCTGATCAAGGATCTGAACCTGGTCTACAACAAGGCCCGTCAGGCTGCGATCACCAAGGAATTGTCGGAAATCGTCGGAGGTGCGGCTGCCGTCTGATGTCGGCGACCGGACTCCCTCAGGAACCCAGAGAAACAGGAAGCGAAGCAATGGCTCAAGGACAAATCGTTCAGTGCATCGGCGCCGTGGTCGACATTCAGTTCCCGCGCGACAACATGCCCAAGGTATACGATGCGCTCACCCTCGATACCGACCCGAACAACAAGCTGGCCGAGGCCGGCCTGACGTTCGAAGTTCAGCAGCAGCTCGGTGACGGGGTCGTGCGTACCATTGCCATGGGCTCGTCCGACGGCCTGCGCCGCGGCATGGCCGTGAGCAACACCGGCAAGGGCATCTCGGTCCCGGTGGGACTGGGCGTGCTTGGCCGCGTGATGGACGTGCTGGGCCGCCCGATCGATGAGCGTGGCGAGGTGGTCGCCGACGAGTATCGCGAGATTCACCAGACCGCGCCCAAATTTGACGAACTGTCCCCGTCGGTCGAGCTGCTGGAAACCGGCATCAAGGTGATCGACCTGATCTGCCCGTTTGCCAAGGGCGGCAAGGTCGGGCTGTTCGGTGGTGCCGGGGTCGGCAAGACGGTCAACATGCTCGAACTGATCAACAACATCGCCAAGGAGCATGCGGGCCTGTCGGTGTTCGCCGGCGTGGGAGAGCGCACCCGCGAGGGCAACGACTTCTATCACGAGATGTCTGATGCCAAGGTCATCGTCCAGGAAGACCTGCAGCAATCGAAGGTGGCGATGGTGTTCGGTCAGATGAACGAGCCGCCGGGCAACCGACTGCGCGTCGCGCTGACCGGCCTGACCATGGCCGAGCGTTTCCGCGACGAAGGCCGTGACATCCTGTTTTTCGTCGACAACATCTACCGCTACACGCTGGCCGGTACCGAGGTGTCGGCGTTGCTGGGCCGGATGCCGTCGGCGGTGGGCTACCAGCCGACGCTGGCCGAAGAGATGGGTAAGCTGCAAGAACGGATCACCTCGACCAAGACCGGGTCGATCACGTCGATCCAGGCGGTGTACGTGCCGGCCGATGACCTGACCGATCCGTCGCCGGCCACCACCTTCGGCCACCTGGATGCCACGGTCGTGTTGTCCCGCGATATCGCGTCGCTGGGGATCTATCCGGCGGTCGACCCGCTCGACTCCACCAGCCGCCAGATCGATCCGAACGTCATTGGCGATGAGCACTACCGTTGCACGCGCTCGGTGCAGGCGACGCTGCAGCGCTACAAGGAACTGCGCGACATCATCGCCATCCTGGGAATGGACGAGCTGGCGCCCGAAGACAAGCTGGCCGTGTCCCGGGCCCGCAAGATCCAGCGCTTCCTGTCGCAGCCGTTCCACGTGGCCGAGGTCTTTACCGGCAGCCCGGGCAAGTACGTGCCGCTCAAGGAAACCATCCGTGGCTTCCAGATGATCGTCAATGGCGAATGCGACGAGCTGCCCGAGCAGGCTTTCTACATGGTCGGCACGATCGACGAGGCCTTCGAGAAAGCCAAGACGATGAAGTAATTCCCGGGGCAGGGTGATTCCTGCCCGTGGCGGTCCGGTCGGCCGCGATTCACTTCCTGGGGAACCAGAACAATGGCAAACACGATTCACGTCGACGTGGTCAGCGCCGAGCAGTCGATTTTCGAAGGCGAGGCCGATTTCGTCGCACTGCCCGGCGAATCGGGTGAACTGGGCATCTACCCACAGCACACGCCACTGATCACCCGGATCAAGCCGGGCGCGGTGCGCATCAAGAAGACCGGGGTGGCCGATGAGGAATTCGTCTTCGTGGCCGGGGGCATCCTCGAGGTGCAGCCCAACCGCGTGACGGTGCTGGCCGACACCGCGATCCGCGGCTCGGATCTGGACGAGGCCAAGGCGGCCGAGGCGCAGCGCGCGGCCCAGGAGGCGATGGCCAATGCGAAGTCGGACATCGACTTCGCCAAGGCGCAGTCCGAATTCGCGGTCATGGCCGCCCAGATCGCGGCGATCCGCAAGCTGCGGGGCAAGTAAGCCCGCCCGATTCCCTGCCTTCGGGGCAGCGCACCGACCAGGCCATGGCCGCCCAGGCGCCCATGGCCTTTTCATTTTGCGAAATCGGCACGGCCGGACCGCCCGGGGCGCCTGAACCACAGCGGGGATCCGGCCGAGGCGGCATCCTGACCGCCTGTCCGGATCGCCGGCAGCCGTCACTCGACCGGATCACCGCACTGCGATACCGTCGCAGGCATCATGCTTTCAAGTCATCCCTTGTTTCTCGTGGCGCTGATCCTGGCCGCCGCCGCCCTGGGCTTCGCCGTCGCGTGGCTCTGGCGGGGGCGCGAGCATCAGCAGATCGACCGCCAGGCGCGCAAGTTGCGACGCGACCGGCGCGTGATGCAGCAGCAGATGGCCGATTTGAACGCCCGCCTTGACGCGAACATGGCCGGCACCCGGATCGCCGAGGAAGAACTGGCGATGCTCAACCAGGTGCACGCCACGCTGGAAGGTGAGCATGCCCGCCTCGTTTCCAAGTACGCGAACCTGACCCGGGCCGCCCGCCAGAACCTGCAGTCGGGCGGCGATACACGACTCGACGACGAGCGTGCAGACGACGACCGTTCCAGCGATGATCTGCGGTCGCTGCTGGACGATTCCGTGGGTGAGACCGACCCGCAAGAGTCGCAGACCTTCGAGCCCGGACCATCCGACTGGCGCGACGAGGACCTGGCCGGTGACGGTCTGCAGAGTGAGACGGATCAACCGCCGTCGTCAGACCCGGCGTCGGATTGGTTCGAGGAAACCGCGGCGATCGATGAGGAGGCATTACCCAGCCGGATAAAGGACGGTCAGAACGAACTGGAAGTGCTCAAGGCGCAATTGGCCGCGGCCCAGGCCGGGATCGGCGAGTCCCTAGGCCAGCTGCCCCAAGCCCCTGAGGCGCCGGCGTCGGCCGATGACACCGCGGCGCTGGACACGCGTGACCCGCTTGCCGACGCCGCCGACCAACTCCGGGCCCTCCAGCAGGCGCTGGAGGGCAGGGACCAGGAGATCCGCCGACTGCGAGAGCAACTGGCGCCGCTGCTCGGCCTGCCGTTGGCGGTGTCGACGCGAGAGGCTGAGCGCGACCGGCTGGCCAGGCGGCTGGCCGAGCGCGAAGCCGAACTGGCCAGACTGAATGCCGAACTGCGTCAGTCCCGCTATAGCGCATCCCCGGACAGCGATCCGCGCCTGGCCATCCCCGATGCGAAGGCGTTGGCCGATCCGCCGGCGCACGAGGAACCCGACGCAGTCTCGCCCGATCAGGACGAGCCCACCGACGCCGATGACCCGATCGGGCGCATCCAGTCGGGCCTGCCCGATGGCAGCCTGCCCTCCGATCTGACGCTGGAGGACCTGGGGGCGCTGCGTGCCGACATGGAGGCGCTGGACGAGCCCGCGATCCGGGATGATCAGGAAATCTGGCCAGAATCGGACCGGCTGTCGCCGCCCTCTGTCGGGCGCCCCGCTCAGTCGCCCCGGGCTCCGTCCGAACGGCCGCCTCCCGCCGGGTCATCGCCGGCGCGACTGCCACGCCAGTACGACCAGGCCCCGGAAACGGTGGATGATCTGCAACGGATTTCCGGGATCGGCACCGCGCTGGAGCACCAGTTGAACCGGCTGGGCGTCTACCGCCTGGCCCAGATTGCGGCCTGGACCGACGATGACGTCGCGTTCTTCGATCGGCAACTCAATGATTTCAGGGGTCGGATCCGGCGAGACCAATGGGTGCGCCAGGCCCGCGAAATGACGCGCGGCGACACGCGCTGACCCACCGTCCTCTCGGTGCGGGCGGACCCCGGCGGCGGCGCGACGCCGCCGATCCACGACGGTTTCAGCCCAGGTGATCCGCCAGGAAGGCCAGCGTACGCTGGCGAGCCAGCGTGGCGGCATCGACGTCGTACGATCCCCGGTGGTCGCAGTTGAATCCGTGACCGGCCGCGTAAAAGTATGCCTGCGCCTGCGGCGTCTCCCTGGCGACCGCCTGCGCATCGGCCAGGCTCGGATGCGTGTCGCGCTCGCCAAAGTGCAGCATCAGCGGGCAGGCCGGTTTCTCGTCGCGATGCGCCGGGATGCCGCCACCGTAGTAGGCAACGGCGCAGGCCAGGCCCACCGTGCGCGCCGCGGCCAGCCAGGCGATCGTGCCGCCCCAGCAATAGCCGATCACGGCCGCCTTGCCTGCGGCCTTGCCGGCGTTGATCGTGGCCTCGATGTCGCGCAGTGCCTCGTCGAAGCTGATATCGGAAATGATGGCGATACCGGCCGCTACCGCGGTTTCGTCGTAGCCCGCCTCGTAGTCGGGTTGCTTGCGATCGAATAGCGCCGGGGCCAGCGTCAGGTAGCCTTCGGCCGCGTAGCTGTCGGCGACCGCGCGAATGTGATCATTGACGCCGAAGATCTCTGGTGCAATCACCACCAGGCCACGTGGCGTCCCCTGTGGGCTGGCGCGCCAGGCCTTGAACCGATGGCCGTCCGCAGCGCCGATCTCGATGTTTTCACCCATGGTTTTTTCTCTCCGGTAGGCAACCATCATAACGCCCGACGGCAATCCGACCAATCCCCACTATCATCCACCGATGCGCATTCTGACCTGGCTCAATGACAATCTCGTCTCGCTTGCCCGCGAGATGCGATGGTCGTATCTGCCACCGCTGATGGTCTATGTCGCGGCCGGGATCTCCGGGCTCACCGCGATCGTCGGTACGTTCTTCATGAAGGACTACCTCGGCTTGTCCGCCGAGTTCCTGGCAGGCCTCGGTTTCTGGGCCGGCCTTCCCTGGGCACTCAAGATGCCGATCGGCCACCTGGTCGACCTGATCTGGCGGTTCAAGTCATGGCTCGTGTTCCTCGGGGCCAGCCTGATCGCGCTGAGTATTGCCATCATGATCGGCCTGCTCGGCGCCCCCGACCTGATGCGCACCTATGCGCCGCTCGAGCACTGGTACGTGCTCTCGGTGCTGCTCGCGCCCATAGGTTACGTGACCCAGGACGTCGTCGCCGATGCGATGACCGTCGAGGCCGTACCCCTGGTCGACCTGCACGGGCAGCCGTACACCGACGATGCACGAAAGGCGATGCATACGACGATGCAGACGCTGGGCCGGGTGGCGATCATCGGCGGCAGCCTGCTCGTTTCGCTGCTCAATGTCTACATGCTCAGCGGGGTCGACCAGGCGAGTGAATCGGTTCGACTGGGAGTCTACCTGTTGATCTACCAGATCGCGCTGCTGATCCCGATTGTCTCGGTTGCCGGCGTGCTGCTTGCGCTGTTTCTGCAGCGTCGCCGTCGGCGGCAGATGCTTGCCCGCGGCGCCGCGCCCGACTCGGTCGACGAATTGCTCGAAGTGCAGACTGAGCGTCCGGCGATCAACTGGTGGATTCTCGGGGGTGCGCTGGTGTTCGCCGCGATTTCGATCTCGGTCGGACTGTCCGATGCACCTATCCTGCGCAAGTGGGGCCAGAACTGGTGTTCATTGCCTCGATCAGCGTCATCCTGTTCCTGATGATGAGGCTGATGCGCGAGCTCACTCGCAGGCGCGTGCCACGCTGATCGGCACCGCATTCGTATTGTTCGTGTTCCGGGCGTTGCCGGGCCCCGGCGCCGGGGCCACCTGGTGGCAGATCGACGAGCTCGGCTTCGATCAACAGTTCCTGTCGGTGCTGTCGCTGATTGCCAGCGGTCTGACGCTGTTCGGGCTGTTCATCTTCCGGCGCTTCATGGCCGAGCGGTCGATCTATTACATCATCGGTGCCTTGTCGATCGTCGGCTTCCTGTTGTCGCTGCCGATCGTGGGCATGTTCTACGGGCTGCACCATTGGACCGCCGCGATGACCGGCGGCATCGTCGATGCACGTTTCATCGCGCTGGTCGATACCGCGCTCGAGTCTCCGCTGGGCCAGATCGCGATGGTGCCGATGCTGGCCTGGATCGCCAACTCGGCGCCCGCCAACCTCAAGGCAACCTTCTTCGCGGTGATGGCTTCGTTCACGAACCTGGCATTGTCCGCATCCAATCTGGGGACCAAGTACCTGAACCAGGCCTTCACGGTCACCCGCGAGGTACGCGATCGCGCAACCGGGCAGGTGAGCGTCCATGCCGACTATTCCGAACTGGGGATGTTGCTGATCACCGCCAGCGTGCTGGCCTTGGTGGTGCCATTGCTGGCAATCTGGCTGGCCCGCTCGGTGCGCATGCAAAGTGGCTGAGCGCGCATCTTTGCGCGCTGGCGGTCCGTCATCATCCAGGAGCCTTGTCGCCCACCGAGCAGCCGGAAAAGAAGCGCAGCAAATCGGTCACGCCGGTCGAGCCTTCGGACGGCGCCCAATCGGCATGACGGGCATTCGCGGGCGTATAGGGGCCGGGCTTCACCTCGAGGAACAGGCTTTGCCGGGCATCACACAGCAATGTGTGCCAGGTGCGCGCAGGCAGTTCGGCCAGCAGCAAGGCATCCGGATCGTCGTTGCCCGCCTGCAGGCGGCTGCGGGTCAGCACCCGGCGCTCGTCGTCGAACGTCAACAGGGTGAACGCGCCACGCACCACCATCAACATCTCCCATTGATCCGGATGCTGGTGGACGCGCACATACGAGCCCGGGTTCATCGCAATCAGCAAGCGCTGCACGGGGTCGTCGGGCTCGCCGTGCAGGTTCAGGTTGAGGCGCCCGCGCGGATGCCGGTCCGCCTTTGCCTGCAGCGCGTGTAGTTCGTCCTGGCCAATACGTTTCAACAGCCACTCCCCGACCCTGCCCCCGGACAGCTCATTGTAGGCACGCCGCGGTTACACTTGAGCTCTTTCGGCCTTTCCCCAGGGTCGATCGAACCGGGCCCGGAGTCCTCGATGACGACAACAACCCCCGCGGCTGCCGGTCTGCTGCACGTCGTGCTGCCGGTAGCCGACCTGGCCGCCGCCTGCGCCTTCTATGATCCGCTGCTGGTGCTGGCGGGCCTGCGCCGCCAGCTGACCGGTCTCGACAGCAGGTTACGGCCAGGGGCGGACGCCAGCGTGGGTCTGGTTACGCCAGGCGGGCAACGCAGTCGATGCCGACCGTTTCTCACGCATCGCGTTGGCGGTCCCGTCGCGCGATGCGCTGACGCAGGCGCAACGCCTGGCCGTGAGCTTTGGCCTGGCCGGTGGCCGTGCCGCCGTCCCGCCAACCGATGCATGGCGAACAGGCCTGGGGACTCGAACTGGTCGATGCCGATGGCAACCGGCTGACGCTGGTACACGCGGGTGGGGGCGAATCCGGCGCGGGGCGTCGTGACCGCTTTGCGGACAGGGGTCACGGCGAGTCGCCCGACTACCCGAATCGCTGATGAGCCAGCCGGCCACGCCAGTTGCCGACAGCGGCGTGGCCACCGGCATCTTGCTGGTGTTCATGACGGTGCTCATCTGGGGCGCCCAGTTTCCGATCGCCAAGTCGACGTTCCAGCACGTCGACCCGTTCCACACCGCGTTGGTGCGTTACGGTTTACCCTGCGCGATCCTGCTCGGGCTGTTGGTGATGCGCGAAGGCGTTGGCGCGATGCGCTTCGATTCGCAGGCACGCCGGGCCACGGTGTTCGATTCATCGGCATGCGGTTCTCCGTCGCTGGTGTTCGGCGGCCTGCAGTTCGCGCGGCTCGAGATCGCGGCGATCATCGTCGCCGTGCAGCCCTCGATCACCGCGGTCGTGCTGTGGGTGATGCGCGGCCGGCGGCCCGATGCCGTTTCGCTGGTCTGTATCGGTTTCGCGTTCCTGGGGGTGATCACGGTCGTGACCCGGTGGAGCGTGTCGCTGGCCCCCAGCGGCCTCGAGCTGATTGGGGACCTGATGATTCTTGCCGGGGCGGTCTGCTGGGTGGTCTACACGATCTCCGGGGAGTCGTTCCGACATTGGTCTATCCTGCGGTTCACGGCGTTGACCATGCTGCCCGGCACGATAGGCCACGTGCTGGTGGCAACGACACTGATCCTGATGGGTGTGATTCACACGCCGTCCGCGCAGGACTTCTGGGCCGCCCGTGTCGAGTTGCTGTACCTGTCGATCCTCGGTGTGCTGGTCTCGATGCTCACCTGGAACGCCGGCACCAAGCGAATCGGACCGCTGAATGCGATGCTGTTCCTGAATCTGATCCCCGTGGTGGCCTTCGGGATCCGCTATTGGCAGGGGTACCGCTTCGAAACCGTCGAGCTGGTGGGGGCCGCAATGGTGATCGCGGCGCTGGTCGCCAACAACCTGGTACTGCGCCGGCGCGCCCGCGCCGTGGCCTGACGCGCCCCCGCCGGGCGTTAACATAGGACGCACTCTTCCATAGGATCGCCCGATGACGGCCCTCAAGAACGATACCTTTCTGCGCGCGTTGCTGCGCCAGCCCACCGACTACACGCCGCTCTGGCTGATGCGCCAGGCGGGACGTTACCTGCCCGAGTACCAGGCGACCCGCAAGAAGGCCGGCAGCTTCCTCGCGCTGGCCAAGAACCCGGAACTGGCCTGCGAGGTGACGCTGCAGCCGATCGACCGGTTCAATCTCGATGCGGCGATCCTGTTCTCCGACATCCTGACCGTGCCCGACGCGATGGGCCTTGGCCTGCGGATGATCGAGGGGGAGGGGCCGGTGTTCGAGCGGCCGGTGCGCGAGCAAAGCGAGATCCTCGCGCTGCCGGTACCCGACCCGAACGACGAGCTCGGTTACGTGATGGACGCCGTGCGCACGATCCGCGGCGCGCTCGATGGCCGTGTCCCCCTGATCGGCTTTGCCGGCAGCCCGTGGACCATCGCCTGTTACATGGTCGAAGGGCGCGGCGGCACGGATTTTCGCCAGATCAAGTCGCTGATGTACAAGCGACCCGACCTGATGCTGCACCTGCTGGACGTGGCGGCCAAGGCCACGATCGCCTACCTTCGCGCGCAGATCGAGGCCGGGGCGCAGGCGGTGATGGTGTTCGATACCTGGGGCGGCATTCTGGCCGACGGCGCCTACCAGAAGTTCTCGCTGGCGCCGATGCGCCAGGTGATAGAGGCGCTGCCTCGGGAGGTCGCCACCGCGCAGGGCAAGGTGCGCGTGCCGTCGATCGTCTTCACAAAGGGGGGCGGACCCTGGCTCGAGCAAATAGCCGCGATCGGGGCGGACGGGGTCGGCCTGGACTGGACCGTCAACCTGGCCCAGGCGCGAGCCCGCATCGGCGACCGGGTTGCCCTGCAGGGCAACCTCGATCCGATGGTGCTGATGGCCGGGCCGGAGCAGGTCCGGGCCGAGGCGCTGAAGGTGCTGGAGAGCTTCGGTCCGCCGTCGCCCGGGGTTGGTCATGTGTTCAACCTGGGGCATGGGATTTCACAATTCACCCCGCCCGAGAACGTCGCCGTCCTGGCCGAAACGGTGCATGCGTACCGTCGCCAACCGGTGAAAGATTGATGAAGTGAGCGGGCACTCTGAGCGATGTGACCGATTCGCCGCAGGTTGTCCGAAGCGCCGATCAGTGATTTGACAAAGGCCGCTGGAAGCGCTCTCGTTTTTGATCTTGTCCCGGACTTGTGCACAGGAGCCCGGGGCCTTGTGACAATCACCGGCAATTCCCACAAAGCGGAAAAACCGGCCTAACTGATTGATTCCTAGGTTGGTTTGGCTGTTCAAAATGTTGGCAGACAACCCGACAGCCCCAGTTCAGGCCATCCGGCCTTAGTTGCCCACAGAGTTATCCACAGATTTTGTGAATGACCCGGAAAAGCCTTTTATGACCGTAACCTTAAGGCTCAAACCTAAAGTGAAATCTGTAGTTAGTATTTACTGCGAACCTGATTGGCTGCCGATTTTGATGACCCGGGTCCTGTGCGGCCGGTGACCGACACCACCGGCGCGTTCGCCCAGGTCCTGCTCGATCTGCCGATCGCGCCGAGCTTCGATTACCGGGTGCCACCAGCCCTCGAAGGTGTCGTCCAACCCGGCATGCTCGTCCTCGTGCCCTGGGGCCGGCAGCGGCGGGTCGCCATCGTCGCCTCGCTCAGCGCCAGTCCGGGTATCGACGAGGCGAAGGTCAAGACGCTGCTCGAACTCGTGCCCGGGGCGCCCTGCCTGCCTGGCGACTGGCTCGGCTTTGGCCAGTTCGTCGCGCGCTACTACCACCGGCACACCGGCGAGGTCCTGCTGCCCGCGGTGCCAAAGCGCCTGCGAGTCCCGCCCAGGGCGCCCGCTGCAGACGGCAAGCGCGGACGGGCGCCGCTGGAACCATTCGCGCTGGCGCGCAGCCGTTTCCGCAAACTGGCCTCGCCATTGGTCGACAAGGAGGACGGAATTCCAGCGCCCCGTGGCGCGTGGCGGCCCACCGGCGAGCAGCAAGACGTGCTCGGGGCCTTGAACGGATCGGTCGGCTATCAGGTGTGGCTGCTGCACGGTATAACCGGCAGCGGCAAGACCGAGGTCTACCTGCACTGGCTGGCCGGGATCCTGGCGCGCGATCCGCAGGCCCAGGTGCTGCTGCTCGTGCCCGAGATCGCACTGACCCCGCAGCTGGCCCAGGAGGTTCGGGCACGGCTGCCTTACCCCGGGGCGATTCTGCACAGCGGGATGACCGAGACCGACCGGGCCGCGAACTGGCTTGCCGCAGTCGAGGGCAGTGCACGCGTCATCATCGGCACCCGCCTGGCCATCCTCGCACCGTTTGCGAAGCTGGCGGCGATCGTCGTCGACGAGGAGCACGACCCGTCGTTCAAGCAACAGGAAAGCCCCCATTACTCGGCGCGCGATCTGGCGATCGCCCGGGCCCACAGTCTCGACGTGCCGGTGCTGCTCGGCTCGGCCACGCCGTCGCTCGAATCCTGGCAGGCCGCCATTGCCGGCCGTTACCGGTTGCTCAGCCTGACCCGCCGGGCTACCGGCGCCACGCTGCCCGAGGTCCAGATCACGACGCTTCGTGAGCACCCGTCCGATTCCCCGATTCCCGAGGGCCTGACCGAACTGGCACGCGACCAGATCCGCGACTGCCTGGCGCGTGGCGCGCAAACGCTGGTCTTTCTGAACCGGCGCGGCTTCTCGCCGGTGCTCAGCTGTGCACACTGTGGCTGGCTGTCGCAGTGCGATGACTGCTCGGCCTACCGGGTGCTGCACCGGCGCGGCGCCGCGCGCCCGGCGGGCTCCCGGTCGGGCTATCAGCTGGTCTGCCACCACTGTGGTTCCGAGCGGCCGGTGCCGCCACAGTGCCCCAGCTGCGGCGAACTCGAGCTACGGCCGCTGGGGCAGGGAACACAACGCATCGAGGAAGTGCTGCAACAGGCATTTCCCGGGGCCCGGATCGGTCGGCTGGACCGCGACGTCGCGCGGCGCGCCGGTGCCGCCGGCCTGCTGCTGGACGACATTCACGAGGGCAATATCGACATCATCGTCGGCACCCAGATGCTGGCCAAGGGGCACGACATCCGCCGGCTCGAGCTGGTGGTCGTGCTGGACCCCGATGGCGCGTTGTTCGCATCCGACTTTCGCGCGCCCGAGCGTCTGTTCGCCACCCTCACGCAGGTCGCGGGCCGGGCCGGCCGGCACCAGGGCGGCGCCGCCGGCCGGGTGGTCGTGCAGACCCGATTTCCCAGGCATCCGATCTTCACCGCGCTCGCGACGCACGACTACGCCGGCTTTGCGAACAAGCTGCTCGACGAGCGGCGCGACGCCGGGCTGCCGCCGTTCAGTTTTCACGCGTTGCTGCGCGCCCAGGCAAAGAGTCTGCCCCAGGCGGTGGCGTTCCTGCGCCAGGCGCGCGACCTCGCGCAGGACCTCGCGGTGATCACGGCGCGGGCCAACACGGCAGCCGCACGCCAGGAGCTGCCACTGCTTTATGATCCGGTCCCCATGCCCATGGCCAGGATCGCCGGCCAGAGTCGGGCGCAGTTGCTGGTGGAGTCGGCCTCGCGGCCGGCGCTACACCGTTTCCTGGCGGCCTGGCTCGCGCGGATAGAGGCAGAGCCCGCGGGCATCCGCTGGCAACTCGAGATCGACCCGGGTGAGATCTGAGCAATGACCGCTTCACTGTCCACTTAGTCCCGTCACCAGGATCCCCCCGTATGTCCGCTACGCCCATGAACCCTGCCCAGCTCGATGCGGTCCGTTACCTGGACGGGCCGTGCCTGGTCATCGCGGGCGCGGGCAGCGGCAAGACCCGGGTGATCACGCAAAAGGTGATGCGCCTCGTGAACGCGGGCATCAATCCCGAGAACATCGGCGCCATCACGTTCACCAACAAGGCCGCGCAGGAAATGGCCGAACGTCTCAAGCCGATGCTCAGCGCGGCCAAGGCCCGAGGCACCCCGATGGTCTGCACCTTTCACTCGCTGGGGGTGCGCATGTTGCGCGGTGACGGGCAGCGGCTCGGGCTCAAGCGCGGTTTCTCCATTCTCGATGCCGAGGACGCGATCGGTATCGTCCAGCAATCGCTGGGCACGACCGACCGCAAGGTGGCACGCCAGGCGATGTCGACGATCTCGCTCTGGAAGAACGGCCTGCTCGAGCCCGACCTCGCGGCGGCCACCGCCGCCGACCAGCAGACGCATGCGGTGGCGCGCGCCTACCGCGACTACGCTGCCACACTGCGCGCCTACCAGGCGGTCGATTTCGACGATCTCATCGGCCTGCCGGTGCGCCTGTTGCAGGCGTTTCCCGAGGTGGCAGGCAGGTGGCGCGAGACCTTGCGCTACCTGCTGGTCGACGAGTACCAGGACACCAATGCCTGTCAGTACGAGTTGCTCAAGCTGTTGGTCGGCCCGCGCGCGGCGTTCCGCCGCGGTCGGCGATGACGACCAGTCGATCTGGTGGCGCGGCGCCGCGCTCGAGAACCTGCGCCGGCTGGGCGAGGAATTCCCGCAGCTGCGGGTGATCAAGCTCGAGCAGAACTACCGGTCATGCCAGTCCATTCTCAACGCGGCCAACGCGCTGATCGGCAACAATCCCAAGCTGCATGCCAAGCGGCTGTTCAGCGAACTGGGTCCCGGAGATCCGGTCAATGTCACCCCCTGCGATTCGGAAGAGGCCGAGGCCGAATCGGTGGTGATGCGGCTGCAGGCGATGAAGTTCGAGCGGCTGCGCTTTTCGGACTTCGCGATCCTGCCGTGGCAATCACCAGGCGGGTGCTGGAGAAGGCGCTAAGGGCGCAGAAGGTGCCGTATGGTGTCCGGCGGGCGAGCTTTTCGAGCGCGCCGAGATCCGCGACCTGATCGCTACCTGCGCCTGCTCGCGAACAACGACGATGACTGGCCCTGATCCGTGCGCTGACGACCCCGCGGCGGGGTATCGGCACGACCACGCTGGCCGCGCTTGGCACCTATGCCGGCGAGCGCCAGACGTCGATGTTCGCCGCGTTGTTCGAGAGCGGCGTCGAGACCCGCTGCAATCCGCGCCAGGTGGCCGAGTTGCGCACCTTTGGCGAATTCATCAACCGGCTCGAATGGCGGGCCCAGCGCGAGCCGGCCGGCGTGCTGCTGGACGAGTTGCTGGTCGCGATCGATTATCGGGGACATCTTTACGGCAATCACGACGAAAAGGCCGCCGCCGCCCGCTGGCAGAACGTCACCGATTTCATCGACTGGCTCAGGCAGCGGGCCGAGCAGGACGGCTCAGAACTGATCGCGCTGGCCCAGACGGTGGCGCTGCTGACCCAGCTCGATCGCAAGGAAGATGCCGGGGACGCGGTGCAGCTGAGCACGATTCACGCGGCCAAGGGTCTCGAGTATCCACACGTGTATATCGTCGGCTGCGAAGAGGGAATCCTGCCGCACCACGGCGGCGTCGTGCCGCGTGACGATGACGGCAAGAAGGCCAGGGCGCAGGTGACGGAACCCGACCCGGCCGCGACGCAGCGCATCGAGGAGGAACGCCGGCTGATGTACGTGGCCGTGACACGGGCGCAGCGCAGCCTGCACCTGAGCTGGTGTCGCAAGCGCAAGCGCGCCCGCGAATTCCTGTCGCCGCAGCCGTCGCGCTTCATCACCGAGATGCTGCTGGACGCGCGGCCGGACAAGGCGGTCACCATCACCGGGGCGGCGGCCCGTGGCCGGCTCGGCGCGTTGCGCGAGATGCTCGCTGCCGCGCCGGATTCCCGTCATTCGAGCGACTGAGAGATTCCGTCACCGACTCTGGCGGGAGCCGGGGTGTACATTTCGGGGCATCGGAACTGACGTCCACAAGCCATCGATGAGTGTAAATCCGATCGACACCGAGTTCTCGGCCTACGAAACCTTCGACCGCGCCGACTGGGCCGCGCTGCGCTCCAACACACCGTTGACGCTGTCAGAGGCGGAGTTGGTCGACATGCGCGGGGTCAACGAGCAGATCTCGCTGGCCGACGTCGAACAGATCTACCTGCCGCTGTCGCGTCTGCTCAACCTGCACTTTCGTTCGGCCCGCAATCTGGGTGGTGTGCGCGACGAGTTTCTCGGGCGCCTGGTCGGCACGCGTCCTTATGTGATCGCGGTGGCTGGCAGCGTCGCGGTGGGCAAGAGCACGTTCGCGCGGGTCCTGCAGGCATTACTGGCGCGTTGGCCGGATCATCCCCGGGTGGCTCTGGTGACGACCGATGGCTTCCTGTACCCGAACGCGGTGCTGGAGGAGCGCGGGCTGATGCATCGCAAGGGCTTTCCCGAAAGCTTCGACAGGCGCCGGATGCTGGGCTTTCTGGCGGCACTCAAGGCCGGCCAGTGCGAGGTGCATGCACCGGTGTATTCGCACGAGGCCTACGATATCCTGCCCGGACCGGGCCAGATCGTCGCTTTACCGGACATCCTGATCTTCGAGGGGCTGAACGTGTTGCAGACCGCGCTGCCCGAGGCCAGCAAGGCGCGCCCGGCGCCGCCGGCCGGTTCACCGCCCAGCGTCGTGGTGTCCGATTTCTTCGATTTTTCGATCTACGTCGATGCACAGGAGGCCCATATCGAGGCCTGGTACATCAACCGTTTTCTCAAGCTGCAGCAGACGGTCTTCAACAACCCGAAGTCCTACTTTCACCACTACCGGTCGTTGACGACCGAGCAGGCGATGGAAACGGCGCGTGGCATCTGGCGCGACATCAACCTGCAAAACCTGCACCAGAACATCCGGCCTACCCGCGAGCGGGCGAACGTGGTGCTGGTCAAGCGGGCCGACCACTCGGTCGGCGAAATCTGGCTGCGCCAGATCTGACAGTCGTTGTCAGTTGAGCTTGCGGCTTGCCTGATTCGGTTCGCCATTGGCCGCTACAATGGCTTTCGCCCAGTTTCGCTCAGATCGAACGTGTCTGCCGCCATGTTCCGTCGGCCACCGGCGTGATCAGCATCAGCAGCAGCACCCGGCCATTGACTAGCACGAACGACTCAGCCCGCAACATGGTCTGGATCCGGGTCTTGCCATCGTTGCCACGTTCGGAAAGCGCATAGGCGTACGCATATCCGACCCGGTCCGGCGCATCGTCGAAAATCCCTAGTGGCACGGCGGCCTGGGCCTTCCGGGCATCCGAGTCTCCCCGCTGGCGTTTTTTGCGATGTTCATCCTCGGTGCGCCGGAACGCGTTCTCCGTTTCGACGATGCCGGCCCGGAAGCGATCGAACTCGGTCCGGGTCAGGTGTCGATTCTCAAACTCGCGCGGAACCGAAACGAATGCCGTGCCCTGATTCCCACCAAGCTCGACGGCGCGGTAACACGCCTTCAGCGTCGCGTGCAGCCCGATACGGATCTGCACAGCGCCAAAATCGGCCTCGGTGCACGGCAGCGAGCCGGGTTCCGGCGCGGCCAGTCGCATCGTCGTCGCGCCCGGTACGGCATCGGTGGCGGGCAGCGACTCGGCCGACGACAGTACGCAGTTCAGCGCCAGAAGGAGGCCGAGGCTGTGTTGGGGCTTGATTCGGATCGTCATGCTGGGCGGCCACTTTTTCCCGATGAATGGAACCCCGATTCTGGTGATTCCGGGCCAGCCCTGCGTGGCACTTTTTGGCAAACCGGCAATCAACGGTCGATTGCGGGTATCGCCGGCCACCCGCCGCACGCCGGTCAGTCGATTGCCGCGCAAGTCGGCAAAGTTCCTCGCATTCACTCCCCACGCCGCTATATTGCGACTTATCCGCCGTTCGATCGCCTGGCCATTCCGTCCGGTCCGGGCGCGCACCCGGGCTGCCCTTTCCTCGCTCCGTCTGGTAACCGACTCGTGTCAGAGACCCAACGACCCCTGGTGACCCTGGTCATCCCCGGCTACAACGAAGCGGGTGTCCTGTCGCGCAACCTGGCGATCATCTTCGAGTACCTGCGTACGCTGCGGGCACGCTACCGTTTCGAGGTGCTGGTCATCAACGACGGCAGCCTGATCGCACCGGCGAGATCGCCGACCAGCTGCGCAGCGAGTATGACGAGTTGCAGGTGATCCACCATCCATCAAACTTCGGTCTCGGCCAGGCCTTCAAGACGGCGTTTGCTGCTTCGCGCGGTGACTACGTCGTCACCATGGATGCCGACCTGAGTTGTGCGCCCGAAACCATCGGCGACATGCTCGACGCGATCGCCAAGGGAGGGACCAAGCTCGTGCTCGCCTCGGCCTACATGAAGGGCGGCCAGGTGACCAACGTGCCGCGCCTGCGCCATCTGCTCAGCCGGTGGGGCAACCGGATGTTCGCGATCCTGATCGGTAACCGCTACTCCACCTTCACCTGCATGGTCCGCGCTTATGACGGGCCGTTCATCCGCTCGCTCGAACCCAAGTCCGAGGGCATGGGCATCATGCCCGAGGTGATCTACAAGACCCTGATCGTCGGCGGTCGGATCGTCGAAATACCGGCGCACCTGGACTGGACCGCGCAGATTGCCGACGCACCGGTGCGCACATCCAGCATGCGGCTGCTCTCGCACATCATGTCGACAGCGGTGTCCGGATTTGTGTTCCGCCCGTTCCTGATGCTGCTGGTGCCCGGCCTGTTCATGCTGCTGTTCTCGGCCTACGTCAACTTCTGGGTGTTGGTCGAACTGGTGCGTGCGGCGGCCCGGACCAACGGCTTCATGGCCGAGGCAGCCGCATTGCTGTTCTCCGAGCATCCGGCCACCTTGCTCATCGGGCTGCTGACCTTGCTGCTGGCCATCCAGATGATCAGCCTGGGCGCGATTTCGCTGCAGGCCAAGAAGTACTACGAGGAAACCTATTTCCAGATCGTACGGCTGCGACGCCAGTTGCGTGACGCAACCCCGCCAAAGCCGCCGGAGCCTCGTTCGTGAGTGCACCTGCCGCGCGGGGGGCCCGACGCAAGGTGGCCGTCATCGGTGGCGGCCTGCTGGGCATGACCATGGCGCTGCGCCTACGCGAGGCCGGCGCCCAGGTGGTGCTGTTCGAGGGTGCCGACGCACCCGGCGGCCTGGCGGCTGGCGAGTCGTTCGGTGACTATCGCTGGGATCGCTTCTATCATGTGATCCTGCTCTCCGATCTTCGAACCCGCGCGCTGCTGGCCGAACTCGGCCTGTCCGACAAATTGCGCTGGGGCATCTCCAAGACAGGGTTCTTCACCGATGGCAAGTTGCACTCGATGTCCAACTCGGTCGAGTTCCTGCGCTTTGCGCCGCTGCGCCTGATCGACAAGCTGCGACTGGGGGCCACCATCTTTCACGGTTCGCGGATCAAGGATCCGGCGCCGCTCGAACAGATCCTGGCGGTCGACTGGCTGCGCAAGTGGTCGGGCAAACGGGTGCTCGACAAGATCTGGCTGCCGTTGCTCAAGAGCAAGCTGGGCGAGAACTATCGGATTGCCAGCGCCGCCTTCATCTGGGCGATCATCGCGCGGATGTACGCGGCCCGCCGATCCGGTCTCAAGCAGGAGATGTTCGGCTATATCGACGGCGGCTACGATGTCGTGCTCTCCCGTCTGTCGGCCCGGCTGGAGAAAGACGGGGTCGAGTGCCGCTATGCCTGCCCGGTCGACGCGGTCCGCGATACCGGCGAAGGGGTGCTGGTCGATGTGCCCGGCGACGACAACCTGCCGTTCGACGCTGCGGTGCTCACGACGCCGCCGCATCTGTCGGCCGATCTCTGTCCCGAACTGCCCGAGTCCGAAGCGGCGCGCCTGCGCGCGGTCACTTACCAGGGCGTGATCTGCGCCACGATGCTGACCCGCGAGCCGCTGTCGCCGTACTACGTCACCAATATCACCGATCGCTGGGTGCCTTTCACCGGCATCATCGAGATGACCGCGCTGGTCGATCGCCAGCGGTTCGGCGGGAATTCGCTGGTCTACCTGCCGTTGTACCTGCCACTGGGCGATGCCGCCTGGCAGACCGGGGACGACGCGTTGCAAGAGCAGTTCCTGGCCGCCCTGGAAAAAATGTACCCGTCGTTCTCTCGTGAGCAGGTGCTCGATTTCAAGGTGGCGCGGGCGCGCCAGGTGCTGGCGATTTCGACCCTGGACTACTCGCGCAGCGTGATGCCTCCGGTCAAGGGCGCGGCGCGCAATCTGTACTTCGTCAACGCCTCGCGCATCGCCTACGGAACGCTCAATGTCAACGAGACGCTCGGCCTGGTCGATGCCGAGTTGCCGGGCCTGCTCGAGACGCTCGGCCTGGTCATGGGCCGGCGCGCCGCCGGCACCGTGTCATGACCCCCCGCTATCCGAGCCCCCGACCGATGAAATCCGCGCTGGCCAGTGTTTCCCTGGATGTCGACAACCTGTGGTCTTACATGAAGATCCACGGCGACGCCGGCTGGGAGGCCAGGCCGTCCTACCTGGATACCTTCATTCCGTACATGCTGCAGGTGCTCGAGCGGGCCGAGCTGAAGATCACGTTCTTCATCGTCGGCGCCGACGCGGCGCGCCCCGAAAACCACGCGGCGCTGCGCAGTATCGTGGCGGCCGGCCACGAGGTGGGCAACCATTCCTTCGAGCATGAACCCTGGCTGCACGAGTACACGCCCCAGCAGGTGCACGACGAAATCACGTCGGCCGACCAGGCCATTGCCACCGCGACCGGCCAAAAACCCACCGGCTTTCGCGGACCGGGGTTCAGCTGGTCGCCCGAGGTGTTGCGCGTGCTGCAACAAAACGGCTACCGCTACGATGCCTCGACCCTGCCCACGTTCCTGGGGCCGCTGGCGCGGGCCTACTATTTCTGGACCGCCAAGCTGACGCCCGAGGAGCGCGCCAAGCGCAAAGGGTTGTTCGGCAAGCTCAGTGACGGGCTGCGCCCGATCCGCCCCTACCGGTGGGACCTGGGCCAGCAGCGGCAGTTGCTCGAGATCCCGGTCACGACGATGCCGCTGTTTCGCACACCGTTCCACTTCTCGTACCTGGCCTACCTGGCGCGCTTCTCGCGGCCGCTGATGTTCACCTACCTGCACATGGCGCTGGGCTTGTGCAGCTCACTGACCCAGCCGAGCTTCCTGCTGCACCCGCTGGACGTCATCGGTGGTGACAAGGCACCTGAGCTGGCGTTCTTTCCGGGCATGGACCTGGGCAGCGAGCACAAGACCGAGTTGCTGCTCGCGGTGCTGGCGACGATTGGGCGCTACTTTCGCATGGTGCCGATGGGCGAGCACGCCGACGCCTGCGACGCGCAGGCCGGCCTGCGTCTGAGGACCGCCTGAACCATGTGTGGTTTCGTCGTCATCATCCAGCGCAGCGGCACGCCCGATGCCAACCTGGCGGCCTTCATGGCCGAGGCGCTCGCCCACCGCGGCCCGGATGGCGAGGGCCGTTTCGTCGGTGACGGCGTGGCGATGCACCACAAGCGGCTGGCGGTGATCGACAAGGCCGGCGGCCAACAGCCGATGGCCGTGCAAGACGTGGTCGGCGTGTTCAACGGCGAGATCTACAACTATGTCGAGTTGCGCGACGAGCTTCGCCAGCTCGGCCAGGTGTTCACCACCCAGTCGGACACCGAGGTATTGCTGCGCGCCTACCTGCAGTGGGGTGAGAAGGTCGTCGAGCGGCTCGACGGCATGTTTGCGTTCGTGCTGCTCGATCGGACCCGCAATGAGGTCTTCGCCGCCCGCGACGCATTCGGTATCAAGCCGCTTTACCGCGCGCAGCTTGGCGACACCCTGGTCTACGCGTCCGAGATCAAGGCGATCCTGCGCCACCCGCAGTCGCCGCGGGGGCTCGATCGCACCGCGCTCGAGGACTACCTGTCGCTGCAGTTCGTGCTGGGCGAGCGCACGATGTTCGAGGGTATCTGCAAGCTCGAGCCGGCGCATGCCGAAACCCTGGCCCGCGATACCGGCCGCCTGCGGCGGCGGCGCTTCTGGACCCCAGACTACGCCCGGGTGACGAGAACGGGGCTGGCCGATGTGCAGGAGCGGGTCGGTGCGCTGCTCGATGCCAGCATCCGGCGCCAGATGCGCAGCGATGTCCCGGTCGGGGCCTATCTGAGCGGCGGCCTCGACTCGAGCTTCGTCGCGGCCCGCGCCAGCCGGCACACGCCCGAGCGTTTCGAAACCTTCACCGGCGCCTTCCACGAGGGCCCGCAGTATGACGAAACCCCGTACGCGCAGGCGGTGGCCGATCACATCGGCGCGCGGATGCACACGCTGTACCCGACCGATGCCGACTTTGTCGACATGCTGCCGGCGCTGATCTACTTCATGGACGAGCCCGCGGCCGGGCCGGGACTGTTCCCACAGTTCATGGTGTCCCGCGAGGCGCGCCGCCATGTCACCGTCTGCCTGGGGGGTCAGGGAGGAGACGAGATCTTCGTCGGCTATGCCCGCTACCTGATCGGCGCGCTCGAAGAGGCGCTGCTCGGGGCCATCCAGGGCACGCCGATGACCGAGCACGGCCTGACGCTGGCCAATGTCGAGCATTGCCTGGGCACGCTCAAGAACTACCAGCCGCTGCTGCGCCGGGTCTGGGGCGAGGGCATGGATGCGCCCGGGTTCCGGCGCTACTTCCGGATCATGAACCGACTCGATGCCACGTCGTCGCTGCTCGATCCGGCGATGCGCGAGCAGATGGCCAATTCTGACGTCGAGAACCGCTTTCGCGAGGTCTTCGACCGGCCGGCCGGCGCCAGCCACCTGAAAAAGATGCTGCATTTCGACATGGCCGTGAACCTGCCCACGTTGCTGCAGGTCGAGGACCGTGCCAGCATGGCGTCGTCGCTCGAGTCGCGGGTGCCGCTGCTCGATACCGCGGTGGTGCAGGCGGTGGCCAACATTCCCGATCGCATGTTGCTGGCCGGCGGTTTCTCCAAGGCGGTGTTGCGCCGCATTGCCACGCCCTACCTGCCGGCATCGGTCGTGCATCGAACCGACAAGATGGGCTTTCCGGTACCGCTGCAGCAGTGGGTCAAGGGGCGCGCACGTGATTTCGTGCGCGACGTGTTGCTTTCGGGCCGCGCCCGTGGCCGCGGCATCTTCAGTGTCGCCGAGGTCGAGCGACTGATCGACAACGAGTTCGAGTTCGGTCGCTCGCTGTGGGGAGCGCTGCAGGTCGAGCTTTGGCACCGCACCTTCCTCGATGCCGACGGCGTGGTGCCGCGCTGGTCGGCAAGCCGTGCCGACCCGCTCGAGTTGGTCGAGGCACCGGGCGGCACAAGCGGCAAGGCCACCGACGCCGGGCCGCTGCAGCGCCAGCTGGTTGCCAGCGTCGCCCGGCACATCCCTTGTTGCGATACCCGCCCCATGTTGCCTGCCGATGTCCCGCCGTCGGGCGCATCTGCCACCCTCCTGCATTCCTGACAAAAGAGAAACCTCTATGCCCCTGACTTTCGAGAGTGCCCAAAGCTTTCAATGGACCGTGCGCAAGATCGCCGTGATCGGCCCGGGCATCGTCGGTATGCCGATGGCCGCGCTGTTGGCCGATGCGCAGATCCGTGAAGGTCAGGACGAGCCGGCCAAGGTGGTCGTCGTCCAGCGCGATTCGCCGACATCTGGCTGGAAGGTGCATGCGATCAACCGCGGCGAAAGCGTGATCGGCGGCGTCGAGCCGGCGCTGGACGACATCGTCGCCAAGGCGGTCAGGCGCGGCATCCTGTCGGCCACCAGCAATTACGACGACATCGCCGATGCCGACATGATCCTCATCAGCGTGCAGACCGACAAGGACGGCTTCGGCCCCGACTACGGCCCGCTGTTCGAGTCGCTCGATCTGCTGACCAAGGCGCTGGTGAAGCGGCCCGCGGGCAACGTGCCCCTGGTCGTGTTCGAATCGACGCTGGCCCCTTCCAGCATGACGACGGTGGTGCGCGAGCGATTTGCGCGTGAAGGCCTGGTCGAAGGCCGCGACGTGCTGCTGGGCAACAGCCCGAACCGCGTGATGCCCGGTCGTCTGGTCGAGCGCGTGGCGGAATCGGACAAGCTGGTGGCCGGCCTGCATCCGCTGACACCGGTGCTGATCAAGCGCATCTATTCGCAGATCGTCACCAAGGGCGTGCTGCACCAGACCAACAGCATGAGCGCCGAGGTGGTCAAGACCCTCGAGAACGCCTACCGCGATGTGCGCATTGCGTTCGCCGCCGAACTCGTGCGCTATTGCGATGCCAACGATATTGATTTCTTCGCGCTGCGCGACGAGGTCAACCGGCGGCTGAGCCAGTCCGATGCCGCGTCCGGCTCGGCAACCGCGGTGCCCAGCGGGGCCGTGCTGGTGCCCTCGATCGGGGTGGGCGGCCACTGCCTGCCCAAGGACGGGATCCTGCTCTGGTGGCGCCGCCATGAATCGGGCGCCGATACCTCGAAAAGCCTGATCCTGCGTTCGCGCGAGATCAACGACGCCTCGCCCGCGGCGAGCATCGCGTTGGCCGAGCGCCATTTCGGCAAACTCGATGGCAGACGGGTTGCGCTGCTGGGCGCAGCGTATCGGTTCGACTCCGAGGACACCCGCAATTCGCCGACCCTGACGCTTGCCCGGCAGTTACTGGACAAGGGCTGCCAGGTCCGTATCCATGATCCCTATGTGAAGCCGGACGACCAGAACCTGCGCAAGCACCGGCTGACCGACACCTTTACCAACGAGCTCGCGACGGCGCTGGCCGATGCCGACGTCGTGATGTTCTGCGTCGGGCACGCGGTCTATGGACAGTCTGTCCGGGAGATCCTGGCGTCGGCAGCCACGGCGACCGCGGTTTTCGACGGCGCGAACCTGTTCAAGGCGGGCCAGTTCGACGGGTCGGGCAAGCAGTATGCGGGAATAGGTCGCGGCACCCGGCCCGCGGACGAGGCGCTGGTCGCGTTCGTGCTCGACGCCTTCGCCGTGATGGAGCAGGGCGTCGCGAACGAGCTGGACGAGACCATCGCGTTCCTCAACGAGCGCTATGCGTCGGACGGTTTCAACACGGTCAGCCTCGACTCGGTACGGGTGCTGGCGGGCTCTGCGTCACCGGTTGTGCGATCGGCCATCCGGCGGTGATCGGGCGGGTGCCCTCGCACGACGGCTTCGAGCCGGCCCTGGTGCGCACGGCCGCCGGCGTCGCGGCATGAAGCTAACCTCGCTGCTGGTCGTACTGGGCAGCGTCGGGCTCACCGCGATGGCCCAGTTGTCGCTGAAGGTGGCCAGCAGCCGCTTTGCCGGTACGGGAGCCGACCAGGGCTTGTTCGGCGGCCTGCTGGCCCAGCTCTTTCACCCGCTGACGATGGCGGCGATCGTGGCCTATGTTGGCAGCACGCTGCTCTGGCTGGTCGCGCTGCGCGACCTGCCGCTGTCGGTGGCCTACACGTTCTCGGGCCTGACGATAGGCGTGGTCGTTCTGCTCGGGGTCGTCGTGCTGGGCGAAGCCTTGTCGCTCCCGCAGATGGCGGGCATCGGCCTGATCATCGGCGGCCTGGTGTTGCTCGCGCGCGGTTGAGCCCGGAAGCGGCCGCGTCCCGCCAACCAGCCTTGGGCTGACGCCGCGTGACTCGATCTGCGGGACAATGGGTGCTTCTCGCCTCGCCGGGCGGCCTCGCGGACCCCACCGATGACGACTCCTTATTTCGACGATGACACGGTCAGGCGGCTGCTCGATCTGCCCACGCTGCTCGACGCGCTGGCCGACGCGCTGATCGCCTTGTCGCGCGGGCAGGCGGTGCAGCCGATGCGCACCGTCATCGAGGTTGACCCGCCGTCGGTGCCCGCCGCCGAGCGCACGCTGTTGTTCATGAAGCCGGCGCGCATTGCCGAGTCGCTGGTGACCAAGCTGATCACCTTGTCGCCGGGCAATGCCGCGCGCGGCCTGCCGACGCTGATGGCCACCGCGGTGCTGATGAATCCCCACACCGGTCAGACCCGCGCCGTCATGGATGCCACCTGGCTGACGAATCTGCGCACCGCCGGGGTTTCCGCAGTGGGTGCGCGCTTACTCACGCCGGAAGATGCCTCGATCGTGGCGCTGATCGGCAGTGGCGCGCTTGCCCGTACCCATGCGCTGGCCCTTCGCGCGGTACGTCCGGTCACCGACATCCGGGTCTACAGTCCCACCGCGGCCCATGCCGAGCGCTGCGCGGCCGAGATCTCGGGCAGGGCCTGCCGTAGCGCCCAGGAGGCTGTCGAAGGGGCCGACATCGTCTGTGCGGTGACGACCGCAACCCGGCCGGTGGTGCTCGGACGCTGGCTCAAGCCGGGCGCGCTGGTCAATGCCGTGGGGGCACCGCGGCCCGATTGGCGCGAACTGGACGATGACGCGATGCAACACTACATCGTCGCCGATCAACGCGAGGCAGCCGAGAAAGAGGCGGGAGACATCATCGGCTCGGGGGCGCGTGTCGACGCCGAGATCGGCCAGCTTTTGTCGGGCGAGCTGCCACTGCCGGCGCCCGGCCGCACAATGATCTTCAAGGCGCTGGGGCAGGCCGTCGAGGATGCCGTCGCCGCCCAGCTGGTCTATGACCGGGCGGTCGGCGAAGGGCTGGTCGCCCGCGGATGAGGGCCGCCCGGGCGGTGCGATCATGCGGCCTGCGCCGCGGGGGCGGCAATGCCGTGATGTGCGAGGGTTTCCCGACGATCACGGGTTGGCTGGGTTATTCTGGCGGATTGCCCGTCAGATGAGAATGCCCCCACGATGAATGCGCCAGAACAGTCGGCCCCGACAGAACTGAGCGAAGACGCGTCGATGTCCCCCGAGGGCCTGCCGGATGTCGGTCAGGATCCGCGAAAGGCTGCAGTCAGCCGGCAAACGCTATTTCGCCAACGACAACATCTCGGCCTTCAATGAAGCCGGGCGAACTCGAGGCCTTGCAGGACGAGGTTGCCGAGCGCATGACCGACGTGCTGCGCAGCCTGGTCATCGACATCGACGGTGATCACAACACCCGGGAGACCGCGCGGCGCGTCGCCAAGATGTACGTGAGCGAGGTGTTCAGCGGCCGCTATGTTGCCCAGCCGCCGATCACAGAATTCCCCAATGTCGAGCACCTGAATGAGTTGATCATCGTCGGGCCCATCGTGATCCGCAGTGCCTGCTCGCACCACTTCTGCCCGATCATGGGCAAGTTGTGGGTCGGCGTCATGCCTAACAGCCATTCCAACCTGATCGGCCTGTCCAAGTTTGCGCGCCTCGCGGACTGGGTGATGAGCCGACCGCAGATCCAGGAGGAAGGCGTTACCCAGATGGCCGATCTGTTCAACGACCTGATCAAGCCGGACGGCCTGGCCGTGGTCATGCAGGCCGATCATTTCTGCATGCACTGGCGGGGGGTCAAGGATGCCGACTCCAAGATGATCAACAGCGTCATGCGCGGCTCCTTCCTCAAAGACCCCAACCTGCGCCGGGAGTTCCTGTCGCTCATCCCCGGTCGCTGACCCGGAGTCCCGATGCTAGTCCGTCTGCTTTACGCTTCCCGCACCGAGAACAAGATCTCGGCGGCCGACGCCGATTCGATCATCCGCATCGCGCGCGATTACAACCCGTCGCACGGCATCACCGGCATCCTTTGTTATACCGGCAACCTCTACCTGCAGGTGCTCGAGGGCGGTCGAACCGAGGTCAACGAGCTCTATGCCCGCATCGTCGGTGACGAGCGCCACAAGGACATGACGCTGCTCGACTACGAGGAAATCGTCGAGCGGCGATTTGCCGCCTGGTCGATGGGGCGGGTCAACCTGGGCAAGCAGAACCCGTCGCTCCTGCTCAAGTACGCCGAGCGCCCGGCGCTCGATCCGTTCGCACTGTCGGGCAAGGCCGCACTCGCGCTGCTCGATGAATTGCTGTCGACCGCAGCCGTGATCACGCGCAGCGATGTGGCGCAATCGTAAAGTAAGCGCTTGCTATCGTCCTCAGAATCAAAAAAAGGGGCCCGAGAGCCCCGTTCTGGCGTGATGGGCGGCCGGGTCCGGTGATGGATTCAGCGGCCGGCCACCGGCGTTGAAACGCTTACTCGGGCTCGGGGACCGGGAAGTCGCCGCCGGCCTGGTTGGTCATGTACACCACCGCCCGACCGATCTCGACATCCCCGAATGCGCCGCCGCCCTGGGCCGCCATCGCGCCCTTGCCCTTGAGCGCCGACGTGAGCAGCGCCTCGTAGCCGGCGGCCAGCCGCGGCGCCCAGGCCGCGGTGTCGCCAAGCTTGGGCGCACCGGCCGCGCCACTGGTGTGGCAGGCGCCACACTGGGCGTTATAGACCTCTTCGCCGGACTTCAGCGCGACCGGGCCGCTGGCGCCGGCCAGCTCGAAACCGCCGACCGGCGCAATCCGGGCGATCGTGGCCTCTTCGCTGAGGCTGTCGGCACCCGCGCCGATCCGCTTGACCGAGCCGACATAGTTGGACAGGAAGATGATCAGGACGACGGGAACGACAAACGCCAGCACCACCGTGATGATGAGTTGCTTGGGTGTCTTGATGAAAGCTTCGTGTTCGGCGCTCATGCGGGCTCACAGGGATCTGACCAAGCCGCACATTATAGCCAGACGACAAGCAACGCGGTGGTGAAGGCGCTACACTTGCGCTTTGCCGCGGCCATCCTGGGCCTGCGCGGGCCGCTGGCCGGCGCCTGCACGCACCTGCACGTAAGCGCTTGCGCACCTGCCGAGCCACTGCCGGGGGCGGCCCGGCAGGCTGGCGTTAAAATCCGGGCTTGTGGTTGTCGCGGCCTGGCTACTGCAGCGGTTCCCTGTAGGCGCGGCAATGCGTCGCCGGGCATGCGCCGGCCGTTGTCCTGCCGGTCAATACTGAGGTTGAATGGTTCGACATGAGTTCCCTTGATGCGATCTGGTGGCTGCTGCTGGGGGCCTTGTCGGGCTGGCTGGGTCTTTGGGCAGCCGACAAGTTCCTGTACCGGGACGGTGAGCTGGCCGGAATCCGTGCCGGCCGGGAACTCGAGGAAGTGCAGTCGCTGCTGGGCAACTCGCGCGCGATGCTCGAAACAGAGCAGGGTCGCAACCGCGACCTGCAAGAGACCATTGCCGGCGCCCAGGACCAGGTGGCCGCGCTCAAGGGCGAAGTGGCGATGATCAGCAACGAGCGCACCGCGGTGCAGGAATCGCTCGGGTCGGCACAGCTGAGGTTGACGGCCGTCCAGGCCGATCTCGAGGGCGCACGCCGGCTGGGCGAGGAGCGGGCCGAGGAGGCGCGGCTGCTCAAGCAGCAGATCCACGAGTTCGAGACCGGGCGGGCCGCGGCCGAGAGCTGGGCCCAGGCCAAGGACAACGAGGTGGCCGAACTACGGGCCGAGCTGACCGCGCTGCGGGCCGAGCGCGAACATCTCGAGGAGCAGCTGGGCATGCTGCGCCCTGCCCACCAGAGCCAGGCCGAGGAACTGGCGGCGCTGCGCACCCGGGCAGAGACGCTCAGCGCCAACCTCGATAGGGCCAACGGCCTGCTCAAGGGGGTCGGCCACGACATCCTGCGGGCACAGCGCAACATGCGCGAGCTGCAATGGCGGATGCGCAGACGGTCGCGGTCGGTCCCGATGCTGCAAAAGCGTCTGCGCCAGCGGATGAGCCAGCTGGAGGCGACCCGCCAGAATATCGACGCCTTTGCCCAGCCGTCGGGCGTGGCTGCCGCGCCAGGCCAGGGGTCGGCTCCCGGCGGATCGCAGGACGACTGACCCATGGCTCATTGGCGCGCAGAGGTCCGAACAGCCGAATCCTGGAACCGCTTCGATCGGGTCGCCGTGATCGGCGCGGCGATCATGGCCTTGCTGCTGGTCGTGGTGTCGGCCTTTTCCGATCACGAGGTTGCCGGTGAGGCCGAGCCGCAGCAACTGTCCGATTCGACCAGCGCCCGCGCCGAGGCGGCCAAAAAGAGCAAAAGGCCCGACGCCGCCGAAGCCGCCGGCCCGACAGCCGCCGGCGAGCCGCTCAACGGTGGCTCGGGCGCAGCGATGACCGAGCGTCTGGCCGGCGCCGGGCCGACGGCCAAACCGGCGCGGCTGCCGGTGCCCCAGGTCGGGACCGGTCCGCGTCAATCCGATGTGGCCGCAGCCGCCAAGGCGGCGAGCGGCGCAGCCAAGCCACGCGCCGGCGCCGCGCCCGCATCGGCCAAGACCGTACCGGACGTGGCGGGCACACCGGCGCCGGGCGCGGCCGCGTTCGATCGCATCGAGACACGCATCGACAAGCGCATCTCGGCCGAGCCCGAGCAGGGATCGGCCGCTGCGCCCAATGCCGCTGATGAATTGGTCAAGCCCATTCTCGAGCTGCGTTCGGCCGATGGCCGGCTCACCATCGATGGCATCGTCGGTAACGAGAAGACCCGCGCCAGCATCGTCCAGGCGGCACTGAAGGCCTATGGCATGCGAAACCTGACCGACCGGTTGGCGGTCAGTGCGTCGGTCGCTCCGTTCAGTTGGGCCGATCGGTCGGAGGAACTGATGGTGCTGGTCGGCGGACCGGAAACCGATTCGCGGCTGCGCATCGACGGCGAGATGGTCAGCCTCGCTGGCGAGGTCTCAAGCCTGGACGAAAAGCAAACCCGCGCATTGCAGGCCCAACAGTTGTTCGGGGTGACGGCGGTCATCGACAACCGGATGCGCATCAAGCCGCCAACGACCAAGATGGTTCGCCGCTCGCCCGAGGCCGAGGCGGCGGCGTCACCGGCCGACAAACCTGCCGGCGGCGAGAGCCCGCCCCCGGAAGCGGCCGCGCAGGCGCAGCCCGAAGCGGGGGCTGCGGCGGGCGCCGCACCGGCGGCCGCGTCATCCCGCGACCCGGCCATTCCGGCCGATGCCGAGGGCGGGCCGCAGGCCGCGGCCGGCGAGATCCTGCTGTCGCCGCGCGGTGCGCCGGACAAGTTCCTGCTGCGCGAGTGCGCCCGTGTGATGACGAGCATCTACCTGCCGTTTGCGAGCGCCAGTGGCGAACTCACGCCCGAGGCCCGGCAGGTGCTCGATGACATCGTGCCCTGCCTGCCGCGGCGCAACTACACGATCGGCGGTCATACCGATAACCGCGGCTCGAGTGAAAGCAACAAGATCCTTTCGCAGATTCGCGCCCAGAACGTGCTTGATTACCTGGTTTCCAAGGGAGCGTCGGCCGACGGCCTCAAGGCCGAGGGCTACGGCGAATCCCGCCCGGTGGCGACCAATCGCACCGAGAATGGGCGCGCCCGCAACCGGCGGGTCGACTTCCGCCTCGACCCCTGATCCGAGACCTCAGGGTCGACGCCGTTTTTGCACCGGCGCCATGCGCGGGCCGGCGGGCAGTTGCAGCGGCAGCGCCGTCTGGTACTTGACCTGCTTGAGCGCGAAGCTCGAGCGGATGTTCGCCACCCCGCGCGTACGGGTCAGCCGATCGACGATGAACTGCTCGAGTGCGGGCAGGTCCGGCACGACCACCCGCAGCAGGTAGTCGGAGTCGCCGGTCATCAGGTAGCACTCCATCACCTGTGGCAGATCGCGGATCGCCTGTTCGAAGCCGGCGAGCGCCGTTTCGGTCTGGCGCTCCAACGTGACATGGATGAACACGCTCAGCCCCAGCCCGATGCTGGCCGGGTTGAGCAGGCTGACATAGCGGTCGATGACGCCGCGTTTCTCGAGCGAGCGCACCCTGGCCAGGCAGGGCGATGGCGACAGGCTCACCCGCTCGGCCAGTTCGACGTTGGTCAGCCGGGCGTTGCGCTGTAGTTCGGCGAGGATTCTCAGATCGATTGCATCGAGCGCTTCTTGCGGCATTTCGTATCGCTAATAAGAGCTTGCTTGGCAGATTATGCCGGGAGCAACCGCTGTTGCCATCGAATACGTAACCCTATACGGCGTGCTTGGGCTATCTTGGGGTGATCCAACTGATCCAGGTACGCGATGACTCCCGCCCAACCCTTCCCCTGCCGAAAGACCGCGCCCCCGACCGGGATGCCGATCCGCAGGAAACCCGCGAATGGCGCGAAGCCTTCGAGGCGGTGGTCCTGCCAGGGCGGCCCGTCGCGGGGCCGCTACCTGCTCGAGCAGTTGGCCGACGAGGCGCGCGAGCTGGGCCTGGGTGACGAGGTGCTGCCCTACTCGGCCTATCGCAATACGATCGGCCTGCGCGACCAGCCGGTGTTTCCCGGCAACCTCGCGATGGAGGAATACCTGCTGGCGATCATCCGCTGGAACGCGCTGGTCATGGTGATCCGCGCCAACAAGGCCTACGGTGAGCTGGGCGGCCACATCGCCAGCTACGCGTCGGTGGCCGAGATCTTCGAAACCGGTGCCAACCACTTCTTCCGCGGCCCCGATCACCCGCAGGGCGCGGACCTGGTTTTCTACCAACCGCACTCGGCCCCCGGCGTTTATGCAAGGGCCTACCTCGAGGGCCGGCTCGAAGAACGAGATCTCGCCCACTACCGTCAGGAACTGCGTGCGATCACCGATGGCACGCGCGGCCTTTCCAGCTACCCGCACCCGTGGCTGATGCCGGACTTTTGGCAGTTCCCGACCGGTTCGATGGGCCTGGGCCCGATCAGCGCGGTGTACCAGGCGCGCTTCATGCGCTACCTACAGCATCGCGGGCAGGTGCAGACCGAGGGCCGGCATGTCTGGGGCGTGTTCGGCGATGGCGAGATGGACGAGCCTGAATCGATTGCCGGCCTGACACTGGCGGCCCGTGAGAGGCTCGACAACCTGACCTTCATCGTCAACTGCAATCTGCAGCGGCTCGACGGCCCGGTGCGCGGCAACGGCCAGATCATCCAGGAGTTGGAAAAGCTGTTCCGAGGGGCGGGCTGGCACGTGATCAAGGTGCTCTGGGGCTCGGACTGGGACACGCTGTTCGCCCGCGATACCGAGCACGTGTTGCTGCGCCGCTTTGCCGCGACCGTCGACGGCAAGTACCAGACGCTGGGTGCCAAGGACGGCGCCTACAACCTGAAGAATTTCTTCCAGGAAGATCCTGAACTGGCGGCGCTGGTGTCGCACATGAGCGATCAGGAGATCGACTCGCTCAAGCGCGGCGGGCACGATCTGCGCAAGCTGCACGCGGCCTTCGCGGCGGCGCGCGATTACCAGGGCGCGCCCACCGTCATCCTGGCCAAGACCAAGAAGGGCTATGGCATGGGCGGTGCCGGCGAGTCGCGAATGACCGCCCATTCGGCCAAGAAGCTGGACATCGATGCGCTGCGTGCGTTTCGCGACCGCTTCCGCCTGCCGTTGAGCGACCAGGCGTTAGGCAACCTGGAGTTCTTCCGCCCGCCCGCCGACAGTCCCGAGATCCGTTACCTGCGCCAGCGCCGCGAACAGCTGGGCGGCTCGCTGCCGGCGCGACGCGCGACGGCCGACAGCCTGCCCGTGCCGCCACTCGCCTCGTGGGGCGGCTTCGCGCTGCAGGCCCGGGGCAAGGAGATGTCCACGACGATGGCCTTCGTGCGCACGATCGCGGCGCTGCTGCGCGACCCCGGGCTGGGCAAGCGCATCGTGCCCATCGTGGCCGACGAGGCGCGCACCTTCGGCATGACCAGCCTGTTCCGGCAGGTCGGCATCTATTCGCCGGTCGGCCAGTTGTATGAGCCCGAGGACGCCGGCTCGATGCTCAGCTACCGCGAGGCCACCGACGGGCAGCTGCTCGAGGAGGGCATCACCGAGGCCGGTGCGCTGGCCTCGTGGACGGCGGCTGCCACGTCTTACAGCGTACACGGCCACGCGATGCTGCCTTTTTACATCTACTACTCGATGTTCGGATTTCAACGGGTCGGCGATCTGATCTGGGCCGCTGCCGACCAGCGCGCCCGCGGCTTTCTGATCGGGGCGACCGCGGGCCGCACCACGTTGGGCGGCGAAGGCCTGCAACACCAGGACGGCGCCAGCCAGCTGGTGGCGGCCACCGTGCCCAACTGCCGGGCCTACGACCCTGCCTTTGCCGGCGAACTGGCCGTGATCATCGCGCACGGCATGCAGCGGATGCTGGTCGAGCAGGTCGACGAGTTTTACTACCTGACCGTGGGCAACGAGTCGTACGCACAACCGGACCTGCCCGCGGATGCAGCCGATCAGGTGATCCGCGGCCTGTATCTTCAGGGCACCCATGGCCCCGCCGACCGGCCGGCGCAACTGCGCCTGCTGGGCTCGGGCGCCATCCTGCGCGAAGTGATCGCCGCCGCCGAGCATCTTGCCAGCCGCTGGCAGATCAGCACGCAGGTCTACAGCGTCACCAGTTACAGCGAACTGGCGCGCGAGTCGGCGGCGCTCGAGCGCCAGTCCAGGCTGCATCCGGCCGGTACGGCGCAGCGTTCGCACCTGCAGATGCTGCTCCCCGGGACGACGCCGATCATCGCGGCGACCGACTACGTGCGCGCGGTGCCGATGCAGGTGGCCGGCTATCTCGAGGCGCCGTTCACGGTGCTGGGGACCGACGGCTTCGGGCGCAGCGATACCCGCTCGGCGTTGCGTGCGTTCTTCGAGGTCGATTGGCGCCAGGTCGTGGCGGCGGCGCTGTCGGCGCTGGTGCAGGCCGGCAGCTTCGACGCGGCGCAGGCCGACGCCGCGATCGCCGAACTCATCGCCGATCGCGACAGTCCGCCCGCCTGGCAACGCTGAGGCCGGCGCCCGCGCCGCGGCGGGCGAATCGAAGGTGGATCGAGCGGCGCGGATCAGCGACCGTTGAACGCGGGCTTGCGCTTCTCGATGAATGCCTTGACCCCCTCGAGACCATCGTCGCTGGTACTCAGCGCGACGATGCTGCGGGTCTCGCGCTCCATCTGCGATTCGAGGCTGTCATTGGGCGCCATCTGCAGTAGCTTCTTGACGCCGCCGTGGGCGAGCGTCGGTCCCCTGGCCAGCCGTTCGGCCAACTCGGTCACCGTGTCCATCAATTGCGGGCCCGCGACCAGCCGATTCACCAGGCCCCAGTCCAGTGCCTCGTCGGCCGACAGCGTCCGGTTGGTCAGGTACAGGTCCATCGCGCGCCGGGTGCCGATGATCCGTGACAGGAAGTAGGTCGAACTGCCATCGGGCGTGAGTCCGATCTGCGTGTACGCACTGGTGAACCGGGCGTGATCGGCCGCGATCGCCAGGTCGCAGCAGGCGGCCATGCTCAGGCCCGCCCCGGCAGCCACGCCGTTGATCGCCGCGATCAGCGGGGCATTCATCCTGGCAAAGCGCGAGACGGCCGTGTGCAGGTAGGCGGTCATTTCCTTGAGCAGCATCTGGACCCCATCGGGGTCGGCGGCAAAGGCGGCGACATCCCCGCCGGCGCAGAATGCCTTGTCGCCCGCGCCGGTCAAGACCGCGGCGCGGATGCCGGCGTCGCTGCCACAGCGATTGGCGATGTGGAACAACTCCTGCATCGCCTTGAGGTTCAATGCATTGAAGGCCTTCGGTCTATCGATCGTGATCCAGGCAACCTGGTGACGGACTTCGAAGCGGATGTGTTCGTATTCCATGGGGTCTCCTGACGGTAAGACGGACATCATAGGCCAAGCACCGAATCCGGATCGTCCGACGATATCGGGCATCATTCGGGCTTGCGGGCAGGCCCTGCTTGGTCATCAATTCTCTAATGCAAGGAGTCCCCATGGACGTGAAAGCCGCAGTCTCCTACAAGGCCGGCGAGCCGCTGGTCATCGAAACCGTCCAGCTTGAAGGCCCCAAGCCGTTCGAGGTGCTGGTCGAGATCAAGGCCACCGGCGTGTGCCACACAGACGAGTTCACCCGCTCCGGCGCCGATCCCGAGGGCCTGTTCCCGGCCATCTTCGGACACGAGGGCGCCGGTGTCGTCGTCGAGGTCGGCTCCGCGGTCACGTCGCTCAAGCCCGGTGACCACGTGATCCCGCTCTACACGCCCGAGTGCCGTGCCTGCAAGACCTGCCTGTCGCAGCGCTCGAACCTGTGCACGGCGATCCGCGCTTCACAGGGCAAGGGGGTGATGCCCGACGGCACCAGCCGCTTCTCGATCAACGGCGAGAAGATTCATCATTACATGGGGTGCTCGACCTTCGCCAACTACACGGTGTTGCCGGAGATCGCGCTGGCCAAGATCCGCGAGGACGCCCCGTTCGACAAGGTCTGCTACATCGGGTGCGGGGTCACCACCGGCATCGGCGCGGTGATCAACACGGCCAAGGTGCGGCCCGGCGACAATGTCGCGGTGTTCGGCCTGGGCGGTATCGGCCTGAACGTCATCCAGGGGGCCCGGCTCGCCGGCGCCGACAAGATCATCGGCATCGACCTGAACAACGAGCGCAAGGCGATGGCCGAGAAATTCGGCATGACCCATTTCGTCAACCCCAGGGAAATCGAGGGCGACCTCGTCCCCTACATCGTCGGCCTGACCGACGGCGGCGTCGACTACAGCTTCGAGTGCATCGGCAACACCGACGTGATGCGCCAGGCGCTCGAGTGCACCCACCGTGGCTGGGGCACCTCGGTGATCATCGGCGTGGCGCCCGCGGGTGCCGAGATCAGCACACGCCCGTTCCAACTGGTCACGGGTCGCAACTGGCGGGGTTCGGCGTTCGGCGGGGCCCGCGGCCGCACCGATGTGCCCAGGATCGTCGACTGGTACATGCAGGGCAAGATCAACATCGACGATCTGATCACGCACAAGCTGCCGCTAGAGGACATCAACAAGGCGTTCGATCTGATGCACTCCGGTGAATCGATCCGCAGCGTCGTCGAGTTTTGAACATGGCTCTCGAAAAAGTCAGCAGCGCGCGCAGTTTTGGCGGCGAACAGGCGGTCTGGCGCCACGACTCGCGCGAGACCGGCACTTCGATGCGGTTTGGCCTGTACCTGCCGCCGCAGGCCGCCAACGGGCCGGTACCGGTGATGCTCTGGTTGTCCGGGCTCACCTGCACCGAGGACAACTTCATCGTCAAGGCAGGGGCGCAAAGGGTGGCGGCCGAACTGGGCCTGGCCATCGTCGCGCCCGACACCAGTCCGCGCGGGCTGGGCTATCCGGGCGAGGACGATGCCTACGACTTCGGCAGCGGCGCCGGCTTTTACGTCGACGCGACCGAGCCGCCCTGGTCCACCGGCTACCGGATGGCCTCGTACGTGGGCCGTGAACTGCCGCAGCTACTGGCCGGGTTTTCCGAATTGGCGACCGAGCGGCTGGCGATCAGCGGTCACTCGATGGGCGGCCACGGCGCATTGACGCTGGCGCTGCGCGATCCGCAACGTTTCGTCAGCGTGTCGGCGTTCTCGCCGATCTGCTCGCCGATCAACTGCCCGTGGGGCGTCAAGGCGCTGACCGGCTACCTCGGCCCTGATCGCGATGCCTGGCAGGCCTACGACGCCTGCGCACTGGTGGCCAGTCGCGGCTGGCGGGGGCCGGCTTTGTTGGTTGACCAGGGTAGCGCCGACAACTTCCTCACCGAGCAGCTCAAGCCCGAGTTGTTGCAGGCCGCCTGCCGCGACGCGGGTGTGCCGCTGCAGCTGAACCTGCGCGAAGGCTACGATCACAGCTATTTCTTCATCGCCAGCTTCATCGACAGCCACCTGCGGCATCACGCGGCGGCCCTGAGCGCGGCGCGCTGAGCGACCAGGTCCGTCAGGGCGCGCAGGCACGGTTCAGGCCCGTAGCGGTGCCGGTTCGGTACCCTTGAGCCGTGGCGATGGCACGATGTTCATGCGCATCTGCGCGATGCCGGCCAGCAGGCCGACGATCACCGCACCGCGCCAGGCCCATTCATAGGAGCCGAGCGATGCGTAGATCAGGCCACCGCCAAAGGCGCCGACGAACGAGCCGAGCTGGTGACTCATGAAAGCGACCCCGACCAGCGTGGCCATGTAGCGGATGCCGAACAGCTGGATCACCAGGCCGTTCACCAGCGGCACCACGCCAAGCCAGAGCGACCCCATCAGCGCGCCGAACAACATGGTCGTGGTGGGGGTCGGGATGCTGGTGAAGTAGACCGTGATGATCAGCGACCGCAACACGTAGATGCCGCCCAGCAGGTACCGGCGCGAGTAGCGCCCGCCCAGCCAGCCAAACGTGAGCGAGCCGATCGCGTTGAACACGCCGATCAGGACCAGCGTGGCCGCCGCCACCGATGACGGCATACCGCAGATGGCGATGTAGGTGGGCAGGTGGGTGGTCAGGAACACCAGTTGCAGGCCACAAACGAAGTAAGCACTTGCCATCACCAGGTAGCCCCGGTGCCGGCCAGCCTCGCCCAGCGCCTCGCCGATCGACTGGTTGGCCAGGTTGGCGTTGTCCTTCGGGACCCGGTCGGCCCGGCCCGCCAGCCAGGCCATCGGCAGCATGAGCGCCGTGACCGCGGCAAAGCTGGCCAGCGCCAGTTCGAAGCCGCCCCGGGCCAACATCTGCTGGGCCAGCGGCGACGCGAACAACAGGCCCATCGAGCCGGCCGCGGACATCGCGCCCATCGTGAAACTGCGCGCGGCGGGGCTCACCACCCGCGAGGCCAGGCTCATGGCGATCGTCGATCCGGTACACGACATCGCCAGGCCGATCGTCACCCCCAGGCCCAGCACCAGCATCGCCGGTCCTTCGGCGATCCGTGCCATCAGCAGGCCCGCGCCGTAGATCAGCGCGCCCACCACGGCCACCGGCCGGCTTCCGAAAGCGGTCGGCGATTGCGCCCACGACCGGCTGCGTCAGCCCCCAGACCAGGTTTTGCATGGCGATCGCGAACGAGTAGTCGGCAGCGGAGATGCCCAATGCATCGATCGCGCTCGGCTGCATCAGGCCCATGCTCTGGCGCATGCCCATCGACATCGCAAGCATCAGGGCGGCGCCGATCAGGATCGCGCGGGAGTCGGGTCGGGTCATCGGGGAGGGAAAGCCGGTCGGGAGGGTAGTCGATTATGACCCGACGGGTGCCTGCCCGACCGTCGATCGGGTGCCGTATTCCTGTTATCGAATCGATATAAGCCCGTGATCACACGGACAGGCCGGCCGGGCAAAATGATCTTTTCCAACGCTGTCCTGCCTTTTCCGACCATGAACCCGAGCACCCTCAACTCCCGAAAACCCGACCTCGCCCATCAGACCGGTGCCGTCACCGTCGCGCTGATCGGGGGCTCCTGCATGCTGTTGGGCACCCTAGCCGTCGCTGCCGCGTGGGTGACGGTCGAGCCGGTCGTGGCCCTGGTCGCGCGGTTCCTGGCCGGCTGACGCCGTGCGGCCATCGGTGGATGATCAGTGCGCGAGAGCGCCCAGTGACCTGAGCGCCGCCGCCACTTCCCGGCGGCCCTGTTCCGCCAGCGGGCTTTGCGGTGCCAGCGGCTCGCCCACATCGTAGCCCTGCAGCACCAAACCACCCTTGATGCAGGCGGCCAGGTGGTATTTGGCAAAAGCCTGGTTCAGTTGCCACAACGGCCGCTGCAGCGCCATTGCCCGGGCCCAGTCACCCTGCTGGCAGGCCTCGAACAACTGCACGCTCTGGCGCGGCACCAGGCAGGCCGGTCCGGCCATCCAGCCGACGCCGCCGATCAACATCACGCACGCCGGAATGTGCGCCGATGCGGCGAACACCTGCATCCTTCCTTCTACCCGCGCCATGATCGAGAGCAGTCGGCCGGTGTTCGACGACGCATCCTTGATGTAGCCGATGTTGGGCACCCGGCTGAGCCGCTCGATGCTCGCCAGGCTCAGGTCGGCCCGCTGGAAACTGGGGTTGGTGTACAGCACCACCGGCAGCGTGGTCGCCTGGGCCACCGCTTCGAAATAGCGGCACACCTCGTCGTCGGTAAGGGGGAAGTAGGCCTCGAGAATCGCGAGGATGCCCTGGCATCCCATCGCTTCGTAACGGCGGGCCTGGGCCTGTGCATCGGCGATCGTGGTGGCGGCAACCCCGGCCACCACGGGGACGCGCCCGGCCGCGGCTTTCACCACACAGGCGACGATCGCGTCGCGTTGTCCGGCATCGAGGTAGGCGAACTCGCCGGTCGAACCCAGCGGGGTCAGGCCATGCACCCCGGCGCCGATCAGGTCGTCGCACAGCCGGGTCAGCACGTCTGTATCGACCGATCCATCGGCCCGCACGGGAGAAACCAGGTAGGGGAAAACCCCGTGAAAGGCAGCTGTGGGCATCGGGCGCTCCGGGAATGAGACATTGGGCAGCCGCCATGATACGAAAACCGCGTGGAGCATCGTTCCACCGGTGTCCGACCCGATCCGTCAGCGCCGTTGTGCGTCGTCCAGCGCCGCCCATGTGTCGGTGGCCCGCCATAGATTGGAGGTAACCTGGACCTGGCGGCCGAGCAGCGTGATCGCGTTACGCTCGATCCGGATCTCGAAGGTCAGCGAGTCACGAACGAGCTCGTACTCGGCGAACCGGTGGTCCTTCTCGTGCCGGGCGGTCACCTCGAAGCCCAACCGTTTCATCGAACGGCGATACTCGTCGGCCTTGTGACCACGGATCAGCGCCCGCTCCAGCTCGTCACGCGCCCGCTCCCATGCCGGCTGGTGGATCGAATCGCGATATGCCGCACCGCCCCCCGCGACATCCGCGAACCGCCGGTCAGCCGGAGCCGTCCCGCTTCCCGTGCGCGGGGCCTGGAGCGCGTCCCGGGTCGCGTCAGCCAGCCATTGGTTGGACGTTACCCGGGTCCGGGCGCGCGCCGGCCCGTCCGGCTGCCCGTCGGGCCCGAACGACATGAGTACCTCGTAAGACAGGTCATCCTTGGCAATCTCGACCTCGAGCCGGTCCGCCTGGTCCAGGTTGACCGCGGTGACCCGGAAACCGTTGTCTTGCAGGATGCGCAGGTAGTCGGCCCGGCTCGCTCCTTCGCGCAGCCGGGTCTCCAGCGCCCGCCGGGTGGCCGCGTAGTGCGTGCGGCGGGGCGCATCACTCCAGTCGGCCGTCGATGCCTGCGCTGCGGGGGGCGGGGCGGAGTCGGGCATGTCGACCACCGGGGCATCGGTCAAGGTCAGGGCGCCGACCAGCAAACCTGCCAGTCCACTCTGCCCGGGCATGCAAACCTCCTTCATCAGGCCAGTCAGGATGACCCGTCCGCGCAGTGCCGTGCCCGGCGCGGGCGTGATACACTGGACAGATCAACCGCCTGGAGCTTTCATGAAGAATCGGACAAGGAAACCGGCGAAACCAGCCCGAACCCGTCGACCAACAAGCCCAATGGACATTCGGGAGCCGGACCCGAGGCCCGCTGGGAAGGCGAGGGCAGCCCCCGGGCAACTGTCGGCGCTGCCTGCCGACGAGCCATCACCCGCCACGTCGGCAATCGAACCGTCAGCCGACCGGCTGGCGGTCACCGGTCGATCCAACCCCCGGGCGCGCGATTCGGACGACTCGGTTTCGGCTGATGGACAGCCGGCGGCGCTGAGTCGGGAGCCCGCGTGGGCCGTGCTGGGCATTGCTGTCGGGTGGGCGTGCTGCTCGGCGTGTTGCTGGCACGACGGTGACGGCGCCGGTTGCCGGCCGTCTCAACAGGCGTCTGACGCGGCTCTGCGCCGCCGTGCCTGCCGCTCCAACAGCTTTGCAAGAACTTTGAAGTCAACGGCTTGACCAGGTGATCATCGAATCCGGCGGCAGCCGTTCGCAGCGATCGCGTGCCTGACCGAAGCCCGTGAGGGCGAAGTCGGCGTGCGACGGCAGCGGGAGTTTGCAGCAAGCCGGCCAGTTCGATACCGCTCATGTCGGGCAGATCGATATCCAGCAACACCAGGTCGGGCGGACGGCGGCGGGCGCAGTCCAATCCCGCGGCTGCCGTCGTGGCCAGCTCGACATCGTGGCCGTGCAGTTCCAGCCCGGCGGCAAGCGCGGTGACCGCATCCTCGTGGTCATCGACCAGCAGGATGCGCAGCGCTTCGCCCTCTGCCCCGGCAGAGGGCGGGTTGGCGGTGCCCGGGTCGGCAGCAGACATGACATCCGGCTCCTCGTCGCCAACCGGCTCGGCACCCTTGGCCACGCGCGGCAACAGCACGGTGAACTCGCTCCCCCTGCCGCGACCGTCGCTACTGGCGTGTACCTGGCCGCCGTGCAGTTCCACCAGCTCGCGCACCAGGGTCAGCCCGAGTCCCAGTCCGTCCGAGGCTGCCGTCTGGTCGCGATCGAGTTGCGTGAACAAGGCAAAGACGCTCTGCAGTTGCGCCGGTGCTATTCCGGCACCGGTATCGGCGACACGGATGATGACCTGGTCATCCCGCTCGCCGGCCTGTAGCTTGATGAGCCCCCCGGCCGGCGTGTACTTGCAGGCATTGGCCAGCAGGTTGACGACGACCTGCTCCAAGCGTGTGGCATCGGCCACCAGTCGGATGCCTTGCGCTGGCAGCTGGGTTTCGAGTCGGTGACGGCGATCTTCGATCTGGCCATGCACGGCGGCAATCGCGTCCCGCAGGACGTCTTGCAGTATCACGGGGCGGGGCGACAGCGTGACCGTTCCCCGGGTGATTCTGGACACGTCCATCAGGTCATCCATCAGCCGGCTCAGGTTCTGAATCTGGCGATCGATCATCGCGCCGGCCCACTGTCGGCCAGGCCCGTCGTGATCCTTGCGCAACAGCTCGACCCCGGCCCGGATCGCGCCCAACGGGTTGCGGATCTCATGGGACAGCATGGCGATGAAGACATCCGTGCGTTCGTCGGCCTGGCGGATCGCCTTGTAAAGCCGGGCGTTTTCCAGGGCATCGCCGATTCGCTCGGCGATGCGGCCGGCCAGCTCGACATCGGAAGAGGTCAGGCGGCGGCCCGAATCGGTGACGTACAACGTCAGCGCGCCAAGCACGTCGCCGCGGTGCGCGATCGGTACGGCCAGGAAGCCGGCGCCCGGAAAGCGCCGCAGACGGTCGAGGTCGGTCTTGTCGACGGCCAGTCGCCCCAGATCGTCATCATTGACCTGGTTCATGCTAACGAGAGCCGTTGCCCGATGACATCGGTGCCCACGAGCGGGCTGCTCGCGGGCGGCACCGGGCCGGAGCCGTGGATGGAATCGGCCACCCGATGAATGCCGCCATCGGCCTGCAGCAGCTCGATCGCACACCGATCGGCCAGGTCGGGCGCGGCTAGCAACACCACCGATTGCAGCCGATGCGGATCATCATCGAGCGAGGCGAGCGGCGCGGCGATCTCGGCCAGCAGCCGGTTGCCTTGCTCATAGCGCTTGCGCCGTGTGATGTCCTGCACCACACCGCTCAACCGGACCGGTTGCCCGTGCTCGACGAGCGTGACCCGGCCACAGGCCCATATCCAGCGCAGCACGCCATCGCGGCGCAGGATCCGCACATCGAACGCCCATTCATTGCCAGTCGCCATCGACTGGCGCAACGCCTGGTGCACCCGGGTTCTATCGTCGGGGTACACATGGCGAAGGAAGATGTTGTAGTTCCAGTCGGGTGGCGAATCGACATAGCCGAAGATCTCGTCGTGCCGACGGGAGCGCTCGGCCTCGCCGCTCCTCAGGTCCAGCGACCATTCGCCCAGACCGCCGGCATCGAGTGCGTAGGCCAGACGTTGGCGCATCTCGGTGGCGAGCGCCTCGGCCTGCTTGCGTGCCGTGATGTCGAGCAGGGTGGAAATGCAGTAGCGCAGCCCTCCCTGTTCATCCCGTTGCGCGCCCACCTGCAGGTCTACCCAGATGAGCCGGCCATCGCCCCGGTAGAAGCGCTTTTCGATCCGGTAGGAATCGATCTCGCCCGCAATCAGCTGGCCCAGCAGGACGAGGTCGCTGTCCAGATCATCGCGATGGGTGATTTCCTGAAAGCGGGTCTGCAGCAAGCGGGCACGCGACAAATGCATCAACTGGCACAGCGAGTCGTTGACGCGCAGCCAGCGTCCGTCGGGTGCGACATGGGCGATACCGACGTTGGCATGATTGAACGTGTCGTCCAGCAATGTCTCCATGGGAATGGCCGGGCCTGGGCACGCTCGCCCGGTGCCCGCGCTCCTTGACCCGCTCCCGGGGAAAGTGTGGGCGCCGATCGGGCGTGGTCCGTTCTTACTGCTTGGCCTTTTCTGCCGTTCGCTCCAGCTTTTTGCCGCCGGCGGAAACGTCTTCGCCCAGGCCTGCGACCGTGTTGCAGCCAGCCAGGTAAAGGCCCATCGCGAGAATGGCCAGGGTCTTGCGGATCATGATGTTCTCCTGAGGTGGTTGGGGTACGCCCTGGTACAGCAAAGCCTGTACCTGCTTCCTGCAATGGGCGGGCGTCACCACGCAGTAGTCGCTGCAAGGTGCGAGTCCGTTGCCGCGGTCGGGCAGGGCGGGCACGGAACTTGATGCCGGGGTTCGTCAGCGATTTGCTGCCCACTTGAAACCTAGGAGTCCTACATGAACAAGAAACTTCTCACCCTCGTTCCTGCCGCCTTTCTCGCTCTGGCCCCGTTGTCTGCGTCAGCAGCCGACAAGCCCTCGGGCAAGGGCGTGGCGCCCGCATACCCGAAGGCCAAGGTCGATGCCGCCCAAGACATGAAGGAAGGCATGAAAGACGAAAAAGCGGCAATGGACGACAAGTCGACCCGTCCGACCGTCAACACGGGCAAGGGTGCGGCACCTCAAGCCCGCAAGACAAGGCGCACAGAGCAATGTCGACACCACGCGTGATACGCCCAAGGCCGGCACGCAGCCAGGCGTTGCCCCGGCCTATCCGAAGCCCGCAGCCAAGCCGGCGGGTTGATCCTGTATCAGGGCACCGGGCCTGAAGGCCCGGTGTGAACGAAAGAAAGGCCTCCGTATGTCGAGGCCTTCTTCTGATGGCTAGTCAGCGCCCGAACGGCCCCTGGCCAGTCGAAGGGGATCGAGCAGGTGTTCGATCTCAGCGTCTGACAGCGATGTCATCTCGCGCACCACCGCGGCAATCGGACGTTGTTGTTCGATGCCCGCCTGGCGATCGCTGCCGCGCGGTCGTAACCGATGCTGGGGGCCAGTGCGGTTACCAGGATCGGGTTGCGCGCGACCTGTCCGTCAATCCGCTCGCACCGGCACCATTGTCTCGATCGTGCTGGTTCGCAACAGATCGGTGGCATTGGCCAGCAACTCGATGGCCTGCAACAGGTCGAGCGCGATCAACGGCAGCATGATGTTCAGCTGGAAGGGGCTGCGCTGTGCGCCTGCGGCGATCGCTGCGTCCAGGCCGATCACCTGGGCGCAGGCCATCTCGCAGGCCTCGGCGCCAACAGGGTTCACCTTGCCCGGCATGATGCTGCTGCCGGTTGCATCGCCGGCAGACTGATTTCGCAAGGCCGGCCAGTGGTCCGGGTTCATCCAGCGCAGGTCTTCGCAAATTTTGATCATCGACGTCGCGAGCGTGCGCAGCTCACCCGACAGGCGCAACGACGAGTCCTGCGAGGCAATGCCTTCGGCCGCGCAGGCCAACGGTTGCAATGGCAGATCGCAGGCCTTCGAAAGATGTATCGCGATGCGCCGGCCGGGTCGGCAGGCGCATTCAACCCGGTCCCGATCGCGGTGCCGCCGAGCGGCAACTCGGACAACTCGGCCTGCATGCCGGTGATCCTGGTGGCGGCGCGCGCCAGCAGTGCGGCCCACGTGAGAAGCTCCTGCCCGAAGGTCATCGGCAACGCGTCCATCAGGTGGGTACGGCCCGTCTTGACCACCGTGTCCAGCGCGCGTGCGATCGATGAGCGCCGCGTCGATGCGCGATAGCGCGGGCTGCACTGGTCCCGGCAGGCGATCGCGGCGCTGATGCGCAGGCTGGCCGGGATCACGTCATTGCTGCTCTGGCCCAGGTTGACGTGATCATTGGGATGAACCGTCGCGCCAAGCCGTTTCGAGGCCACCGTCGCGATGACCTCGTTCATGTTCATGTTGGTACTGGTGCCAGACCCGGTCTGGAACACGTCGACCGGAAACTGGGCCGCATGGTCGCCGGCGGCGATCCGCGCCGCCGCCTGTTCGATCGCCCGGGCCAAAGGTTCGTCCAACAGCCCCAGTTCGCAATTGGTGCGGGCAGCGCACTGCTTGACCAGCGCCAGCGCCCGTATGAAACGGGCGGGCATCCGCTGTCCGCTGAGACGAAAGTTCTCGATTGCCCGTTGGGTCTGGGCGCCGTACAGCGCTTCCCGGGGAACCTTCACCTCGCCCAGGCTGTCCCGCTCGATGCGGACTGCCCGGGCGGCCCGCCGCGTCACCTGTCGGCCTGGCGGCGGTTCGCGAGCGACGTGATCGCTGCGCCGATCGCCATCGTGACCAAGCTGGCGGTCATCGGGTTTTCCCGCGCCCAGCCTTCGAGATCCTCGCTCTTGCGACGGACCTGCTCGACGCCTTGTTCGATCCCGTCACTGATCGACGAGTGGGCCCGTTCGGCGAACTCGTTGACGGCGGCCTTGGCCTCGGAGGCGCTCTCGCGCACCGATTCGGCCATCGGTTCGACCTGTTCCCGCGCCTGCGATCGTGCCTTGTCCAGCTTCGCGCCCAGGTTCTTGCCGATCGTCGACGATGACGCGTCGCGGGACCCGCCCAGCGTCAGCGAGACCAGGCCGGCACCGATCAGCAGGCTGGCAATGGGCTTTTCCCGAACGAGCCGGATCGCGGCCTGACCCAGGTGGGTCAGGTCATGATTGTTGCCACCCATCAGACCTTGCAGCGGCCCGTTGGAACCGAGTTGACGGCTCACCTGCTCGAGGCGCTCCGACAACTGCTGCTGCATCCGCTCGACTTCGCTTGCTGCTTGTTTCATTGCCTGGCTCATTTCATCTTCTCCTTGAATTGGTGAATGGTGGCGCGCAGCGCATCCAGGCTGCGACGGGGTGTCAAGTGCCAGCTGGTCACGCACTGGCGCCCATGACCGATCAGCCCGAAGGCCGTGGCGACCAGGACGATCGCGACCGCCAACAGCGCCGCCTGCAGGCTCACCACGGTGCTCAGCGCCACCACGGCGGCCTGCACGAGCAGGAACACGCCCAGCAACGCGAGTACCGCACCCGCGCCCAGCCACAGCAACGCGTAGGCGGCTGCCTTCAGCTTGTGACGTAGCTCGGCCTCGGCGAGCCGTCCGTGGGCGCGCAGCAGTTGCTCGACGTCATCGCCCAACTGCCCGAGCGTCACCGTTGGTGTGGCGTGGCGTATGCCGGTCGGCGGGACGGGATCATGTCTGATGGGTCTCATGCCACCCGGCAGCAAGGCGCATGCCCGGCAGGCCGAACATCCGGGCCGAGGCCTATGAGGCGGGCGGCCAGGCCTTGTTTTCGAACGGCGCAAGCGGGCGCGCCGGCGCTGCCGCCGCCCCTGAGAATTGCCCGTTCCGGACATCCCGCGGTTGCAGGCCGCGATTGATGTCCAGCGCCAGCAACGACCACCGGTGAGCGGGCAGGTAGGGCACCGGCCGCAGCAGGCGTTCGAAAAAGCGGGTGGGCCAGGCGATGCCATGCAGGCGCACATGGTCCTCGGTGTCGACCTCGACCACCGCACCGCGGGTGGAATCCAGGCCCTCGAGTGTGAAACGGATGCGTCGCACCAGGCGGTCCTGCCGGTCGATGAACAACAGGATCCGGTCCTGGGCCGAAGCACCGATTCCCGGCCGGCTGTTGATCAGCAGCCGGTCGGTCAGCCGGCCCCCGAGCGACACGGCGCCCAGGTCGTCGACGACCTGCCCACCGCGCACGAAGGCCAGCGGTCCGAGCAGAAAGATCCGGTAGGCATCGGCGACCAGCGCCGCGGCATCCCGCTGCCCGGGATCGTCGCTGACCTTGCCATCGAAGCGCACATCGATCCGCCGGGACGAGGCCGGATCATCGGGGTCACGTTCGCGCACGACGTACTTGGTGCCGGCGGGCCCCTCGTGCCGCTGGGCAACCAGCCCGTCGCGCAACAGCAGCCGCTCCTGCGATCCACCCCGATAGCCTTTGTCGACGAGGGTTGGCTGCAGCCGCGACACGATCGTGTACCAGTGGCTGTCGTAGGCCACCGAGATGTCATCCACCTGCTCGAAAGCGGCCAGGCCATGCGCCGCGGCGCTCGCCTGCAACAGCGCCAGCCCCTCGGCCGACGACGCCTGTCTTGTCATCGGCGGCACCGACTGGCAGCCGGCCAGCAACGCCAGCACCAAGAAAACCCAGACGAGCGGATGAGCGGCCTTCCGGAACTCGCCCTTGGGACGGCCCTGCGGGCTCATGACGTCTCGGCCTTGGCTTCCTCGTAGCTGCGCAGACGGTTGTAGAGGGTCTTCATGCTGATGCCGAGGGTCTGGGCGGTGGCTTCCTTGGCGCCGTCGTGTTGCTCGAGCGTTGCGAGGATCAGGATCTTTTCGGCCTCGGCGATCGTCATCCCGACGGTGATCGGCAGGATGCAGACCGCTTCGCCCCGCTCGAAACGCTCGTCCTGCATCGGGACCGACACGGTGGCCACGTCGGTTTCGGTCTCATCATCCGACCGCTCATCGGCCTCGTGATCATCATGCCCGTTCGCCGCCTCGGGCAGGTCGATGATCGTGATCTTGTCGCCCTCGGTGAGGATCGCCGCCCGGTGCACCACGTTGCGCAATTCGCGTACGTTCCCGGGCCAGTCGTAGGCCTCCAGCGCCGCGTAGGCCTGCTCGGTGAACCGGAAGTTGGTTTTCTCACGGCGGTTATGCTCGGCGACGAAATGGTCGGCGATCTCGCGCACATCGCTGATGCGCTCGCGCAGCGCCGGCACCTGGATCTGGAACACGTTCAACCGGTAGTACAGGTCTTCGCGCAGCAAGCCTTCTTCGACCGCCGTCATCGGGTCGCGATTGGTGGCCGCCACGACCCGAACATCGGAGCTCAGGGTCGAGGTCGAGCCGACACGGTTGAAGGTGCCGGTTTCGAGCACCCGCAGCAGCCGCACCTGCAGTTCGGCCGACATCTCGGTAATCTCGTCCAGGAACAGCGTGCCGCCGTCCGCCTGCTCGAAGATGCCCTTGTGCTGCTTGATCGCCCCTGTGAAGCTGCCCTTCTCGTGGCCGAACAATTCGCTTTCGATCAGTTGCTCGGAGATCGCGCCGCAATTGACCGCCTTGAACGGGCCGCGCGAGCGCCGGCTCATCGCGTGCACCGCCTGCGCGACGAGTTCCTTGCCGGTCCCGCTCTCGCCCACCACGAACACACTGACCGAGGTCCGGGCCACCTTGCGGATGCGCTCCTGGATCGCCTGCATCGGCGACGAACTGCCGCGCATGCCGCAAAACCCCTCATCGCCGCCGGGCTTGCCGGAGGCGCCGGCTTTTCGGGCGGCCGGCTCGGCGTTGTCGGCATCGCCGGCATCGGCTGCGGGGTCTGTGCCCGGACTGGACAGGGTGCGTGCAATGACCGTCGAGAGTTTGGCCGCGCTGACCGGCTTGATCAGATAGTCGGCGGCGCCAAGGCGCAGCGCCTTCACCGAGGTTTCGACAGACGCATTGCCGGTGATCAGGATGATCTCCGTATTCCGGCGTATCGACTCATCCTCGAACAACTCGAGCCCCGAGCCATCCGGCAGGTGCAGGTCGAGCAGCATGATGTCCGGACCGTGCACGAGGATCTGCTGGCGCGCATCGGCCAGGTCGGACGCGATCGAACAGCTGTGACCATCTGCGGTGCACAAAGCCTCGAGCATCTCGGCCGAGTTGCGGTCGTCTTCTACGATCAGGATATTGGCCATGGCCGTTCGGATCCGGTGAGCCGGTTACCTCTGGGGCGGGGGACGGTCATGCTAACCCAGTCCCCGCGGGACGACCGATTGCCGACGACGCAGGTACGGGCATCGTCCGGCCCGCGCGCCCCCGGTTGCCGGGTCAGACACGCTTTCGCCGGTCCGGTGACGGTTTGCCGGGAAGCCTGATCGGATGATCCTGCCCGCTGACTGGGCGGGGCCGGTTCAGGCGCAGGCGGTGGGCCGGGCTGGGGCGCAGGGCCTTCGCTACCCGCTGCGTTGCCCGCCTGTGACGACATTCGTTTGAGCGGTTTCATGCGCCCGGAGCAGCAAGAGGCATTCCCGCGCGGCAATTTTGCCCGGCCGGATCGGCAAAAAATGCCGACAACCGGCGGAGCCGGTCCGCGGACAGGCCCTGGTTGACCCGCAAAGCGCCCAATGACGGGTGCCTGCAATGGTTGGCACAGTCATTGCTTGGATTCCCTTCAACGGCCCCTGGCAGCAACACGGGGCCCACCAAGGGAGGAATGATGAAGACAGGCATGATGCTAGGCATGGGGCGCCAGACGGTGATGAGCGCCCAATTGCAAAAGTCGCTCGGTCAGTTGCAGATGGGCGCACTGGAGTTCGCCCAGGAAGTGAATGCCGTGCTGGCCGGCAACCCGCTGCTCGAACCCGTCGATGCCGACGATGGCGATGTGGGCGAGACCACGATCGATGACGGCCTGCAGGCAGCCGGCAGTGCCGAGGCCGCGGCCGACGCCGCGGGCGATGCCACCGATGACCAGGCCCGCGACGATGATCCGGGTATTGATCGGCGCTGAAGGCGACGGCATGATCGAGTGGGGATCCCGGCCATCGGGTCACCCCGGCGATGGTGAACTCGCGCAGCTGGGCGAACTCGTGCCCGCGCCAAGCGACTTGCGCAGCCACCTGCGCAGGCAGGTGGCCGAGCGGCGGCTCGATGACAACGAACGTTGCCTCGTCGAAGCGCTGATCGACAGCCTGGACGAGAACGGCTTCTATCCGATCCGCTCGATGACATTGCCGCGTCACTCGGGATCGACGAACCGATGCGCGCTGCACTGACCCGGGCGCTGGACCATCTGCAGTCGCTGGAGCCGGCAGGTGTGGGCGCGTGTGACCTGGCCGATTGCCTGGCCATCCAGCTGCGTCGGCTGCCCGGGGAGGCGCCGGGTCACGAGCTCGCCGCCCGCATTATCGACGGGCACCTGCCCGAAGCCGGCTCGGGCAACCTGCGCAACCTCGCACGGGCCCTGGAGGTCACGCGCGACGAGATGGACAGCGCGATGAGCCTGATCCGCACACTCGATCCGCGACCCGCCAGGCAGTTCGATGCCAGCCGGATCGAGTACGTGATTCCCGACCTGAAGGTGCGCAAGCATCAGGGCCGTTGGGTGGTGACCACCAACCAGGGCGCGATCCCGAACGTCCGTATCAACGAGATGTACGCGCGGGCCATTGCAGCCAGCCGCGCGAGCAGGGCGACTCCCGGCTGCGTGACAAGCTCAAGGAGGCGTTGGCTGGTGCGCAGCATCGAGCAGCGGATGACCACGATCGAGCGGGTGGGCGCCGCGATCGTCGAGCGTCAGCAGGCATGGTTCGATCACGGCGACATCGCGCTCAAGCCGATGACGCTCGCCCAGACGCCGACGAGGTCGGCGTCCATGAATCGACCGTGTCTCGAGTGGCCAGCAAGTACATGGCGACCCCTGGCGGCCTGGTCGCGCTGCGCCACTTTTTCTCGAGCAGCGTGCAGACGGCCGCCGGCAAGGCCTGCTCGGCGCCGGCGGTAAAGGCGATGATCCGCACGCTGGTCGAGCGCGAGCCTGCCGCCACGCCGTTGTCCGATCATCAGCTCACGAACCTGCTGGAACGCAAGGGCATCCGGATCGCGAGACGCACGGTCAGCAAGTACCGCAGCGCGATGGGCATCGAATCGCTCGAGATGCGGCGCATGGACGGTCTGCGCGAGGGCCAGCGTGAGGAACGGCCGCGGGCCTGATCGGCGGCGTTTCGGGTTTGCGGGAGAAAGCGGCCAGGGCGCCCGGATGCAGTTCCGGGCGCCCTGGCCGTTGTGTATGCCGCCAGTGCCGGTCCTGCCGGTCCCGCCACCGCGACGGTCATGAATCAGACGTCGAGCCGGCTCGACCAGCCATCGACCTGCTTCTCGGCCGCTTCCCGGGCGATGCCGTACTTCTTTTGCACGTGACCGACCAGTTGTTCGCGCTGCCCGGCGATCGAATCGATTTCGTCATCGGTCAGGTCACCCCATTGCTCCTTGGCCTTGCCCTTGAGGATCTTCCAGTTGCCTTCGATCTGGTTCCAGTTCATGGATCTTCTCCTTGCATTGGTGGATGTCGGACCGGCTGGTCCGATAACCATCACCGGCAAGACGGATGCCCGCTGCCCGGTGGTGGCTCGGGCACATCGCTTGCTGGATGAACGCATCCGCAAGTGCGGGTCATTTCACACAACCGTCAAGGAGTCACGCCATGTTTTATTGGGCTGCAGTTTTTCTCGTCATCGGTATCGTCGCGATGTTGTTCGGAGCAGGTGGCGTTGCCGGCCTGTCGATGAATATCGCCTGGATCCTGTTCATTGTCGGCCTCGTGCTGGCGCTGGTGTTCTTCGTCATGGGACGCCGCGGCAAAGTGTAGCGGTGCGACCAGGATAGCCGGCCGAAAGACGACCCCTCACCACAATCAGCACCGAAGGGAGCATGTCATGAGTAAGCAGAACGACAACGCCGCCGACCTGGGTGGAAACCAGGGCGAAGGTAACCGCGAGGCGGCGCGCATCTACAACGAGAAGACCCGCGAATTCATCGACAAGGGCAATGTCGAGAAGGCAATCGACGAGGCCGCGCCGCGCAGCGACGAAGAAGCACGGCGGATGAAGGAAGCGGAACAAGCGGGTAAGCAGCGCGCCCGCAGCTGAGCCGTCAAAGCGCAGGCAAGCCCGGGCAGGCACGTGGCCCGGGCATCGTTCAAGGCCCGTCGGGCCGTTCGCCCCCTGGCGCGGCGGGCTCCAAACGAAGTTGGTCTGCATGGGCGACCAGTGACAGGCCGGCCCCGCGCAGCAGGTGGCCCAGCTTCCAGCATAGCAACAGCTTGCGCGGCTGCTGGGCGAGGCTGTCCAGCGATCGCGAGCCGTCAATCGCCCCGACCATCGCCAGCACCGACGCATCGAGCGGTGCCGCGAACTGGAACGTGCAGATCGCCGATTCGTCGGTGGTCGGCACCAGCTCGATCCGGCCGCCCGGTGTCATCGCCTGCAGCAGCGCCAGCAACAGGTCGCACAACGGGCGGGTGGCATCGTCGAGTGCACTCGCACCTGCCGAGGCCGCGCCCTGATCGGCGTCGGCCGGCAGGCCGGTCAGCGCCGGGCGCACCGCGGCATCGATCAACAGCAACTGGCGTCGCAGTTGGCGCGGCAGCGACTGGCGCAACGTGGCCACCTGGTGGTTGGCCCGCACCGGCGCGCCGGCGAGCTCGGCAAGGCTGTTGACCTGGGTGATCTGCTGGGTGACGGCGCGGGCGATTCCGTCCAGCGCTTTCTGGGGAACCGGTTTGCCCCCGTCGGCGGACAGCCGGACCACCTCCAACCACCCGGCCATCGCGTTGAGTGGCGTGCGCAACTCGTGCACGAGCGCATTCATCAGCAAACGAAGATCTTCCCGGGGCTCGGTCATCGTATGGGCGTCGGCAGCGGTTTCACGACCGGCTGAGTGCAAGTTTCATGCCTGCAACTTGTCCGCCTGGACGCTGCGTGGCCGGTCATCGGTACCGGGGCCAACCGGTCAGCCGGTCTGCATCGGCAAAGCGTGGTCATTCGCCCATTCATTCAGCGAATGGTCGTAGACCGCAACCTCGAGATGTCCCAGTTGGTACAGCACGAAGGCATCGAGCGTCGCCGCGATACCGCCGCCGCAATAGATGACACTGCGTTGGTCCGGGGTCACACCCGCCGCTTCGAACAGCGACCGGATCGCCGCAGGTTCGAGCAGACGACCCGATTGAGGGTCGCGCAGCGACTGGGCCGGCACGTTGATGCTGCCCGGGATCCGGCCCGCCCGGCCGTATCGATTGCTGTCCCCGCGATGCAACTCGGCACTCAGCGCATTGATCACCGAGGCGCCGGCATCGTCACAGGCGGCCAGCACCTCGTCGCGCCCGACGAACAGCCCGGCCCGGGTGGGCAACGCGGGCCAGACGGCCGGCGCGAACCGGACGACTCCGCCGGGGAGCGGCCGTCCCTGCGCTTCCCAGAGATCGAAACCGCCATCGAGGATGGCCGCGTCATCGAAACCGACCGCCCGCAGCATCCACCAGACGCGCGTCGCCCACTGGGGATTACCGCGGCTGTAGAGCACGACGCGCACCCCCTCACCGATCCCGGCTGCCGCGAACCGCTGCGCGAGCACGTCCAGTGCCGGGAGTGTGAATCGGAACGGGCTGTCGGCGTCTGACAGCTCGGCCTGCAGATCGAGAAAAGCCGCCCCGGGCAAGTGATGGCGCTCGTAGTCGGCCCGCCCGCTGACCACCCTGTAGGGGCTGCCGGGACCGGCGGTCTCGACCAGGTAGGTCGTGCAGTCGAACAGACGCAGCGCCGGGTCGTCGAGCTGTTCGGCAAGCGCCTCGGGACTGATCAGGCATTCGGGATGCTGGAAGCGTACCTCGGACATAGGGCAACTCGCTGCAATGGCTGTCAGCGCCGAATCTAGCACGGTGATCGGGCCACCCGCGGACGGACGGTTTCGCCAGGATCGGCGCAACAGGCTAGAATGTCGGCTCGCTGCCCGTTGCGGGTTAGCGCCCGTAGCTCAGTGGATAGAGTACTGGCCTCCGAAGCCAGGGGCCGCTGGTTCGATTCCAGCCGGGCGCGCCATTTCAAACAACCTGTGGTGTCTCGCGTGAACCGGCCAGGTCGCCCAGCCACCGAACCAGGCCCCGACTCCACCAACGCAGCAGCCGCTGCGCGACCAGCGTCGGCTTGCCGCGCAACCTGATCTGCTCGATCTGCAGGCTGTAGGCCAGGCCCCAGGCACAGGCGTTACAGAAGTGCTCGCAATTGTTGTTGAGCACGGCGTAGGCGTTTTCGCCCAGCCGTGTCCGGGCCCGCGCGATGATCTGTTGGCCGACCTGGCGGTTCAGGGGCTGGGCCAGTACGCTGACCTCGTGGCCATCGGCGAACACCTGTAGCGATACTTCCTCGATCGGTCCGGAGCACAGGCCGCGACTCAGTCCCCGGTAGTGGATCACCTGGCCATCGCCCAGGTAGAGACCGTGATGGATCCAGGCCAGGCGGGGGCTCACCAGATGGCTGCCCGGCACCAGGCCGAAGGCGTCCGGGGGATCAGGGTTTCGCTGCGGGTCGGGCTGGTTCATCTCACACCTCCTGCGTTGTGAGTGCGGCGGCGAGGCTGGCGGGTTCATCGAACCCTGGAAATCGTTACCATCCGGGAATGGCCGCAGGGCCTGGCAGCATGGCCCGCCGCCCGCGACAAAGCAGGTCAAGAAGGAGGATTGCCGTCAATGCCGAAGTCCGAAGAATGGTCGTTTTCCGAAACCATGCAGCCCAGCGCGGATGCGGTGGCGTTCGATCTGGCGGCCGTCCTGGATGCCGTGGTCCTGATTCGCGCCGAGGTGCCCGACGATGCCTTCACCGCCCAGACGCTGGGCACCGAACGCACCGGCAACGGGGTCGTCATTTCCGCCGATGGGGTGATCCTGACGATCGGCTACCTGGTCACCGAGGCTGAAACCGTCTGGATCACGACCAATCACGGCAAGGTGTTGCGCGGCGTGCCCCTGGCCTATGACCAGCAGACGGGTTTCGGCCTGGTCCGTGCGATCGGTGAGCTCGGCCTGCCGGTACTGACCCGCGCTGACCCGTCGCGCGCCCGCACCGGCGATCGCGTCTATCTGGTCGGGCAGGGCGGCATCAAGCATGCGCTCAAGGCCTACCTGGTGGCCAAGCGCGAGTTCGCCGGCTACTGGGAATACCTGCTGGAGCAGTCGCTGGTGGTCGCGCCGGCCCATCCGCACTGGAGCGGTGCCGCGCTGGTGAACGAGGCCGGCCAGTTGCTAGGGGTCGGATCGCTGCTGATGCAGGAGCAGGTCGACGGCAAGTCGGTGCAGACCAACATGGTCGTGCCCATCGACCTGCTCGAGCCGATCCTGCCCAGCCTGCTGGAGACCGGCCAGTCGGGGCTGCCGGCCAGGCCGTGGCTGGGCCTGTTTGCCGGTGATGCCGAGGAACAGGTGGTGGTGGCCGGGGTCGTGGACGACGGCCCGGCCGAGAAAGCCGGCATCGAGGAGGGCGACCTGATCATCGAAGTGGCCGGGCGGCGGGTCAGTTCGCTGGCGGCCTTCCTGCGTGCCGTCTGGGCGCTGGGCCCGGCCGGCGTCAAGGTGCCGTTGTTGCTCGCCCGCGATGGCGACCTGCTGCGCACGCAGGTCGATTCGGTCGACCGCAACGACCTGCTGCGCCGCTCGTCGCTGCACTAAGGTTGTGGCCCCTACGGTCGGCGCTTCGCGCCTGCCTCGGCAAGCCGTCCGGTGCCCGGCAAAGCGCTGCTTTTGCCCCCGGGAGCATCCTGCTTCCGGCGATAAGGCCTGGCCGGGTACGTGCCTTGCTCACCGGGACTGACCGCACTTAGGAGACTGCCCATGGCCGGCCATACGCCAGACTCACCCACGCAACCGCAACCGCAACCGCAACCGCAACCGGCGCCACCGGTCGTACCACCGCCAGGCATCAACCCGCCGACGCCGACGCCGATGCCGGCACCGCCGCAACCCGAGGTGCCGCCTCTCGGGCCGGATGTCATCCCCAATCCCGACCCCGGTCCGGCGATTCCGCCAACGACGCCCGGGCAGCCCACGCAACCGGGCAAGCCGGTTTTCAATGCCGACCCTGCCGCCGCACGCAAGCGCCTGTTCGGGCCGATTGCCTAAGGCCCGACAGTCGCGAAAAAATCCGCTGTGCCAAGCGGTTTCGGGGATAGGCAAGGGCAGGCACGGCGACGCATAATCTGCGTCCCCGCTGTCCACCCGCCCGAGTTCATCCCCATGTTGATCGATGGCCGACAACTTCCCCGCGACCACCTCATTCACGCCCGGGTCTGCATCGTCGGGGCCGGTCCGGCAGGTCTCACGGTGGCCCGCGAGTACCTGGATCAGGACATCGATGTCTGCCTGCTCGAATCGGGCGGCATCGAGTACGACGAATCCACCAACCGGCTAGGCAGCAGCCGGCTGGTGGATTCGGACAGCTATCCCGACCCGTGCTACAGCCATACCCGCACCTTCGGGGCACGTCGCACCTCTGGACCATCGAGTACGGGGCCAATCCGTTGGTGCGCTACGCGGTGCTCGATCCGATCGACTTTGCCGCGCGGCCCTGGGTATCGCAGGCGCACTGGCCGATCGCGCCGGACGACGTCGTCGCGCATTGCCGCCGCGCGCATGCGTTCAGTGGCGCCGGCGACATGGACTACCGGCCCGAGCGCTGGATCACGCCCGAGCGCCAGCCGTTGGCGCTGGCACCCGATGTCGTGCAAAGCAAGATGTTCAGTTTTGCCAACCGTGAGGTTTTCCGCACCGACCTGCGCGACCGCATCATCGCCAGCGACAAGGTCACCCTGTACCTTTGGTCGAATGCCGTCGAACTGGAGACCGCGCCGTCGGGCGACCATATCCGGGAAGTGCGCGTGGCCTGTCTGGACGGCAACCGCTTCAAGGTCCGCGCGGCCGTCGTCATCCTCGCGATGGGCGCTTTCGATGTCCCCCGGCTGCTCTTGGCCTCGCGTCGGCACCACCCGGCCGGCCTGGGCAACCAGTCCGACCAGCTCGGGCGCAACCTGATGGATCACCAGATCGTCGATGCCGGCACGCTGTGGCCTGCGGCCCCGGGGCTGTTCTCGCGGATGGGCTTCTACGACCAGCGCAATGAGCAAGGCTCGCGGGTCGTCGCCAACCTGCAGCTGACCGGCGCCGCCCAGGCCGAGCACCAGTTGCTCAATTCCTTCTTCGGCCTGACCCCCCGCTCACGCCTGCCGTTGTCGACTCTTGCGCGCCGCCCGTTCGGCCGACCGACGACGCTCTACTCGCCGGCCGTCAACCAGCTCAAGGCCTGGCGCCGCCCCGAATCGCCGGCGCCGTTCACCGCCGGCGGCGTGTTGAAGGTGCTCTCGCGGATCGACGACATCTGGCGCGACAACCTGCATCGATTCCCGGGGCTGCGCGCCGAGTTCAACATCGACAACGGCGGTTGGTTCGAGGATCCCGAACGCGACAGGCGGTTTGCCGCGTTCGACCTGTACCAGATGTGCGAACAAGCGCCCGATCCGCAGAACCGGATCACCTTGTCCGCCGAGCGCGATGCGGTGGGTATGCCCAAGGCCGTCGTCCGGTTCCGCTGGGGTGAAGCGGAACGACGCAGCATCGCGCGCTCCCAGGAGTTGCTGCGCGACCACCTCGCACAGGCCGGTGTCGGCCGACTGGTGCTCGAGCGGCGCGACGGCGAACCGGTGCTGCGTCAGATGACGACGCATCATCCCGCGGGAACCACGCGGATGTCGGACTCGGCGGCAACCGGGGTCGTCGATGCCAACAGCAAGGTGTTCGGCGTCGACAACCTGTTCGTGGCCAGCAGTTCGGTTTTTCCGGTGTCCGGGGCGGCGAACCCGACGCTGATGATCCTGGCCATCGCGTTGCGCGTGGCCGAGACGGTCAAGTCGATGCTGGCGACCGGCGTGGAGTTGCTCTGATCACCGCCGCTGCAGGCGCTCGCGCAAACCCTCGAGATCGAATGCCGGGCCCGGGTCCTGCTTCAGCTTGACCCGCCGTCCCCCGCAGATGAAGTGGCGATCGTCCAGGTCGCTGTGCCTGACCACCCTTGACAACGTGATCGACGGATGCCGTTCGATGATCGCCTGGATCAGCCGGGTCAGGCTGTTCATCTGGGCGGCGGTGAACGGATCGCGACCATCACCGTCGTTGACCAGTTCGATGCCTATCGAGCGCTGGTTGTGGCCCCTGGCATGATTGGCCACGCGGTCCTCGGTGATGCCCGACAGCACAAGGCCCGCCCGATCGACGACATGATGGATACCGATGACCTCGGCCTGCGCAAAGAAGGCCTGCCAGCGCCTCGCGTCGCCGGGCGCCCCCGAGAAGACGAGCCGCCCGTGGCGGCAATGCGGACCCCCGATCGTGTGCAACACGATCATGTCGACCGGCGATGTCCGGTGCGCAGCCCGGTCATTCCCGACGGCCGGTGCTTCTCGCTGCCCGGCCACCGTCAGGCCCAGCGCCGCCAGCAGGGCGGCCGCGCGCATTCGATGCATGGGTGTCCCGTTGCGATGTACGAGCGCGCAGGCTAGCGCAGGTTCGCCGGGCCGCCAAACCGCGGGCGCGCGCGCCGGTGCACAGACCCTAAGGTGTTATCCAGGCCAGGCGGGCGGCCAGCGCGGCGAAGACGCCGGCCGACAGCCGGTTGAGCCAGCGGCGGGCGGCGACCGAGCGCCGCAGCCGCCGCGAGAACATCGCGGCCAGCCAGGCGATCGTGCCAAACGACACCAGCGTGGCGACGATGAAGGTGCCACCCAGCCACAGGACCTGGATGGCCACCGCAGCGCCATCGGGATCGGCGAACTGCGGCAACAGCGCGAGAAAGAACAGCACGATCTTCGGGTTGCCCAGGTTCATCAAGACCCCCCGCAGGACCAGCCGGCGCCCGGGAACCGCCGTCCCGACCGGGTCGGCGGCCTCGTCGACCGGTGCTTTGAACGCCTGCCAGGCGAGCCACAGCAAATACAGCGCACCAAGCAAACGGATCGCGTCCAAGGCAAGCGGTGTCGCCGCCAACACGGCCGCCAGGCCGAGCGCGACCGCGAGCGTGTGGCCGATCAGGCCGATGCACAGCCCCAGCACCACCGACAATCCGGCACGCCGTCCGTGGGCCGCCGATTGCACGAGCACGAACAGGTTGTCGGGTCCGGGCGTGAAACCCAGCACCAGCGCCAGCAAGAAGAAGGCCAGCAGCGTGTCCGTCGACGGCATGGCGGCGCGTTCGCTCAGCGCCCGGGCAGCGCCGGATCGGCGCGATGCTGCCAGGTGTCGGTGAACCGGGTCGTGCAGGCCTGCTCGACCAATTCCAGCCTGTCCTGCCCGTAGAACGGATCGCCGTCGACCACGTAGGTCGGCGAACCGAACAATGACCGGGCGATCGCCTCGTCAGTGTTGGCGTGGTAGCGGGCCACGATATCCGGTGCCACGGCCCGCGCCAGCAATCCGGCCGGTGCCAGCCCGACCGCCTGGATGATACGGGCGAGGTCGGCCTCGCTGGCAAGGTCGGCATCATGCTGCCAATGCGCGCACAACATCGCGTGCGCCAGTTGGTCGACCCGCTCCGCCTGCTCGATCGCCGCCAGCATCACGCCGCTCGAGAGCGCCAGGTCATGGTGGTGCCAGGTGGGGGTGCGCCCCAGCACGGGCACCGAACGGTACTGGGCCCAGCGCTCGATCTCGCGCCCGAAGAAGTAACGCCGCCGCGCATCGTTGATCGACCCGGTGGGTTCGTGGCCGATCGCGACGAAGAGCCGGCGCAGGTCGAACGGTCGATGGACCAGCACACGGCGCTGCCGGGCGGCGATCTCGCTGAGCGCTTTCGATCCCAGCCACGCGAACGCCGAATGGGTGGAATAAAAGTACTCGATCGTCGGTGTCATCATCGCTCCGCTCGGTCAGGAACAGCCCGCCCGCGGGCCCCTGGCGGCATCTTAACCTTCCGGCCTGCCGCACCTCGGGTTACCATGGGCGCGAGGATGCGGTGAGCCGCCCGGCCCGGGCCGGCCCCATCAGACAAGCACCCGACCATCGAGGAGACCATCATGAAGCAAGCCCTGCGCCTGGCGGCGATCGCCACCCTGCTGTGTGCCAACGCCGTGCACGCGAAAACCGTGCTCACCTATTCGTCGTGGGTCCCCTGGACCCACCCGATCAACATCGCACTGTACATCCCCTGGATGGAAGACATCGAGAAAGAGAGCGGTGGCACCATCGAGTTCAAGCGCCTGCCCAAGCCGATCTCCTCGCCGCCCGCGCACCTCGATGCGGTACGCACCGGACAGATAGACTCGGCGTTCACCGTGCATGGCTACGCGCCCAAGCGTTTCGCCGCCTACCTGTTTGCCGAACTGCCTATGCTGGGCGACACCGCGGTCGGCACCTCGATCGCCATGCAGCGTACCCACGAGAAATTCCTCGCGGACAAGAACCTCTACGAGGGGGTGCACCTGATCGGCATGAACACCCACGGTCCCGGCCTGATCCATCACAGCAAAAAGTTCATCCGCACGCCTGAGGACATGAAGGGCCAGAAGATGCGCACCGGCGGGCCGATCCGCAAAAGCTCGTCGAGGCCTGGGGCGGTGTGGCGATCCTGCAGCCGGCGCCCAAGTCCTACGAGATCCTGTCCACCGGGATTGCCGATGGCATCACGTTTCCTTACGAGTCGCTGGAGAGTTTCAAGATCACCAAGCTCGTGCCGTTCTCGACCTATATTCCCGGCGGGCTTTATTCATCCAGCCACTACCTGTTCATCAACAAGGCCAAATACGACGCCATGACCCCCGAGCAAAAGGCCGTGATCGACAGGCATTCGGGCCAGGCTTTCGCCGAGCGTGCGGGACGCGCGTGGGACCTGATCAACGACGACGGCAAGAAGCAGATGCTGGCCGCCGGCAACAAGATCGAGATCGCGCCCGATGCACTGGTCGAGGAGGTCAAGAAGCTCAACACCCAGTGGGAGGCCGACTACGTGGCGGCGGCCAACGAGGCCGGCTTCGATGGCAAGGCGATCCTGACCTACTTTCGCGAGCAGGTGAAGGCGCTTGCAGACCGCAAGTAATCCGTCTTCAGGTCCGGGGCCGGCGCGCGCCGGCGCCTGGCTGGCCGACACGCCGGCCAGGCTGCTGGGTGGTTTTGCCTGCTTCGCGCTGTTTCTGATGATGATCGTCACGTTCATCGACGTGACCGGCCGCTACGTGTTCAACAGTCCGCTGCCGGCCGCCTACGAACTGATCTCTCTGAACATGTTGTTCATCATTTTCTGCGCGATGCCCAGCGTGAACCTGCGCAGCGAGCATGTCACCATCGATCTGCTCGATGGCTTCGTGCCCGCTTCATTCAAGCTTTGGCAGCACCGGCTGGTGAACCTCGTGTGCATGGTGGCGATGGGCCTGATGGCCTGGCGGCTGGCCGTGCGCTCGCATGATCATTACCGCTTCAACGAGGCCACCGACGAGCTGTTCCTGCCGGTCTGGCCGTTCAGCATGATCATGGCGCTGCTCAGCGTGGTCAGCATGCTGACCTTCCTGGTGCTCGCGTTCCGCGCGCCCGTCCCGAACCCGTCCGTCGAGAGTCGCGCCACTTGAATGAAGCCCTGATCGGCCTGGCCTCGCTGCTGGTGCTGTCCTTTCTGCGCGTGCCGGTGGCCTTCTCGATGGTAATCTGCGGGCTGGCCGGCATGATCTCCATCGTCGGGCCGGTCGGTGCCCTGTCCAACCTGGGCCAGACGGCATTCGATGGCGCGATCAGCTACGAGTTGTCGGTGGTGCCGCTGTTCGTGCTGATGGGTAATTTCGTCGCCCGTGCCCGCCTGTCCGAAGACCTCTACAACGCATCCAACGCGTTCCTCGGCCACTACCGTGGCGGGCTGGCGATGGCCACGATCGTCGCCTGCGGCGGGTTCAGTGCGATCTGCGGCTCGTCGCTGGCCACCGCGGCCACGATGGCCAAGGTCGCGATGCCCTCGATGCGCCGCTACCATTACCGGGACGACCTGGCCGCCGGCTCGATTGCCGCGGGCGGCACCCTGGGGATCCTCATTCCGCCATCGGTGTTGCTGGTCATCTACGGCATCCTCACGCAGACCAGCATCGGCAAGCTGTTCGCCGCCGGGGTCATCCCGGGGATAGTCGCCATCGGCTTCTACCTGCTGGCCGTGCGCGGCGTGGTCACGCTGCGGCCCGATGCCGGGCCGGGTGCGCAAAGGCAGTCGGGCCGCGAGCGGCTGGCGGCGCTGGGCCGGGTCTGGGGCGTGCTGCTGTTGTTCCTCATCGTCATGGGCGGCATCTACGGCGGGGTGTTCAGCCCGACCGAGGCGGCGGGCATCGGCGCCTTCGGTGGCTTCGTGTTCGCGCTGGCGCGCCGCGCACTCGACTGGCACACGCTGGTCGAGGTCCTGCTCGAAAGCGCCCGCACCACCGCGATGCTCTTCATGGTGCTGATCGGCGCCCTGTTGTTCGCCAACTTCATCAACCTGACCGATTTCCCGCAGGCCTTGCTCGACATTGCCAGTGCCTACCGCGAGACGCCCTGGCTGGTCATCGCCGCGATCCTCGTCATCTACGTGCTGCTGGGTTGCGTGTTCGAAAGCCTGTCGATGATCCTGCTCACCGTGCCGGTGTTCTTCCCGCTGGTCATCTCGCTGGGCTACGACCCGGTCTGGTTCGGCATCGTCGTCGTCGTCATCACCGAGATCAGCCTGATCACGCCGCCGGTGGGTCTGAATGTCTTCGTGTTGCGCGGCGTGCTGCCCGATGTGAGCACGGCGACGATTTTTCGCGGGGTGACGCCGTTTTGGATTGCCGACCTGTTCCGTCTGGCCGTCATTGTCGGTTTCCCGGCGCTGACGCTGTGGCTGCCGTCGTTCGTCCGGTGAGGGCCGGCAGGCAGCCGCCACGGCAACCCGTTGCGAAACAGAGTGCCACAGGCGATTCATCAAAGCGTCATTTGCGGCATTCACCGTGGGGCTTCATCGGCAACTGCGATTCCTCATTGGTTGCATAATGGCATCAAGAGGGGATAGCCATGACCAATGACTTTGATTTACTGGTTCGCGATGGAACGCTCGTCAGCAGTACCCGGACGATGCAGGCTGACATTGGCGTGCGCGACGGCGTGATCGCCGCGATCGGCACCAACCTGGGCACTGCGGCCCGCGAGATCGATGCCAAGGGCCTGACTGTCATGCCAGGCGGCATCGACAGTCACACGCATATCGAGCAAGTCTCCAGTTTCGGCATCATGTGCGCCGACGACTTCTACAGCGCGACCGTCTCTGCCGCCTTTGGCGGCACCACGACGACGCTGTCCTTTGCCGCCCAGCATCGTGACATGCTGATTCCCGATGTACTGGCCGACTATCATCGCCGGGCTGCCGAGAAAGCGGTCATCGACTACGCGTTCCACCTGATCGTCGCCAATCCCTGCGAGCAGACGCTGGCCGACCATCTTCCCGAGGCCATTTCCGCGGGGCTGCGTTCGTTCAAGTTGTTCATGACCTACGATCGCATGCGCCTGACCGATGAGCAGATTCTCGATGTCCTGACCGTCGCCCGGGCCAATGGTGCGCTGACCATGGTCCACGCCGAGAACCACGGCATGATCGGCTGGCTGGCCAACCGGATGGTCAGGGCGGGCAACACGCTGCCCCGATACCACGCGATCTGCCATTCACGCGGCGCCGAGGCCGAAGCGATCAACCGGATAATCGCGCTGGCCGAGTTGGTCGATGCGCCTATCCTGATCGTGCACGTGTCGACCACCGAGGGGATCGAGGCGATTCGCCAGGCGCGTGCCCGCGGGCTCAAGGTGTTTGGCGAAACCTGTCCGCAGTACCTGTTCCTGACCGCGAAAGACCTCGATCGAGGCGGCCTCGATGGCGCGATGTTCTGCTGCAGTCCCCCGCCGCGCGACGAGGCAGCGCAGGCGGCCTGCTGGGCCGGGCTGGCCGACACCACGCTCGAGATGTATTCCTCTGATCATGCGCCGTACCGGTTCGATGCTTCCGGCAAACTGCCCAAGGGGGACAAGACCACGTTCAAGGATGTCGCCAATGGTGTGCCCGGGCTGGAATTGCGGCTTGCGCTGCTGTTCACCGAAGGGGTCGGCAAGGGCAGGATCGACCTCAACGAGTTCGTCCGCCTCTCGTCCACCAATCACGCGCGTACCTATGGGCTGTATCCCAAAAAGGGCGAGATTGCCGTGGGCGCCGACGCCGACCTCGCGATCTGGGACCCCGCGGCGCGACGCACGGTGACCGCGGACATGCTGCATGATGCCGTCGGCTATACCCCGTACGAGGGGCGCGAACTGACCGGCTGGCCGGTCACGGTGATCTCGCGCGGTGACGTGATTGTCGAGAACGGACAACTGCACGCGGCGCGCGGACGCGGGCGCTATCTCGCCCGCGAGATCGCCGATTCCGCCCGCCCGGCCGGCCTGGATGTGCCGGAGGTGCGACAGCTTCAAGACTGGGGCACGCCGTTGCCACGATGACCGGCGCCCCGTTGCTTCGTTGATCCAGCCTTCCCATCCCCAACCTGAGTGGAGCTCGAATGAAACGCCGTCTGACCCTCGCCTCGGCACAGCTGGGCCCGATTCACCTGGCCGACACCCGTGAGGCGGTCGTCAAGCGCCTGCTCGACCTGCTGCGCCAGGCCGGGGCCCGCGGAGCGCGCTTCGTCGTCTTCCCCGAACTGGCCCTGACGACCTTCTTCCCCCGCTATTGGTTCGACGATGAGGCCGACGTCGAGGCGCGCTTTTTCGAAGCGCAGATGCCCTCGCCAGTCACCCAGCCGTTGTTCGACGAGGCCAGGCGGCTGCAGGTCGGCTTTTACATCGGCTATGGCGAGATCGCGGTCGAAAACGGCGTGAAACACCGCTTCAATACCGCCATCCTGGTGTCGCCAGAAGGCCGTATCGTCGGCAAGTATCGCAAGGTGCACCTGCCCGGGCATGCCGAACACAAGCCGCAGGCGGCGTTCCAGCACCTCGAGAAGAAGTACTTCGAGGTCGGCAACCTGGGATTCCCCGTCTACCGGTTCATGGACACGGTGACCGGGATGCTGATCTGCAATGATCGTCGCTGGCCCGAGGCGTTCCGGGTGCTGGGCCTGCAAGGGGCCGAGATCGTGACACTGGGGTTCAACACCCCGAGCGAGAACCTGCACTACCCCGAGCCTCCGGCGCTGAGGGTGCATCACCACCTGATCATGGCGCAATCGATGGCGTTCCAGAATGCGGTCTGGCTGGTCGAGACCGCCAAGGGCGGCTTCGAGGACGGCTTTCGGATGTTCGGCCATTCATTGATCGTCGCGCCCAGCGGCGAGATCGTGGCCAAGACGTCCTCCGAAGAGGATGAACTGATCGTGCACGACGCCGACCTGTCATTGGGTGAAGACCTGCGGCGCACGATGTTCAATCTCGCCGCGCATCGCCGTCCCGAGCATTACAAGCTGATCGTCGAGCGGGTCGGGGTGCAGGTGACACCGGCCAACGATCAGCGCTGAGGCCGGTCTACCAGCCCAGCTGTACCCGTCCGACAGCCATGGTCACCGCCGCCTGGGTTGGCTCCACGACGGGCAGTCCGGTGGCTTGCTGCAGCCGGTCGCGATAGCGGGCCATGCCGGCGCAGCCCATGACCAGCACATCGGCCCGATCGTCGTCGCGCAGGGCCTTTCCCGTGGCAATCATCCGATCGAGGGTGCGTGATTCGTCGGCCAGCTCGGTCACCCCCAGGCCCAGGGCCCGTTCGCCCGCCAGCCGGTCGGTCACCCCGAGCGAACCGATATAACGCAGGTGGCGCGGAATCGAGCGCGGCAGGATGGCGATCACGCCGAACCGCTGGCCCAGCGTCAGCGCCGTGAGGATGCCGCATTCGGAGATGCCCAGCACCGGGTGGGGCGTGACTTCGCGGCAGCTGTGCAGACCGGGGTCGGAATAGCAGGCAATGACAAAGGCGTGGCAATCGGCCGACCGGTCGCCAACGAGCCGCGACAACGGCTGGATCACCCCGTCGACATGCTGCTGCGATTCGATCCCCGGCGGCCCCTCCGGCAGCGTGACGCATTCGATCTGCGGCCCCCCCTGAAGGCGCAGCGGCTCGCAGGCCAGGTCGATGCCGTCCGTGACGGCCACGGTGGAGTTCGGATTGATCACCAGGATGCGTTTCATCGTGGATTCCCTCAGTGGACGGACACCTGCCGGTGCTCGAGGCGTGACAGCCAGCGAACCATCGGCCAGAGGATGAGCAGGTAGATGATGCCGGCGGCAATGACCGGGGTGGCGTTGTAGGTCACCGATTGCGCCGACCGGGCGGCAAACAATAATTCGGGCATCGCCACCACGCTGGCAAGCGAGGTCAGCTTGATGACTTCGAGCGTGTTGCTCACCAGGTCGGGCAGCACGTTGCGCACCGCCTGTGGCAGCACGACCCAGCGCATCGTCTGGCTCCGGGTGAGCCCGGTCGACCTGGCGGCCTCGAACTGCCCGTCGGGCACGCTCTCCATGCCGGCCCGCAGCACTTCGCCGTAGTAGCTCGATGTGTTGAGCAGGAAGGCGACGGCCACGGAGCCGACGGCGCCCAGGTCAAGCCCCAGAAACGGCAGGCCGAAGGCCACGAACAGCAGCAGCACCAGCGGTGGAAAGGCGCGAAAGAAATCGGTGTACAGCACAACCAACCACCGGACCCAGCGCCGCGGCGAACGTGATCCCAGCGCAAGGCCCAGGCCACCGGCCAGACCCAGCGGGATGACCAGCAAACAGAGCTTGATCGTCACCCACAGACCTGCCAGCAGGAACGGCCAGGTCTGGGCCAGGATGTCCAGATTGAAGAAATTGTCGATCAGCGCGTTCATCAGCGGCGCCAGGCGAAGCGGGTTTCGATCCAGCGACCGAGCCAGACCACGGGAATGAACAGGATCAGATAGGCGATCGCGCCCAGCGTTAGGGGTGACGGGTTATACGAGAACGAGTAACCGGCCTGCGCCTGGTAGAGGATTTCGCTCACGGCAACCACTGCGCCCAACGCCGTGCCCTTGGTGACCGCGATCGTGCGGTTGGTCAGCGGCGGGATCGTCATGCGCAGCGCCTGCGGCAGCACGACCCAGCGCAACGTGCCCAGCGAGCCGAGCCCGGTCGAGCGCGCCGCTTCGAACTGGCCCTTGGGCACGGCCAGAATGCCGGCCCAGAAGATCTCTTCGGCAAATGCCGCCAGCACCATCGACAGCGCCAGCCAGGTGCAGACCAGTCCGCTCATGCGCACCCCGATCGAAGGCAGCGCGAAGTAGAAGATGATGATGATGACCAGCGGCGGCACCGAGCGCATCACGTCGACGAACACGACGATGAAAAAATTCAGCACCCGCCATCGCGCCCAGCGGATCATCGCCAGTACGAGGCCCACGGTGATCCCGGTGACGACCACCATCAGGGCCAATTGCAGCGTCACGAAGAAGCCGTCGATCACCGCTGGCAGATACTCTGCCATGATCGACACGTTGAAGAAGGTATCGATGAGCCGCTCGAACATGGTCGCGCACGGCAATCAGTGAGCAATGCTGGACAGAAACTCGCGCACCCTCGGATGCGCGGGCGACTCGAACACCGCTTGCGGCGGGCCCTGCTCGAGGATGCAGCCCTGATCCATGAAGACCACGCGATCGGCGGCCTGTTGCGCAAACCGCATCTCGTGGCTGACGACAAGCATCGTCTGCCCCGATTCGCGCATCTCGCGCATCACGGCCAAGACGCTGCCGACCAGTTCGGGGTCCAGGGCGCTGGTCGGTTCGTCGAACAACATGATCACCGGCTCGAGAGCCAGCGCCCGTGCAATGGCCACGCGCTGCTGCTGGCCGCCCGAGAGCTGGTTGGGAAAGCTCTTGTCCTTGTCCGCCAGGCCGACCCGGGCCAAGGCCTCGCGGCCAACCGAATCCGCCTCGTCGCGGGAACGGCCAAGCACCTTGCGCAGCGCCAGTGTGACATTGCCCAGCGCATCCAGGTGCGGATAGAGATTGAACGACTGGAACACCATGCCGATGCGCCGGCGCACCGAGTTGATGTCCACGCCAGGGGCCATCAGATCGGTGCCTTCGACCAGGATCGAGCCAGCCGTCGGTTCCTCGAGCCGGTTGCAGCATCGCAGCAACGTGGATTTCCCCGAACCCGAGGGGCCGATGATGAACACCAACTCGCGGGACTTCACCGCGAGATCGACACCCTTCAGGACTTCGAGGGTGCCGAACCGCTTGTGAAGGCCGCGCACATCGAGAACGACCGAGTCATCACTCATCGCAAGCGAAGGTCAGGAGCAGCTGCCCTTGCTCGGTGTGGGATCGTATCCATCCATGCCCGGCACGCCGTATCCCGGATACACCTTTCGCTGCGCCTGCTCCGCGGTGGGGGTCAAACCGAACCACTTCTCGGACAGCTTGGTGAGCGTGCCGTCTTTCTTCAGGCACTCGAGCGCCTCCTCGACCTGGTTGCGCAACGCCACGTCATCCTTGCGAAAGGCCGCGCCCCAGACACGTCCGTCATCGACCGACAGGCTGGCCAGCTTGATCTTGTCCTTGGCCTTGACCACCGAGTAGGCGGCCACGGTGTTGCCCGACATGTGCGCATCGGCACGACCCGAGATCAACGCCAGCACCGCATCGGCATTGGTTGGGAACGCGGCGATCTCGAAGCCGTACTTGTCCTTGTTGGTGACGCCCCATTTTTCGTAGGCGGAACCCTTGTTCACCGAAATCGTCTTGCCCTTGAGTTGCTCGAGCGACGTGATGTCGGTGGCGCCCACCGGCACCACGAACTGGTAGTAGGTGTTCAGGTAGCCTTCGGTGAACAGCAGGTTCTTGGCTCGCTCCGGCGTGACCGTCGTTGGCGCACCGACGAAGCTGATCTTGCCCGCATTCATCGCCGGAATCAGACCGGAGAACTCACCAGCGAAGATTTCGACGGGTCGCCCCATTTTTTCGCCCAGCGCATTGATCAGGTCGATGTTGAATCCTTCGACGCCACCGCCCAGCTTGGGCATCGCGTGGGGGGCGAACGTGCCATCGACGCCGGCAATCAGTTTCTCCTGAGCATGCGACGGGCTGGACAATACAGCACAGGCGACGGCCATTCCAGCAAACCAACGAGTCATTGAGTATCGTGTCATTGCGCTCTCCCGGGTAGTAGGTTGCCCGCCCCTCTCTGCGAGGCTTCGTCCTTCAAGCATAGCAGAGGGCGTTCGCCGATCGGGCAGGCGTTTCAGCCCTCGGCGCCAGGCGCCTGGATATCCCGGCACCGACCCTCGTGCACGACAAAGCGATCTTGCAGGCGGACATATTGCCCTGCACCAAACCGGCCCACGGGCCGGAAGTGCTCATAGCGTATGCGCCAGTTGTCCGTATCGATCAGGCCTTCCCTGGCATGCAGCCAGAGAATGCGGCCGAAAAACACATAGCGGCTTGCCGATTCGAGGGTCTCCCACAGAGTGCATTCAAAAGCGACAGGCGCCTCGGTGATCCGCGGCGGTGCAACACACCGGGACGGACTGCAATGCAGACCGGCCAGGACGGTCTCGCTCTGTTCCGGCGGCAGTTCGGACGCTGTGATATCCATGGCGACCGTGCACGCCTCGTCGGCGATGTGCACGACGAACTGCTGCCGATCGAGGATATTGCGCGCCGTGTCCTTGAAGCGGCCGCCTGGCAGCTTGTTCACGCTGATCATCACCAGCGGTGGGTCTTCGCCGACCATGTTGAAGACGCTGAAAGGCGCCGCGTTGACGACATCGCCCCGCCCGAGCGTGGTCACCCAGGCGATCGGCCGCGGCACGACCAGGTTCACCAGCAACTTGTAGGCGCGATCGGCGTCCAGGCGACCACAGTCGATGTCCATTCAAGATCCCCTTGGCCGGTGTCGCAGCGGCGACACCGCGGTTCTTTCCCGTAGCGCGCCGAGACGCCTCACCCCGGCTCGTAGCTGAGCCGCACGACGCCCAGGCGCCCGAAGTCCGCCTCGACCGAATCGCCAAGCCGAGCCAGCTGCATGCCGGTGAGGGTGCCGGTGCTGACGAACTGCCCGGCCAGCAGGCCGTGGCCGCGCCGCGACAGCGCGTTGGCCAGCCAGGTCAGCGGTTCGAGCGGGTGGCCCAGTGCGTCGGCGGCATTGCCGCGCCGCTTCACGATCCCGTTCACCCGCAGCACGACCTCTTGTCCGGCAATCGGCTGGTGGACCCAGTCGTCGATGGCTTGTCCGATGACCAGCGAACCCGAGCCGCAGCCATCGGCAATGATCGCGGGCAAAGGGGGGAAGTGGGCGTCGTGGACGAACCGGCACTCGGCCATTTCTATCGCCGGATGCATCGTGGCGACCGCATCGCCCACTTCCCCGGCAACGTAGGGCTCTGACCGGGGTGGCAGGTCAGAGCGCAGTTGGACGACGAACTCCATCTCGACCAACGGGTGCAGCAGCGTGCGGCCGGTGAACCGATGCGGTGACCGGTGTATCCAACCCTCGTAGACCGGGCCGTAGATGGGCCGGTCGGTACGCAGTTGCCGTTGCATCTGCGGCTTGATCGCGGCGATCTTCCAGCCGGCGCGCGGCCAGCCCAGCTCGCGGGTCACGTCGTCGGCGGCGCGGTAGGCCGCGTCCAGGTCGGCGGGCACCATCGACGCGGCCAACCCGCTCTGCTGGCGGTTGTCGCGCCGCAGGCTGGCGAGCAAGGCCGCGAGCGGCCGATCGATCGGGCCGGTCTTGTTGGCCGCATCCGCGTCGGTCATCGCGTCCTCCTGCGGGGCGTGGGCAGGTCAGGCCGCAGCGCAACCGGCCGGCTTGTGTATCCGCTCGGTCGAGGCCGGGAACTTCGCCAACTTGGCCGCCGGGCGACGCGGTCTCGCGACCAACTCGCCGCCACAGTTGGGGCATCGGTCATTGAGCACCGTCGTTGCGCAATCGGCGCAGAACGTGCATTCGAACGAACAGATCCGGGCCGCGTCCGATTGCGGCGGCAGGTCGGTATCGCAGCATTCACATCCGGGACGTAGTTGCAGCATAGGTCGCTCCAGTCGGGTACGGTGCCTGGAGCTTGTCAGTCCGCGCACGCGTTGGCAAGGGGCGTTGCGGCATGTGCGTTGTGTTCAGACCGGGTGGGCGGACGCACTGAACGCCTGCTCCAACATCTGCGCGAACAGTTCGGCCGCCTCCCGGTTCGGCCCGTTCGCGCAGTAAACGACCACGCAGTAGTTCGGTAGCGAAGGCAGCGAGTCTTCATGGTCGATCGGCACGATCCCCTGCAGCTTCGAGCTCGTCAGGTCGGCGCGTACCCCGATATCGGCCGCTGCGGCGACCACTGCGGCATCATCACTCATCGTGCTGACCGCATCCACCCAGGCGATCCCCTGCCCGTCCAGCGCAGCGATCGCGGGGGCCCGGAACAGGCAGTTGCGGGTGAAAGCGATGGGGAGCGGCCGTTGCTTCCACGCCCGGCCCTGCGGGGCGCCCGTCCAGACCAGGGGCTGGCGCAGGATCGCCCGTCCGTTCTTACCGGGTCGCGACTCGGTGGTCAGGATGATGTCATGCGCCGATTTGTCCAGCGCCTCGCGCAGATCGGCGGACATCCCGGTGGTGAGCTTGATCGTCAGCCGGGGGTACTCGCCGCCAAAGCGGCGCAGGACCTCGGGCACGTAGGGGTGCACGATGTCGTAGGGCACCCCGAAGCGCAGCGTGCCTTCGAAACGCGGAACGGTCAGTTTGTCGATCGCCTCGTCATTCAGCCCGACCAACCGACGCGCGAACGCGATCAGTTCCTCGCCTTCGGCGGTTGGCCGCATCAGCCTGCCGTGGCGCTCGAGCAGTTTGCACGACAACACCTCCTCGAGCCGCTTGATCTGCATGCTCACCGCCGACTGGGTCAGGTTCAGCCGGTTTGCAGCCCGGGTCATTCCGCCGGCATCGACCACCGTGACAAGGCTGCGCAGGCTGGCCAGGTCGAGATTGCGGGCCATCGGGTCTCCCAGGGTCGAGGGCGGTTCACAGCCATCAAGAACCGTGATGATAGCGATGACAAAGTATCGTTTCCTGATGGATAAGGCGCGCAGTATAAATAAGCATTCGTCATTCGACAATGTGGAGAATCAAGAATGCTGATGCGAACCGAATCCTTGACGATTGCCGGATCGAACCGCTTCGTGCCGACGCTTGGGGCTTTGCTGCGCCGGCTCGGCGACACCCTGATGGCATGGGTCGAATGGATAGACCTGATGGACCAGGTGCATCGGGAAAGAGCCGACCTGGCCAGGCTGGGGCCGGGCGCGCTTCGCGACCTGGGCATCAACCAGGCGAGTGCGGATTTCGAAAGCCGTCGCGGCTACTTCGATATCCCGCAAGCGCGCAGGCCCAACCCGTCCAGGCGCCAGCAAAGCATCTCGATCCGGTCCTGACCGAAAAACGGCTCGTCGCGAAAGACCAGCGCCGGCACTCCCCAGTGCCCGCTGGCCGCGAGGCACCGCTGGTTCCGCCGCGGCTCGGTGTCCTGATCCCCGCCTGTCATGGCCGCTTTCATCCGCGCCAGGTCCAGACATGCCCGCTTTGGGTTGTCCGGGCTAAGGAGTTCCGGGTCGCGCAGCGCCAGTGGGAATACCGGGCGCTGCGCCCCCTGGACGTCGTATCGGACATCGCGGCTGGCTCAGGCCGCTTTCGCGATCGCTTCGCCGCCCAGGCCGTCGACCAGGTCGTCGAGCAACTGGGCCAGTTCGCGAGTCATCAACAGCATGTCGGCCTGGAAACGCTCGCGTGGTTCGCTCCCCTCCTGGCCTTCCATCGACTCCTTGAGCAAATCCAGCGCCCGAATCCGCTTGATCTCGGCCTTGTCGGTCAGAACAAAACTGACTTTATCAGACCAAGTAAGCGCTAACTTCGTGCATTGCTTGCCACCCTCTATGTGCTTGGCCAGCTCAGCCGATTCGAGGCTCTCGTTGGCATAGCGGATCGATCCCTTGCCCTGCTTGGCGCTCAGTTCGGCATCCTGGTCGACGGTGAAGCCACGCGGGCCCTCGGTCGTGGCCAGCCAGCCGGTCATGGCGCCGCCCACCGGATTGGCCAGGCGCAGCGGCTTGCCCGGGAAGTGCTGCACCGCCTTGGCCAGCAGCGCGAAGATCTCCTCGGCGCGGGTTGCCGAGCCGGTATCCACGGCCAGCCAGCCGTTTTTCGGGTCGATCCAGACCCGGGTGTCGCTCGAGAGGCTGAACGCGCGCGGCAGCAGCTCATCGCGGATCTGCTCCTTGAGCTCCTTCATCTGCTTGCGCCCGGGCTTGAAGCCGTCTTCTTCCTCCATCCGCTGGGCCCGTTCCTTGACGAACTGGGTCACCACCTTGGCGGGTAACAACTTTTTTTCCTGGCGATAGGTGAACAGCAACTGGCCTTGGACCGGGACGACCAGATCGTCTTCACCGGGCAGCGGCGGCGCCCAGCCGGCCGTGATTTCTTCGAGGGCCGACCCGGGCGCAAACGCCTGCGACTGCAGTTGTTCGGCGAGTGTTTCGGCAGACATGTCCCAGCGGGCGGGTACCCGGTAGACGACGAGATTCTTGAACCACATCCGTCAGCTTCTCCGACAAAAATTGAGATCGGAGTATGCGTGATCCGGGGCTGACCGCAAAACGGAAATCGGCCCAAATTCAAGCAGAAAGTAAGTGCCCACTGTCGAGAAAATGTTTTTACAACGGCAATGTCAGATGAAAAACGGGTGGCAACGGATAGGATTCCGTTGCCACCCGGCGCTGTCGCCAGACAGGACTTGATCAGGCGGCGGGTTTCGGGTTGTAGCCCATGATCGCCTTCACTTCGAGAAAATCCTCGAGCCCGAAACGGCCCCATTCGCGGCCGTTCCCCGACTGTTTGTAGCCGCCAAACGGCGCGGTCGGATCCACCGGCGCACCGTTCAGGTGCACGTTGCCGGTGCGCAATTTCTTGGCCACGGCCTGCGCGCAGGCAGGGTCACCCGAGGACACGTAGCCGGACAGGCCGTACGGCGTGTCGTTGGCGATTCGCACCGCATCGTCTTCGTCTTCATAGCCGATCAGGCAGATCACCGGCCCGAAGATCTCCTCGCGGGCGATCGTCATGTCATTGGTCACGTGCGAAAACACGGTCGGTTTGACGAAGTAGCCGTTCTTGAGCCCGTCAGGCCGACCCGGCCCACCGGTCTCGACCTTGGCACCCTCGCCAATGCCCTTCTCGATCAGTGCCTGGATCTTGTCGAACTGCACCTTGGACACGACCGGACCCATGCTGGTGTCCTCGCTGGTCGGATCGCCGGTCTTGACCTTCTCGGCGGCGGCCTTGGCGATCGCCGCGGCTTCGTCCATCCGGGCCTTGGGCACCAGCATCCGGGTGCCGGCATTGCACGACTGGCCCGAGTTCATGCACATCCCGAACACGTCGCGGCCGATCGCCTTGGCGAAGTCGGCATCTTCCAGGATGATGTTCGCCGACTTGCCGCCCAGCTCCTGGGCCACTCGCTTGACGGTCGGCGCCGCGTTGCGGGCGACCTCGATCCCGGCCCGGGTCGACCCCGTGAACGACACCATGTCGACCTCCGGGTGGGCGGTCAGCGGCGCGCCAACCCCCGGGCCGTCGCCGTTGACCAGATTGAACACGCCGGGGGGCACACCGGCGTCGTGCAGGATCTGGGTGAAGACGATTGCGTTGAAGGGCGCGACTTCCGAGGGCTTGAGCACCATCGTGCAGCCGGCGGCCAGCGCGGGCGCCACCTTGCAGGCGATCTGGTTCAATGGCCAATTCCAGGGCGTGATCAGCGCGCAGACGCCGGCAGCCTCGCGCACGATCCGGGTCGTGCCCTGATCCTCCTCGAATGCGTAGTTCTTGAGCACCTTGAGCGTGGTCATGAAGTGGCCCAGGCCCGACGGTGCCTGGGCCGCCTTGGCCAGCTTGGCCGGTGCGCCCATCTCGGCAGTCACCGTGGTGGCCAGTTCGGGCAGGCGCTCCTTGTACAGCGCAATGATCTTCTCGAAAAGGGCCACCCGCTCCTCGCGGGTCGTGCTGGACCAACTCGCAAAGGCCTTGCGGGCCGCCGCAACCGCGGCATTGACGTCGGCCTCGTTGCCCATGGCGATCTTGCCGATCGACTTCTCGGTGGCCGGGTTGATCACGTCCAGCGTGGCCTTGCCGTTTGGGGCCACCCATTGGCCGTCGATGTAGAACTTCAGATGATCTGTCATGGGGTCTCCTTCGATAGACTGATAATCGACACAACGCGGGCTCGTGGCGTCTGGGCCCGCAATGGTCCAATAATACGCCGACCGCCAGCCGCACACGGCGCGGCAAACCCCCCAACGGAGACCAGGCAAATGAGAAGCATCGGCATGATCGGCATCGGCATGATGGGTCACGGCATTGCCACCAATCTGCTCCGGCATGGCTACCCGCTGATGGTGCTCGAGCATCCAGGCAACCAACCTTTGGACAAGCTGCTGGGTGCCGGCGCCACCAGCACGCCTGACCTGAAGGCCCTGGTAGCCCGGGCCGAGGTGCTACTGCTCTGCGTGACCGGCTCGCCGCAGATCGAGGCGCTGATGCTCGGCGATCAGGGCATCGCGGCTACGATGAAACGGGGCACGATCGTCATCGACTGCTCGACCGCGATACCCTCGTCCACGGTGCGCGTCGCAAAGGCCGTCGCCAACGCGGGCGGTCGCTTTCTCGATGCGCCGATGACCCGCACGCCGCGCGAGGCGGCACTGGGCAAACTGAACCTGATCGTCGGCGGCGACAAGGACTTGTTCGAGGCCTGCCTGCCCATCCTGCAGTCGTTCGCCGAGAACATCGTGCACGGCGGCGGGGTCGGCGCCGGGCACCAACTCAAGCTGCTGCACAACTTCGTGTCGCTCGGGTTCAGCGCGATCCTCGCCGAAACCGTCGCGTGTGCGGTCAAGGGCGGCGTCGATCCCAAGGTGCTGATGGAGATCCTGGCCAAGGGGGCCGGTGGCGGCGTCGTGTTCGAGCGCATCCGTCCTTATGTGGATGCGGGCGATGCGTCCGGGCTGCAGTTCGCGATGGTGAACGGCCTGAAAGACGTGACCTACTACAACGACATGGCCCGCGAGCAGGGCGCCGCCCACGCCGCTGCCGAGACGATCCGCGGCATCTACGCCGACGCCGCGAAGGCCGATCCGCAACAACCGATTCCGACCTTGATCGACTTCCTGGCGGGGACGCCCCGCAAGTGATCGCAGTGCCATAGCCGGGTTTGGTCAGTTGTGGCGGGGCTTTCATCGTCGCGAACACGTCTTGTCCAAACCAGAGTGCACGCCGGTCCGCCCCATGCGGCTGTGCCGTGGTGTGAGCATGGTTGCAAGTCAATACACGGTGGGCGTCAATCGCCCGGATCAAAAGCCATCAGCACACTGGCCAACGGGCCGACGATGATCGTCGCAATCGCCACATGATCCGGCCGATAGAAGCCCGCTTCGTCCAACAGGTTCATGGTTCCGATGGTCTTGCCGAGGCTGCGGATCGGCATGTTGAGGACAGATCCCAGCCCCAGTCGCTCGATCACCGTGATCGCTGGAAAGCCTGCGCGAATGTCATCGACGTCGTAGCCGATGAAAAACCGGCCCAGTTCGAGCACATGGCGGCCCCACTGCGAATCTCTTTTCGTCTTGCGCCCGCCCGCCGGATAGTCGTTGGTATTGCCGAATAGCAGCGCCTGACTTGCATGGCGTCGGGGTCGAACTGCATGATCGTAAACAATCGATGGCCAATAAGGGTGTGGCAGGTTTGCTCGGCATGGCGAAACGCCATTTCAGGGCTTTGCGAGCCTGCAACGCTCTCGGCATATTCCCCGAGCGTTGCCAGCACGCCATGCTCTGTCATTGAATCATTCATCGGTCAGCACCCCGTTGCGTGGCCCGCCTGGCGCGGATCAGCGCCGGCCGTCAGGCTGCCATCCGCCTCGCATTTCACACCGAGAACGCCACCGGCTTCTCCAGGTGCCGTCAGGCCCAGCGCTCCACCTTGCGTCCGCGTACGGCCAAGGTGGTCGCCACAACATCAGGGATACTTTGCTCGATCATCAATAGCCCGGGGTGGTAGGTGTGCGGCGCAAATGACGATGCGAAATTGTAGGTCGCAAACCGCGGCGCTTCGACGGCCTTCTGGATGTCCATGCCAAAGCCGAACAGGTTGATAAAGACCTGGATCATCGCCTGGATCTGCACGTCTCCGCCCGGTGTGCCAAACGCCAGCAAAGGCCCGCCATCGCGCAGCGCAATCGCCGGGTTCGGTGTCAGCTGCGGGCGCTTAAGCCCGGCTGTAGCGCGTTGATCGACGACGCCAGGCCGCGCGACTGCGAGCCACGTGAGGACGGGGCACAAACCGGTGCCCGGGAAATCACTTCGGTATCGGCAGAGGTGTCGCTGGGGCGTCGCCGAGAATACGGCTGCCTGGCGGCACGATGACGCTGACATGAGAGGTATCGGCCGATGCCGGATCGGCAAGATCGTGGTTGCTCCGAGGGACAAACCGGGTGGGCGCCCGGTGACAGGCCGCTGTCGAGCGTCGCAAGCCCGCGGCGAGGGTCGCCCGGCGGCGGCTCATCGAAAGCGCGATCCGCGCGGATCAGTGAGCGACGCGCTGCAAGCGGTAAGCGTCATCGAGCATCTGCGCCACCGGCACGTCAACGAACGCGCGGGATCGGCAACATAGGCCTCGCGATCCGCGAACACCAGATCGAACACCGCGCTCAGCGTGTGAACATATTCTGCCGAGTTGTGTCCCAGGGCCACGGCGTCGATACCATCGAGCATGCGAAAGGCCTGGGCCAGGGAAACACCCTGACACCATGGACCACAGGCGAGGATTTCGGTGTCTTTGCAGGCAACGCGTATCGGCGCTTCGAGACGCGGCTTGTACGCCGCCAGGTCATCCAGACGAAGAAAACCGCCATTGGCGATGTGGTAATCGCAGATGGTCCGGGCGATGTCGCCACGGTAGAAAGCGTCGTAGGCAGCCTGCAACCCGGCATCGCGATCCCTGCCCGCTGCTTCGGACTCATCGATCATGTACTGGATCGTTCTGGCCAGGTCGCGCTGCACGAATGTCTCACCAACGGCGGGCGGTCGGCCGCCGGGCAGATAGATGGCCGCCGTCGCCGGTGTCGACGACAGCATCCTCGTTGTCGGCGATGAATTGCGCAAAAACCGGAAACATCGGAAAGCCTTCAGCATAGCGGCAGGCACTTCGCAACGTCCTTGAACGACTGCAAGTTCCGAAGCGCTGCAACGCGGTTATCCAGGCGGCTGGTGCGCCGGCACGACGGTCCGCTTCAGCCCTCGGGGATGGCGCCGCCATACTCGGTTTCGAAATAGTCGACACGCGCCAGCTTCGGCCAGCCCCCGAGACCATCGATCGTGACAGTCTCGCCGCTATCGGCCATGCGAATGATGATCGGCGCCACGCCGGCAAAGTTCACCAGGTCACTGTGCAAGACACCGAGTGCCATGCCCGCCGCCACGCCGGCATCGATTGCGTTGCCGCCATCGGCCAGAACCTGCATCGCGGCCTGGCTCGCAAGCTCATGGCCGGCAGAGACCGCGTAGCGCCCGGCCCGAACAAGATTGCGCGCTTCGATCATCGTTCGTCCTCAGTCGATCCGGTGGGGCAGTTTCATCTCCGATGGCAGTTCCATCAGATCGCGGCCGACGACGATGTTGCCGCTGAAAACCGCCTTCATCTCGCAGACCAGTTGCTCCAGCACACCGGGTCGATCGAGCAGATGAATGAAGTGCGTCAGCACCACCGTCTTCACGTTTGCCCGTCTGGCGATCTCGGCAATATCCATGTGATTGCCGCTGGCGAGTCGATAGGCATCGGTCGGCTCCATGCCACTGGCGAAATGGCACATGTGAACCAGGATGTCAGCATCACGGGCAAGGTCGATCATGCTCTGAGGCACGCCACCGCTGTCGCCCGAATAAACGAACACCGTTTCGGGTGTTTCCAGCCGGAAACCCAGGCATTCCAGGATCGGCTGAAAATGCTGGGCCTCGCCGACGATGACTCGCCAACCATTGCCCTCGACGACATCTCCGGGGGCGACTTCGCGCACGATCGGGCGCGGTTTCTCGCGCGGCAGAATACCGCCGCGCGAGACGAACACATCGAGGCTGGCCTGGTGACTGACCCGTGACTCCACATCGAGACCGAACACACCGTCGGGTCCGATCGCCTTGTTGGTGATGTCCGCGAGCGGCTTCGGCCCGAAAACCTTCAGCTCGGGAATCCTTCCGGCACCCATATCCCAGCGCTGCAGGACAAGGCGGGGGTAATCCATCATGTGGTCGTAGTGCAGGTGGCTGATAAACGCGTGCGTCACCCTGGTCGGGTGGCAGCCGGCTTCAAGCAGCCGATGCGCCGCGCCGGGGCCGTGATCCATGACGATGATGTCGTCACCAATCTCGATCAGGTATCCGGAACTTTGCCGCGTCAGGGACGGCGCCGGCGTGCCCGTGCCCAGTAGGGTGATCTTCAAGTTCGGCCTCGTGATGGATCTCTTCAGATGGGATGGTTGACCCAGGTTTGATTGCATATACTATAAAGTATTCTCATCAGAACTAATTAGTATACGAATCCGATGTCCGCCCCTGTCATTGCCCTGGATGCCCTAGTCGAGCTGGTCAGCAACGGCGACGCCACCCCCGGCGCGCCCAAGTACCAGCGGCTGGTCGAGGCGTTTTCGACGTGCGTGCTCTCCGGGCGCTTCAAACCCGGCGAGCGTGTGCCGACAGAAACCACGCTGGCCGAGCAGCTGCCTGTCAGTGTCGGCACCGTGCAAAAGGCACTGGCACGCCTGGTCCAGCATGGCCTGGTGGTTCACTGCAACCGCCGTACCGGCACCTTCATTGCCGAGTACAAGTCGCAGGTCGACGAGTCTTTGTCTATCGCAACAAGGATCCTGAAACCGGCAACTACATGTTGCCCTTCGTGCCGCGCCATCGCCGTCAAGCTGGATGAATCTGATGGCCCCTGGCAGGAAGCGCTTGGCGTTACCCGTTGCGTACGAGTTGACCGTCTGGTCTGGTTTGACCAGCAACCGCCGGCATTCTCGAGCGTCTATTTGCTTTCGAGCACGGTCATGGCTATCTTGAGCAGCCGCTGGAAGCGCTCAACGGCTCATCGCTGCACCGGATGCTGATCGAGCGCTTCAATCTGCCGACGATCCGGATGGAGCACAGCATCAGATGCCGCACACTCGACGACAACGCTTGCGAGCAACTGATGTTGCCTCGTCGCACGCTGGGCATGGTGTGGGACATCCGCGATTTCCTCGATCCGCGACACGCCGCTGCTGTTTCAGCGCTATCAACTGCCGCCCGGCCACATGCCGATCGAGATTGCGGAAACCAAAGGCCGGCCCAAAGCGACCAGCCAAGCACACGATAAGAGGTTTCGACCGCGAAACTTTCAACCCACCAGAGGAGCAAGACAATGAAACTATTCATCTCACTACTTGCAGCGCTTACGCTGTTCGCCGGACCGGCTCATGCCGAATGGGCCCCCAAAGGTCCGATCAAATTCTGGATCGGATTCGGTGCCGGCGGTGGCACTGACACTCAGGCACGTGCGCTCGCCGAAGAGATCGAAGCCCTCAAGGGCTGGCGGATCATCCCTGAGAACAAGGCCGGCGGCGGCGGTGCCGTGATGGCCTCGCAGCTCAAGAACGAGCCGGCCGACGGGCAGACCGTCGGTCTGGCCATCAACACGACCTTCGACTTCGCCTCGATCGGCAGCGAGAACGTCTCGATCGACGACTTTACCTATCTCACCATGACCGCCGGTTCACAGATGGCGGTACTTGCCCGTGCCGATAGCGGCTGGAAGACACTCGAGGACATGGTCAACGCTGCCAAGAGCGGCACCAAGATCGTCTGGGCCAACTGGGGTGACCAGGTTCAGGCCGGTGCGGAAATGGTTGCCCGCCACTACGGTATCGAAGTCAATCATCTGCGCGGCTCGGGCGGCAAATCCGCCATCAATGCGCTGATCGCCGAGGACGCCAATGTTGGCTGGGGCGGCGGCGTGCAAGGCCCGCTGGTTGCCGCTGGGGAGCTCGTCATCCTGGCGTCGGCCGAACCCCAGCCGTTGGTTCAGGCCCCCAAACAACCCACCTTGATCGATCTGGGGGTCATGAAGTCCGGTCTCGGCTTTCAGTTCCTGCTGGCAGCGCCCAAAGGCCTGAGCGACGAAGCCCGTAAAGGCATTACGGCGGCGGTCCATGAGGTGCTGAGCAATCCCGAATCGAAGACTGCCAAGTTCATCGCCAAGCAGTATCCGCCAGGTCCGCTGATGCTGTCGGGCGATGCCCTGACCGCCCAACTCAAGAAGAATCTCGAAGCCAATAAAGAGCTGATCAAGCTGGTCAAGTAGGCGTGACAAGCCCTGATCCAAAACGTCGACAAGCACCGGACCCGTGGGATATCGGGTTCGGTGTTGTTGTTCTGGTCAGCGCATTGCTGGCAATCTTTGTCTGGTTTCCAGCCGACATCAGGGGCGGGTTTTTCAATACCACACCGATTGGCAAGATCGAGCCAGGTGACGCCTTTTTCCCGGTTCTTCTGGCCAGTACGCTGGCACTACTGAGCGCACTCCAACTGACGGTGTCTCTGCTCAAGGGTTCACCGCCGCATCGCGATGGCGAACCCTCCCGTCTCACCCGCCAGAATCTTCGATTCCTGGCAATTTTTCTGAGTATCTGCGCCATTGGTCTCGGCATCATGTTTACGCTCGGTCCGGCGACCGTCTGGATCATGCGCGAACTAGGGTTGACCGACGCGCAGTACCGGCACCTGACCGACACCGCGCCTTACAAGTACATCGGCTATGTGGTCGGCGGACTGATCATGACGCTCGCGCTGATCGTCTGGACAGAGGGACGTCTGCGCCGCAGCGCAGTCATCGCCGTGGTTGCGGTATTGGTCGTCGCCATCGGTGTCTTCGACGGTCTGTTGACCAATGTTCTGATACCGCCGAACGCGGATTACTAGAGACCCCACCCGATGGACCTGGTCCTTGAATACGTCATCCGCGGGGTTGCCGATGTCTTTACGACCACCAACGGCGCGTTCGACTGGCTACCCATGGTCATGGTCGTGGCCGGCCTTTTGCTTGGCATCATTGTCGGGGCGACCCCGGGCCTGAACGGACCATTCGCCATGGCACTTTCCCTGCCGGTGCTGATCTGGGTGTTCGGTGTCAGCGACGACGCCCTGTTGCCGATCCTGGGATTTCTGATCGGATTGATGAAAGGGGCCACAGTGGGCGGCGCCGTTCCGGCGATCCTGTTCAATACACCCGGTACCCCCGATGCCTACATGACCACCCTCGATGGGCACCCGATGGCCTTGAAGGGCGAAGGCCCCAAGGCGCTGAAGATTGCCCATTTCAGTTCGGTCTGCGGCGATACCTTCAGCGACCTGGCGCTGTTTCTGACCGCCCCCGTGTTGGCGGTCCTGATCGAAAGGGTTCTCGATCTGCCCGAGAAGGCGGCGCTCATTGTCCTGTCGCTGTCTTTCATGGCCGCCGTGGCCGGCAATGCGCCGTTGAAAGGCCTGGCCATCGGTGTCCTGGGCATGCTGCTGGCGCTGATGGGCACAACGCTTTCAGGCAACGGACCACGGATGACATTCGGCATTGCGGAGCTCGGCAATGGCCTGCCCTTGTCATCGGCGATCCTGGGGGTACTGATCGTCGGCGAAGTGTTCATCGGCATCGAGGAAGCGGCGCGTGAACGCTTAACACGTCGTGGACCGATAAAAATGCCCACACTGGGTGACAATCGTTTCCGGCTTTCCGATATCAGGCAGATTCTTCCGACCATCCTGTCCTCCTCGGTCATCGGCACGGTGATCGGTTCGCTGCCCGGAATCGGCACGACCCTTGCGGCGACACTGGGTTATGACTTCGCAAAGCGGATCTCCAAAACGCCCGAGAAATTCGGCACCGGTACGCCGCACGGCGTTGCCGCCACCGAAGCCGCCAACTCCGCGGTGTCCGGGGCCAACCTGATACCGGCGATGAGCCTGGGCATACCGGGGAACTTTGCAGCGGTGTTCATCATCCTGGCCGTCGAGAGTGTCGGCGATTTCACCTTCGGGCCGCACGTATTCCGCTTTACAGACATCAAGGAAATCGAAGGATACGGGACCATCATCAACAAGGATCTGGTGATCGCTTTCGCGATGTTCACCCTGATGGTGATCGCCAACGCCGTGAACTGGACGCTCGGCGGCGTGGTCATGCGCTCACTCGGTGCGTTGGCACGGGTGCCCAAATCGATCATGCTGCCGCTCGTCCTGCTGATTACCCTCACCGCCGTTTACGCGCAGGACGGCGGCTTCATCGCGATCTGGGTCGTCATGTTCTTTGGACTGATCGGTTATGTGCTGCGCCGCCTGGACATCTCGATCCTGCCGTTTGTCATCGGCTTTCTGCTCTCGCCACGACTGGAAGAGATGGTGCGGGGCGGATATTCGGCATCGGGGAACGATCCGCTCTTTATGTTGAAATCGCCTATCGCGATGACGATGCTGCTGGCCTCCGTACTGATCGTCTACATGGCGACGAGAAAGGGCGCGAGATAGGCAGGAGGCACTTCGCGGCGCGATTGCGAGTCAGTCATCGAGCAGAAGTGGCCGAATCGGAAAGCAGTCAGAGGGCGCTTTGGGTCGATTCCAACGTTGTCTTCCGTTGATTCGCGATGTCAGCCTACGCTTGACCGGGCATTCGATTGCGAGGCCACTGACTACTCGTTCCCCTAGTTCATTGTCACCTTGTTGCTGGAGCATACCGCGACCGCCTTGTGCGGTGTACAGATCTCATAGCACCCAGGCGAGGGGAGGCTGTCAGCTAACTGAAGCAAATCGGAAACTCGGCTGATGCCGACCTTGTCCAGAATGCTACGAATCTGAGTACGCACGGTGTGCTCGCTGACCGAACGATATTGGGCAATACCCTGCGGTGGTAGTCCTTGTCGTAGATGAGCGAGAATCTCACTCTCCGCCACGGTGAGCCGATGATGACGGACGAAATACTCAATCGACTGCTTTTCCGATGCTCGATCGCGGGGTAACGTGATCGCTATGAGATCACGCTCGTCTTCAACCTGAGGGGCCTGCATCTTCGAAACACCCAATACCCATAGTTTCTGGTTCCAGTACACGGGGAGAAATCGAAACTTCGCGTGAGCCAGTGTATCGGTTACCGCTATGAAAGGTTCGGTCTTGTGATCGAATGGGAAAAGACTCTCGCTACGAACCCACTGAATTGTTGACCCGAGTATCAAACTCCTACGCGCCGCGTCGTTCACGAAGCGAATCAGGCCGCAAGCGGATGTGATCAACAAACCGAAGGGAGTCATCTGAAGCGCATCGATCGACGCCCAATGAGGCAGGGTGCCATTGTCCTGCCTGGATTCTGCTACTTGGTTCTCAATACCAAGTCCCGTGAATACCCCGCCCATGATGCCCTCTGCCTACATCAGTTGTAAGTAAGGCTCATCATCTGGCAGATCAATTAGTTTCAGTAGTCAATAGCGGAACGGTTCATCGGTCAATTTTGAACATTGGCGATCGATTACGGGATTCCCATCGCGTTTCTTCTGCGCCGTGCTCAGCACAAGGATGACAAATCCTGTCTGATCTCGATCCGGTTGGGCAACACACTGATCCATCCCGTCTTAACCAGTTCCTTGAGCACCTTGTTAATCATGCCTTTGGATGCGCCTACCTGGTCGGCAAACCGCTGCTGGCTCTGGCGAAGGGCATAGCGGCGGCCTGATTCATCAACCATCGACTTCTCCATCAGGAGCCGTACAACGCGCTCGTGCACATTCATCAAGGACATGCATTGAACACTTCGGGTAAGGATCCTGATGCGATCAATCATCGTTTGGATGAGGTGAAACGCCATATCCGGACGGCTTGCCAGAAAAGCTTCGAACTCTCTGCGTCGGATCATGCAAAGCTGACATTGGTTAAGCGACCGTACTGACGCGGTGCGAACCTTGCTGCCCAGCATCAGTTCGCCGAAGTATTCGCCCGGGCCGAGCCGGTTCAATTCAGCTTCCCTTCCTTCGGCATCGGACACATACACCCGCAGGTTACCGCTGAGCACAATGTACAGAACGTCCGCCGGCTCTCCCTCGACTACGACGATCGTGTCCTTCGCAAAGCTCCTTGATCGCCCCATTGCCTGCAACTCCTGGAGCAGAGACTCTGAAAGAGCAGCAATACTGGGCATTATTGACATTGATGGGGAAGGCGAGACTCTCGCGGAGGGTTCAAGCTAGCATTATTGGATGCACTACCACGACTACTATGTTTCACAAACGTTCTGCAGCGATCGACTCCCGGAGATGACTTGACCGCAATCCATGCAGCCTCCACGGTAGGCAAAGCACTGCCCGGCTAACCGTTACTCTTTGACAGAACCTTTTGCGCGAGTACGAGATCAACGAATCCCGGATCTACATGGACCCGACTCACTGCTGTTTCTAGTAGGGCGAGCGCACGACCGCCTTCCCCAATTGTGGGTGTCAGCAACGCGAGATCCGTAGCTGCCCGAAGTGCGAAAAGATGAGCACCCTGCGCTCTGGCTGTATTGAATCCTTCTCGGTACAGCGTTGCCGCGTACGTCGAATTTCCAGATTGCTGGGCAAGTCGACCTCTCAGGCGAATAATCTCCGAGTAATAGAAATGCTCGTCCGTCGTTGCTTCGATACTCTCCGCGATTCGGAGGAACTCATCGGATCGGTCGTATTCGCCGGTATCGATCAAAGAAGCAGCTGTCAATGCGGCCCACTCCGAGACATGGAAGGATCCCATGTGCGCCTGATGCCCAAGAATTCCCTCACGCGCGTGTGCAACTCCTCGCTCCGGCTCCCCCGTAAGGATCTCGATAATGCCTTGCTGAATCGTGGCGGTAGAAACTCGAGTTACTACACCGGTGTGCCGTGCAAGGGGTAGCAGTTCTTCTAGAACGCGACTCGCTGACGAACTGTCCTTGCGAACGAGATGAGCCAACACTTCGAACACCAACACCCAACAAAGTGCGGGCGCGTGACCCAAATCACGGGCAGCATTTGACGCCTTGGAAAGGCAGGCGAATGCTTGATTGACATTCCCTGCATAAAGAAGGCAGCGGGAGAAATAGCAGTTATTGACAATATCGGACCGGGATCCACCGAGCTCGGGCAATTGCTCAGACGGCGTTGAGAGAAATACCGACGCGCTTCCCATAAAATTCTCGGTTGCTTCATCGAATCGTCCGGTCAGCAGAAGCGATACGGACAATAACGTCTGAAACGATGCCCGAAGCAATGAATCACCAGACTCGAGGCCGGAATCCTTAACCGAACCCAAAAGCGCGATGTGTTCGTGAAACTTGCCTCGCGAGTACATAATCGGGCTAATGCCCGCTAGGGCGGCAAACGTGCGGACTGGGTCGTCTAGTCGTTTAGTCAGGCGCATAACTTCTCGCCAGCATTCGTGCGCTGCTTCGACACCGTAGCCTTGTGCATTGAATAATGCGCGCCCGCGGGCTTCGAGCAAATCGATTCGTTTGAGGAAATTGTTTCTTTCGTTGTCTACGGGGCCAAGTAATTTGATAGCACGCTCGAAGTACCGTGCAGCGTCTGCGTCAGCTGCAATTTTGGCGGCTGCCTTCCCAGCTGCCTCCCAGGCTTGGATCGCTGATTGAAAGTCGCCGGCGGCCTCAAAATGGTGTGCCAGAATCTCGTCTGGGATTGATTCGCCGTAGCTCCTTCCTTTTATTAGCGCCGCGGCAATACGTCGATGAATAACTCCGCGCCGCTCGCGTACCAAGCTGTTGTAGGCAGCGTCGCAGATCAACGCATGCTTGAACGAGTAGTTGCCAGTGCTTTCGTTCTGCGGGTGTACCAACAAATCAGTTTGAATTGCCTCCTCTAGGGCTTTGCCAATAGCGCTCAGCGGCTGCCTTAGCACGTCCGCCATCAGTTCAAGGCGGAACTCCCGCCCAATCGCTGCGGCGACTTGAACGAATTCCTTCGACGCAAGTCTATCCAGTCGCTCGGCAAGTAGATCCTGCAGGGTCGACGGAACAGCTCGATCTAACCGGGAAGCCGTGCTGGCGCCGGCATCCGTAGCCAGGGATCGAGCAAGCTCTTCCAAGAACAGCGGGACGCCATCAGCGCGCACGACAAGTTGCTCGATATCCCTTACGGAAAGCTTCTCCCCTGCAACACCACGAACAAGTTCGTGGGACTGTGCGGGCGTCAGACCATGGAGATCAACCTCACTCGACCATTCCCTATCCGACCAGTGGCCGAAATAGCCCGGGCGAGTCGTCGCTAAGAATAAAATTCTCTTGTCGAGTGACTGGTCAATGCATCGCCTCAAAAGTTCTTGAGTTGTTCCATCTATCCAATGTATGTCTTCAACCCAAACGACAAGGGGCTTGCTCCGGAGCAAGGAACCAAGTAGAGCCAGCAGGGTTCGGAGGTATGATTCGATGGCTCCGCCAGGTTCCTGGGCGTCTGGCGCAACGGGAGCGGCGTCCAGGAAGGCTTGAAGACTAGGCAGTTCGTCGTGGAGGCTCTCTTTTGCCGCTTGATGGCCGAGCCAGCCTTCGAGCTTTGAGCGCCGCGCTTCTGGCCCATCGCTCATGGTGATTTCACTGACACTCATCAGATATCGGCGAAAAGGATGCAGTGCACTGTTTGAGAAAAATGGTGAGCAATGTAGATCGATTAGAAAATGTTCCGTATGCCTGATAGAGCGTAGGAACTCGGCACATAGTCGCGTCTTTCCCATTCCAGCATCAGCTGATACGAGCACGACCTGTCCGTTTCTTGATAAGGCACTTGCCCATCTGTCACTGATCAACTGAAGTTCGTCTCTTCGACCGATGAACTCGCTGCAGGTTTTTCGCGAACGCCGCGGTAGGATCTTCTCTCCGGTTACAAGCCAAGCCTTCTGAGGTCGATCAAATCCCTTGAGAGTCAACGCTGCATTGAGTTCGAGTTCGAAGATCTCTCGCAGCAAGAGCTTTGAACTATCAGAAATGAGAATCCCGTTTGCAGGTGCTATGGACTGTAGTCGCGCCGCCAGATAAGGCGTCTCCCCTATAGCGCTAATTTCCGCGGCAGTGGTGCCAACGCCAATTGTGTCCAACACAACCGAGCCGGTGGCGATACCGATTCGCAATTGCTGTGGAGCTCCAGCATCCGCCAATAACTTCGAAACGTCATCAATAATGGATCTAGCCGCACGAACTGCGCGTTCTACGTCGTCCTCTCGGGCGACTGGATACCCAAAATAAAGGAGCGCTCCATCTCCTAGAAACTGTGCAACATAGCCATCATAGGAATTAGCAATTCGGGCGACTATTTCTTGGTAGCGACCAATGAGTTCGCGAAGGTCTTCAGCGTCAAGCCGAGTTGAAAGCGCAGTTGACCCAACAAGATCACAAAACATTACAGTGAGTTGCCGAAGTTCCGCGCTTTCGGTAGAGCCGGTGCCCCGGATTGCCGAAAGCCTTCCTTCGTCAGCTTGAAGCGATTCAGATTCGACGAGGCTAGCGAGCGGCTTTACGAATGCACTGATGGCCAAAAGCATCCGTTTGCGATGCCCCAATGGCGCGACACCGATTTCGCGCAAGTCTGCGTCGGTGAGTTCCACTAAAAGATCGATGTGAATTTCTTGGTCTCGAAACGCATCTTCGTACTGCTGGAGCCCAAGCGACGCCAACCAATGCGAAACACTCACCGGCAGATTCATGAGGCAATGTCTCTAATTCACACACTCTCAGTGCAACTCATTTTGGCATACTCGTTTCAGGCAATTCAGCGGATCCAGCTCTGAATGGCATCATTTTCCGTTTCCCTATCCTGGTTGCTGCTTGTCAGCTACCCTGCCTGAGCTGCTCCGAAGGGTTCCCGAACGTTCTTGGAACCCGTTGTCTGCACTCACACCGAAATTGTGATGGCGAAGCTCCGTCGGTTCGTGGCCCTCCAACACTCTCAGGGATGAGAGGCTTATGGGCCGTTTGGTCAGCAGGCCCTAATTTTTGTGTTGGTTCTGTCCGGCTCGCCGTAGTGCTCAGGCGGCGCACTCGGGTATGGCGATACCATACATTGATTGAATACAACGTGGCAAGTCGGTGTGAGCGATGAACATACCGCTCCTATGGGATGGCGAGAATCGTGCAGGGATTCATCGCATCTCGAGTAAGCTCGAAGACACTAGCGACCAGTTTGAACGCCTCAATCGGTCAAGGAATTGCTTTGACGGGATCAAGCCCGTCCCATGTTCCTTTGCTAGAAACGACGCGCGCGCGTGTGAATGAACTTCGGTCGAAAAGTGGCGTATCACGATGGATGTTTAGTTGACGCCGATGTTCGCCTTCTTGATAAGCCGCCGAATACATGGACTCATCGTCGCGCCAGAGCGTCATTGTCAGACCATCACGTCCATCTACTCCGGCGCCTAGGAAATGGGCTAGTCGCAAGTTTCCCGGATGCGTACTGTAGAAGGCCAGAACCGCCTCAATCCCGGCAAAGAACTTGATTATCCGCGGCAGTTCCGCCGGCCCACGGCTCGTATACCCGGCAGTAGTGAGAATTACAAGCGGTCCCTTTGGATCTTCTTGTGCAACTTTGATGGCGCTGTCATTCTGCACCTCATCCCGCAATTTGACGCCTCCGCGGTGGGCATACGGAATGACCAGTGCGTGCCACTCCTCAATGGGCCTCCCCTGAACGGTGAAGTAAGCATCAGGGCTATTGAACACTGCTTCGGCTGCAGCTCGACTCGGATACAGGCCGAATCCTCCCCATTGATCTGATAGAGCCATGGGTAATCCGTCAGTCCCTTTTGGCGACGGAAAGCCTATCGGCGACGCTGGGAGAAACCTCCATGCGTCAGCGCCAATCGGCGCTGGCACAGGCTTGCCTCGGCCGTCGATCACCTCACCGAATTGATATCTGTGCAGAGTCATCCAGTCATGTTGAGGGCTCATTCCGTAGTCTCCGTCCTAGAAAATTTGTGAATAGGAGGGTCGGGCGCATCCAAGTGGATACGTGCAAGACAACGCGTGGAGCCGCCCTTGATTCGTAAACTCATCAGCTCAAGATTGCTTAGAGCGCGGCTACCAATAGAAGGCGGTTTTGAAACACAGGAGTCCAATCGAAATTCTCAAGCTGTTGGGGGCTGATATTGATTGTCCAAGCTTGCTTGATTACGGCAGGTATGTCATACCCAATAGTCCATCAACAAATCAGCTATTGAGAATGCTTGCTTCCCGGAAAGCGGGCCAGCCGCAATATCTCGTGCGCCGTGCAAAGGCGCTGTTCTCTGGGTGCGAATCCCACCCGGTAACTGTCGCTCCGGCCGGAAACAATCGGAGCAATCGTGGAGGTAACAAGCGGTTGAAGCCTTCGGTGTAGAGGGTCCTTGAGGACTTGGCGAGCATGCAGGCCGTAACGCGAGTGAACGTTGAGCGGGCCTCGAAAGGGTCCGCGGAAGCCGACCTGGCGAGATTACAGGAAGGCTGTCATCGGTTGGGAAGCGAGCGAAGCGGGCACCGATCGATTCCGCCGGGTATTGACGATGGCATGCATGCAGAGGAGAGCAGTGGCAACACGGGAAGCCCCGTGTCGTGGCCGTGCGCACGGCCAGCCGGCGGTCCGTGAGGACCGGAGCCGGGCGATGCGGGGTGGCGGAGGGGCGCGTAGTACTGGCGAAGCTGGGTAATGCCGGTGGAGGAAGGCGCCCTGGTTCAGAACTGACGCGGCAAAGCGGCGAGCCGGGAGGTGGGGAAACCTGCAAACTCCACCGAGTGTTCAAAAGCTGCAGAGCGCGTTGCATGCCAAAGCGAAGGGAGAACCCGGGTACCGGTTCTACCTGCTGTATGACAAGGTGTATCGAGCGGACGTGCTGGACCACGCCTACCGATGCTGCCGGGCCAACAAGGGGGCGGCGGGGGTGGACGGTCAGTGGTTCGAAGACATTGAGTCGTACGGGGTGGAGCGCTGGCTCGGGGAACTGGCGCAACGGTTACGGGACAAGACCTACGAGCCGCAAGCGGTGAGGCGGGTCTGGATTCCCAAACCGAACAGCGAGCAAAAGCGCCCACTGGGCATCCCAACGATCACGGATCGCGTGGTTCAGATGGCGATGCTGCTGGTGCTGGATCCGATATTCGAGTCGGATCTGGCACCCGAGCAGTTTGGCTATCGGAAGGATCGGGGAGCCCATGACGCGGTGCGGGCGGTTCACGGCTTGTTGAACACCGGTCACACACAAGTCATCGACGCGGACCTGAGCGGGTACTTCGACAGTATTCCGCACGCGGAGCTGATGCGATGCGTGGCCCGTCGCGTGGTCGATCGGCAGGTGCTGCGCCTGCTCAAGGCGTGGTTGGTTGCGCCGGTCGAGGACGATGACGGCACGGGGCATCCGAGGCGAACTCGGGAGAACCGTGACAACAAACGTGGCACGCCGCAGGGTGCGCCGATCTCACCCTTGATGTCGAACCTGTACATGAGACGATTCGTTCAGGGGTGGAAGCGGTTGGGGTTCGAGCGGCGGTGGTCGGCCAAGGTCGTCGTCTATGCCGATGACTTCGTGATTCTCTGCAAGCAAGGGGCCGACGAGGCCTTTGACGCGATGCGGTGGATGATGCAGCGGCTGAAGTTGACGGTGAACGAGGACAAGACGCACGTGGTTCGCATCCCGCAGGGGCGGTTTGACTTCCTGGGCTACACCTTCGGGCGGTGCTACTCGCGCCAGACTGGGCGTGCTTACATTGGCACCCGGCCTGCGCCGAAAAGCATCCAGCGGATGGTGGCAAGCATCAGTGAGGTCACGCACCGGCGCACGCGCAAGCTGGAGGCCGCGGTGATCGTGGATCGACTGAACCGCAAGCTGACGGGCTGGGCGAATTACTACTGCCTGGGGCCAGTCAGTCCTGCGTACCATCTGCTCGATTGCCACGCGCGTTTGCGGTTGCGCCGGTGGTTGTGCAAGAAGCACAAAGTGCAGGGCTCGGGGAAAGCGCTACCCCGACAAGTACTTCCATCAAGTACTCAGGCTGGTTCATCTGGCGCCCCGCACGCACAACTTCCTGTGGGCGAAAGCATGAGGGCTTGTCCGAGAGCCGGATGCGGGAAAACCGCCTGTCCGGTTCGATGAGCGGGATGTGGAAACAAAGCCATGGAAGATCTCGTGAGGCACCGCCAGACGAAGGCGGCAACAGCTAGGGTCATTCCTACCGCCACCGCGCCACATCTCGACTCTACACCGTTCCTATTGAAATAGGCCTTTGGTTGGTGCATTCGACGGGGGCCGGATCGGTATGGATGGCGGGTTGATGCTGCTGCGCGAGATGGATCGGCACACGGGGGTACTGGCCAGACTGGCCAAGTGCTTCACCAACCACCGCAATGCCGACCAGTTGCGCCAAGACGCGTTGCTGGCGATGGCGTGCGAGCAAGCCGATGCGCTGGGTGAGCGGCGGGTAGCTGGGCACTCTAGAAACAAGCGCTGGCGCCAAAGAACCCCTCGGCGATGAAGACGCTCGCCCGGCGCCGGCAAGAGCCGGCAAATCCGCACAAAAATGCGCAACAACTGCGGCGCTGGTGCGCGTGCGGGTGAGAAACGCTCCCGCTGGAACGCCGCAGGCGAATCAAGAGTCAAAATCGCACGCCAGGAAAGGCAAACTCAGCGGGCCGGCGCAAATCGGTGAGCGATGCGGGCTAATTCTCTATGACTCGACCCGCGTTCCTTAGACATCCCTGATCCGTTGAGAGACAGCTTTGCGGCGGCGAATCGGGCAACTCGAAGGACCGCTCCCGCTGCACAGCGGCCGTCCGGCCTACAGCGGCGAACATCCGCAGCTTGAGCCGCCCGTTCTGGCAGACAAAGAAGGTGTCATCCTGGGAAATGTCGAAGGGGCCTTCAGTGGCCAACGCGGCGACCCGCGCCTTCAGCGCGGGCATATCGGGCACCCTGGCCTTGATCTCGATGTTTCGGGGCATCGCGCACTCAGAGGATCGACGGGTCGGCTGCCAGGACTCGCCGCGCTTCGCGATGAAACGACGCATCGACGATCTCGGGGCGCAAGAGAAACTCGCGCGCATCCCTTGCATGGGCCGGCTCGACCGTCTGGATGGTCCCGGCGGCCATTGCCCGCAACTGCACGCGTGCCGCCCATTCCAGATTCAGCGCCAGGTAGGTGGCTTCCTGGATAGTCTGCCCGGTGCATAACAGGCCGTGATGGGCGAGCAGGATGCTGCGCTTGTCGCCCAGTGCCCCGGCAATCAGTTCACCTTCATCGTCGGCAACCGGCACTCCGGGCCATTGCGCCAGGTACGCGCAGTCGTCATAGAACATCGCCGCGTCCATGTGGGCGACCTTCAACGGCACGCCGAGCATGGACAACGCGGACACGAACGGCGGATGGGTGTGCACGATGCACCGGACCCGCGGGCGCGCCCGATACACCCACCAGTGAAAGCGCACCGCCGGGTTGGCCATGCCGGTGCCGCGTAGGCGCTTCAGGTCGGCGTCGACCTGGATCAGGGCCGGCGGCGTGACCTCGTCCAGGCCCAGGCCCAGCGGGGGGGTCCAGACCACGCCGTCGTCGTCTGCCTTGGCGGTGACCTGGCCGGCCAGCGTCTGCGCGTGGCCCTCGCGGGCGAGCATCCGACAGGCGAGGGCCAGCCGCTGGGGCTCGGACCATCCGGGCATCGCCAGGTGGCGGGCGGCCTCTTGCTGGAAATTGTCATACGCCTGTTGCTTGTCGACGGTCATTGCGGATCTTCCTGCCGGGGGCGTCTGCGCCGTACTCTGCCTGCCGGGGGCCCGAAGGTCAACCGGGGGCCATGCGGTCTCTCCTGGCCGCTGTCGATAACCTTGGCCCCCAGAGGGTGTTCAGTGGTGCCCGGCAAGGAGGCGTATAGCTGGAACCTGCCTCTCGCAAATCCAACAGACAAAGGTAAAGACATGCTCACCCGCTGGAGCATCGACGTGACGCCTTCCACGGATCGGTCGGTGCGTCTGTATCTATCAAGCCAGGGGGGTGCAAGCAATGAGGCTCTGTCGCGGTTTGTGGAGCAGGCGGTTCGTTCGCGCCTCTTTGATCTCACGACCGCGCAGGCACGCGCGAAGAAGACCGACCCCGAGTGACGATGTCGTCAAGGCCGGCGCAGGCACGCGGCCCGCATCGCCTCCTTCACCAGCCCGGGTGGGGCACCCCGCCGGAGCATCGGCAATAGGGTCAGCAAACCAGACTTGAAACGGCGAACCGATTCAATGCCGCGCAATGCGCGCTACCATGGCGACACCTTCATTTGGACACCCGGCGTCTTCAGGGTGTCACCTGCCCGGGAAGTCAGCCCATGAGTCGGGACAATGCCATTGCCGCCATCGAGGCCTATTTCGACGACGGACGTTTCAGGGCCGAGCTGGCGCGCCGGGTGGCGATCCGTACCGAAAGCCCGGTGCCGGCCCAACGCCCCCAGTTGTACCGCTACCTGGCCGAGGAGATGAGCCCGAGTCTGGAGCGCATGGGGTTCGATTGCACGATCCACGAGAACCCCCAGCCCGACGGCTGCCCGCTGCTGGTGGCGCACCGGTTCGAGTCGTCCGATCTGCCCACGGTGATGACCTATGCGCACGGTGACGTGGTGCGCGGCTACGACGAACAATGGCGCGCCGGCCTGGGCCCATGGGAAGTCACCGTCGATGGCGATCGGTGGTACGGGCGCGGCACCGCGGACAACAAGGGCCAGCATACGATCAACCTGGCGGCGATGCGCGCGGTGCTGCAGGCGCGGGGTCGCCTGGGCTTCAATGTCGTGGCCCTGATCGAAACCGGCGAGGAGTGCGGTTCACCCGGTTTGCGCGCTTTTTGCGAGAAACATCGCGACGAATTCGCCGCCGATGTCTTCATCGCCTCGGACGGACCCCGGATGCAGGCGCAGGTACCGACCGTGTTCATGGGATCGCGCGGGGTGTTCAATTTCACGATGTCGCTGACCCTGCGCGACGGCGGCCATCACTCGGGCAACTGGGGCGGGCTGCTGGCCAATCCGGGCATCATCCTCGCGCATGCGCTGGCCACCCTGACCGATCGAAACGGCAGGATCCTGGTCGACGGCTGGCGGGCCTCGCCGATGAGCGACTCGGTGCGTGCGGCGATTGCGCGGTTGTCGGTTGGCGGCGGCGAAGATGCGCCGGACATCGACCCCGACTGGGGCGAACCGGGGCTGAGCCCGGAAGAGAAGGTGTTCGGCACCAACACCTTCGAGGTTCGGGCGTTTGAAACCGGCAATCCGCGTCATCCGGTCAACGCCATCCCGCCAAAGGCGGTGGTGCACGGTCACCTGCGCTACGTGGTCGGGACCGATCCGCATGATCTGCTGCCCGCGCTGCGCCGGCACCTGGATAGGCACGGCTTTGGTCAGATCGAACTGACGGCCGAGCGGGACATCATGTACGCGACCCGGCTCGATCCCGACCATCCGTGGGCGCGCTGGGCCGTCGAATCGATCGGCACCACCAGTGCCCGCGAAGTGGCGGTGTTGCCCAATCTTGGCGGGACCCTGCCCAACGACGTGTTCGCCGACCTGCTCGGCCTGCCCACGATCTGGGTGCCCCACTCCTATGCTGGTTGCTCGCAACACGCTCCGAACGAGCACGTGCTGGCGTCGGTGTGCCGCGACGCGCTGCGCATCATGACCGGGCTCTGGTGGGACCTGGGCAGCGACAAGCTGCCGCCCGACCTTCGACCATTGCGAGAAACCCGAGATGCTTGAGATCCACCATGCCCCCAATACCCGCGGGTTTCGTGCAATCTGGTTGTGCGAGGAGTTGTCATTGCCCTACCGGGTGGTCGCGGTGCCCATGGCCGGTGCCTACCGGACCAGTCCCGAGTGGCGGCGGATGAACCCGGTGGGCAAGCTCCCGGTGATGGTCGATGACACCTTGGTGATGTTCGAATCCGGCGCGATGGTCCAGTATCTGCTCGATCGCTATGGCAACGGCAACTTGCAGCCGGCGTCCGGCTCGCCCGCGCATGGCCACTACCTGCAATGGAGCTGGTTCGCCGAAGCCACTTACGCGCGACCGCTGGGCGAGATCGTCAACCATCGGCGGGCCTGTCCCGGGGCCGAGGTGCCCGCCGCCATCGCCGAGATGAAGGCGCGCGCCGCCAGCTGTGCGGCTGCGGTCGACCAGGCGCTGCAGGGCCGGGCTTTTCTGCTCGGCGAGAGCTTCACGGCGGCCGACATCATGATGGGTTACACGCTGCGCATCCACCAGTTGCTGGCTTCCGATGTCCCGCTGCCGCCCAACCTGGCCCGGTACTGGGCGTCGTTGACGCAGCGTCCCGCGTACCAGGCGGCCGACAAGGCTGACCAGGGTGCGGCGCCCGTCTAGCGACATCGGTCGCGAGGTACCACAGGATCAACTGCAACCGCTCGACTTTCCGTAGGCATATTCATTGCGATGCGCCGCGGCGGATGAGCACCAATCGTCCGCGGTTTCTTCAAGGAGTGAGAGATGTCAGCAATTTCCCGCAGGTTGAACGACCTTGGCCTGGCGTTGCCCGCGCCACTGCAGATGCCGGCCGGCGCCGTGTTGCCGTTTCCCTGGGTGCGCACAGTGGGCCTGCGGGTGTTGATCTCCGGGCACGGCCCGACCGATGCGCAGGGCCGTCTTGCCGTGCCGCTTGGCAAGGTCGGCCGCGAGGTGTCCGCCGAGCAGGCTTACGAGGCGGCGCGGTTGACGGCGCTGGCCATGCTGGGCAGCCTGGAGCGGGAGCTGGGCGACCTCGATCGGATAGCGGCCTGGACGCGGGTGTTCGGCATGGTCAACTCGGCCCCGGGCTTCAACCGGCAACCCGCGGTCATCAACGGCTTCTCGGACCTGATCATCGAGGTTTTCGGGGAAGTGATCGGTGCCCATGCGCGCAGTGCCGTGGGACTGGCGGAACTGCCCTTCGATATCCCGGTCGAGATCGAAGGCGAGGTCTTGCTGCATCCGGACCGCGGATGACCGCGCGGGTCCGCGCCGCCGGGATTGTCACGATGAAGCTCGATACGGTCCGACGGCTCACTGAGGTGCAGCGGCTTTACCGATCGTTGGGGTTTCGGGCAATCCCGGCGTTCCACGAATACCCTGCACCCCTGATGGCCTCGTTCGTGTTCATGGGGTTGCCGCTACAGGACGCTGATCGTCCGAATCGTTCAGCGTGAGGCGACGTGGGTCCGCGCCAGTTTTTCCCAATCGAACTGCACGCCGATACCGGGCGTACCGGGTGCAACAGCCAGGTGGTTACTCACCTGCAGCGGTCGGAGCGTGTACTGGTCGATCGGAAACGAGTGCACTTCGATCCAGCCCGCTCCGGGTTGGCCGGCGACCAGGCTCACGTGCAACTCCTGCATGCCGTGGCTGCATACGGTGATGCCGGCCTGTCGCCCCGCCGCGGCTGCCCGTAGCCATCCGGTGATGCCGCCGCAATTGGACGCGTCCGGCTGCAGGAACGACAGCTTCGATTGGGTGATCGCGAGATCGAACTCGCGTTGGGTGTGCAGGTTCTCGCCCATCGCCAGCGGAAATGCCGTGGCGTCGGCAATCGCCGCATAACCCTGGTAGTCGTCTGGCTCGATCGGCTCCTCGAACCAGGTCAGGTCGTAGGGGGCGAACGCCCGCGCCGCGGCGATCGCCTGCCCGACCGTCATCGAGTAATTGGCGTCGACCATGAACGCGACGTCGGGGCCGATCAGGCGGCGCACTGCCTCGATCCGCGCGACATCGTCGGCCAGCGACGGCTGGCCGATCTTGATCTTGACCGCGTTGAAACCGCGGTCGAGGTAGCCGCACGCTGGCCAGCAGCTTGTCGAGCGGAAAATTCAGGTCGATCCCGCCGCAGTAGGCGCGGCACTCGCGGGCCGCGCCTCCGGCCATCTGCCTAGTGCCTGACCGGTGGCCTTGCCGCGCAGATCCCAGAGCGCGATGTCCAGCGCCGAGATGGCAAACGATGCAATGCCGCCGCGACCGACGTAGTGCACGTGTCCCTGCATGCCGTCGTAGAGTGCGTCGATGTCCGTTGCATTCCGACCCAGCAACCAGGGCGAAAGATCATGGGTCAGCATGGCCAGCACCGCCTGGCCGCCGCGTCCGCCGGTGTAGGTGTAGCCGGTGCCGCTCGAACCGTCGGACAAGGTGACGGTGGCGGTGACGACTTCGAAGTGGGTATGGTCGCCGTGCCTGGCGTCGGTCAGCACTTCGGCAAGGAGCAGGCGGAACAAGCCTGCCTGCACGTTGCTGATGGTCGCGTCATGCATCGTGGTGTCCATTGGTTGCCCTCGATCCTCCGCCATGACTGGCCCTGCCGCCACGCGGCTGTGTCGGCACGTTTCCAGTCAGAACGGGTTGGCGACGATGCCCCCGTCGACCCGCAGCGCGGCCCCGTTGGTGGCGCTCGCGGCCGGTGAGCAGACGTAGCAGATGAGGTTGGCCACCTCTTCAGGGCTGGCATGGCGCTGCAGCAACGAGGTCGGCCGCCGCTCGGTGAAGGTGCGACGGCGCAGGTCGTCGACTGTGGTGTTCTGCGCATCGGCCCGGGCCTGCAGGCGGTCATGCATGCCCTCGACCCAGGTGGGCCCGGGCAGCACCGAGTTGACCGTCACGGTCGTGCCCCGGTCGACTCGGCCGCGCCGCGGGCGATCACCAGTTGCGCCGCCTTGGAGAATCCGTAGTGGACCATCTCCTTGGGAATCACCACCCCTGACTCGCTCGACACGAACACCACCCGGCCCCAGCGCTGCTCATCGAGCATGCCCCTGAGGTAGTGCCGGGTCAGGCGCACGCCGCTCATCACGTTGATGTCCATCACCGCCTGCCAGTCGTCGTCGGTGATCTCGAAAAACGGTTTCGGGTCGTACACCCCCATGTTGTTGACCAGGATGTCGACACTGGGCAGTTGGCGGACCAGGTCGGCGCAGCCAGCGGCGCTGCCGAGGTCGGCACTGCAGGCCCTGAGCTTCGCGTCGGGCTGGGTGGCGAGGATGCTGTCGCAGGCCTGCCGGGCGGCGGCATCGGTGCGGCCGTTGATGGCCACCTCGGCACCCATCGCGGCCAGGCCCTTGGCAGTCGCCAGGCCGATGCCACGGGTCGAGCCGGTCACCAGCGCCAGCTTGCCGGTCAGGTTCAGGTCGAAGGGGGTCATGGCGCCTCTCGCTTGAAGTCGTTTCGGAACCTGATTATGCGGGCGCAGGCAGGGCCGCCGTTAACGGGACTTGCCAAGCAGGCTGCGATCAGTGACCCTGTCGGGCCCGATGGATGCCCAGCCTGGCCGACATGACGATCGAACTGCCTAAGGAAGTGCGCAACGAGGCGATCGCCTCGTTGCAGCGATACTTCGACGAGAACATGGAGGAGCGGATCGGCAACATTGCCGCCGGCGGCTTGCTGGGCTTCTTTCTCGAAGAGATCGCCCCGGTGATCTACAACCAGGCGGTGGCCGATGTCCAGCAGCGGTTGCAGGCCCGGGTCGCCGAGATCGACATCGAGGTGAACGAGGAGCCGTTCACCTACTGGTCCAAGTTCGATCGTCGGGCGCGGTCGCGCAAATGACCGTCACCGCGACCAAGGAATCCCCGATGAAATCATTGGCCGAACTGAGCGACAAGGTCGCTGCGATGCTGCGCGAGCGTGGCCAGACCGTGGCCGTGGCCGAGTCCTCGACCGGTGGGTTGATCAGCGCATCCTTGCTGGCCGTCCCTGGGGCCTCGGCCTACTTCGTTGGCGGCTCGGTGATCTACACCCGCGAATCGAGAAAGCAGTTGCTGGGCGTGACGGCCGGCGATGTCGCGGGACTCGAGCCGCTGACCGAGGCGATGGCCGCGGTTTTTGCGCAACGCGCGCGCGAGCAACTGGGCACCACCTGGGGCCTGGTCGAACTGGGGGCCGCGGGGCCGTCGGGCACGCGCTACGGCCACCCACCCGGGCTGAGTGTTATCGCGGTCGATGGCCCGGTCAGGCGAACCGTGCGCATCGAGTCGGGCAGCGCCGAGCGCGAGGCCAACATGTGGCATTTCACCGCCCGGGCCCTGGCGCTGCTCGAGACGGCGGTTGCGGCCGGCACGCCGGCGTCGGGTACCGGCTGAATGCTGACCGAATGGCGCTCGTCGGCCTTCGCGGCGCTGAGTCCGCGCGCTTACTATGGCTGGGTTGTCCTGGCCGTCAGCAGCCTCGCCATCTTCGCCACCGGGCCCGGCCAGTCGCACACCTTCAGCGTGTTCGTCGGGCCGATCACCGAAGATCTCGGGCTGTCGCGCCAGGCGGTCTCGCTGGCCTACGGGCTGGCCACGCTGGTCGCGGCGCTGTTGCTGCCGAGAATGGGGCGGCTGGTCGATCGGCACGGGCCGCTGAGGATGACGACCTGGGTCACGTTGGCGCTGGGCGTCGCCTGCATGGCCTTCGGGGCGGTTGGTGGCGCGATCTCGCTGGCGGTCGGCTTTGGCGCGCTGCGCTTTCTCGGGCAGGGCTCGCTGATGCTCAACGCGGCCAACCTGGTCGCGCATTGGTTCAACGCGCGGCGTGGCTTTGCCATGAGCCTGATGGCGCTGGGTTTTGGCGTGTCGATGGCCGTTCACCCGCCGCTCGGGCAATACCTGATCGGCGTCGTCGGCTGGCGCTGGGCGTGGGTCGTGCTGGGGTTGCTCACCTGGCTGCTGCTGCTGCCGCCGGTGCTGCTGCTGGTGCACGACCGACCCGAATCGGTCGGGCTGCGGGCCGATGGCGAGGCCGCGCTCAGCGAGGGCGAGGCGGCTCCGGTGATCGATGGCCTGACCGTCGACGAGGGTCGGCGCGTACCGGCGTTCTACCTGCTCTCGGCCGGCTGGTTCATTATCTCGATGCTCGTGACCACGCTGCATTTCCACCAGGTGGGTATCCTGGTCAGCCGCGGGCTGGATGAGGCCGTTGCTGCCCGTCTGTTCCCGGTTTCGGCGGTCGCGATGGTCGTGACGATGCCGCTGGTCGGCCGGTTGCTCGACACGGTCCGCACCCGCTACGTGTACGCCGACTGCATGCTCATCGTGTCAGCGGCCCTGTTCGGCGTGACCCTGGTCGGCTCGATCGGCTCGGCGCTCGTCTACGCGGTCGGCTTCGGCATTGCCAACGCGTTCACGATGACGATGTTCGGCTACCTGATGCCGCGCTACTTCGGGCGCCGGCACCTGGGCGCGTTGCAGGGACAGATCCAGCTGATCGCGATCGTCGGCGCATCGATCGGCCCCTGGCCTGTGGGGTGGGCGTTCGATTTGTTCGGCGATGCCACCACGGTGCTGCGCGCGTTGTCGTTGTTGCCGCTGGTCACCGCGGTCGTCGTCGCACGATGGCTACGCACCCCGGCCGGCGTCAATCATCCGTCGCACCTGGAGTGATCGATGTTCCGCCATGTGCCCGACGCTACGGACCGGTGATGCGCAAAGGCCGCTAACACGACCAAACCGGACGTTATCTGGGCGACAATGACATCACGGGTTTTGATCGACCCAGCCAATCCTCCTGTTTGGATCTCGAAGGGCCTCGATGCTTTTGCGGTGGTGTTGCCAGTGGGTCGTTGCCGCAACCCTGGCGGGTTGTACGTTGAGGAGGCCGGCCCGGTTGCCGAGCCGGCCCCCCGGCCGTCCCGCGCGCGCCATCGGTCGCCCAGGCGCAAAGCCTGGTGCTGCTGGGCACCGAATACGTACGGGCGGTGGCATCAGCCGATCCGGCACCGACCGAGGCCTGGTTCTTTGCGCCCGGCGAATCGGCCGTTGCCTGGTCCAGCCGGGTCAGACTGCAGGTCCTGCCATCGCTCGCGCCGGGCGACAGCCCGCTCGACCATGCCCGCCGGATCGCCGACGAGGTCGGCGCGCGCCACGGGAATGTGAGGGCCGACCTCGACCCGCAGGCGGATAGCGATACCGTGCTACTCGACTACTTTTTCGCGTTGCCCGAACGCGGTGCCGACGGCAAGCGCTACCTGCAGTTCAATGCATGGCGTTTCACGCCCGCGGCGCAAGGGCAATCGGTGATCGGGGTCCACTATGCCGCCAAGCTCGAAGGGCCGGGGAGGCGTTCGCTCGCCGTTGGTCGTGCAACTGGCTATCATGCAGCTACGCCAGGCGGTGTTGCCGGCGCTGATGAAACTGCCGGCCTATCGGCCCTGAGGCAGACCGCGCTGACGCGGTCTGCCCGCGTCAGCCCCAAGTCAACCTCCCCTTTAGCATCCATCACTTGACCCGGCGCATCCCCGTCCAATCGCAGGCCAGAGCATGAATTCCACATACCGCAAACCTCTTCCCGGCACCGATCTCGACTACTTCGACGCCCGCCAGGCGGTCGACGAGATCAAGCCGGGCACCTGGGCGACGCTGCCGTACACGGCCCGGGTGCACGCCGAAAACCTGGTCCGCCGCTGCGATCCGGCCATCCTCACCGAGTGCCTGACCCAGATCGTCGAGCGCAAGCAGGAGCGCGACTTCCCGTGGTTTCCGGCGCGGGTGGTGTGCCATGACATCCTGGGCCAGACGGCGCTGGTCGACCTGGCCGGTCTGCGCGATGCGTCGCCGACCAGGGGGGCGACCCGGCACTGGTCAATCTGGTGGTGCCGGTGCAGCTGATCGTCGACCATTCGCTGGCGGTGGAGTGCGGCGGGTTCGATCCGGATGCGTTCGAGAAAAACCGGGCGATCGAGGACAGGCGCAACGAGGATCGCTTTCACTTCATCGACTGGACCAGTCGCGCATTCGAGAATGTCGACGTCGATCCCGGCGGGCAACGGCATCATGCACCAGATCAACCTGGAGAAGATGTCGCCGGTCGTGCACGTGATCGACGGCGTGGCCTTTCCGGACACGCTGGTCGGCACCGACAGCCACGCCGCACGTGGACGCGCTGGGGGTCATTGCCGTGGGCGTCGGCGGCCTGGAAGCCGAGCGTGATGCTCGGGCGTGCGTCCTGGATGCGCCTGCCCGGAGATCGTCGGCGTGGAGCTGATCGGCAAGCGCCAGCCGGGCATCACGGCCACCGACATCGTGCTCGCGCTGACCGAGTTCCTGCGCCAGGCGAAGGTGGTGGGGGCCTACCTGGAGTTCCGCGGCCCGGGCGCTGCATCGCTGACGCTGGGCGACCGCGCCACCATCTCGAACATGGCGCCCGAATACGGGGCGACGGCGGCGATGTTCTTCATCGATGACCAGACCCTGCAGTACCTGACGCTCACCGGCCGCACCGACGAGAACGTGAAGCTCGTCGAGACCTACGCCAAGACCGCCGGCCTCTGGGCCGATACGCTGGACAGGGCCACCTACGAGCGCACGCTGCAGTTCGACCTGTCGAGCGTGGTGCGCAACATGGCCGGCCCGTCAACCCGCACGCCCGGGTGGCCACCAGCGATCTCGCGGCCAAGGGCATCGCCGGCGAGTGGGCCGAGAAACCGGGCCAGATGCCCGACGGTGCGGTGATCATCGCCGCGATCACGAGCTGCACCAATACCAGCAACCCGCGCAACGTCATTGCCGCGGCGCTGCTTGCGCGCAACGCGAACCGCATGGGCCTGACCCGCAAGCCGTGGGTCAAGACCTCGCTCGCGCCCGGCTCGAAGACGGTCGAGTTGTATCTGGACGAGTCGGGTCTCAAGCACGATCTCGAAAAGCTCGGTTTTGGCATCGTCGCCTTTGCCTGCACGACCTGTAACGGCATGTCCGGTGCGCTGGATCCGGCGATCCAGCAGGAGATCATCGACCGCGACCTGTACTCGACCGCGGTGTTGTCGGGCAACCGCAACTTCGACGGGCGCATCCACCCATATGCGAAGCAGGCCTTCCTTGCCAGCCCGCCGCTGGTGGTCGCCTACGCGATCGCGGGCACCGTGCGCTTTGACATCGAGCGCGACAGCTTCGGAACCTCGGCCGATGGCAAGCCCATCCTGCTCAAGGACCTCTGGCCGAGCGACGAGGAGATAGACGCGATCGTCAAGGCCTCGGTCAAGCCCGAGCAGTTTCGCAAGGTGTATATCCCGATGTTCGACGAAAGGGCCGCCAACACCCAGAAGGAAAAGCCGCTGTACGACTGGCGCCCCCAGAGCACCTACATCCGACGCCCCCCGTACTGGGAGGGTGCGCTCGCCGGCGAGCGCACGCTGACCGGCATGCGCGCGCTGGCCGTGCTGGGTGACAACATCACCACCGATCACCTGTCGCCGTCGAACGCGATCATGGCCTCGAGTGCCGCCGGCGAGTACCTGGCCAGGATGGGCCTGCCCGAGGAGGACTTCAATTCCTACGCGACTCATCGCGGCGATCACCTGACCGCGCAGCGCGCCACCTTTGCCAACCCCACGCTGACCAACGAGATGGCGGTGGTCGACGGCGCGGTCAAGCGCGGATCGCTCGCGCGGCTCGAGCCAGAGGGCAAGGTCGTGCGCATGTGGGAAGCGATCGAGACCTACATGGCGCGTCGCCAGCCGCTGATCGTGATCGCCGGCGCCGACTACGGCCAGGGCTCGTCACGCGACTGGGCGGCCAAGGGCGTACGCCTTGCCGGGGTCGAGGCGATCGTGGCCGAGGGCTTCGAGCGCATCCATCGCACGAACCTGATCGGCATGGGCGTGTTGCCGCTCGAATTCAAGCCAGGCACCAACCGCAAGACCCTGAAGATCGATGGCACCGAGACTTTCGACGTGGTCGGCGACAAGACCCCGCGCGGTGAGATGACCTTGGTCATCCATCGCAAGAGCGGCGAGCGTGTCGAGGTCCCCGTCACCTGCCGGCTCGACACCGGTGAAGAAGTGTCGATCTACGCGGCCGGCGGCGTGTTGCAGCGCTTCGCGCAAGACTTTCTCGAATCGAACCAGGCGGCGTGACGCCCCAAGCCCAGGAGACGATCATGGCCCATGCACCGCAGATCAAAGTGCCCGCGACCTACCTGCGCGGCGGCACCAGCAAGGGAGTGTTTTTCCGGATGCAGGACCTGCCCGAGGCCTGCCGCACCCCTGGCGCTGCGCGCGACCGGCTGCTGTTGCGTGTCATCGGCAGCCCCGACCCTTACGGCAAGCAGACCGACGGCATGGGCGCCGCCACCTCCAGCACCAGCAAGACCGTGCTGATCGACAAGAGCAGCAAGCCGGACCACGATGTCGACTACCTGTTCGGCCAGGTGTCGATCGACAAGCCGTTCGTCGATTGGAGCGGCAACTGCGGCAACCTGTCGGCCGCGGTCGGCCCCTTCGCAGTCGCCAACGGCTTCATCGACGCGGCCCGCGTTCCCGAGAACGGGACCGTCACGGTGCGCATCTGGCAGGCGAACATCGGCAAGACCATCGTGTCGCACGTGCCGGTCACCAACGGGCAGGTGCAGGAAACCGGCGACTTCGAGCTCGACGGCGTGACCTTCCCGGCGGCGGAAGTGCAACTCGAGTTCATGGACCCGGCCGCCGAGGAAGGCGAGGGCGGTGGCGCGATGTTCCCCACCGGCAAGCTCGTCGACACGCTCGAAGTGCCCGGCGTTGGCGCCTTCCAGGCGACGATGATCAATGCCGGCATTCCGACGATCTTCCTGAACGCCAGGGACATCGGCTACACCGGCACCGAGCTGCAGGACGACATCAACGGTGACGCCAAGGCGCTCGCGATGTTCGAAACCATCCGCGCGCACGGCGCGCTGCGCATGGGCCTGATCAAGGAACTCGGCGAGGCCGCGACCCGCCAGCACACCCCCAAGGTGGCATTCGTTGCGCCGCCTGCCGACTACACGGCCTCGAGCGGCAAGCCGGTCAAGGCAACGGATGTCGACCTGCTCGTGCGCGCATTGTCGATGGGCAAGCTGCACCACGCCATGATGGGGACCGCAGCGGTGGCGATCGGAGTGGCTGCCGCCATTCCGGGCACCACCGTGAACCTGGCTGCCGGTGGCGGCGAGCGCGACGCGGTCCGCTTCGGGCATCCATCGGGCACGCTGCGCGTCGGTGCCGAGGCGCGCCTGGTGGACGGCGAGTGGCAGGTGGTGAAGGCGGTGATGAGCCGCAGTGCACGGGTGTTGATGGAAGGGTGGGTGAGGGTGCCGGGGTAAGGATCGCGCGCGACCGTGTTGCCTCAAGAGTCAGATCCGGGATCACCAGGTCTCGGGCAGTCCTAAACAGGGCGGGCGATCGGCGTTTGCCGGGCCCGCCTTCTGCTTTCCAGATAGACAACCAGGCCGAGCGTGACGGCGCCGGCAACAAAGGTCGCGAATACCGCGCCCAGTTGCTCGGCGACATATCTGAAGTACAGCGTATAGCCCTGGATGATCAGGAACGTCATCGCATAGCCGCAACATGCGTAGCCCGTAGCGGCTGCCGGCAACCAGCGCGGCCAGGTTGAACACAACCCAGAGCAGATTGAACATCAGCAGCTCGGTGCCGGACCCGCGATGCCAGATCGATATCCCGCCGTAGTTGCCAAACAGTGATGTCAGCCACAGCGCCATCTCGGCAAAGAACATGCCGCCCGACAGCCACACCTTGAAAAAGCCGTCGTACAAGCGAAGCACCGTGGCTTCGGCACTTCGATGCAGCAGGCCCAGGACAATCATCGCCAGACCGGCGAGCAGGAAGCGCACCGGATAATTCATGCCAAAGAAATACGCCCCCCATCCGGACAGGTAACCGGTAATGCCCCCAAACCAGGTAAAGAAGACGACCATGCTCAGGACCAGGAGCAGGGCATTGCGCAGTCCGTAGGCGAGCGGCAGGAGCAGGCACAGATCGATCAGCAGCAGGGCGGGCCAGTTACCGGATCCGCTGCTGAACAGGATGCCCAGCGTGAAGGTCAGTCCGATGATGGCGATGCCGCCAAGCAACTGCAACGAGCGTGATGTCCAGACCAGGCGGCGTTTGCCCAGCGAGTGGCCAGCCAGAAAGATCACCGGGATAAGCAGGCCAAGAGCGCCGGCCAACATCCCGAGCGTGGGTTCGAACAGCTTGGCGCCAAGGATGTACAGGCCGGCGGCTGCCGAAATGGCACCGAAAAACAGGAACCAGCGACCCAGCGATGACCAGTCCCATCGGTTCAACGGATACAGCGCAGACAAAGCGCTGTGTTGCTGTGCGCTGAGCAGGCCTTCCCGGCGCAGCGTGTCCAGTTCGCGATGCATGACACGTTGGAAGCGCTTTGCATTCATGGATCGGTCCGCCGCTTCCTGGCGCGCGCCTCGAACAGGGCACCGACAACCAGCGCCGTCAGCCCGGCAATCAGAAAGAAACCGCCCTTGGACAAATCGTCCCAGAATCTTTCGAACATCCGGGTATAGAGGTTGATGGCCAGGAACACGATCCCAAAGCCGGTGAAACGCCCGTCGTGCAGTCTGGCGCCGGCGATCAGCTGGGCAACGCAGGCCCCGGCAAACAACAGAACCGGCATCAGCTCACGTCCCGGAATCGACAGAAACCACAGCGACAAATTGGCGTAGACCAGACCGACAACCAGATAGACATGACCAAACCCGAGGTGGCGATGCGCTTCGTCCGCTTCGTAGAAGCGCTCGTGCGCGTAGCCGAGCGCGACGCTTGCCACGGCCACGGTGAGCATCAGCCACTCGTCCCGAATGCCCAGAAAGTAGCCGCCGCCGCCCAGGTAGCCATGCGTGTTGCCGACCGCGTGGAAGATCAACAGCACGCCAATCAGCAACGGCCAGCGCAGGCTGTACCGATAAGCCGTCGCCAACGCGCCGAATGCGGTAAGACACATGCCCACCGGGACGACGACGCGCCAGTTGCCGGCGCCCGATGCGCCATAGGCGCTCGCCAGAGCGCCAAGCATCAAAAGGAAGCCGAAGGTGACCAGCACTGCGCCGCTGGTCGCAAAGTGCTGGGTGGGATCGGTCGCCATCCTGACGCCAAACTTCCAGCTCAGGAAGGCCAGCCCGCCAAGCACGATCGGGGCGACGAGCAGCGCCACGGGGCCAAGCAGAAAACCGATGGAGCCGAACACCGAAGCGCCCAGCCAGAACAAGGCCATAAAGCCCAGCCAGCGAAGCAGCACCCGTCCGGTGGTCATGTCCGAGGCATAGCGCGCCTGCAGCGTCTTGAGCAGCGCCGCGTCGATATGCCCCGCGTGGCCCCAGTTCGCGACTTCGTTCACCAGCTTGTCTGCGACCGCTTTTCGCATCGGTGTGCCACGGGCTGTGGAGATGAATGACGTAGTTTAGGGGGCTGGCTGGTCGCCGGGCGGCGAGAATGGGCTGACAACAACAGTGATCGAGGCGCGGCACGCCAATGCCCGCTGCCACTTTTTCGGATTGCCCACGGGCCTCTGGACGCACTGGCCATGCCAGCAAAGTCCCCGGCTTAGATGCCGACCTTGCGCGCAATGAAGTAGCCGTAGCCGAAAAACGCCGCGTAGGTCTCGTAGATCGCCATCTCCTGTTCTTCGGATGCCACGATCGCCCGTGCTGCATCCGAGTTCTTACGTTGCGCGAGAAATGCGGGAAAGCGCTGTTGCATCGGCCAATAGAAGTTGTCCAGCCAGCAGTGCCGGGGCAGCGGGAAGTAGCCGATCGGTGAGTAACCGGAACGCTCCAATAGGTCGATTCTGGCCGATGCCGTATCTACCCCTGGGTACTCGCGCTGCCAGTGGGCCTGCAACTGCCCGGACGCCTATCGGTCAGCCAGGTGAGCTCGGAAACGGCAAGAATGCCACCTGGCTTCAAATGCCTGCGCCAAGCCTTGATGCCGGCGGCGAAACCCATGTTGTAGATCGCACCCTCCGACCAGATGGCATCAAACGCCGCTTCGCCGAAAGGAAGTGCCGCCATCGATGCGCAGACAGTCGTGATTCGGTCGGCGAGGCCGGCACGACGCGAATACTCGTTCAGCTTGGTCAGAAATGCCGGAAACAGGTCGACGGCAACAACATCCGCATCGAGTTCGCCAGCCAGAATGCGCGTCGAGGCGCCGGTTCCGCAACCGAGGTCGGCGACGCTCAGGTGCGACATTCCCTTCAATCCGGAAAGCGCAACGGCAAGCCTGGTTTCCTGGTCTCCACCGGGGCCTTGGCGCATGCCGTGCTTGTGCAGGTCGATCAACAGCTGGAGGTCATCCATCGGCATCTCACTCGCGCGTCACATGATTTCAGAGCAGCGTCGGCGATATCGCAGTGCGCCACCGAAACCCTGTCTGGCTTGGCAGCGTCAGTCTCCCCATTCGAGTCGATAACCCAGGTCGTGGCCGGCCTTCGCAGAGTATTGCCGGATGGACTTGCGAGCCAGCCTGAGTTTGAATGCCGCGGGTAGCAGGTCGGTGATCTGGCCAAGCAGCGTGCGCTGTTCGCCAACCGGGGCAGTCTTTCCATCGGGGAATGCCATCTCGACCCTGGCCTGGCGCTGGCCCGCACGGTCCAACAAGCGCGACACCTTCGCGAACATCTGCAGTAGCGGGTCGGTTCGATGCGTCGGCCAGTTTGCGCAGGGCATGAAGTCGACAAAGTGCATCAGGTGATAGTTGAGGTTGATCCAGAAGTTCGCCGCATCGATCGTCAGCGGCTCATTGTCGATCACCCGATAAAAGTGCAGCGCCCGCAGGTCGCGGAGTCGGTGCAGATTCTGGTCGAGTTCACCGAGCAGCTCGTCGTTGTAGAGGAGCCGCAGAATCGACGGGAACGTCTCGACGTGAATCGCTTCGAACTCGGTCAACAGTGTCTTGAGCCTCGGTAGCTTGGCCGCTTGCATGGCGAACGTATTCGTTGCGGTGCCCAGTATCGAATGGAGCAGGGCCACATTCGGCGAGTGCCGGGGATAGTGGCGGGCCGCATAGTGGTGGCAGAACACCAGGTGCTCGAGGAACGTGCCATCGGCGTGTTCCATGCTGAAGTCGCACTCGTCGATCATGAAGTCGATCAGCCGCTGATCGATTGCGGGAACAGGCTGAGCCGATTCGCTTTGTGCGTAGGCGGCTTCGATGTCAGCCGCGGCAGCGGGCTCCACACCGAGTCCCTTGCCAGCTTCTCGGCCATGATCTTGCGGGCGATACCCTCAAGACCACCGAAGATGGTCCGGTCCATGTCGAATTCGGCCATGGGTCTTACCTGAACCCGGCCGGCGTGGTCGAACGCGCCGCCGCGCAGAATCGCGGCCTTGCGCTGCAGATTCAGCGGTGCGGTCAGCTCGGCGCGTCCGGCCCTCGAATGGTTGTTCATGCCGCCCCAGGTGATGATGCCCAGTCCATTTCTTCGTAAGCGTGGCGGTTAGGAATCCCGCACGCGCAAGATCCCCGCAAAGTATCCGGCCAGGGTCTCGACCGCAGAAAGCGCAAGCACCTGCCCCACGTATTGGTCCGGTCGCACGATGACGATGCATCCCTGATTCCGGTCAATGCCACGCATCGCGAAGATATCGTCGCCACTTGCGCCATCGGCACAGAATACCTTCTCATAGTCGCACAACCCGTAGCGGCCTTTGTGCGGGCGCAGCAGCGTCGGCATCGCACCAAACTCGAGCGCGCCAAAGGCCTGTTGGAACACTGCCCGGGTGTCGATCACCGTATCGACGTCTTCGCCGGGTGCGGTATGGCGGCGTACCGGCGAGGCCGGGTTCGTTTCGAGCCAGTCGCACAGGGTGGCGACGGCCCCACCCGGGCTGCCCGAATCAGCCGCCGGCGCGAAGATGAACAGCCGAAAGCGCGCATCGGCGTCGATGCAGTGCCCCAGGTGCAGGGGTTTCGCATCGGCCAGGCGCACGACGGGGGCGCTATGGAAGCGCTTGCCGATATCGAATCCTGTTGCCAGACGCTGATGGGTGGCCTCAGCGGTGAGCGCACCGGGCTCGTATTGGATCGTCAGGCCGCAGGTGAACGGCAGGTTGTTGACGAACTCGCGCGCCACACGCGGCAGGCCGTCCGTGTCGCCGTTGTCGATCTCGACTCGGGCCCCGACGACACGCGCCCACTTGTGATCGAACTCCACCAGGCCCTTGGCCGCGGCACGCCGCTCGCCGCAGTAGCTGTGCAGCAGCGCCGGCTCGGCGCGGCCGGTGAGCACCGAGATCAGCTTCCAGCCCAGGTTGAAGGTGTCGCCCATCGAGACGTTCATGCCTTGTCCGGCCTTGGGGTTGTGGGTATGGCAGGCATCGCCGGCCAGCATCACCCGCGGAGGCGCGCGCGGCCACCTGGTCGGCGGGCACATCGTCGAACTTGTCGGTCAGCCGATGACCGATCTCGTAGATCGACCACCAGACCACTTCCTTCACGTCCAGCTCGAACGGATCGAAGATGCGCCTCGCCTTGGCGATGATGTCGTCGGCGCTCATGTGTCGATCGGCGACGCGTTCATGTTCGTCCAGGTTGTCGAGTTCGACGTACAGGCGCACCAGGTGTCCGCCCTCACGCGGCAGCACCATCAGGATGCCGTCGTTGCGCGAGCGCACGAACGACTTCTGCGCCAGTCGGGAAAGTCGGTCACGGCCAACAGGTCGATCACGCCCCAGGCCTGGTGCGCGGCATCGCCGTGCAGGGTGCCGCCGATGGCCGCGCGCACGTTCGAGCGCGCACCATCGCAGCCGACCACGTAGTTGGCGCGCACGGTTTCGACCTGGCCTTCGCGACCCGGGGCGGTGTGTGCCAGCGTGACCGTGACCGGGTACTCGGCAGCGTCGGTATCGATCGCCAGGTCGGTCACCTTCAGGCCGTAGTCCGGCTCGAGCCGGGTCGGCGAGTGACGCATGACATCGAGGAACATGTCGTGAACCCGCGCCTGGTTGATCAGCACGTGGGGCATCTCCGAGATGCCTTCGGGCACGTCTTGCACACGGGCGACCCGGGTGAGGGAGGCAGGTCCCGCTGCGTCATCGGCAGGCGTCCAGAACGTGGTTTCGTTGATCCACACCGACTCGCGTATCACTTTCCCGGCAAAGCCGAAGGCCTGGAACATCTCCATGCTGCGCACGCTGATGCCGTCGGCCTGGCCCTTTTCCATCGGGGCGAGCCTGGGTTCGACCAACAGGGTGCGAATCCGCGGCACCCGTGCGAGTTGCGCAGCCAGGCACAGACCGGCCGGCCCCGAGCCTGCGATCAGCACGTCGACCGTGTTCGGCAATGGGTCGCCCGCGCGACGGTGGCCCGGTGCGGCCGGGAGCACATCCGGATCACCGGGTATGAAACCGTTCAGGTGATATTGCATGCTGTCTCCTTGTGCAGGCTGGCCGGCAATAAATAATAAGTATACTTATAATAGAAATGCGTACTAATGGCGTCAAGTGCCTGCGACACGCGCGGCGGGTCGCGGGCGCGGGGACCGCACAGAGAACCGGAAGGACAACGCAATGGACAGGATCGACATGGCCGGGCCTCTGATCCGCCGGTTGCATCAGCAATCGACGCAGGTGTTCCAGACGCAGACACAGGCTGCGGGCCTGGACCTGACCTCGGTGCAATTCGCCGCCCTGGATGTCATCGCCGAGCAACCCGGAATCGACCAGGCCGGCCTGGCCGCCGCCATCAGTTTCGACCGTGCCACGATCGGCGGGGTGATCGGCCGCCTCGAGCAAAAGGGTTTCGTGCAGCGCATCGTCAACGACCAGGACAGGCGGGCCCGCCGGCTGAATCTCACGCCTGCCGGCGAGCGTCTGCTGGCTGCAAGCCGGCCGCTGGTCGAGGCGCTGCAAGCCGACATCCTGGCGCCATTGGCCCCTTCGGAGCGCGCCACTTTCGTGACCCTGGCCAGGAAAGCGCTGGGCCTGGGTTGATCCCTGGCCGAAAGGCCGTGGGCCTTGCCCTGTCCTATCATGTCGTGGCGGCCGCCATTGGCCTGGAAAAGGAGCACTGTTGAGCATCATCCGAACTGAAAGACTCGTCGGCCCGGCCGCCTGGCTCGGGCGCGACTTCGCAAACGACGACAGCTGGATCCACCGTCTGGCGGTCGACGAGATCGCGGCTATCGACGCGGCACTTGCGCACCTGAAAGACCGTGGCCTCAGGTTTCCTCACTTTTCCCGCGAGGACTTCCCACTCGGCCCGCTCGAAGCCGAACTCGCCCGTCGTGCCGACGAACTGGAGAATGGCCGGGGCTTTTGCCTGTTGCGCGGCCTGCCGCTCGAGCGCTACACGGACGCGCAGATCGATACGCTCTACTACGGCATCGGCCTGCACCTGGGCACGCCGGTCGGGCAGAATCCGCGCGGCGACCTGATCGGCGGCGTGCAGGCAGTGGGTGATCCGGCTCAAAAGGAAACCCGCGTCTACGAAACCAGCCTGTATCTGCCTTATCACTCCGACCCATCCGATCTCGTCGGTCTGCTCTGCGTGCGCAAGGCCCGCAACGGCGGCCTCAGCAGCCTGGCCAGTGTCGCCGCGATCTACAACGAAATTCTCGAGCATCACCGCGAGTTCCTCGGGCTGTACTACAAGCCCTGGTACTTCGAGCACCTGTGCGAGCCACGGCCCAGCCTGTCGCCGATCTTCAGCTTCCATGCCGGCAAACTGAGTTGCCGCTACCTGCGCCAGCATACCGAGCTGGGTCACGAGATCATGCAGCAACCGCTTTCGGACGTGGAGCGCGAGGCGCTGGACCTGTTCGATCGGATCATCGGTCTCGAGCACATCCGCCTGGACATGATGCTCGAACCTGGCGATCTGCAGTTCGCGAACAACTACGTGGTGCTGCACTCGCGCACCGCGTTCGAAGACCAGCAAGACCCGGCACGGCGTCGCAAGCTGCTGCGCCTGTGGCTCAAGTCGCCGATCGCGCGGGAGCTGGCCCCGGAGTTTCCCGGGCGCAACAGTTTTCCGGTGCCAGCGGATGCGTACTCCTGATGGCGGCGGCAGGGGCATCAACCCAGTTTTGAAAGGAGACAACCTTGAGCAAAGGATCGGCGGTCATCGTCGGCAGCGGCATCATGGGCACAGGCATTGCCGCGCTGTTCGTGCGGGCCGGCTGGCGCACGCAGATGCTGGCGCGTCGCCCCGAGGCCTGGCCCGGCATCACCGGGCAGGTCGCGCGGCTGGTCGGGCAGCTTGCGGCACAGCCGGGTGCGGCCGACCAGGCGGCGCCGCTCGAGCCGCGGGCCACGCTCGAGGCGATCGATTGGGAAGGGGTCGACCTGGTCATCGAGACCGTGGCCGAGAACAAGGCGCTCAAGCAACAGGTGTTTGCCGACCTGGACAGGCTGGTTCCTGCCGGTGTGCCCATCGGGACCAACACCAGCGGCATGCGGGTCTCGGAACTGGCGAAGCACTGTGGCACGCGCGAGCGCATGGCCCATGCGCATTTCTTCATGCCGGCGCACCTGGTGCCGCTGGTCGAACTGGCCAAGGCCGATTTCACCACCGATGAAACCCTCGACAAGATGCAGGCCGCGTTCACGGCGATCGGCCGGGTGCCGGTGCGCATCAACAGCGACGTACCCGGCCTGCTCGCCAACCGGATCCAGCACGCATTGATGCGCGAAGCGTTTTCTATCGTGCAGCAGGGGCTGGCGACGACCGATGACGTCGACCTGGCGGTACGCTTCGGGTTTGGCTTTCGCTATGTCGCGGCGGGCCCGATCCTGCAAAAGGAGTTTTCGGGGCTGGATACGCAACTGGCCTCGGGCACGGCAATCTATCCAAGCCTTTGCAACGATACCGAGCCGGCCAGGGTGTTGCGCGACGTCGTCGCGGCAGGACACCTGGGGGTAAAGACCGGGCGCGGGTTTCGCGAATGGAGCAAGGAGGCGGCGGGCGCCGAGCGGGCCCGCTACGAGCGGGCGCTGCTCGATGCGGCGGCCTTGTTGATGCGCGACGGGCTGCCGAAGCGGCAAGCCTGACTGAGCGCCGGGTGAAAACCCGCCGTGGCACCCGGCCGGCGCAAACGAAGAATCGGCTTGCGCCGGAATAACGTATACGTTATCGTTCGATCCGACCCGATGAGGGCCGGCCTGCCGCCTGCCGACTCGAACGCCATTGACAACACAGCCAGTGTAAGGAGACAAGATGTCCATGCTCAGTCAATTGCTCACGCGCCCGCGAGCCCTTCCGGTCCTGCTGGCCATTGCAGCTGCCGCCACACTGTCTTTGTCAGCCGGGGACGTCGCTGCCCGCGAGATCAAGCTCGGGCACCTGGCGCCGACGAACGATCCGCGCCACGAGGTCATGGAGGAATTCGCCAACACCATCAAAGGCCGGGACCAATGGCGCGTTGTCGGTCAAGGTGTTTCCGGAAACCGACGCTGGGCAAAGAGCGCGAAAGTTGTTCGAACAAGCGCAGGCAGGGGATCACCGAGGTGGCGCTGGTGGGCGGCGTGGCCAGCAATTTCTACCCGGCCTGGTCGATTACCGATATGCCCTACCTCTGGAATAACGGCGCCCATCTGCAGTCGTTCATGAACAGCGATATCGCCAAGAAGTGGTCGGCCGACATGGCCGACAAGCTGGGCGTCGAGTTGCTGGCCTTCCTGGAACGCAATCCACGGATCCTGGTCACCCGCGACAAACCCATCGGCAGTGTCGCCGATCTGAAGGGCATGAAGATCCGGGTGCCCAACATCAAGGTCTACACCGATGCATGGCGGGTCTTCGGGGTCGAGCCGGTGCCGATGCCGGCATCGGACTTCTACATGGGCCTGAGACTGGGCACGATCGATGGCATGGAGAATCCGGTCGAGGTGATGTATCACTGGAAGGCCTACGAGGTGGGCAAGAACCTGTCGCTCACCAATCACATGCACTCGGGGTTCTTCCTGGTGGCCAGCAAAAAGTTCATGGACAGTCTTGGCGACGACCAGCGCAAGATCGTTCGCGACGCCGCGATCCAGGCGCAGGCCGCGCTGGCCAAGGCGAATGCCCAGGGCGCCGCCACCCTCATCGGCAAGCTTCGCGACGCGGGGATGACCATCAACGAGAAGCCTGATGTCAGTGGCTTCATCGCCGCGGCCAAGTCCGTTCACGAGAAATACATCCCGCAGTTCGGCCAGGACGCCTACGATCTGGCGATCAGCCTGGGGAAGTGACCGAGGCAGCGCTGTTCGCGGTCATCGAATGATGTTGCCGAGCTCGACCAATCGGGCCGTCGACGCGCTGTTTCGCGCGGTCAGGTGGTTGACGATCGCGGCATTCGGGATCATGGTCCTGGCGGCGATCGTGCAAGTGATTTCCCGCTACATCTTCAACAGCCCGCTTGGCTGGACCGAGGAATTGGCCAGAATCCTGATGATCTGGTGGACTTTCGGTGCGGTGGGCATCCTGGCGTTCCAACGCAAGTTGCTGTCGGTCGATGCCGTGCTGCTGGCCATCGGCGGTCCGGCGCGTCATCTGCTTCTGGCGCTTGGCAGCGGCATCGGGCTGCTGGCGATCGGGTGGCTGGCCTGGCTGTCATGGCGCCTGGTCGGGCTTGCCGGCACTCAGGTCTCACCCTCGCTCGAGATCCCGCAGGCCTTCATCTACGCGGGCGTCGCCGTCGGCCTGACCGCCGCTGCCGTGGGTTTCGCGATCAACCTCTGGCTCGATCTGCGCCGTTTGATTGCCAGAGAGCGTGCCGCGCCCACCCGGCCCCTCGAACGGAGCGACGTCTGATGGCGTATTTCGCCGGGCTGTTGGCGATGATGATCCTGGCCGTGCCGATCGCCGTGGCCCTGGTGGTCGTCAGCCTCGCGAATGTGGTCGTGGGGACCGGGGTCGATCCGATCATCGTCGCCCAGCGAACCGCCACCGGCATCGACAGCTTTGCGCTGATGGCGATCCCGTTCTTTCTGCTGGCCGCGGAGCTGATGAACCGCACCGGCATCACCGATCGGATCTTCCACCTGGCCAACTGCCTGCTGGGCGGCGTACCGGGTGGGCTCGGGTATGTGAACGTGGGGGCGAGCATGATGTTCGCCTCGATGTCAGGCTCGGCCGTCGCCGACGCCGTCGGCCTGGGTCGGATCGAGATCAAGGCGATGGCGGCTGCAGGATACGACAAGTCGTTTGCAGCGGCGGTCACGGCGGCCTCGACGACGATCGCACCGATCATTCCGCCATCGATCTCGCTGGTCATCTTCGGCGTGACTGCGGGCGCATCGATCGGCGGTCTCTTCCTGGGTGGCCTGGTTCCCGGGCTGCTGATGGGGGCGGCGATGATGCTGGTGGTCTACCTGCATTCGCGCAAGATGGGATACGGCGCCGCAGAGCGGGTCTCATGGCGGGTCACGGGCAAGGCGTTCGTCGACGCGCTGTTACCGCTGATGACGCCGGTCATCGTCGTCGGAGGGATCTGGGGGGGCATCTTTACGGCCAGTGAGGCCGGGGCGTTCGCGGTCTTGTACGCGCTGGTGCTGGGGGTGCTGGTCTACCGGACGATCCGGTTCCGCGAAGTGGCCCAGGTCTTGTTCGACAGTGCGATGGCCTCGGCCAATATCTTGTTCATCATCGCGGTCTCGGCCGGCATTGGCTGGCTTCTGACGATGCACCAGGTACCGCTTCTGCTGGCTGACGCCGTCCTGACGCTGTCGCCGCACCCGGTGGTTTTCCTGTTGTCGCTGAACGTCATCCTGCTCGTTCTGGGCTGCTTCATGGCCGCTGCCCCGGTGATCATCATGGTGACCCCGATCATCCTGCCGACCACGATGGCAATGGGGATAGACCCGGTACACCTGGGGGTCGTCATGGTGTTGAACCTGATGATCGGCTTGATCACG
>JAWKYE010000016.1:0-159844 GCA_041396665.1 Burkholderiaceae bacterium
CGCAGGGGATCCGTGCGCCGGAGCCGCCCCCGAGCAAGGTGCTCATCGGTACGTCGGCCGCCTGCGCGATCAGGTCGCAAACGGCCTGCATCACTGCTGACGACCAGGCTGCCTGCGCCAGTGTGGCAAACGGCAACCGTTCGATCAACGCGGCCCCCGGCGCCAGCGACTGACCGAGCAGGCCCTGGTGCAGGGGATCGGCGATGGCCAGCACTTCCCGCCCGTCCGGTCCGAGGCTGGCTTCGCCCAGCCCGGTACGTCCCTGGTTATCCGTGAGCCGAAGCACCAGCCAGACTGTCTTGGGGGTCACCCGCAATGCCTGCAGCGCGACGCCGGCGATCTTGTGCATCAATTGCGGGCCCCAGTCGGGCGGTCGGTTGCAGGTGCTTCGGCGGCCATGCCGCGGATCTTGGCAATGAGCAGCAGCTTGGCCTTCATCGCATGCCCGGCCATCACGGCCTCGGCCGCGGCGCCGTCTCGCTGCGCCAGTGCCAGCAACAGATGCTGGTGGTCGCTGGCCACGCCGGTGAACCGCTCGGGCCCGAAGCCGTGCTTTTGCCACAGGGCGGCCAGCAGCGGCCAATGCTTGTCGATCGTCGCCGCCACATCGGCATTGCCCGACTGGGCGTAGATCATCTGGTGGAACTGGCGGTTCGCTGCCAGGATGCCAGGGTAGTCGCCGACCGCCATCCGCGCCTCGATTTGATCCTCCAGGTGCTGCAGGCCGGCCAGGGCGGCCGGCGTGATGCGCTCGGCGGCCTTGCGGGCGAGCTTGGCTTCCAGCGTGGCCCGGATATCCAGCAGGTCGGCGACGTAGGCCTCATCGATCATGCGAACCCGCGCCCCTCGTTTGGGTTCGATCACGACGATGCCTTCGCCGTGCAGCTCGCGCAGTGCCTCGCGCACCGGCATGTGACTGGTGTCGTAACGGCCTGCAAGGCTGTCGATGGTGAGACGCGCGCCGAACCGCAGGTCACCGGCGACGATGTCGGCGCGGATGCGCTCGACGATGGTCGCGGCGCGTCCCGGAAAGGGCTCACTGGGCACGGGGCAGTCTCTCTTCTTGATCCTGGTTGATCAAACCATAAGTCAAGGATCCGAGATTTCCAAAATATGCGCTGAAAAACCATGGCAATTTGATCAAATATAAAGGCCGGCAGGGCGCGTTGCCGCAGACCGGCCTGCCTGTCGGAACCGTGACGCGGTGGCATAATCCACAGGAAAAGTCGTCGCACCAGAAGCGACAAAGAGACACAGAGACAAGGAACCCTCATGGCTGCTGGAATCGAAGTCAGGCCGTATGCCGGCGTTGGTGCCGAGGTGCTGGGAATCGATCTGTCCGGGGATCTGCCCGACGATTTGTTCGAGCAGGTCAGGCAGGCCTTCGTGGATCACGGCGTCGTGTTTTTCCGCGACCAGCAACTATCGCGTGAACAGCACATCGGGTTCGCGCGGCGATGGGGCGACATCGTCGTCAACCGGTTCTTCGTCCCCGACCCCGGGTTCGCACAGATCGCCGAGGTGCGCAAGGAACCGCAGGCCACCGCCAACATTGGCGGCGGCTGGCATACCGATCACAGCTACGACGCGGAGCCGGCGATGGGATCCGTGTTGGTGGCGCGCGCGCTGCCCGCACGCGGGGGCGACACGATGTTTGCCAGCATGTACGCGGCCTACGATGCCTTGTCCGATGGCATGAAGCGCACGCTGTCGTCGCTGAATGCGGTGCATTCCAGCCGCCATGTCTTCGGCCGGCAGGGCGCCTACGACGACGGGTCGGGCCGTTCGTTGCACCCCGATCTGGCCACCCAGGACAGCGTGCACCCGGTGGTCATCACCCATCCGCTGAGCCATCGCAAGGCCTTGTACGTGAACCCCGGTTTCACCCGTCACTTCGAGGGTTGGACCGCCGAGGAAAGCGAGCCCCTGCTGCAGCAGCTGTACCGACATGCGGCGCGACCGGAGTTCACGACCCGGTTCCAGTGGCGGCCCGGCTCGGTCGCATTCTGGGACAACCGGGCCACCTGGCACTATGCGCTGAACGACTACCCCGGCCAGCAGCGCCTGATGCACCGGATCACGATCGCCGGCGGACCGCTGGGCCGCTGAGACCAACCCGGTGCTGCGTACGGCAGGCAACCCATCTGCAACAAAGGAGTGAGCAGTGGCGGCAGACAACATGGAAGGGAAAGTAGTCCTGGTGTCAGGGGGCGCGCGCGGCATCGGCCAGGCGGCCGCCTTGCTGATGGCCACGCAGGGCGCCCGGGTGGCCGTCGCCGATCTCGACGGCACCGGCGCGACCGATACCGTGTCGCAGATCCGCGGCGCCGGGGGGCAGGCGATCGCGATCACCGCCGACGTCACCCGGGCCGACCAGGTGCAGGCGATGGTGGCCGCCACCGTGGCCGAATTCGGTCGGCTCGACTGCGCGTTCAACAATGCCGGCGTCGCGCCCGCCCAGGTCGGTGCGACCGCGCTCACGACCGCGCAGTGGAGCGAGGAGTCGTTCGACCGGATGATCGCGATCAACCTGAAGGGCGTGTGGCTGGCGATGCGCGCCGAACTCGAAGTGATGGCCCGGCAGGGATTCGGCACGATCGTCAATACCGCCTCGGTCGCCGGCTTGCTGGGCCTGGCAACCTCGTGCGCCTACGTGGCCGCCAAGCACGGTGTCATCGGCCTGACCAAGACCGCTGCGATCGAGTACGCGGCTATCCCGATCCGGGTCAATGCGGTCTGTCCCGGCTTCATCGAAACCGACATGACACGTGAAGTGATGGCCCGCCGCGGCGGGCAGATCCTGGGGCGCACGCCGATGGGGCGGATGGGCACGGCACGCGAAGTGGCCGAACTGGTCTGCTGGCTATGCTCGGACCGGGCCGGCTATGTCAATGGCGCGGCCTATAACGTCGACGGTGGGTTCGTCGCGTCCTGACCCACCGGGCCGACGGGTCGTCAGCCCGCCGTGCGAACGAATCGTTCTGGGTCGGGCATGTGTGCGGGCAACGCCCGCTGCAAGACCTCGGCGACATTGATCACGTAGGCCTCGTCGGCAATCGGCCAGCGTTGCGGTGAGTTCAGGTAGGCGGCTATCCCCGGCAGGCGCACGATCGCCTGCTGCAAGCCAGCCAGCAGCGGGTAGTCGTCGAGCATGTCGGGCGCCAGCTCGACATGGGCGCTCAGCGCCTCGCCCAGGACGATATCCGCGAATGTCAGGCGCCTGGCGGCGATGAACTTCCCGCCATTGGCCGCCAGTCGCTGCTCGAGCCGGGGGCAGAACTTGTCCACCCGCTGGCGCAGCCCTTGCAGCGCGATCGCGGGGGTTGGCATGAATGCCGCGGTAATCGCCGGCTCCACCAGGTCGGCCGCGACGCCGGCGATCATGTCGCACCAGAGCGCGTCGGTGGCGTCGTCGCCGTACAGATCGCCGCGGCGCGCCAGATAGCGCACCAGCGCCGTCGTCTGGCTGATGCGCAACCCGTCTATCTCCAGCAACGGCAGCTGATCGAACGGCAGGCGGCCGCTGGCCCGCAAGACGGCCAGGGCCCCGGGGGTGTCGATCGCGACGTTCGTGAACGCGATCCCGTTGGCGGCCAGCATCCAGCGCGTGGTTTCGGCCCGGCCCCGGCCGGCGAAGTAGTGCAATTGCGTCATCGGGTGGATCTCTCGGCTACCTGGAAAGAAAATGCGCAGGATTGGTCAATTCGGGCTGTGGGAGACTTGGTTCACACCCAAGCCGATAGGATCGAACGACATGACGCAGAGTATCTCACCGAACCTGAAGCCAGCGACCGTGAAGTCCTACCAGGCGCGCCTTGAAAGGGTCGTGGACCATATCTACGACTGTCCGGCTCGGGTTCAAGAGCAGCTCGCCCGACAGGTACGCGGTCATGTTCCTCAGGGCATGCATAGTGCAGGCCCTGACCTATCACTTGCAGAATCCGCGATCAGACCATCACCGCCTGCACCGGTCTGCGCAGTGAGGGTGGCATCGCCGGTCCGCGTCCGAACCGGATCACGAGGTCCGGGCGCATCGAGTCCAGTCCCAGCGCGTGGGCAAACTGCGGACGCAGCGACGCCAGTTCGACGGGCATGTTCAGATGCGAATTTCGCACGCCCAGCGCAGTGGCCTGGAGCGCGAAGCGCTCGTAGGCCCGCCCCACATCGACCCAGTGGGCCTTGTCGGCCTGCGCCGCCACGAACACTGCCACACCGGCCGAGTTGCGCAGCTGCCGCGTGTACTTCTCGTTCTCCGAGCTGGCCCTGACGACCAGACTGAACACCAGGTTGCCGAGCCAGGACGGCAACGTGGGGTTGCCCGCGCACTTGCCGAACAAGCCGTCACCGCGCGCCACCGCATCTGTGGCGCTGAAACGAATCCATGACTTCAGTTCTCTGACGAAGGCCTTGTCGTTGAGCTGCGTGGTGTTGCCCTGCACCACATAGTCCGTCACCTTGTCGATGGCGGCCTTGTCCGTCAGCAACAGAAGGCGGACCCGTTCGCTGCTGCCCGCACGCTCGAGCAACTCCAGCTCCTGCTTGTTCAACGGCTGGCCATCGTAATCGCCACGTGTGCACTGGCGCGCGGTGATGGCTTTGAACAAAGGCGACGCGATGGCGCAGGTCGGCGTCAAGCCGACCACAACGGCGTCAAGTGCGGCGTCGAAACGTACCTCCCCGTGCAGGCCCATAGCTTTTGCCGCCTGAACCAGGTTTTCGGCGGCACACCCCAGCGACACGTAGAGATGGTGATCGTCCGGATCCACCACGGGGCAGCGGCGCGAGAAGTCCGGCTCGATGGTGATGCTCCGGTCATCGACAGCAAACCGCCAGCATTGTGTGTTGTGACTGGACGGTGCCAGAGTCGCGTAGCGCACCAGCTCCTGACTCAGCGCGGCGCCCGAGAGGCCGCGCAGGGGCCGACGCGCCAGATTCGTGCTGTCGCTGTCTGGTAGCTTTCGCCAACCCTGGCGCGCGAACCTGCGCCGGGCGTTGCTCGACCATCGTTGGTGGCGGGTTCCGCGGCCAATGAGACCGTGAGTGTCGAGTAGGTCATCGTGGGTCTGGCAATTGGCGCGCGCGAGCCGGACTGGAGGATCTGCCGGGCAGGGTGTTAGCGCATTGACCAAGATCAACGCTGTTGACAGGCAGTTGTCGATACTGGAGTTGGCGCCGTCAACACCGGGAAGGTCGACATGATGTGGGTGAAAGGGCTGGGATTGGCGTTTGCGATCATCGTCGTCGTGGCGGTCGGCCTGAATGCCTATGGCGCCTGGCGTTGGGCCGGCCAGACAGGTGACTTGCTGACGCGTCTGGAAGCGGGACGCGTGGAGCCTGAGCCGGCCCGCTATGACGTTCGCGAACTCGAAGGCCTGCCGGCACCGGTGGCGCGCTACTTTCGCGCGGTTCTCGAGGACGGGCAACCCATGATTGCGGCAGCCAGCGTCGACCATCACGGCGTGTTCAACATGGGCGAGACCGTCGATTCGTGGAAGCCGTTTACCTCCCGTCAACGCGTGGTCACGAGGCGTCCGGGTTTTGTCTGGGATGGCCAGGTGAGCCTGTTGCCTGGCCTGGGTGTCCGGGTGCACGATGCGTACGTTGCGGGCGAAGGGATTCTGCGCCCGGCGATCCTGGGCCTGTTCACCCTGATGGATCTGCGTGGTGCGGGAGACGTCGCAAAGGGTGAGTTGATGCGCTTTCTTGCCGAAGCGGCGTGGTATCCGACCGCACTGCTGCCGAGCCAGGGGGCGCGTTGGGCGGCGGTGGACGAGCGCTCGGCAAATGTCACGATCACCGATGGCGATCTGGCGCTGACGATGACGTTCACGTTCAACGCGCAGGACCTGATCGAGTCGGTGCGCGCCGATGCCAGAGGCAGGTCCGTGGGCGGCCGGATGATGATCCGCCCGTGGGAAGGGCGCTGGTCCGACTATCAGGTGCTCGATGGCATTCGCGTTCCGATGTCGGGCGAGGTGGCCTGGCTTCTGCCGCCCGAAGAAGGGGGGCGCAAGTCGTACTGGCGCGGAACGATCAAGTCGTTGAAGTTCGAGTTCGCGCGATAGCGGCTGGCGTGGGCTGCCACATCGGGCTCGTTCGTTGGCTCATTCGAAGCCGGCGCAGGCGCCGCCGGCGATCAACGGGGCGACAGCCGCGACAGCAGTGACGCTGTTTCGGTGAGCACCGCATCGTTGTGCCCGACCAGCAGATGCCCGCCTTGCTCGAAGCCCAGGAATCTCGCGCCGGTGATCCGGCTTGCCGTGTACCGGGCGGGTGCGTAGGTGCCAAAGCCATCGTCGCGCGCGCTGACCACCAGCGTCGGGACGCTGATCGACCCGAGCGGGTAGGGACCCAGGCGCTTGCCCAGGCGGGTATCGTCGCGCAGGCCGGCGGCGCGCGCCGACACGGGCAGGATGCGCCGGGCCAGGTCGTGCACGCGCCGGCGCTCCTGGTCACCCGCCGTGGCCACCTGTTCGGGCGGCGTGGCCAGCACGTGCCGGATCACCAGGTCGGGCGCCACTTGCAGCCCCGACCAGAACAGGAAATCGGAACCGAGCAGGCGCAGCAGCAGCGCGTCCTTTTGGTCGGAGACCGGCGGCACGATCTTGGTTTCGCCAACGGGCATGTACGCGATCGGCACCACCAGGATCAGCGCGCTGACCCGGCCCGGGTGACGGATGGCCATCTGCATCGCCGAAGGCGCGCCTGCAGAGACGCCCATGATCGCGGCCTTGTCGATTCCCAGCGCATCGAGCAGGCACGCGTGGGCGTCGGCCTGGGCCTCGGGTGACGCGTCTGCCGGCCGGGGCGTGCGCAGGTAGCCAAAGCGCGACATGGCGATCACGCGCACCCCGTGCTGAACGAGCGGCCGCGCCCAGGCCATGCCCTGGTCGTGCCCACCCCCGCTGCCGTGAACGATCAGCATCGGGATGCCTTCGCCGGCCTCCTGGACTTCGATAGGACCGCAGCGAGTCTGCACCATCTGGCTGCCGACGGTCGTCATGGCCGTCGACCGCCCGATGTCCTGATAGAACCGCCAGGACACCCAGGCGGCGCCGACCAGAAAGCCCAGGGTAACGAGACCGACGAGCGTGGCCCTCATCGGTGTCGCCCCGGAGGGTCGATGCGATCGCCACGCACGAGGAAGCGGCCGCCGAACGACAGGGGCAACGGATCGCCGCCCATCGGCTGAGTGGCCGGGCCGGGGCGCTGCGCGTGGATGTGCAGGTGCGGCTCGTTACTGCCGCCGGAGTTACCCACCTGGGCCAGTTGCGCGCCGGCCTGCACCGGGTCGCCTACGCTGACCCGCACCGAACCGCGTTTGAAGGGGGCCAGAACGACATGCACGCCATCGCAATCGAGGATCACGTGGTTGCCTGCCAGGTGGGCACGGTCGTACTCGGGTACCGGCATGTCGGGCAGACCGTCCACCGCGACCGCCACGGTGCCACCGCATGGAGCGAGTACCGGCATGCCGAAAACCCTGTATCGCGCCGGCTCCTGCGGCATGAAGCCGGTGCTGCGCAGGCCCAGTGCGTCGATCGCGACGATATCCACCGCCCAGCGGTTGCCTCGCCACGGGACAAAGCGCGGGTCGTCGGACAGCAAGGAGGCCAGATGCGAGTTGATGACCAGATCGTTGCCGCCGTTGGCCACCAGCAGGCGCGCCCCCTGCAGCGGCCAGGCAAGAGATACGGCCGGAACCGTCGGCGGCGCGGCGCCGGCCAGCGCGCGCCCACCGTAAAGCGTCGCGCCGGCCCCCATGGCACCAAACAGCGAGGCAACGATCCAGCCGTGCAGGCCCTGCGGCAGCCAGGGTAGCGGCCGGGTCCGCGGCCACCGCAACATGGCCGCGCCCAGGGCCAGCGCCGCGGCGGCATGGGGCGTCCACCACGGGGGGAAGAGCCAGATGCCGATCCGCGTCATGGTCGCCAGCACCAGCAGCGTCGCCGCGCCTTGCACCGCCCAGCCCAGCCGGCTGCCCGGTGGTGACACCAGCAGCCACAGCACCAGCAGCACCGGCACCAGCAGTTGCGCGATCAGCACGAGCGTCATGGCGGTACCCGGGTCGTCAACTCGAACATCGTCCGAAAGGCATCACCTTAGGTCAAGCGCGCGGGCCGACCTTGACCTATGTCAGGCGGTTTCCGGGGACCGGCGCCGACGGCGGCCGCCGGCACTGCGTCACTCGTCGAGCAGCAGGCAGTCGTGCGCCTGCCAGGCCAGGCGCACCGGCTGGCCGACCGTCAGCGGGCCGGCCGCGGCGCGGTTGCGATTGGACAGGGTCACGCTCAGGCGCGGCAGTGTCGCGGCATCGGGGCCACTCAGCGCCACGTGGACCTGGCTCGTGTCGCCGTAGTACGCGGCATCGGCAATGGTGCCGCCCACGCTCAGTCGTCCATCGGCCGGCGGGCCGTCGACCAACTGGATCTTCTCGGGCCGGATGGCCAGCACCGGGGTGGCAGAAGGCGCCTGCGCCGACGGGATCGTGAACTCGCCGATCGCCGGCGCCCGCAGCGTGGCCACGCCCTGCGCATGGCTGACCAGCGTGGTGTCGATGAAGTTGATCCGGCCGATGAAGTCGGCGACGAAACGATTGGCCGGGTGCTCGTAAAGCGTGCGCGGATCGGCGATCTGGCTGATCCGGCCCTTGTCCATCACGGCGATCCGGTCGGCCATCGACAAGGCCTCGTCCTGGTCGTGGGTGACCATCACAAACGTGATTCCGACGGCCTTTTGAAGCCGCGTGAGTTCGAGCTGCATCTGCTCGCGCAGCTTGGCATCGAGCGCCGACAGCGGCTCGTCCAGCAGCAACACCCGGGGGCGCTTGACGAGCGCACGGGCCAGCGCCACCCGTTGGCGCTGGCCGCCCGACAGCTGGCTCGGGCGACGATCGGCCAGGTGGTCCAGCTGCACCATGGCCAGCGCCTCGTTCACCCGGGGCGCGATCTCGGCCGCCGGCGTGCCGGTGACCTGCAGGCCGTAGCCGACGTTCTGCTGCACGCTCATGTGCGGGAACACCGCGTACGACTGGAACACCATGTTCACCGGCCGCTGGTTGGGCGGCGTGAAGGCCATGTCCTGGTCGTCGATCAGCAGTTCGCCGCGGCTGGGCACCTCGAGTCCGGCGATCATGCGCAGCAGCGTCGTCTTGCCGCAGCCCGAGGGCCCCAGCAGCGCGAAGAACTCGTTGGCCGCGATGTCGATGCTCACGTCGTCCACCGCGACCACCGAGCCGAAGCGGCGGCTCAACTGGCGGATCGAGATCAGCGGCGAGGTCGGGGCGGTGACAGCGGCGGGGCGGTCGGCGTCAGGCATGCTTGTCCGGCTTTTGGAGTTTCATGGCGATGAGCGTGGCGATCACGGTGATGACGATCAAGACGGTCGAGGCGGCATTGACGTCTGGCGATACGCCACGGCGCACCAGCGAGTAGACCTTGACCGGAAAGGTGACGGTATCGGGGCCCGAGGTGAAGAAGGTGATGACGAAGTCGTCCAGCGACAGCGTGAAGGCCAACAGCGCGCCGGCGATCACGCCGGGTCGCATGAACGGGAAGATCACCTTGCGAAAGGTCTGGAACTCGCTCGCGCCCAGGTCGCGCGAGGCTTCCTCGAGTTCGCGATTGAAGCCGGCCAGCCGGCTGCGCACCACCACCGCGACGAATGGGAAGGCGAACGCGATGTGGGCGATCGTGATCGCGCCCAGGTTGAGCGGCCAGGGCAGGTCGGTGGGCCAGCCGATCCGGGCAAAGAACACCAGCAGCGCGACCCCCATGCAGATTTCGGGCACGACGATGGGCAGGCTGGTGGCGCTTTCGTGGACGGTCTTGCCAGGGTAGCTGAAGCGCCACAGGAGCAACGCGGTCATCGTGCCCAGAACCGTGGCCACCAGCGTGCACATGAACGCGATGGTCAGCGAGTTGACGAATGCCTCGACCAGCGATTCGTTGTTCCAGGCCACCGCGTAGTACTTGAGTGTGAAACCCTGCCAGACGATGTTGCGCTTGGAGTCATTGAAGCTGAACGCGATCAGCGCGACGATGGGCGCATAGAGCAAAAAGAAGATCAACCCGACCAGCATGCGCAGCGCCAGGCTGCGGCCGTAGTCGAGCGGACCCCGCCGGCCGGGACGCCTGGTCTTCACCGTCCCTCCCGACGAGATTGCCGGCTGGCCAGCCAGGCACGGATCGCCAGCGCCGCGAACGTGATGTACATCAGCAGGAAGGACAAGGCTGCGCCGAACGGCCAGTCGTTGGCCGACTTGAACTGCTGTTCGATGACATTGCCGATGAGAATGGCATTGGCGCCGCCCAGCAGGTCGGGCGTGATGAACGCACCCAGCGACGGAATGAACACCAGGATCACGCCGGTGACGATGCCGGGCATCGTGAGCGGCACGGTCACCCGCCAGAATGTCTGCCACTGGGTGGCGCCCAGGTCGAGGCTGGCCTCGAGATAGGAGTGGTCCAGACGCTCGATGGTCGCGTAAAGTGGCAGCACCATGAACGGCATGTACACATAGACCAGCCCGATGATCACCGCGGCATCGTTGTACAGCAACTCCAGCGGCTGGAAGGCGCCGAACAACTGATCCAGGAAGGTGATGTCCCAGAGCCACTCGAGCGAGAAGTTCAGAAACCCGCGTGTGCGGAACACCGCGATCAGTGCGTAGGTGCGGATCAGCAGGTTGATCCAGAACGGCAGCACCACCGCCAGCAGCAACCACGGCTTGACGCGGGGTGACGAGAAGCAGATCGCGAACGCCACCGGGTAGGCGATCGCCAGGCAAAGCGCGGTGGCCAGCACGCTGACCCACAGCGTCTTCCAGAAGATCTTCAGGTAGACGGGATCGAGGACCCGCAGATAGTTGTCCAGCGTGCCGGTGATGGCGACGTCGACCAGGCCTTCCTTCTGGCCGAACGACAACACCCAGATCAGGCTGAGCGGGATGAAGAAGAACGCCAGCAGCCAGGCGCTGCCCGGCACGGCGAGCAGCCAGAAACCGCGGCGGTTTTGCTTCCAGTTTTCCAAGGTCATCCGCGTCCGGGTCGGCGCTCGGGTCAGCGTTGAAGGGGCCGGGTGAGAAGCAGGCCGGCTTCTCAGGCGGCCTGGATCCGGGTCCAGGCCTCGTCGCGTTCGCGGGTGGCCTGCTCGCCCAGGTACAGGCCGGGCTCGCAGCGCTCCAGCACCGCCGGGTCGGGAAAGATCGCCGGGTTGTTCCGGTAGTCGTCGGGCATCAGCTTGAGGGCCGCCTCGTTGGGCGTGCCGAAGCGGATCGTCGTGGCAATGTCGGCGCCGACCTGGGCATCGAACAGGTAGTTCAGGAAGGTCAGCGCATTTTCCGGATGGGGCGCGCCCTTGGGAATGGCGACGCAGTCTTCCCAGAACGTTGCTGCCTTCCTTGGGCACGACGTAGGCTATGTCCTTGTCCTCGTCCATCACCTGGAGGATGTCGCCGCTCCATTCCTGGGCGAGGTCGACCTCCGCCGGCGGCGAGCAGGTCCTGGCCGTTGTCGTCGGCGAACACCTTGATGCCTCTCTTGTTGGCGATCAGCAGATCCTCGGCCGCTTTCAGGTGCGCCGGGTCTTTCGAGTTGTACGAGTGGCCCAGGTACTTGAGCGTCATGCCCAGCAATGCTGTCCGGCACCGAGCAGCGCCACCCGGCCGCCGTACTGGTCGGCATCGAGCAGCGCCCGCCAGCTGTCGATCGGACCCTTGACCTTGGACTTGCGGTAACCAGTATGCCTATCGTGCCCCACATGTAGGGCAGTGAATATTGGCGCCCGGGATCGAAGGACGCGTTCTTGATGAAGCGCGGTGCGATGTTCGCCATGTTGGGCAGCTTGTCATGATCGAGCGGCATCAGCATGTCGGCGATGATCATCCGCTCGACGTAGTCGTTGGTCGGCACGATCACGTCGTAGCCGGGATTGCCGGCCTTGAGCTTGGCAAACAGTTCGTCGTTGTCGGCGTACAGGTCCATCTTGACCCGGATGCCGGTGGCCTCGCGAAAGTCGTCCAGCGTGTTCTCGCCGATGTAGGTGTCCCAGTTGTAGAAGTTCAGCTCCTTGGCTTCGGCAGCCCGGCCGCTGCCGGGCAGCAGCGTGAGGCCGGCGATCATCGCGGTGCCCTGGGCCAGCAGCTGGCGGCGCCCAGGATGGTGTCGGGTGGCTTGCTTGGTCATGATGGGGTTCCTCGGATCGGGTCGGCACGGGAATGCGCCGGTTGGAGACCTGAAACGCCCGGATTATAGGGTTTGGATGACAGCCGGCGAATTCCCGGACGCGGTTTCAGGACAACAGTCGCCGCAGGGCCCCGAGCGCGATGTAGCAGCCGATGACCAGCAAGGACACGAAGAAGACCCGCCGGAATGTCGATTCGGACAGGCGGCGGCGCAGTCGCTGGCCCAGCACCATGCCCAGCAGCGCGGGCAGCAGCGCGCCCGCCGAGACCAGCGCCTGGGGCCCATCGAGCAGTCGGTGGCCGGCCATGGCCACGCCCAGCGCCAGTGTCGACGACATGAAAAGCACGCCCATCGCCTGGATCAGCTGGTCCCGCTGCAGGCCTATCGACTGCATGAACAGGACGCCGGGCACGACGAAGGAACCGGTCAGGCCGGTGAGCAGGCCGTTGACGATGCCGGCCAGCGGCCCCAGCCAGCGCTCGGTGCCCGGTGCGATCTGCAGGCGCAGACCCACGAGGTTGAGCGTCGCGTAGCTGGCGATCACCACGCCGAGCAGCCCGAGCAGCAGCGGTTGTTCGATGCGGGTCAGCCACCCGGCGCCGATCCAGACGGTGGCGCAGGCGAGCAGCAGGAAGCCCCAGAGCCGGCGCAGGATCACCAGCAGGTGACCGCCGACGAGCGCCTGCCAGAGGTTGGTGAAAAACGACGGGACCAGCAACAAGGCCATCGCCTGGGGCAGGTCGACGACCAAGGTGAGCAGCGCAAGGCTGACCGTGGGCAGGCCCATCCCGATGATGCCCTTGACACCGCCAGCCAGCGCGAAGGTGGCGGCGATGAACAACAGGGTGGGCGGATCGAAGGTCACGGCAGCGTTGCGCGCAGAGCCGCCGAAGCAATACCGGCGTGGTGGTCTAATGGGTGGGTTGATAATGCCATGCGCCGCCGGCCGGCGGCCGTGACCCCAAGGAGATGATCATGACCCCCATTGCGCAGGTCCGCCCAGGCGAGACGATCGGCTTCATCGGATTGGGCCAGATGGGCGCGCCAATGGCCGCCAACATCGTCGCAGCCGGATTCGATGTGCTGGGGTTCGATCTGGCCGGCACCGCCGAACGCCTGCCTGCCGCAGCCCGGGCTGCCGGCAGTGTGCGAGAGCTTGGCACGCAGGTGGAAACGGTGTTGCTGTCGGTGCCCGATGGCGGGGCCAGCAAGGCGATTGCGACCGACATCGCGGCCGCACCGGGAAGTATCAAGGTGGTGATCGATCTGTCGACGATCGGGCCGCAGGCGGCCCGGACGGCGGCGGCCACGCTGGCCGGTGCCGGCCTTTGCTACATCGATGTGCCGGTGAGCGGCGGGCGCAGCGGCGCGCTGGCGCGCACGATCTCGCTGATGTTCGCCGGCCCGAAGGCGCAGTTCGATCGTTTGCGGCCGCTGCTGGCCAGCTTCAGCGGCAACGCGTTCCACGTGGGTGAGCAGGCCGGGCAGGGACAGGCGCTCAAGCTGCTCAACAACTTCCTGTCCGGTACCGCGATGGCGGCGACGGCCGAGGCCGTGTTGTTCGGCCTGTCACAGGGACTCGAGATGAAAACCATCCTGGACGTCGTCGCGGTGTCTTCCGGGCAGAACACCGCGGTCACCGACAAGTACCCGAAGCGGGTGCTGACCGGTACCTACGATGCGGGTTTCCAGACGGCGCTGCTGAACAAGGACGTGCAGCTGTACCTGGACCACGTGCGCGAGGCCGGCACGCCGTCGCAGGTGGGTCACCAGATCGCGTCGCTCTGGGCGGCCTGCGCGGCCGCGCAGCCGCCGGGCAGCGACTTCACCCGCGTCTATGAATTCATCCGCGACCAGAAACCGGCTGCGGCCTGAACCCGAACCACCACAGACAGCAGGAGCATCACCATGAAGGACGAGTTTTTCGAGAAAGGCCTGGCCAAGCGCAAGGCGACGCTGGGTGACGAGTACGTGCAAAAGACGCTCGACGGCGCCGACGAGTTCACGCGCCCGTTTCAGGAGGCGATGACGGCCTGGGCCTGGGGCTTTGGCTGGGGCGACGAAACCATCGACGTCAAGACCCGGTCGATGATGAACCTGGCGATGATCGGTGCGCTGGGCAAGATGCACGAGTGGGAGCTGCACTGCCGCGGGGCGCTGAACAACGGGGTCACCAAGGACGAGATCCGCTCGATCATCCACGTGATCGCGATCTATTGCGGGGTGCCGCAGTCGCTCGAGTGCTTCCGGGTGGCCCGCAAGGTACTCACCGAGGCGGGCCAGCTCAAAGCGTGAACCGAAGGCCGTCCACGAGCATGCCCGGGCAGCTGACCGAACTGAGCGCGCGGGCCCCCCAGGTGTCGCCGCTGGGCAGGAACTCGACACGTGAGCCCACGGCGGCGAGCTTGTCGCCGAACAGTTGCAACAGCGTGTCGTCGAAGCGCATCGAGTCGATCGGCCCGGTGATCTGGCCTTTTCGGACCCGGAAACACGCGAAGCGGGTCATCCCGGTCATCCGGGCGGCCTGGCGGTCCGAGTAGTTCAGGTACCAGAGATTGCCGATCCACAAGCCGTCGTCGATCGCGGCTAGCACATCCTCGTCGGGCAGGCTGCCGGCCTGCATCTGCAGCGCCTGCGGATGCTCGTCGGCATCGGCATTGGCGGCGTCGCCGAACTCGGCCGCCGAGCGCGGTGATACCAGGCACTGTCCGCCCGCTCCGGCGACCACCAGCGGCACGGTCGGCGGGCGCACGTGGCCGCTGGCGGTGAAAACCGGCGCGATGCCGTCGGCGAGGTTCTCGGTCAGCGTGAACGCCGGGCTGAGCCGGGTGCCGGGCCGGCCCAGCGCCCCCATCGAACTGGTACCGGTGGCGCGCTCCTTGCGGCTGAAGCCGCTCCAGGCCATGCCGGCCAGCAACTCGGCAACGGCCATCGGCGCCAGCCACGCGCGAAATTCGCCCGGGGCGATCGCCTGGGCCGGTCGCTGCAGCAGGGCCAGTCGCTCACGGGCCTGCCCGATGCGTTGGCGCAGCAGGTCATCGGACCAGTCGCGCCCGGCCACGGTGCTCTTGACGGCCCGCGCCCCGCCTTGGTGGTCGCGCCCGACCAGGCTGAAATCCAGGTGCAGGCTGGCCACCCGGTGCCAGTTGAGCTGGCCGCGGCTGTCCGCGTGTGCCGCGATCATCGGGCCGGCCGCGTAAAAGCCGACCAGGTCCTCGCCCCCGGCGGCCCGGGCGATGCTGTCGGCCACCTCGGCCACCGGGGGAAAGGCGGCATCGCCGTCATCGCGCTCGGTGGGCTGTACCGTGTCGGGCAGGCGAAGGTGCGGATCGTCGGGCAACAACGGGACAACCCCGGCAAGCCGCGTGTGGCCCGCGCGCACCAGTGCCCGGTCATGGGCATCATCGCCGGTCAGGCCGAGCAACAGGCTCGCCCGCTTGCGGCCGCGCACCAGTGCCAGCGTGGCCTGGGCCTGGCTGACCCGAGTGGATTGGCGTACCCGGGCGCCGTTCAGGCGCAGGAACTCGGACGTCTCCGCGCGCAGTCCCAGGCTGACCCTGTCGTCGCCATCGGCCAGCGCGGGCAACTCGCCGGCCAGCCGCCCGAATGCGGCGCTATCGACCGGGTTCATGACGGCTGTGCCCGGGCGCCGCCGAACACCGCGACATCGCCAAACAGGCAGGCAGGGGACGCATGGCCGACGCGGATCACCTGCATCGGCTCGCCCTTGCCGCAGAAGGGCGTACCCAGTGCCTCGACCGTGTCGCGATTGCCGACCGCGCGCAACGAGCGCCAGAAACTGGCCGACTGGCCCCGGTAGTTCGGGTTGCGCACGATCTCGGCCAGGCGGCCGTCGCGGATCATCTGCCCGAACTCGCAACCGAACTGGAACTTGTTGCGCACATCGTCGATGCTCCACGAGCAGTTGGTCTTCATCATCACGCCCCGCTCGATGCTGGCGATCATGTCGGCCAGCGAGCTGCTGCCGGGCTCGATGTTCAGGTTGCTCATCCGGTCGATAGGCGCCCGGTTCCAGCTACAGGCCCGGCTGGTCGCGACCGGGAGCAGCGCCGCCTGCTGACGGCTCGCCCGGGCCACCGACAGTGACCCGCCCAGCGGCCGCAACAGCAGGCCCCTCTCGATCAGTAACGCCTTGGTGGCCGGCTCGCCGTCATCGTCGAACCCGAAGCTGGCGAACTCGGCCGGGTCGTGCGGATCGAAACTCACGTTCAACAACTCGCTGCCGTAGCGGTAGTGGCCGAACATGTCGAGCGTGACGAAACTGGATCCGGCGAAATTGCGCTCATCGCCCAGGATGCGGTCCAGTTCCAGAGGATGGCCGATGCTCTCGTGGATCTGCAGCATCATCTGGTCCGGCATCAGCAACACGTCCATCCGGCCCTCGGGGCAGTTGGGCGCGCCGGTCAGCGCGATCGCCTCTTCGGCCAGCGGCGTGGCCGCATCGAGAAACCCGGCCGCCTCGAGCACCTCCAGGCCGCCCTGGCGGCACAGGCCGTTGTACTGGCCGGCGCTGGTTCGCGTCTGGGTCTGGTCGTGATCGCGGGCGGTCACGCTGGCATTGGGCACGATGTAACGGAACTGCTGGTCGGTCAGCCCGCCGGCGCTGTTCACCATGACCTGGTGCACCCGGTGCTGGCTGAGCGAGGCGCTCCAGTCGATGATCCGGGCATCCACGTGCAGCCGGGCACAGGCCGCCTGGACCAGCGCGAGACGTTCGGCCAGGTCGGCGGGCATCGGCTTGCCGGCCGGGAGCGGTAGCGCCGCCCGCCGGTCGGCGCCGCCACCTGACGCGCATCGAACAACATGTGCCGGCCCAGCGCGAGCGCGCAGTCGGCCGTTTCGCGAAACGCGCGGCGCAGCCCCTGCGGGCTCAGGTCCGCGACCGCGCGGTGCGCCACACCGCCACCGGCCGACACGGTGATCATCGCCCCAGGTCGCGGCTCAGCGACGGCGCCTGGACGATGTCCTGGCGTACCAGCAGGTGCTCGCCATCCTCGGCGACCACGCGCAACGACCAGGCATCGCAGGCCGGGGCGGCGTCGCGGGCAACCGACTGCCAATGCGCGGCATCGGCCAGCAGCTCGGCCCCGGACGTCATGGCGATCCGATGATGAAGTCGGGCCAGATGTCCGAGCGCGCGCACTGTGCGTCGATGTCCAGCGTCTTCATCAGGCCGTGCGCGGTGACCAGTACCGAGCGAAAGCCGGCGGCCTGGCCGCCCAGGATGTCCGTGTGCAACGTATCGCCGACCATCGCCACGCGCTCGGGCGCGAGGCCGGCCGGCAGCCGTTCGCGGATGCGGGCGAACGCGTTGCCGAACGGCTTGCCGTAGAACACCGGCTCGGCCACCCCGGCATCGGCCAGCGCATGGGCGAAAAAGCCCGGTTCATAGGAAAAATCGTGCTCGCGCGGCGCGGTGAGATCGGGGTTGCCCACCAGCACCGGTCGTGGGCGTCGGCCAAGCGCCGCGGCCAGCAGCGCCTGTCGCCGTTCGGTCCATTCGCCGGACCCGAGCAACACGAAGCCCTCTGCCTGGTCGTAGGCCCGTGCCTCGTCGGCCAGCACGGTGCCATGCCGGGTCAGTCCGTCGATCGAGCCGTTTGCCGGGGCCATGAATCCCCAACGCATCTGCGCCGGATAGCTCGCCAGTCCCTGCGCCAGCGCATCGCGACTGGACACGACATCGGCCCGCTCGAAGGCCATCCCCCAGCGCCGGTACTTGTCCACGGTATTCTCGGTCGGGAAACTCGCGCCGTTGGTGAGCACCAGCAACTGCCGGCCCATCGCGCGCAACTGCGCCAGTCGCCCGGCGACTCCGGCAATCGGTTGGTCGCCGACATTGAGCACGCCGAAGCCGTCGAGCACGAAGCAGTCGAATTCGCCGGCCAGCTCGGCCAGCGAGTCGGCCGCGCGCGGCGTGGGGCGACGATTGCTGGCCGGCAGCCGATCGCGGATCTGGCGGTAGCGGTCGCAGGCGAAGGCAGCATCCATCGGGTCGGTCCGGTCGGGTTCGGGAGGGTGAACGCCGAATCGTACCTGCTCGCGACGAATCGATCGCCCGGCTGTTACGATTCGAGCCTTTCCCGCATGGCGATCCGCTCCAAGATGCTGCGACAAAAACCCGTTGCCGGCCTGCTCGGTCTGCTGGCAGGCGCGCTGGGTCTGCACCGACTGTACCTGGGCCTGCGCTGGTGGTGGATCTACCCGTTGATCGTGATGCCGGCGATCGGTTTCGCGCTGCGCCAGCCGGTCTGGTTCCGCGATCCGGCGGCTCACCTGGCAGGCCTGGCCTACGTGGTCGCGCTGCTCGACACCATCGTGCTGTGCCTGACGCCGGTCGAGAAATGGGATGCGCGCTTCAACCGGGGCGGACAGATCCAGCGGCGGCGGCGCACTGGCCGTGGTGATCGCGATCATCGCGCTGATGATAGGCACGGTGTTGCTGATGACCGTGCTCGCGATCTCGCTCGAGGGATACTTCACCCCGGCAAGCGGTTAGGCCAGGCCCTCGGCCGCCTTGTTGAAGCTCAGTTCCACCCCGACGCCGGCCGGGTCCTTCATGAACAACTGCACGACGGGCAGGATCTCACGGTTCTGTTCCTCGAAGCGCACGCCGTGCGCCTGCAGTCGCTCGCGGCAGGCGGCCAGGCCGCGCAGGTTGAAGCACACGTGGTTGAACCTGCCGGTCGGCTGGGCCAGTTCGAGCGTGTCTTCGGTATAGCTGGCCAGATGGATCACCGCGCGCTCGACCCCGTCCAGGTAGAGCCAGTTGCCGGGAAGGGGAAGTCCGGCCGCGGACCGTCGGTCATGCCGACGACGGTCGTGTAGAACCGCACGACCGTCTCCAGCTGGGCCGAGGGAACGGCCAGGTTGACGTGATCGATTCCAAAGATGCTCATCGGATGGTGCTCCGCTGGTTGCCGCCCGGCCCCTGCCGGGCGGGATTGGCCGGGGATCGGCGACGATGTTCGCCGGGGTGTTCGGTTAAACTGGCCGGCCCTTGCCGACCAGGAGTTTCCATGTCCCGAACCGTGGTGTCCACGACCAGTGCCCCCGCCGCCATCGGCCCTTACTCGCAGGCGATCCGCGCTGGCAACACAGTGTATCTCTCCGGCCAGATCCCGCTGGATCCGGCATCCGGCAACCTGGTCGCCGGCGACGTCGGTGCCCAGGCGCACCAGTCGTTCACGAACCTGAAGGCAGTGGCCGAGGCGGCCGGCGGATCGTTGGCCGATTGCGTCAAGCTCACGCTCTTTCTGACCGACCTGGGCCAATTCACGGCCGTCAACGACGTGATGAAGACCTTCTTCGACGAGCCCTATCCGGCCCGCTCGACGATCGAGGTGTCGGCGTTGCCCAAGGGGGCCGCGTTCGAGGTCGATGCGGTGATGGTGTTGTCATAGGCTTTCAGCCCGGACCGCTCGGAAAACTGGGCATCCGGCGCGAGATCGATCTCGCGCTGCACCTGCCGCTGCGTTACGAGGACCACACCCGTTGCGTGACCATCGCCTCGCTGGCCGGGCCAGGCCTGTCGCGGGTGCAGCAGGTCGAGGCGGTGGTCGAGCATGCCGAGGTGGTGCGGCGCGGCCGGCGTATGCTGCTGGTCGAGGTCCGGGATGACAGCGGCTCACTGACGCTGCGGTTCTTCAACTTCTACCCGTCGCAGGTGCGCCAGTTGGCGCCCGGCACCCGGGTGCGGGTGATCGGCGAGGCGCGCAGCAGCCTGCTGGGCCTGGAGATGGCCCATCCCCGTTACCGGGTGGTCGACGACGACACGCCGCTGCCCAAGACGCTGACCCCGGTCTACCCGGCCGGTGCCGGGATATCGCAGCCGCAGATCATCAAGGCGGTGCGCCAGGCGCTGGCCAACCAGCCGATCGACGAATGGCTGAGTCCGGAGCAATTGCGGGCGCTGGGCCTGATGGCCCTGCCCGAGGCCTTGCAACTGCTGCATGCGCCGCCGGCCGGCACCTCGCTGGCCGCGCTGGAGTCGCGTGAGCACCCGGCGTGGCGGCGCCTGCACCTGGACGAACTGCTGGCCCAGCAGGTCGCGCTGCGGCGGGCGCGCCGCCAGCGCGAGCACCTGCGCGCGCAGCCGCTCACCGATGCGGCGCTGGCACGGCGCTTCGATGCCGGACTGCCATTCCGGCTGACCGGGGCGCAGGCACGGGTCTGGCAGGAGGTCGCCACGGACCTGGCGCGCGAGCGACCGATGAACCGGCTGCTGCAGGGCGACGTGGGCAGCGGCAAGACGGTCGTGGCCGCGCTGGCCGCCTGTGTGGCGATCGGCAGCGGCACCCAGGTGGCGTTGATGGCGCCCACCGAGATCCTGGCCCACCAGCACGCGGCCAAGCTCGCACCGTGGCTGAGCGCCCACGAAGTGCGGATCGGCCACCTGGTCGGTTCGATGAAGGAGGCGCTCAAGCGCGACATCCGCGCGCAGGTGGCCGCCGGAGAACTGGACCTGCTGATCGGCACGCACGCGCTGATCGAGCAGGATTGCGTGTTTGCCCGGCTGGGACTGACCATCGTCGATGAACAGCACCGCTTCGGCGTCGCGCAGCGGCTCAGGCTGCGCGGCAAGGCCGAGCAGCTGGTGCCGCACCAGTTGATGATGAGCGCGACCCCGATTCCCCGCACGCTGGCGATGAGCTACTACGCCGACCTGGATGTCAGCGTCATCGACGAGCTGCCGCCGGGCCGCCAGCCGGTGCGCACCCGGCTGATCGACGAGGCCCGCCGTGACGAGGTGCTGGCCCGGGTCGGCGAGGCGGCGCGCGCCGGCCAGCAGGTCTACTGGGTCTGTCCGCTGATCGAGGAGAGCGAGTCGCTGGACCTGCAGACGGCCATTGCCAGCTTCGAGACCTTGCAGGCGGCGCTGCAGCCACTGCGCGTGGGCATCGTCCACGGCCGGCTGCCCGCTGCGGAGAAGCAGGCGACGATGCAGGCCTTCGTTGCCGGCGAGCTGCAGGTCCTGGTGGCCACCACGGTCATCGAGGTCGGCGTCGACGTGCCGCAGGCCAACCTGATGATCATCGAGAATGCCGAACGCTTCGGACTGGCCCAGCTGCACCAGCTGCGCGGCCGGGTCGGGCGGGGCAGTGCGGCCAGCACCTGCGTGTTGATGTACCGCACCCCGTTGTCGGCCAGCGCGCGCGAGCGGCTCAAGGCGCTTTACGAGACCAACGACGGCTTCGAGCTGGCCCGGCGCGACCTGCGCCTGCGCGGGCCTGGCGAGTTTCTCGGCCCGCGCCAGTCGGGCATGCCGTTGCTGCGCCATGCCGACCTGGAACGCGATCACGACCTGCTCGAGCTGGCCCGGGACATTGCCGCGCGCACCGGCAGGAAAGGGACGGTCGGGGCGCCGGCGATCTCGCGTGCGGCGCTCGAGACGATGCTCGATCGCTGGTTCGGCGGGCGCGAGGATTTCCTGGGTGCTTGATCAATCTCAAGGCAAAGCCGGCGTCGGTGCAGGGTCGGGCCGCAACAGCGGGCCGATATGCATTAATCTATCAACATCTATATCGGTATGATGTTTGACTATGACACTGACCGAACTCAAGTACATCGTCGCCGTGGCCCGCGAACGGCATTTCGGCCGGGCCGCCGAGGCCTGCTTCGTCAGCCAGCCGACATTGTCGGTGGCGATCAAGAAGCTCGAGGATGAACTGCAGGTGCAGATTTTCGAACGTGGCGGCAGCGAAATCGGCATCACCCCGATCGGCCTGAGCGTGGTCGAACAGGCGCAGCGTGTCCTGGAAGAGGCCCATGCGGTGCGCGAGGTGGCGTTGCAGGGCAAGGATCCGCTGAGCGGGCCGTTGCGGGTGGGCATCATCTACACGATAGGGCCCTACCTGTTGCCGGCGCTGATCCGCCAGGTGATCCACGATGCGCCGTCGATGCCGCTGATCCTGCAGGAGAACTTCACGGTCAAGCTGCTCGAGTTGCTGCGCCAGGGCGAGATCGACGTCGCGATCCTGGCCGACCCGTTCTCGGACACCGGGCTGGTCACGCAGTCGCTGTACGACGAGCCGTTCATCGTCGCGATGCCGCGCGCCCACCGCTGGTCGTCGCGCCGGCAGATCTCGTCGGTCGACCTGAAGGAGGAGACGATGTTGCTGCTCGGCTCCGGCCACTGCTTTCGCGACCACGTACTCGAGGTCTGCCCGGAGCTGTCACGCTTTTCGCAGGCCACCGCCGGCATCCAGAAGACCTTCGAGGGCTCGTCGCTCGAAACGATCCGCCACATGGTGGCCTCGGGCATCGGCATCACGGTGCTGCCGAGCATGGCGGTGCAGCCCGACAGTGAGCCCGCCGACAGCCTGCTCTGCTATGTACCCTTCGAGCCGCCGGGCCCGTCGCGGCGCGTGATGCTGGTGTGGCGCAAGAGCTTTCCGCGGATGCCGGCGATTCGCGCGTTTCGCGAATCGATCATGCGCCTGACCCAGCCCGCGGTGACCATGCTGCCCGATGCGCAGCCGACCATCCACTGAACCCAGGAAACCCGATGAGCCCTTCCTATGCCACCGTCGATGCCACGATAGGGAACACGCCGCTGGTGCGGTTGCAGCGGGTCGTGCCGGCGTCGGTCGCGGCCCGCGGCAACCGCGTGCTGGGCAAGCTGGAGGGCAACAACCCGGCCGGCTCGGTCAAGGACCGCGCGGCGCTGGCGATGATCGCCGGCGCCGAGGCGCGCGGCGAGATCCGGCCCGGCGACACCTTGATCGAGGCGACCTCGGGCAACACGGGCATTGCACTGGCGATGGTTGCCGCAATCCGTGGTTACAAGATGGTGTTGATCATGCCCGACAACCTGTCGATCGAGCGGCGTCAGTCGATGGGCGCCTACGGCGCGCAGCTGGTGCTGGTCACCCGCGCCGAGGGCATGGAGGGCGCCCGTGACCTGGCCTTGCGGATGCAGGCCCAGGGCAAGGGCAGGGTGCTGGACCAGTTCGCCAATGACGACAACTGGCGGGCGCACTTCGAGTCGACCGGCCCCGAGATCTGGCGCGACACGCAGGGCGGGATCACGCACTTCGTGTCGGCGATGGGCACGACCGGCACGATCACCGGGGTGTCGCGCTACCTGAAGGCGCAGCGCGAGTCGGTGCGCATCATCGGTGCACAGCCGACCGACGGCTCGTCGATCCCGGGCATCCGCAAATGGCAGCCCGAGTACGTGCCGGCGATCCGCCAACACGCGATCATCGATGCCACCGAGGAGGTGACCCAGGCCGATGCCGAGAACATGGCGCGTCGCCTGGCCGCCGAAGAGGGGATCTTTTGCGGCATCTCGGCGGCCGGTGCCTGCTGTATCGCCTTACGGATCGCCGAACAGGAAAATGACGCGACGATCGTGTTCATCGTCTGCGATCGGGGCGATCGCTACCTGTCGACCGGCGTGTTCCCCGGCTGAAAGCGACGCACCGCGGCGCGCAGGCGCCGCATGCCCTCGTGGGCGTGGATGATCTTGCGGGTCTCGCCGGGCATCCGGCGGGTGTCGATGTTGCGCATCCGGCGCTCGCGCCGGCTTTGCGGGTTGCTCAGGTCACCGTAGCGCAGCCGGTTGTAAAGGCCGATGATGCGCAGCGCCTCGCGGCGGGTGGTCTCGTCCAGTTGCGTTGACACGCGGGCGAGGTAGCGGGTCGCGGTCTCGTGTTGCGCCCGGGTGAGGCCCATCGCGTCGAGCTTGGCGCAGAATTCATCATAGGCGCGGCCGATCGGATCGCGCACCGGCCTGGGTTGCAGCGTCAGCAACGCGCTGCCGCCGATCAACACCACCAGCGCCCCGGCGAGCAGGCCGGCCAGGCCCTGCCAGTCGCTCCCATCCAGGCCCAGGCGCTCCAGCAACCGTTGTTGCGAGCCGCGGTCGTAATTGAGCACCCACTGGTTCCAGCGATGGGTGAGCGCATCGAGGTTCAACCGCAACAGGCTCCACAGGCTGCCCACCGCCGTGTCGCCGAGCGAGTCGGTCAGCGACTCGCTGAGCCGGAAGCTGCCCTGTACCCGTTCGGGGGCGACCGCGCCGGTCGGGTCCACCCGCTGCCAGCCGTCCTGCGCGCTCCAGATCTCGGCCCACGCATGCGCATCGGACTGGCGCACCAGGTAGTAGGCATCGACCGGGCTGCGTTCGGCGCCCTGATAGCCGGTGACGACGCGCGCCGGAATGCCCATCGCGCGCATCAGCACCACGAAGGCCGACGTGTAGTGCTCGCAAAAACCGGCGCGGGTGTTGAACAGGAAGTCGTCGACGGTGTCGCGGGCCAGCGGCGCGGGTTGCAGCGTGTAGTGAAAGGGCTCGCTGCGAAACCAGCCGAGCAGTCGGTTCGCCAGTTCGGCCGTGGTGTCGCTGCTGTAGCGGTCGCGCCACTCGCGTGCCATCGCCAGCGTGCGCGGATTGAATCCGTCGGGCAGGCGCAGCCATGGCTGCAGGCTGGTCAGCGTCTCGTTTCGACCGATCGCGTAGCGCAGGTGCGATTGCGCGCGGTAGCGGATGCGCTCGACCACCGGCCGGTCCATGGCCATCGTGAACGCGGGGTCCGACACAAGACGTCCGGCGGTCAGGCCCTCGAGCGCCACCGGGATGTCCAGTGCCAGCAGCCACGGGTTGCTGCTGGGCTCGAGGGTCACCGAATAGCCCAGCGCCTGCGCACCGGAATCGATCTGGACCTGCGGGGGCACGGTCACGACCGACGCCGGTGGGTAGGCGGTCCACCGGCTGCCATCGAACTGCCCGAAGACCGGGCCGCGCCAGTACAGGGCCGCGGTGGGCGGCGGCTCGCCATCGAAGCTGACGCGGAACGCGGTCTCGGACGACTTGGCCAGGTTGGTCACGGCCCCCGGCGACATCGAGTCGGACAGGCCGGTGCTGGCACCGGCGCCGGCGCCCTGCATGCCCCAGAGCGGGGTCGACAGGCGAGGGAACAGCACGAACAGCGCGATCGCGATTGGTAGGGCCTGCAGCACGATCATGCCGGCCTGGCGCAGGCGTTTGGCGATGCCGGTTTCGGTCTGCCCGAACTGCATCGTGATCATCGAGGCGACCAGGCCGACGACCGCGAACAGGATCAGCGCCGCCGAGACCAGCGATTGCGATTGGAAAAAACCGGTCAGCAGCAGAAAGAAGCACAGGAAGATCACGACGAACAGATCGCGCCGGGCCTTCATCTCGAGCAACTTGAGGCCGAGGAACAGCGTGAGCAGCGCCACGCCCTGGTCGCGTCCGAGCATCGACTGGTATTGCGCGAGCACGCCGCCGACCGCGGCCAGCGCGCCGACCACGCGGATCCAGGTGGCCGGCAGCGGACGACCGGTGAGCAGGATCGCGAGCCGCCAGCCGAAGCAGGCCAGAAAGGCCGCGCCTATCCAGCCGGGCAGGTGGGGCAACTGGGGCAGGCTGGCGAGCAGGATCGCCGCCATCAGGAACAAGGTGTCGCGCCGGTCGCGTTCCCAGTCGCTGCCCAGCCGGCCCGTGATGGCCCGCATCGACAGGTTGATGCCGGTCAGGTTCATGGTCCGACGGGGGCGGTGGTGTCAAACAGTGCCAGCGCCTCGAGGCACTGTTGCCGGTGCGCCGGCCCGTTGTCGGCGTCGATGTGGCGGCCGGGCAGTTGCAGCGCGTAGTCGATCCCGCGGGCATCGGCATCGACGACCCAGCGGGCCAGGCGCGACAGCCGGCCTTCGGTCCCCAGTGCGCCGGGCAGCGACGCGAAATCGAGCAGCAACTCGCCCGACGCGCCGCCGTCGAACTGCTTGGTCAGCAGCTCGTCGCTGCCGGTGCGCGCCATCGCGGTCCAGGCAATGCGTCGCGGTGAGTCACCGGCCACGAACGGGCGCACCGCGGCCAGGTCTTCCTCGGCGCCGCCGCCGCCCATGCCGTCGCCGTTGGCCAGGCGCGTGCCGGGCAGCGGCACCGGCGGGGTTTCGGGCGCCGGGTAGATCAGCACGCGCTGCGCCGACAGCCAGTAACTCCAGGCCCGCCAGATGCCCACCGGGAACCGGGTCGACAGCGTCAGCCGCGGCAGGTTCATCCAGCCGCGTTCGGTCGTGGGCAGCGCGAGGTGGACAATCTGCTCGGACAGCGGCGCGATGTCGGCCGACTGGGCCTGCGTCATGCCGGGCGCGTCGATGCGCACCGCGTAGCGGGCCAGCCGGCTGGCATTGACGAGCAGCACGCTGACCTGCGCCGGCTGGCCGGCAAAGACCGATTCGCAGCGGCCCGGGCGCGCGGTCAGCGACGACAGATTGCGAAACGTGTGCATCAGGCCGACGACCGCATTCGAAGATCAGAAAACTCAGCGCGTAGCCCGCGCCAGCCGTAGTTGATCGAACAGACCAGCATCGCCAGAAGCACGATGGCGAACAGGATGCCCGGGCGCGACGGCGGCGCACAGATGTTGCGCATCGTCAATGACGGTAATCACCCGCCACCGGGTGGCGCCGGGAATGAGAGCGGATCACCTGGCGCTCGCCCACGACCCGGCGGCATCCGCGCCACTGCCCGCACCCCGCGGCCCCAGGCTGCAACGTACTACTCATCCGCGCATCCCATGCCCGGCGGGTCGAACTAAGGTATGACCAACACCCAGTACCAGGGCCTGCAAACAGGCCCGCCGGGCCAAGGGCGAGCGCCGGGCCGATCCCAAGCCGTCCTTGGGCCCAGGAAGCCCCGTGGGGACGCAGACAGGGTTTCGACGGGCATGCCCGTCGCTGCCGTAGCGGGCCGGCCCTGCAACGCCGGCACTGGCCGGCTTGCCGGGGGAGCGTAGCGACCGTGGGGGCTCCCACACTACGGCAAAGGCACGGCATGCAGCAACTCGGCGACCAGTTCGTTGCGGCCGCGGTAGGAGAGCGAGCCGCCCTTCGCGGGCCGCAGCCGGTGGCCGGCGACCGCGCCCAGCACGGCCTGGACATCGTCGGGCAGCACGTGGTTGCGGCCATCGAGCAGCGCCCAGGCACGGGCCGCCTGCATCAGGGCCAGCCCGGCGCGCGGGCTCAGACCTTCGGCCAGGTTGTTCGAGCGGCGCGACTGGGTGAGCAGGCTCTGCACGTAGTCGAGCAGGGCCGACGATGTCTGCACCTGGCGCACCTTGCGCATCGCCTCGAGCAGTTCGTCGGGGGTCAGCTTCGGGCTCAGCGCTTCAACCATCTCGCGCCTGTCCTGGCCGGCCAGCAATGCTCGCTCTGAACTCGGGTCGGGATAGCCCAGTTCGATGCACATCAGGAAGCGGTCCAGTTGCGACTCGGGTAGTGGAAAGGTGCCGATCTGGTCCTGCGGATTCTGCGTGGCGATCACGAAGAACGGGTCGGGCAGCGGTAACGGGCGACCGTCGACCGAGATCTGGCGCTCTTCCATCGCCTCGAGCAGCGCCGACTGGGTTTTGGGCGACGCGCGGTTGATCTCGTCGGCCAGCAGCATCTGCGAGAACACCGGGCCCGGGTGGAATACGAACGAGGCCTTGTTGCGATCGAAGACGTTGACACCGACGATATCGGCGGGCAGCAGGTCGTTGGTGAACTGGACCCGCTTGAACTGCAGGCCCAGCGAGATCGACAGCGCATGGGCGAGCGTGGTCTTGCCAACCCCGGGCACGTCTTCGACCAGCAGGTGACCGCGGGCCAGGATGCAGGCCAGCGACAGACGGATCTGCGATTGCTTGCCGACGACGATCGACCCTACCTGGGCCGCGACCGATTGGATCTTGTCTAGCATGGGTGTCCGGGAACTGAATTCTTCGCGCAGTGTAGCCAGATATCCCGGGTCGGGCAGGCCGATCGGCGCGAACGGCAGCGCCTGCGGCGCTCGAGCGGCCGACCGGCGGTCGAGGGAACGGGGGCCTAACGCAGGCCGGCGGCGGCAGGAGGTTACCGGAGCAAGGCTAAGATGTCCCAGACGCCCGGTTCCCGGGCGGCCACCACGGGAACTGTCCATGAACGATGCCGTCGATGCCAAATCCCCGATTCCCGGACAGGCGGCCGATCCGCTGGTACGCCGCGTCGATCGCGACGGGTGCGCACCTTGACGCTGGCGCGCGGCGCGCAGTTCAATGCGTTGTCCGAGGCCTGATGACGGCGCTCGAAGCCGAGTTCAAGGCCGCCGGCGCCGACCCGACGGTACAGGTCATCGTGCTCGCCGGCGATGGCAAGGCGTTTTGCGCCGGCCACGACACCGCGAATGCGGGCCGAGCCGTCGGCTCGACTACCGCCAGCTGTTCGGCCAGTGCTCGCGGCTGATGATGACGCTGCAGCGGCTGCCCCAGCCGGTGATCGCCCGAGTGCACGGCATCGCCACCGCGGCCGGCTGCCAGCTGGTGGCGATGTGCGACCTCGCGGTGGCCAGCGACGATGCCCGATTTGCGGTCAGCGGGGTCAATCTGGGGCTTTTGCTCGACACCCTCCCGGTCGCGCTGTCGCGCAGCCTGTCGCGCAAGCAGGCGTTCAGTGCTGCTGGTGACGGGTCGTTTCATCGATGCGCGTGAGGCGCTGGCCAAGGGCCTCGTGAACCAGGTGGCGACGCCGGCGATGCTCGATTCGACGATCGCCGAGCTTGCCGCCGCCATCGTCGCCAAGCCACCCGCCGCGATCGCCGCCGGCAAACGGCTGTTCTATCGCCAGCTGGAGACCGGCATCGAGGCGGCCTACCAGATGGCCGGCGAAACTGATGGCCTGCAACATGATGGATGAATCAGCGCTGGAAGGGGTCCAGGCGTTCCTGGAAAAGCGCCCACCCAGCTGGCCGACCTGATCAGGCCCTAGTCCCAGTCGCGCGCCCAGCGTGCGCCCGAGCTCGACCAGCGCTCCCGGGCCGATGCGGCGCGCGATCCGCGCCTCGGCGTGCTCGATCAGGGCGGCGCCGGCGGTTGATCTCGCGCCCCAGCCCGGTGTGAGCCACCAGCGTCGCATTGCCCCGGTCGGGTCCTTGCTGACTTCGAGAATGCCCTTGCGCACCAGTTCACCGACGGTCTTGTGCACCGCCTGGCGCGAGATGGCCAGCCGCCGGGCCAACTCGGACATGCTCATCGGCTTGCCGCCCTTGTGGGCCAGCAGCCGGCTCTGGGATGTGATATCGGCCAGGCCGGACGCGCGAATGCCGGCCATGATCGCCGACGCGAACCAGTCGGTGCGGCGCAGCGGCGCGCTGAAGGTTGTCGCTCATGTCGTCAAACCGCTCTTGTCAATATGGTTGACAAGATCAATGTAGTCGGCGACAATCTGTCTTGTCAACCAAGTTGACAATGAAGGATCCGGTGTTCGCCGCACGCGAGCGCGTGGGATTCACTGCAGTTGCCGCCGCTGTTCCTATAATGGGCAGTTACGAATTCCATCCGATCGAGAGAGTGCTCAATGAAAATTCTGGTGCCGGTCAAGCGTGTCGTCGACTACAACGTCAAGGTCAGGGTCAAAAGTGACCAGTCCGGCGTCGACATCGCCAACGTCAAGATGTCCATGAACCCGTTCGACGAGATCGCCGTCGAAGCGGCCGTGCGACTGAAGGAGGCCGGCACGGCAACCGAGGTGATCGCCGTGTCCTGCGGTGTCCAGGCCTGCCAGAAGCCCTGCACGCACGGCGATGGCGATCAGCGGACCGGGCCATCCTGGTCAAAGCCGATGCGAACTGCGGCCACTGGCGGTCGCCAAGATCCTCAAGGCTTTGATGGACAAGGAGTCGCCGCAGTTGGTCATCCTGGGCAAGCAGGCGATCGACGACGACGCCAGCCAGACCGGCCAGATGCTGGCCGCGCTGGCTGACCTGCCCCAGGCCACGTTCGCCAACCAGATCGAGGTGGCCGATGGCAAGGCGAAGGTCGTGCGCGAGATCGACGGCGGCCTGGAGACGCTGAGCATGTCGCTGCCGGCGATCATCACCACCGACCTGCGCCTGAACGAGCCGCGCTACGTGACGCTGCCCAACATCATGAAGGCCAAGAAAAAGACGATGGACACGGTCAGCCCCGAGGATCTGGGCGTCGATGTCGCGCCGCGCCTCAAGACCCTGAAGGTGTCCGAGCCGCCGACCCGCAAGGCGGGCATCAAGGTGGCCGACGTTGCCGCGCTGGTGGACAAACTCAAGAATGAAGCCAAGGTCATCTGAGTTCGCGGCTGCGCCCGAACCGGTCCAGTCAATGATTTCCCGGACGCCCAGTCGTCCCCCCAGAATTTCAAGGTTTCCATGGCAAACCTCGTCATTGCCGAACATGACAACCAGGCCCTGCGCTGACGACCTGAACACCATCGCGGCGGCCAGCGCCATCGGTGGCGACACCGCGGTGCTGGTCTGCGGCGCCGGCCAACGCCACGGTGGCCGAGGCGGCCGCCAAGGTCGCCGGCGTGGCAAGGTGCTGCACGCCGACGGCGAATCGCTCAAGCACGGCATCGCCGAGAACGTCGCGGCCCAGGTGCTGGCGGTCGCCGGCGATTTCTCGCACATCCTGGCGCCGGCCACGGCCTGGGGCAAGAACATCCTGCCACGGGTCGCGGCTGCGCTGGACGTGGCGCAGATCCTCGAGACATCATCGGCGTCGAGAACGAGAACACCTTCACCCGGCCGATCTACGCCGGCAACGCCATCGCCACCGTCAGATCGTCGGACAAGGTCAAGGTGATCACGGTGCGCACCACGGCCTTCGATGCGGCAGAGGCGGGCGGATCGGCGTCGGTCGAGTCGGTCGATGCGGTGACGGCGGCAAGGCGCACTTCGAGGGCAGCGAGCTGGCCAAGAGCGACCGGCCCAGGCTGACCGCGGCCAAGGTCATCGTGTCCGGCGGCCGGGGCGTGGGTTCGGAGAACTTCGCCAAGATCATCGAACCGCTGGCCGACAAGCTGGGTGCGGCGATGGGGGCCTCGCGGGCCGCGGTCGATGCCGGCTATGCGCCCAACGACTGGCAGGTCGGGCAGACCGGCAAGATCGTCGCCCCCGAACTGTACGTGGCGGTCGGCATATCGGGGCGATCCAGCACCTGGCCGGCATGAAGGACAGCAAGGTCATCGTGGCGATCAACAAGGACGAGGAAGCGCCGATCTTCGGTGTCGCCGACTACGGCCTGGTCGCCGACCTGTTCAATGCCGTTCCCGAACTGGTGTCGTCACTGGACTGAGCGCCCGGTCGCCAAACCTTCACTGATCGAGAGACGCAAATGACCTACAAGGCTCCGCTCAAGGACATGTTGTTCACGTTGCAGCATGTCGCCAGCCTGGATGACCTGGCGAGCCTGCCCGGCCTCGAAGAGGCCGGCTACGCCGCCGCTGCGGCAGTCCTGGAGGAATGTGCGCGTTTCAACGAACAGGTGCTGGTGCCGCTCAACCGGACCGGCGACCAGCAGCCAGCCACCTGGGAGGACGGCGTGGTCCGGACCACGCCCGGTTTCCGCGCAGGCCTATGCCGGCTTTGCCGAGGGAGGCTGGCAGGGCGTTCAGCATCCGCCGAATTCGGTGGGGCCGGGCTGCCCAAGCTGGTCGCCACCCCCTGCATCCAGATGCTGAATTCGGCGACCTGTCGTTCGCACTGTGTCCTTTGCTCACCGATGGGGCGATCGAGCCTTGCTCACCGCCGGCTCGAAGCGCAGCGCAGCACCTACCTGCCGCGGCTGGTGTCCGGCGAGTGGACCGGTACGATGAACCTGACCGAGCCGCAGGCCGGTTCCGACCTGTCGCTGGTGCGCAGCCGGGCCGTGCCCCAGGACGACGGCAGTTACCGGATCAGCGGCCAGAAGATCTACATCACGTTCGGCGAGCACGACATGGCCGACAACATCGTCCACCTGGTGCTGGCCCGCACGCCCGAGGCGCCCGAGGGGGTCAAGGGCATGTCACTGTTCATCGTGCCCAAGTTCCTGGTCAATGACGATGGCAGTCCGGGCAAACGCAACGATGTCTATTGCGCGTCGATCGAGCACAAATTGGGCATCAAGGCGAGCCCGACCGCAGTGCTGGTCTTTGGCGATGACAAGGGCGAGGTCGGCGCCGGCGCGATCGGCCACCTGGTCGGCGAGCAGAACCGCGGCCTGGAGTACATGTTCATCATGATGAACTCGGCGCGCTTCTCGGTCGGCATGCAGGGGGTGGCGGTGGCCGAGACGGGCCTACCAGAAGGCCGTCGCCTACGCCCGCGAGCGGATCCAGGGCCGCGATGTCGCCGGCTCAGCCGGGCCGGTGGCCATCATCAATCATCCCGACGTGCGACGCATGCTGATGAGCATGAAGTCGCTGACCGAGGCTTGGCGTTCGCTGGCCTACGTGGCCGCCGAGCACGGCGACCGCGGCCACCATGGGGCCGATGACCAGGCGCGTGCCCGTCACAAGGCGATCAACGAGTTCCTCGTGCCCATCGTCAAGTGTCCACCGAAATGTCGCTGGAAGTGACCTCGCACGGCGATGCCAGGTGCACGGCGGCATGGGCTTCATCGAGGAAACCGGTGCCGCGCAGTACTACCGTGACGCGCGCATCCTCACCATACGAAGGCACGACCGCGATCCAGGCCAACGACCTGGTCGGTCGCAGACGGCCCGCAATGGCGGTGCCACGGCCAAGCTGTTGCTCGAGCAGGTCGTTGCGACCGAATCGGCGCTGGCGGCAAGCGACGATGAAGGCCTGCAGGCGATCGGCCGTCGGCTGACCGTCGCGCGCGAGTCGCTGGCCGCCGTGGTCGATTACGTGGTTAGCCGTTCCCGGTCGGATCCGCGCGATGTCCATGCGGGCAGCGTGTCCCTACCTGCGGATGGCGGGCATCGTGCTGGGTGGCTGGCAACTCGCCCGCGGCGCTGGCGGCCAATGCGCTGGCCGCGGGGGCCGACGCCGACCGTGATTTCCTGGCGGCCAAGCAGGTCACCGCGCGCTTCTTTGCCGATCATTACCTGGTGCAGGCGCCGGCGCTCGCGGCCAGCATCGTCGACGGCGCGCCGGGCGTACTCCGGGTGACCGAGGCACAGTTCTAAACGCGCCGGCCAGGGTCAACGCTTGCCGATCCCGGCCGGCAGGGAGGCCTGATGAACCCGCACAAACCGCTGACGCGCCTGCCAACCCACGAAGTGGTCAACGTGCCACCGCTGCAGGAAGACCAGGACCTCTGGTCGGACGACCTGCCGCTGCGCGAGGCGGTGCAACGTGAGGGCGCTGGCTGGGCGGCCGAGCGGCTGGCCGGGTTTGGCAGGCGTTGCGGCGCGAGCGAAACCTTCGAGCTGGCCGACCAGGCCAATCGCCACGTCCCGCAACTCAGGGCCTTCGATCGGCACGGCCGGCGCCTGAACCAGGTCGAGTACCACCCGGCCTACCACGAGCTGATGGACCTGGCGATCACGAACCAGCTGCCCAGCCTCGCCTGGGCCGAGCCGCGCCCGGGTGCCCAGGTGGCCCATGCGGCGCTCAACTACCTGTTGAACCAGCCCGAGGGCGGGGTGTTGTGTCCGATGGCGATGACTTCTTCGGCGATTCCCTCGTTGCGGATGACACCGCAGGTCGGCGACGAGTGGATCCCGAGATTGCTGTCGACGACCTACGACAGGCGCGACCTGCCGCCCGAGCTCAAGACCGGTGCGACGATGGGCATGTTCATGACCGAGAAGCAGGGTGGCTCGGACGTGCGGAGCAATTCGACCGTTGCCGTGGCATCGGGACCGGGCCGCGGGCCCGGCGCGGTGTACCGGTTGACCGGCCACAAGCACTTCTGTTCCGCGCCGATGTGCGACGCGTTCCTGACACTGGCCAAGACCGATGACGGCCTGTCATGTTTCCTGGTGCCGCGCTGGACCCCCGATGGCGAGCGCAACACCTTGCTGATCCAGCGTCTCAAGGACAAGCTTGGCAATCGCTCGAACGCGTCGTCCGAGATGGAGTTGTTCGACACCTATGGCGTGATGGTCGGTGACGAGGGCCGCGGCGTGACGACGATCATCGAGATGGTCCAGGGCAATCGCTACTATTGTTGCTTCGGGTCCAGCGCGTTGATGCGCCAGGCGCTCGTCCAGGCGATGCATCATGTCCGGCACCGCGCGGCCTTCGGCAGCCTGCTGATCGACAAACCGCTGATGCGCAACGTGATCGCCGACCTGGCGATCGAGTCCGAGGCGGCGATCACGCTGACGCTGCGCATCGGCCGCGCGATCGACGAGGCGGCGCAGGATCCGGCGGCCGCGGCCCTGGCACGGATAGGCACGGCGATCGGCAAGTACTGGATCTGCAAGCGCGCAAGCGCCCACGTAGGCGAGGCGATGGAGTGCCTGGGCGGGCCCGGTTACGTCGAGGAAACCCTGCTGCCGCGGCTGTACCGGGAGGCGCCGGTGAACAGCATCTGGGAAGGTTCGGCGAACGTGATCTGCCTCGATGTGTTGCGCGCGATGCGTCGTGACGAACTGGCCGTGCCGGCGCTGTTGGCCGAGATCGAACGGGCCGCGGGTGCGCATCCCGAACTGGACAGGCTGCTCGTCACCCTCAAGAACGAGATCGCCGATCCGGCCGACCTCGAGTTGCGGGCGCGCCGGATCACCGAGATGATGGCGACCGGCCTACAGGGTTCGTTGTTGGCCCGCTTCGCACCGTCGGCGGTCAGTGATGCCTTCTGCGCGACCCGGCTCGGGTTTCGGCTGGGCGGTGCCTATGGCACGCTGCCGCCGGGGCTCGACCTGGCGGCCATCATCGACCGCGCTCTGCCCGCGTGAACCGGCTGCCGGGCGGTGCGGCTGGCCGCCACGCGCGACCAGGGTTCAGCGATCGTTGATCAGCAGGTGGGCGCGGATCGCGCCATGGTCCGAGTTCAGGTCGCTGCGGCTGTTCAGGTGATCATTGAAGTAATCGACCCGTAACACCTCGCCGACCGAGTGCTTGCCATCGCGCAGGAACTCCTCGGACACCAGGATGTGATCGATGGATCCCGGTTCGCCGGCATGAATGTTCGTGTAGCCGAAATGGCGCCCCAGGTTGTTCACCCGTTGCAATGTCGCCGCGTGCCACAGTTGGAAGTCGCGTCGCACCCGGCTGTGCTCGAGCAGCCGGCCGGTGACCAGTTCGGTCGTCATCGCCTTCGCATGGTCATTGAAGTCACCCATCACGATCACCGGGGTGGTCGAGCCCACCAGGTCTTGCAGCAGCAGCTGGCGCAGTGCGTTGGCCTCGATCGCGCGGATCATCAACGAGCGCAGGTGGGCCCGGTTCTCGATCGCCGGATCTGTCAGATCCTCGGCGACCGCGCGCCCACCTGCCGGCCCCTCGATCCGCTTGGGCCGGCGCGACTTCAGGTGGATGACATAGACCCTGGCAGGGCACGGGGATCCGGCACTGCCCAGGTCGACGGTCGTGCGCAACACGGGCCGCGAGAACTTGTCGGGTACCAGCGCCGGCAGGCCGATCTCGGCGGCACCGGGCAGGCTGACCTCGGGCTGGCCGGGCAGGTCGGTGATCGATTCGACCGGGGCCAGTAGCGGCAGCAGCGACACCAGGCCGACGCGGGGCAGCTCGTTGCCATCTCCCGCGTGCGGAACGACGATGGTCGGGGCCTTCCTGAGCGCACGCGACTGGCTGACGCAGTCGCGAAGCGCTTGTTCGTCAAAGACCTCCTGCACACCGACGAGCCGGCATTCGAGCCGGTCGAACAGGTCGGCGATCCAGCGGGTCTTTTCCCGGTACTGGCTTTTCGAGTAACCAGGCGTGCCGTAGAAGCCCCGTCCGGGCAACCTCAGGTTGAGCAGGTTGATACTGGCCAGCCTGACGTCGCCGGGCATCAGAAATTGTTCACGTTCTGGTTGCGTTCGCAGCCGCGCACCTGGTTCCAGCGGCCGGCGCACCATTTCTCGCGCGTCTGCTGCTCGCACGAGAAGCGCCCGAAAAACCCGGCATTGGCGCAGGCGGCATCCATTGCCTGCGACAGCGTCTGGGCGGGTCGGTTGTTGCCGGTGCCCGCCTGGGCGGCCGACGCCTGGGGCTCGACGCCCTGGGCCGGCACCGCCCGGCCCGAGATCAGCGCGCCCAGTGGATCGTTGGGATTGCCGGCGGTGATGCTCGCGACATCCGGTCGATCGATGACGATCCGGCCGTCGTCGGGATTGTGGGTGACGCGGGCCGACTCGATCGGCGCTGCCGGCAGAGTGCCCCCGGCCAGTTCGCCACTCTGGCCATCGAGCGTGAGCGATCGTCCGAACATCGGTGGCGGCAGCGTGGTGTCCATCAGGGGCGGCGGCGAGGCGAGCATCTGGGTGGGCGGTGCGGGCAGCCCGGAGCGGGTGAGGGCCTGGCCGCCGGGCATCCCGGGCAGGTCCATCACCTGTTCGGGAATCCGCGCGATCTCGGGTGGCACGCCGTCCTTGTAGTCCCAGGTGGCCAGCTCCGTCTTGGGGGCGCCGGTATCGAGCGTCTCGATCGCCGGGGGGCGGATCCAGCCCTGGCTGCGCATCATCACCTCGGACTCCATCTGGGCCGACGGACCCTGCGCGGGATCGCGGGGCACGCTCATGTTGGCCGGATCGAGATAGCGCTCGGGCAGGATCGTCTCGGCCAGGCCGCCGCTGGCGTCATGGCTGGGCATCGTCGCGTGGATCGTGCGCATCGCAAACACACCAAGGAACAGCACCAGTCCCAGTGCCACCATCCAGGCGATCGCCATCGGCGGGCTCATGCCGAATGCCTTTTCGGGCTCTTTGGCTTTCTGGCGCTTCATGACGGGCGGCGGGACCGTGGTGTCGGTCCGCTTGCGCTTGCGGGACGCCGGCCGGGAATCCGTGGCGTGTCGGGGAGGCTGGGAGCTGGCCATTCGGCAGTCTTGCGGGTCGTGGAATCAGTCGGCTGACACTTTAACAGCCTCGGCGCGCGAGCAGCGGTGGGCGTCGCCGCCAGGGCAACGTTCGGCGCGTATACTGTGCATATAAACAGTACTCAAACAAACGATGAAAACCCGTCCGACCCCGTTGGCTGGATCTCGAACGACAACCCGATCAACGTCTGACGACCCCGCCCGGTTGTCATCGATCCGGGTGGTCAGGGGCAGGGGCGCGGTCAGCAATCCGGCGGGCCGGTTCGAAACCGTCGCGCGCTCTCCGATCGACGATGGCTGGCCTGGCAGCGGGCCGGATACCGGGCGGCCCGCGCCGGCCACCGAGATCCGCACGATCCCGGTGCGCTCGGCGATCACCTACAACCGCTCGCCGGACATCGCATTCGACCGCGCGCTCAACCCCTACCGCGGCTGTGAGCACGGCTGCATCTACTGCTACGCCCGGCCCACTCACGCGTTCGACGGCTTGTCGCCCGGGTTGGACTTCGAGACCCGGATCGGCGTACGGGCCGGGATGGCGGCGGTTCTGGCGCGCGAGCTGGACGCGCCGGGCTACCGTTGCGACACCGTCAACATCGGCTCGGTCACCGATCCCTACCAGCCGGCCGAGCGCCAGCACGGCCTGACCCGCGAGCTGCTGCGCGAGCTCGTGCGGCGCAGCCATCCGTTCACGATCGTCACCAAGGGGGCGCTGATCGAGCGCGACATCGACCTGATCGGGCCTGCTGCCCGCCGGGGCCTGGCCAAGTGCTTCATGTCGATCAGCACGCTCGAGCCCGCGCTGGCGCGGCTCTGGGATGCCCGCGCAAGCGCGCCGTGGCGGCGCCTGCGTGCCGTGCGTACGCTGGTCGATGCGGGCATCCCGGTCGGCGTGATCGCCGCGCCGATCGCGCCGTTTCTCAACGACCACGAGATCGAGCGACTGGTCGAGGCGGCGGCGCAGGCCGGCGCACAAACCATCCACTACACGATCCTGCGCCTGCCCGGCGAAGTGCGGCCGTTGTTCCTGGCGTGGCTGGCGACGCATTTTCCCGATCGTCATGACCGGGTGCTGGCCGGTTGCGGGACCTGCGCGGGGGCGAGCGCCTGAACGATGCCCGCTTTTTCAGCCGGATGCGGGGGCGGGGGTGTGGGCCGATCTCATTGCCCGCCGCTTCCAGCGGGCCGCCCGCCGCCACGGCCTGGGGAGGGATCGCGCCGTGTTGCGATGCGACCTGTTCGAGCCGCTGGGCCGGCAACTGGACCTGCTCTGAGTGCGGCCCGCGCCGGTTCCCGTATCTGGTGACAACTGCTACAATCGCGAGTTACCCATTCGTCTTTGCCGGCCCTGGCCGTTTCAGCGCTCCCAACGCTCCCGGCGTCGGCGCAAGATCCAATCTTACTGAGGAAAGCATGGTCGTCATTCGACTGTCACGCGGCGGCGCGAAAAAGCGTCCGTTCTACAACATCATCGCCACCGACCGCCAGAACCGGCGCGATGGTCGCTTTCTGGAGCGGCTCGGTTACTACAACCCGATGGCCGCCGGCAAGGACCAGCCGCTGGTGATCTCGCTGGAGCGGGTCGAATTCTGGACCAGGCAGGGCGCGCAGACCTCGGAAGCCGTCAGCAAGCTGATCAGCCGCCAGGCCCGTGGCCCGGTCGAGAAGGCCGAGACCCCGCGTCCTTCCAAGAAGGCGCAGGCCAAGGCCAAGGCATTGGCCCAGGCCCAGGAATCCGCTGCCCAGGCGCCCGCCGCCGGGTAAGGTCGCCACGGAGCGCGGCCGTTGGCCGGATCGGACGCCGCCGGAGAAGACCTGGTCGAGGTTGGCCGGGTGCTCGATGCCTACGGCCTGAAGGGCCAGCTGAAGGTGGCGCCGCACGGCGGTACCGACTCCGTGTTGCCCCAGATGCGCCGGCTCTGGCTGCGCGGCCTGGATGGGGTGGCGCACGGATTCTCGGCGATCCGTTGCAAATGGCACAGTGGCACGCTGCTGGTCACCCTGCCGGAAATCCAAACGCGTGAGCAGGCGCAGGCCTGGCGATCCGCGTCGGTGCTGATCGCGCGGATCGACTTCCCGGCCGCGGCCCCCGACGAATTCTACTGGGTCGACCTGATCGGCTGCGACGTGATCGATGCCAATGACCAGGCGCTGGGCCGGGTCGCCGATATCGATGATCATGGCGCGGCGCCATTCATGCGCGTGTTGCGCACGCCCGCCCGCGGCGACGACGGGGCACCGGTCGAATCCCTGATTCCCCTGGTCGACGACTACCTGTTGTCGATGGACCTGGGCGCCCGAGTCGTCAAGGTCGACTGGAACACCGACTGGGATTGAGCCGCCTGGCGCGGTCCGCGCGCTTCGCTGTCCAAGCCCGCCCGCCGTAGCCGGAGTGCCCGATGCGATTCGATATCGTCAGTCTCTTTCCGCAGATGTTCGATGCCATTGCGCTGCACGGCATCACCGGCCGCGCCCTTGGCGCGGGCATCTGGCAGGCCTGCCACTGGAATCCGCGGGACGTCGTCGACGACAATTAACGGCGTATCGATGATCGCCCGTACGGTGGCGGACCGGGTATGGTGATGATGGCCCAGCCGCTGGCCGATACGCTTGCGGCGGTTGCGGCCGCACAACCGCCGCAGGCCAGCGGGAGCGCCGGCGCGCGCACGGTGCTCTGCCTGAGTCCCCAGGGCACGCCGTTGACCCACCGGCGGGTGACCGAACTGGCCGCGATGCAGTCGCTGACCTTGATCGCCGGACGCTACGAGGGGATGGACCAGCGGTTCCTGGACCGCCATGTCGACGAGCAGATCGCGGTTGGCGACTTCGTCGTGTCGGGCGGTGAGCTGCCTGCCATGATGCTGATCGATGCGATCGTGCGGCTGCTGCCCGGCGCGGTCAATGATCCGGCGTCGGTGCTCGAGGATTCCTTTGCCAACGGCTTGCTCGATTGCCCGCATTACACCCGGCCCGAGTCCTGGCAGGGCGAGTCGGTGCCGCCGGTCCTGCTCTCGGGCGATCATGCCCGCATCGCCGCCTGGCGCCGCGAGCGCGCTTTGGAGGCGACCGCGCGCCGTCGGCCGGATCTCATCGCCCGGGCCCGGGCCGAGCGCCGTCTGGACAGCGACGACGAGCGCTTTTTGCAACGCCTGACCCGGGCCGGTTGAGCCGGCGAGCCGGGTGGCGCGGAGCCGGCCGTTGGCCGCTTGTCGGTCGCGGTACTTGACCGCTATAATGCCCGGTTGCATCCTCTACCGACGGATCGCCCGTTTCCCTGTCCGCAACGATGTCACCGGTCGGCGGTTCGGGAATCAGTCCGGTGAATTTCACCGGGGCGGGCGAAGTCCCGCCCACCCAGGTCCAGGTTCGGAAGGGAATCGATGTCGATCTCCCTGAATCAGTTCGGCAAGATGTCATTCGGAGTCACCCCCATGAACCTCATCCAGCAGCTGGAACAGGAAGAGATCCAGCGCCTTGGCAAGGAAATCCCCGATTCGCGCCCGGCGACACGGTCATCGTCAACGTGAACGTGGTCGAGGGCACGCGCAAGCGGGTCCAGGCCTACGAAGGCGTCGTCATCGGCCGGCGCAACCGCGGGCTGAACTCGTCGTTCATCGTGCGCAAGATCTCTTCCGGGGAAGGCGTCGAGCGGACCTTCCAGCTGCATTCGCCGATCATCGCCTCGATCGAGGTCAAGCGTCGTGGTGACGTGCGTCGCGCCAAGCTGTACTACCTGCGTGACCGCTCGGGCAAATCGGCGCGGATCAAGGAAAAGCTCCCGAACCGCAAGCTCGTCAAGGCCTGAAACCGGGCCCGCGTGCACGGCGACACCGGGTGATTCGGCAATGACTCAGGTTCGCGGCGCCAGTTCGGGGCGCGGTTTCGACCCACTGGTGCTGCCGGTGGAAACGGCTCACGACGGTCTGTCCGCCGTGAGCCGTGCTGTTCTGTCTCCCTGGGGCCTGCGCCAGCGCTTTGCGCGCGACCTGCCCTGGGTGCCCGAAGTGATCCACGATCGCCGCCCCGGCGACACCGGGATCGCGCGCCCGGCGGCGGTGCTCGTGCCCATCGTCCTGCACGGTAGCGAACTGCACGTGTTGTTCACCACCCGGCCCGGCCACCTGCGTTCGCACTCGGGTCAGATCGCATTCCCTGGTGGGCGGGTCGAAGTCGTCGATGCCGATCGACGGGCGACCACGCTGCGCGAAACCCGCGAAGAAATCGGTTTGTCGCCAACTTCGATCGAAATTCTCGGTCAACTGCCGGAGTACGGCACCGGGTCGGGGTTTTCCATCACCCCGGTGATCGGCCTGATCGAGTCATTGCCGGCGCTCGATCCCGATCCCAACGAGGTCGAAGAGGTCTTTCACGTGCCGTTGACCTTCCTGATGGACCCGGCCAATCACCAGCGGCGTCGTGTCCTGATGGCCGGTGAGGACCGTCAGGTCTACGCGATGCCGTGGCGGGCTGCCGATGGCGAGATCGAGTATTTCATCTGGGGCGTTACCGCGACCATCCTGCGTAACTTCTTTCACTTTCTGCGCGCCGACTAGGGCCTGTTCACACCAGGGACGCACCTGCGCACGCTGCGGTCTTCAGCCGTCGGCTTCGTGCAGTTCGGTGAACAGCCGGTAGCGCAGCGCATCGATCCGACCGTTGGCGGCCGCCTCGCGGATCGCGCAACCCGGTTCGTTCAGGTGCCGGCAGTTGTTGAACCGGCACTTGCCCAGATAGGGCCCGAACTCGGGCATCGCGTGTTCGCGCTCTGTCGGCGACAGATGCGCCAGGCCAAACTGCTGAAAGCCCGGCGAATCGATGACGCTGGCCCCCGCCGCAATCGTCTCGGGCACATGGAACAGACGGCTGGACGTGGTCGTGTGACGTCCGCTGCCAAGCGCCTCGGAATCTCGTTGGTGCGTTGACCGGCATCGGGAACCAACAGGTTGAGCAGCGTCGACTTGCCCATGCCGGACTCGCCCAGCAACAGGCTGCGCCGCCCGGTCAGCAGCGGGGCGACCAGCGCCACTGCCGCTTCGGGCACCCGTGCGCTGACCTCGATCACCGGGACATCCAGCCGGGCGAGGCTGGCCAGCCGGTCGCGGATCTGCGCGAATTGCGGCAGGTCGGCCTTGTTCGCCAGCAGGTTGAGCCGCACGCCGGCGTGACGCATCGCGATCATCACGCGCAGCAGGATCTCCTCGGCGTAACGCGGTACCGGGGCGATGACGATGAATGCCTGATCGATATTGGCCGCCAGCAGCTTGCGCTTGTGGCCGACACTGCGCAGCACGAGGTTTGTGCGCTCGTGGACCGACTCGACCACCAGTTGGTCGGCATCGGCCCGGGTGCAGCGAACCTGGTCGCCGACACAGACCTCGATCTGTCGGCCGCGCAGCATGGCGGCTCGATCGAGGGTCGTGCCAGCCAGCCGGACCAGGCAGCGACGTCCATGGGTGGCAACGACCTCGCCGGACGGCGAGTCAGGCATGGGCGCCGGCGGTCGGGGCGTTGCCCGGGGGGGCGGCGCCAAGGCCCAGCAGCCGGCCGACGCGCACCGAGGCCGGGGGATGTGAGTCGTAGAAGGCCGAGTGCACCGGGTCGGGCGTCAGGGTCGTGGCGTTGTCCTTGTACAGGCGTACCAATGCGCTGGCCAGGTGCCTGGCCTCGGTCTGCCCGGCCGCGTAGGCGTCCGCCTCGAACTCGTCGCGCCGCGACATCCAGGCTGCGAGCGGGCGCATCGGAAACACGAAGGCGGGCAGCGCGAGCATGAACAGCACCAGCGCCGGACCCTCGTAGCCGATCAGGCCCGGGGTCATGCCCAGTCCGGCGTAGAACCACGGCTGTTGCGCCAGCCAGCCCAGCAGCGCGAGCCCCAGGAAGCTGCCGACAAAGCTGAGCGCGATGCGCTTGAGGATGTGGCGATGACGGAAGTGGCCCAGTTCGTGCGCCAGCACTGCCTCGATCTGGTCCGCATCGAGCCGCTGCAGCAAGGTGTCGAAGAAGACGATGCGCTTGGCCTTGCCAAAGCCGGTGAAGTAGGCATTGCCGTGACTGGAGCGGCGGCTGCCGTCCATCACGTAAAGGCCGCTGACGGTAAAGCCGCAGCGCCGCAACAGCGACTCGACGCGGTCGCGCAGCGCATTGTCCGGCAGCGGCTCGAAGGTATTGAAGCGCGGCGCGATCACCGTCGGGTAAAGCACCAGCAGCACCAGGTTGAAGGACATCCAGGCGAGCCAGACCCAGAACCACCAGGCGGACCCCGATTGCTGCATCAGCCAGAGAACCAGCGCGATCATCGGCAGTCCGATCAGGGCGGCCAACAGCGTACCGCGCGCGATGTCCGCGATGAACAGGGCCGGGCTCATCCGGTTGAAGCCAAACCGCTTCTCGAGCCGGAACTGGCGATACCAGGCCAGCGGCAGGTCGAGCAACGATCCCAGCACGGCCACCGTGGCGACGAACCCCAGTTGCGCCAGCAGCGGCGAGCCGCTGCAGCAAAGATCGAACTGGTCGTAGATCCACTGCAGGCCGCCCAGCAGCGTCAGCGCAATGAGCAGGAATACGTTGGCCAGCGCATCGACCAGGCCCAGACCGACCCGTGCGACCGTGTAATCGGCGGCCCGTTGGTGTGCGGACAGCGAGATCCCCTCGGCAAACGCCTGCGGCACCGCACCGCGATGCTGGCGCACGTGCCTGACCTGGCGCATGCCCAGCCAGAGGCGCAACACCGTGCTGCAGGTGAGGGCGAAAAGAAACAGTAGGGCGAATCCGGTCGCGGTCACGGAGAGCGGGTGTGCGAGAATTTTTGGATGGAGAAAATTATGTCACAGCCCCCTCGAACCGATGCCAGCCACCTGCTGTGGATCGACTTGGAGATGACCGGGCTGGATCCGAAAGCCGACAGGATCATCGAAGTCGCCATGATTGTGACCGACGGCCAGTTGCAAGTCCTTGCGCAGAGTGAGGCGATTGCGATCCACCAGTCGGATGAGCGACTCGCCGCGATGGATAAGTGGAACCAGAGCACGCACCGCAAGTCGGGCCTGACCGAGCGGGTGCGCCAGTCGAGCGTTGCCGAGGCCGAGGCCGAGAAGCGGATGATCGCGTTTGCCAGGCAATGGGTGGTCAAGGGCATGTCGCCGATGTGCGGCAACTCGATCTGCCAGGACCGGCGCTTCCTGGCCAACTACATGCCCAGGCTCGAGGCCTTCTTCCACTATCGCAACCTCGATGTCAGCACACTCAAGGAGTTGTGCAAGCGCTGGCAGCCGGCGATCGCCAAGGGGTTTACCAAGCGCAGCGCGCATACCGCGATCGCCGACATCGTCGAGTCGATCGACGAACTGCGCTATTACCGTGAACATTTCATCCGCGACGAGGCGCCGCCGCCGTCCCCCTAGCGACGCCGACCCCGCCTCGCCGGCTCAGCCGCCGCCCGCCCGTCGATACAGGCGGAAGCGCTCGTCGTGGTTGGGGCGCCGGCGTCCTTCCCACAGCAATTGCCAACCGGCCTCGGCCGGTGCATCGCCACTGGCCATCGCGCCACGGTCCTGGACCAGCAGGTAGCGGCAGTCACCACTGGTGTCATCGAAGCGAATTCGCGCGAAGTAGCCGATGCTGGCCCTCTCGGCCAGGCCCAGGTCGCGGGAATTCAGGCAGGGGGCATCATGGCCGATCTGCATCGCCAGCGCGTTGGCGACGCCGCGAAACGTGTTGCGCTCGTTGAACACCGGCAGCCAGATCGTCATCAGCAGAAACCAGGCAAGACACAGGCCGCCCGAGGACAGCACGACGGCCCGCCAGATCACCGGCGGGCGGCGCGAGATCCGCCACTGCACCAGCAGGATCCACGCGGCGCTGGCCAGCAGCGCGATCAGCACGTCGACCAGGCTCCATTGCACGAGCAGGCCCGGGGTTAGCTGGCTGACACTGCGGGCCATCCGCGGCGGCCAGCCTGTCAGGAAGGCGAGCCAGTAGGCCCAGATCGCGAAACCGAACAGGCTGAACAGCATCACGGCGAACCAGTCGATCAGGTTCACGACCGCCCGCTTGAGCGTGGGCAGGCTGAACGCCGCCAGCAGCGCCATCGGCAGCGTCGCCGGCAACAGCCACTGCTCACCCGGGTCGGTGGCCGCGAGGATCAGCGGCAGCTGCCAGCCTATGGTCACCAGCGACAGCGCGATCGCCGGCTGGTCATAATGGCCGCGCCATCGGAACAGTGCCACCCGCCAGCGGCCAGGCCGGCCAGAAGAACCAGGGCATGTAGCGCACCGCGTAGCCGAGCGACTGCGCATCGGGCACCGAGAAGCTGGCCAGGTTCCAGTCCATCCAGGCGCCAAAACCCGCGCGGGTCGCCTCGTTGCCGGCCACCAGCACGAGCAGCGGCCACACCAGGCTGCCGGCCAACGCGACCGGCAGGCCGATCTGCAGCAGCGGACCGCGCACCAGCTGGTAGGGCTGGCTGAGCCAGGGCAACGTGACCAGCGCCAGGACCAGGGCCAGCGCACTGGTGATGCCGTGGCTGGCGAACGTCGCGGCCACCGCGAGGCCGGCAATCACCGCGCCGCGCTGCGGCCGCTCGAGCGCGGTGGCCATGCCGTACAGGAACAAGGCCATCCAGATCACCTGTGCGGCCATCGCGGTGGTTTCGTGCAGCCGGGTGACCAGGCCGAAAGTGGCCAGCACGATCAGCAGGCCTGAATCGGCGATCGCGCGAGCGGGTCGGTCACCGGGGCGCCGGCCCCCAGCGGGTCGCTGGGCATGACACCGGGCCGGCGGGCCAGCAGGAAGCTGGCCCGCCAGAACAGGAACAGCATCAGGGCGATTCCGGCCATCGCGGCCAGGCGCACCGACAGGTGCGGACTGATGACCAGATGGGTATTGACCTGCTGCAGCCAGGGACTGACCGCGTGTAACAGCCGCGCGAACAGCGCCGCGAGCGCGAACGGTAACGGTGCCTGATCGGGGTGGCCACCCCAGCACATTGGGCGACAGCCAGTCCTGGAGCAGCCCCAGGAACATCGTTAGCGCGATGCCGAAGCCGATCGCATCGTCGACCCGCCAGGGGTCACGACCGATGAATCCGGGCAGCACGTACAGAATGCAGAGCAGCCATAGACCCCAGCGCGGCAGTTTGCGGGCCTGGGGACTGGTGACGATGAACGGACGCATGCCGGCCCGGGTCAGGTCGGTAGCAAGCGGCCCGTTGCCAGGGGCAGCGGGCCGCTCAAGGTCAGGGTGATCGCGTTGGCCGCGCAGGCCATGGCCCGGCACGGGCAGGGCCCAGGATGCTCGCCCCGACGACCGGGCGCTGGCGCCCGATCCCTCCGAAGGAATCAGGCCTTACGGGCGAACTTCTGGCGAAACCGCTCGACCCGGCCGGTTTCGCGGACGCGTTGCTGGGCGCCGGTGTAGAACGGGTGCGATTCGGAGGTCATTTCCAGCTTGATCAGCGGGTAATCCTTGCCATCTTCCCACTTGGTGGTTTCACGGGTGCTGGCCGTGGTTCGGGTGATGAAGCGCGTGCCGGTGGTCATGTCCTGGAACACGACTTCGCGGTACGAGGGGTGGATACCTTCTTTCATGGAAACGATTCCGTAGTCTGCGCAGATCCAACTTTGGGCGACCATGTCTGTAGCCCTGGATTGGGTAACCCTCGATTATAGGCAATCGGGGGCAACAGGACAAGCCTAGCGGCCGCCCCGGTTCATCATGTCGAAGAATTCCTGGTTGTTCTTGGTCTGGCGCATCTTGTCCAGCAGACTCCATTGCCGCCAGTTCGTCCATGTCATGCAGCAGCTTGCGCAGGATCCAGACCTTTTGCAACTTGTCGGGGCTGATCAGCAACTCCTCGCGACGGGTGCCCGAGCGATTGATGTCGATGGCCGGGTAGACCCGCTTTTCCATCATCCGCCGGTTCAGGTGGATTTCCATGTTGCCGGTGCCCTTGAACTCCTCGTAGATCACCTCGTCCATCCGGCTGCCGGTATCGATCAGCGCGGTCGCGATGATGGTCAGCGAGCCACCTTCCTCGATGTTGCGGGCGGCCCCGAAAAACGCTTGGGCCGTTGCAGCGCATTGGCGTCCACACCACCGGTCAGCACCTTGCCAGAGGCCGGCACGACCGTGTTGTAGGCTCGGGCCGGGCGGGTGATCGAGTCGAGCAGGATGACCACGTCCTTCTTGTGCTCGACCAGGCGCTTGGCCTTTTCGATGACCATCTCGGCCACCTGCACATGGCGGGTCGCCGGCTCGTCGAAGGTCGAGGAAACGACTTCGCCGCGCACCGAGCGCTGCATCTCGGTGACTTCCTCGGGGCGCTCGTCGACCAGCAGCACGATCAGCGTCGCGTCGGGCGCGTTCGCGCTGATCGCGTGCGCGATGTGTTGCAGCATCACGGTCTTGCCCGACTTGGGCGGCGCGACGATCAGGCCGCGCTGGCCTTTGCCGATCGGCGCGACCATGTCGATGACGCGTCCGGTGATGTTCTCCTCGGCCTTGATGTCGCGCTCGAGCGGGATGACCTTGTTCGGGTGCAGCGGCGTGAGATTCTCGAACAAGATCTTGCGCTTGCCTTTCTCGGGGGCTTCGTCATTGATCTTGTCGACCTTGACCAGCGCGAAGTAGCGCTCGCCGTCCTTGGGGGTACGCACCTCGCCCTCGATCGAGTCGCCGGTGTGCAGGTTGAAACGCCGGATCTGCGACGGCGAGATGTAGATGTCGTCGGGGCTGGCCAGGTACGAGGTTTCCGGCGATCGCAGGAATCCGAAACCGTCGGGCAGAACCTCCAGAACGCCGTCGCCGAAGATCGCTTCCCCGGTCTTGGCCTTTTTCTTGAGGATGGCGAACATCATCTCCTGCTTGCGCATTCGGTTCGCGTTTTCGATCTCCAGTTCGCCGGCCATTTCAATCAGCTCGGAGACGTGGATCGCCTTCAGTTCGGATAGATGCATGTGGGAATGTTCCAGCCAGAGAACTCTGGCAAACAGGTGGGACTTGACTATCGACCCCGCCCGACGGCTTGGCTGCGGGATGACGGGTTCGGTGGCGGTTGGCCGGGTGCCGGGCGTGATCGGCAACGGGCCTTGTTCGGGTCCGGATCGACCGGTGGGAGCCGGCCCGGCTCATCATCGCATCCAGCCGTGCCGAGAAGCGGGCAGGCGAGGGACGACTAGGGCAGGGGAGTGCCGGTTCCCGGGGTCTCGGAAGGCCCGGATGCCGGATCTGCCTGCCGCCTCGCCTCGTGAGCGGGCTGGCGGGCCCGGGCCTGAGACTCGGGCGGCTTGCAGTGTCTGGTCATCCGGAAGCGGTCCGTGGACTGATCTTGGACCGCCTGCGCAATCTACCGGGAATCGTCCCGGCTGTCCAGATCAGAGGTGGTTGTCGAGAAACAGGGTCAGTTGCGACTTGGACAAGGCGCCGACCCGGGTATCCACCAGCTGGCCGTTCTTGAACAGCATCAGCGTCGGGATGCCCTTGATGCCGTACTTGGCCGGCACCTGCTGGTTGTCGTCGACATTGACCTTGGCGACGCTCACCCGGCCGTCGTAGTCGGAGGCGACTTCGTCCAGGATCGGGGCGATCATTTTGCAGGGGCCACACCATTCGGCCCAGTAATCGACCAGCACCGGCTTGTCGGACTTGAGCACGTCCTGCTCGAACGTGGCATCGGTAACTTGTTTGATGGGCATGTGAGAGCCTATGGATGAGAAGTGGAGGCGCAGGAAGTATTACATAGAGCGGGGCTGATAGAATTCAAGCGGGCGGGCCCCTTCGCATTGTTGCGTGGCCAATCTGGTCAGGTCCGGAAGGAAGCAGCCACAGTCATTGTCGACAAGTGCCGGAGTCCAGGCTCGCCCACCCGATCCCAATACCCGCCCCCCGGGCAGGCCACGCCCGGTTCCGCATCGACCGGCCAAGAATCTGGCGACCCAGGCAATGTCCCATCAGGTCCTCGCTCGAAAATGGCGTCCGCGCTCTTTTGACACGCTGGTCGGCCAGGACCACGTGGTGCGCGCGCTGTCGCACGCGCTGACGAGCGGCCGGCTTCACCATGCCTACCTGTTCACCGGCACCCGGGGGGTGGGCAAGACCACGATCGCCCGCATCCTGGCCAAGGCGGTCAATTGCGAAACGGGTCTGACCCCCGCACCCTGCGGCGCCTGTCCGGCCTGTGAGCAGATCGACAGTGGCCGCTTCGTCGACTATGTCGAGTTGGACGCCGCGTCCAACCGCGGCGTCGACGAGATGGCCCAGCTATTGGACAACGCCGTCTATGCGCCGACGATGGGCCGCTACAAGGTGTTCGTCATCGACGAAGTCCACATGCTGTCGACGCATGCGTTCAACGCGATGCTCAAGACCCTCGAGGAGCCGCCCCCGCACCTGTTGTTCATCCTGGCCACGACCGATCCGCAGAAGGTGCCGGTCACGGTGCTGTCGCGCTGCATGCAGTTCAATCTGCGCAACATGCGCCCGGCGACCATAGCCGGGCACCTGGCCAGCGTGCTCGAGGCCGAGCAGGTGCCGGCCGATGCACCCGCGCTCGAGCTGATCGGCCGCTCGGCCGCGGGCAGCATGCGCGATGCGCTGTCGCTGACCGACCAGGCGATCGGTTTTGGTGCCGGCGAGGTGCGCGAGGCCCAGGTGCGCGAGATGCTTGGCGTGCTCGATGGTCGCTTCGTCGAGCAATTGCTCGATGCGCTGGCCGACCGCGACGGCGCCGCGCTGGTGGCGATCAGCCAGCAGGTGGCCGAACAGAACGTATCGGCGCAGCGCCTGCTGGCCGACCTGGCCGAGCGCTTCAGCGCGCTCGCGGTGCTCGAGGCGCTGGGGCCCGGCGCGGGGGAGCAGGGCGACGGCCATCTGGCCGCGGCGGCGCCCTGGCAGGGCCGGTTCGCCGCAACGGACCTGCAGGTTCATTACCAGGCGGCAATCTACGGTCAACGAGACCTGCCGCTGGCGCCCGACATGGCGACCGGGCTGCTGATGGCACTGCTGCGCATGCGCGCGTTCTCGATCGACGAGCCCGACGCGGACCCGGCGCCGGCGGTGGCGCCCGCCGGCGATCGGCCGCGCGCCGGGCAGCCCGCAACGACTGCGAAGGCGGCGGCTGACGCCGCGCCCGCGCCGCCGTCCCGCGCCTCTGGCCAGAGCGGCGACAACCTTGCCCGGCCGCGCCGCGCGGCCCGGCCACCGCCGATGCGCCGCCGCGGACCGGACCGGCACCGGCCGGCGCCACCGAACGCCCGGCGCTGGCGGCATTGCGCGCGGTCCGTGAGCGGGCCGGCCGCGGCCGCGAAGGCGGCTCGCCGCCTGCCGCCCGCCCGATACCCGATGCCGACGAAGAGCCTCACGGGGCGGCGCGCGGTGCCCCGTCGGCCGGCACTGGCCGGGTGTCATCATTGGACGGACCGCCCCGGGGATGTTCGATGATCCCGGCGATCCGGGCGCCAGCCCCGATGCCGAGACCATTGTCGAGCCGGACGATGCCGACCGGCCGCGGCGGCGTCCAGCGATGCCCGATGCCGCCGCCGTGCCGGCCAGCCGATCCAGGGCCGACCGCCGCCGTGCCGGCCACCGCCGATCCAGGGCCGGGCGCCGCCGCGGCCGCGACCGGCCCGTTCGACGGTGACTGGCCGGCGCTGGCCAACCGGCTGCAACTGCCCGGGCGACTGGGCGAATTCATGCGCCAGAGCGAGTTCCTGGGTCAGCAGGGCGGACAGTTCGAGGTCCGCGTGCCGATCCAGATGCTCGCCGACGAGCGCCTGCTGCAACGCGTCGGCGAGGCATTGTCGGTGCATTTCGGCACCCCGGTGCGACTGACCGCCACCGTCGGGTCGATCGCCGGCCGGACGGCCGCGGGCCTGGCCGAACTCGAACGGGTCCAGCGTTTGAGCAGGCTCAGAGACCATTCGGTCCGACCCTTTCGTGCAATCTTTGCTAACCGAATTCAGGGCGCAGATCGTTCCGGAATCCGTCCGGTCACTGGCCGCTCCGACCCACTCGAGGAAAAACGATGCTTAAAGGACAACTGGCGGGACTGATGAAACAGGCCCAGGCGATGCAGGACAACATGGCCAAGATGCAGGAGCAACTGGCCAATGTCGAAGTCGAGGGCGAATCCGGCGCCGGCATGGTCAAGGTCGTCGTCACCTGCCGCAACGAACTGCGGCGCCTGTCGGTCGATCCGTCGCTGCTGGGTGACGACAAGGACATGCTCGAGGATCTGATCGTCGCCGCCGTCAACGACGGTTTGCGCAAGGCCGAGAAACAGGCGCAGGAAAAGATGGGCGGGCTGACCGCCGGCATGGGTCTGCCGCCCGGCTTCAAGCTCCCGTTCTAGAAACCGGGCCGTTGAAGCACGATCGCCCGGCCGCCGGCCACCCGGTGGCCCCGCTGGAGGCGCTGGTCGAGGCGCTGCGGCGTCTGCCCGGCGTCGGCGCGCGCACCGCGCAGCGCTTCGCGTTCCACCTGCTGCAGCATGACCGCGACGGGGCGGCCCGTCTGTCGGCGGCGCTCGACGACGCGTTGACGCGGGTGCGCCACTGCCAGAAGTGCAACACGTTTTCGGAGCGCGAGATCTGCGAGACCTGCGCCTCGACCAAGCGACAGGCCGACCAGTTGTGCGTGGTCGAAACCCCGGCCGACCAACTGGTGATGGAACAGACCCTCAGCTACCGCGGGCTTTACTTCGTGCTGATGGGCAAGCTGTCACCGCTGGACGGGGTGGGACCCAACGAGATCGGCCTGGAGCGACTGATGCGACGGGTCGATGACGGCCTGGTGCGCGAGGTCATCCTGGCCACCAACTTCACGCAGGAGGGCGAGGCCACCGCGCATTACATCGGCGAGATGCTGCGCGCGCGGGGCCTGCAGGTGACCCGGCTGGCCAGCGGTGTGCCGATGGGCAGCGAACTCGAGTACGTCGACGCGAGCACGGTTGCACAGGCCTTTCGCGACAGGCGCTAAACCGCGCAGGGGTTGTCGCCCCGGCGCACGAAACGCAGGAAACAGGAACCCGACCCGATGAACACGACCGCCCCACCACCTGCCGGCGACAGCCTGCCCGGTCCCGGTGCCCTTGCCGGCCTCAAGGTGCTCGAACTGGGCCAGCTGATCGCCGGCCCGTTCGCGGCGCGCATGTTCGGCGATTTCGGCGCCGACGTGATCAAGATCGAGCCGCCGGCCAGTGCCAGCTCCGACGGCGGCGATCCGCTGCGCAAGTGGCGCAAGCTGCACCCGGACGGCCCGGGTGGCACGTCGCTCTGGTGGTTCGTGCAGGCGCGCAACAAGCGCTCGGTGACGGTCGATCTGCGCAAGCCCGAAGGGGCCGAACTGGTGCGCGAACTGGCCGCTCATTGCGACATCATCGTCGAGAATTTCCGGCCCGGGGCGCTGGAGAAATGGGGCCTCGACTATGAGGCCTTGTCGCGCCACAACCCGGGGCTGATCCTGGTGCGCCTGTCCGGTTACGGCCAGACCGGTCCTTACCGCGAGCGCCCGGGTTTTGGGTCGATCGCCGAGTCGATGGGCGGCATGCGCTACGTGACGGGCTTTCCCGATCGGCCGCCGGTGCGCATGAACCTGTCGATAGGTGACACGCTGGCCGCGCTGCATGCGGTGATAGGCGCCCTGTCGGCGCTGCGCCACCGCTACGAGACCGGCAAGGGGCAGGTGGTCGATGTCGCGCTGTACGAATCGGTGTTCAACGTGATGGAAAGCACGTTGCCCGAGTACGGGCAATACGGGATCGTGCGTGAGCGCACGGGCACCAACCTCACCGGTATCGTGCCCTCGAACACCTACCCGACCGCCGATGGCCGCCACGTCGTGATCGGCGCGAACGGCGACTCGATCTACAAGCGCCTGATGCGCGTGATCGGCCGTCCCGACCTCGAGAACGATCCCGCGCTGGCCGACAACGCCGGCCGCAGCGCCCAGGCCGACCTGATCGACGGGGCGATCGCCGAATGGACTTGTTCGATGCCGCTGGACGAGGCGCTCGAGCACCTGGCGCGGGCCGATGTTCCCAGTAGCAAGATCTATAGTGCCGCCGACTGGCCCATCGATCCGCAATTCATTGCCCGCCAGATGATCGAGCAGCATGCAATGCCCGATGGCACGCCGTTGTCGGTACCGGGCGTGGTGCCGCGCCTGAGCGGTACGCCGGGCAGCACCCGTTGGCTGGGTCCCGCACTGGGCGAACATACCGACGAGGTCCTCGGGGAAATCGGTATCGACGCCACCCGCCGCGCCCAACTGCGCTCCCGCGGCGCCATATAGGCGCTTCGCCGCCGGCGACTTGCCGGGCGACCGTAGGGAGCGTGGGGGCACCCCAAAGATGCCGCCGGGCCAGGGAACGAGCGCCCGGCCGTCCGAAGCCGTTCCGTGGCCCGGCAGCCCCACGGGGGGCAGCGACCGTAGGGAGCGTGGGGGCACCCCATCACCTCCCCTGCTACAATCTACCGGTTACGCAGTTCGGCCCTGGCAGGTGGTGATGCCAGGCAGGCACCCGGTCACCGGGCCATGCCAGCGCTGCGTCCTCCCGCGTAATCCGCATGCTTTCTGTGGTCGTCGTCCGCGCGGCGTTCGACCCGGCCGGACCGCAACCTGGGTGCCGGCCCGGCCCCGGTTGTGCCGACCCAGTCAGCAGACCTGAATTCGGAGCCCAGATTGCTTCCCGTCCATCCTGCCGCCGTCCTTGCGCTAGCCGACGGGTCGGTGTTTCACGGCCATTCGATTGGCGCCGCGACATCCGCCGTCGGCGAAGTCGTGTTCAACACGGCCCTCACCGGTTACCAGGAAATCCTGACCGACCCGAGCTATGCCTCGCAGTTGGTCACGCTGACCTACCCGCACATCGGCAACACCGGCGTCAACGAGCAAGACATCGAATCGGCGCGTATCCACGGTGCCGGCCTGATCATCCGTGACCTGCCGTTGCGGGTCTCCCAACTGGCGGGCCGGCCAGTCGCTGGGCGAGTACCTGGCCGCCCAGGGCGTTCCCGGCATCGCCGGCATCGACACCCGCCAACTGACCCGCCTGCTGCGCGACAAAGGGGCGCAGGCCGGTTGCCTGGTGGCTGCCGCGCCGGGGCAGCCGGCACCCGATGTGGACAAGGCGCTGGCCGCAGCCCGGGCCTTTCCCGGGCTGGCGGGCATGGACCTGGCCAGGGTGGTGAGCACCGACAAGCGTTACCCCTGGACCGAGGGCACCTGGGAGCGGGCCACCGGCTACCCGGTGCGCGAGCCGGGCCGCTGGCGGGTCGTCGCGCTCGACTTCGGCGTCAAGTACAACATCCTCCGCCTGCTGGCGGACCGCGGTTGCGATCTCACGGTTTTGCCGGCGCAAAGCAGCGCTGCCGACATCCGCGCCTGCAAGCCGCATGGCCTGTTCCTGTCCAACGGGCCGGGCGATCCCGAGCCTTGCGACTACGCCGGGATCGCGGCCACCCGCGAACTGGTCGAAGCCGGCCTGCCGACCTTCGGCATCTGCCTGGGTCACCAGGTGCTGGCACTCGCGTCCGGCGCCCGAACGATGAAGATGAAGCTCGGCCACCACGGGGCGAACCATCCGGTCAAGGATCTCGAGTCGGGCCAGGTGCTGATCACCAGCCAGAACCACGGTTTCGCCGTCGATGCCGGCTCGTTGCCGGCCAGCGTGCGCCAGACCCACGTGTCGTTGTTCGACGGCACGGTCCAGGGCATTGCCCGCACCGACCGACCGGCCTTCGGCTTCCAGGGCCACCCGGAAGCCAGCCCGGGCCCGCACGACATCCGTTATCTGTTCGATCGTTTCGTCGACCTGATGGCCAGCGCTGCCTGAACCCAGCCACCGAATCCAAATAACCAGACCATGCCCAAGCGCACAGACCTGAAAAGCATCCTCATCCTCGGCGCCGGCCCGATCGTCATCGGCCAGGCCTGCCGAATTCGACTACTCGGGCGCGCAGGCCTGCAAGGCCCTTCGCGAAGAAGGATTTCGGGTCATCCTGGTGAACAGCAACCCGGCCACCATCATGACCGATCCCCAGATGGCCGATGTGACCTACATCGAGCCCATCCAGTGGGAGATCGTCGAGCGCATCATCGACAAGGAAAGGCCCGACGCGGTGCTGCCCACGATGGGGGCCAGACCGCGCTCAACTGTGCGCTCGACCTGCACAAGCACAAGGTGCTCGAAAAATACGGGGTCGAGCTGATCGGCGCGTCGCCGCAGGCGATCGACAAGGCCGAGGACAGGCTCAAGTTCAAGGACGCGATGACCGGCATCGGGCTCGAGTCGGCGCGCTCGGGCATTGCCCACTCGCTCGACGAGGCCTGGGACGTGCAGCGCACGCTCGGTTTTCCGGTGATCATCCGGCCCAGCTTCACGCTGGGCGGCACCGGCGGGGGCATTGCCTACAACGCCGAGGAATTCGAAAAGATCTGCCGGCGCGGCATCGAGGCTTCGCCCACCAACGAGCTGCTGATCGAGGAATCGCTGATCGGCTGGAAGGAATACGAGATGGAGGTCGTGCGCGACAGCGCCGACAACTGCATCATCATCTGTTCGATCGAGAACCTCGATCCGATGGGGGTGCACACCGGTGACTCGATCACCGTGGCCCCGGCCCAGACGCTGACCGACAAGGAATACCAGGTCATGCGCAATGCATCCATCCAGATCCTGCGCGAGATCGGCGTCGACACCGGCGGCTCGAACGTGCAGTTCGCGGTCAACCCGCGCGACGGCCGGCTGATCGTCATCGAGATGAATCCGCGCGTGTCGCGTTCGTCGGCGCTGGCCTCCAAGGCCACCGGCTTCCCGATCGCCAAGATCGCGGCCAAGCTGGCAGTCGGCTACACGCTGGATGAACTGGGCAATGACATCACCGGCGGGCTGACCCCGGCCTCGTTCGAACCCAGCATCGACTATGTCGTCACCAAGATCCCGCGCTTCGCGTTCGAGAAATTCCCCGACGCCGACTCGCGGCTGACCACCCAGATGAAATCGGTCGGCGAGGTGATGGCGATCGGGCGCACGTTCCAGGAAAGCCTGCAAAAAGCCATGCGCGGTCTCGAAACCGGGGTCGATGGCCTGAACCAGATGACCACCGATCGGGAGACCCTCGAGCAGGAACTGGGCGAGCCCGGCCCGGAGCGGATCTGGTATGTCGGCGACGCCTTCGCCCAGGGGTTCGAGCTGGACGAGGTGCAGCGCCTGACCCATATCGATCCGTGGTTCCTGGCCCAGATCAAGGAGATCGTCGAGCTGGAGCTCGAACTCGAGAAACGCGCGCTCGATTCGCTGACCGAACCCGAGATGCGTTACCTCAAGCGCAAGGGTTTTTCGGACCGCCGGCTCGCCTATCTGTGTGACAGCGACGAGACCTCGGTTCGAAAGCATCGTCACGGTCTGGGCGTGCGCCCGGTCTACAAGCGGGTCGACACCTGTGCAGCCGAGTTCGCCACCGATACCGCCTACCTGTACTCGACCTACGAAGCACAGGACGAGTCGCAGCCGTCGGACAGACGCAAGATCATGGTGCTCGGGGGCGGACCGAACCGGATCGGGCAGGGGATAGAGTTCGACTACTGCTGTGTGCACGCGGCGCTGGCGCTCAAGGAGGACGGCTTCGAGACCATCATGGTCAATTGCAATCCCGAGACCGTCTCGACCGACTACGACACCTCGGACCGGCTGTACTTCGAGCCGGTGACGCTCGAGGACGTGCTCGAGATCGTCGCCATCGAGAAGCCGATCGGCGTGATCGTCCAGTTCGGCGGTCAGACACCGCTCAAGCTGGCGCTCGACCAGGAGGCCAACGGCGTGCCCATCATCGGCACGTCGCCCGAGTCGATCGATATCGCCGAGGACCGTGAACGCTTCCAGAAGCTGCTCAACGACCTGAACCTCAAACAGCCGCCCAACCGCACGGCGCGCACCGAGGCCCAGGCGCTCGAGCTGGCCGACCAGATCGGCTACCCGCTGGTGGTGCGGCCCAGCTACGTGCTCGGCGGCCGGGCGATGGAGATCGTCCACCAGAAGTCCGAGCTCGAGCGCTACATGAAGGTCGCGGTCAAGGTCAGCGACGACAGTCCGGTGCTGCTCGATCGCTTCCTCAACGATGCCGTCGAGGTCGATGTCGATTGCATCTGCGACGGTCGTGAGGTGTTGATCGGCGGTGTGATGGAGCACATCGAACAGGCGGGCGTGCATTCTGGCGATTCGGCCTGCTCGCTGCCTCCATACAGCCTGTCGGCCCCGCTGATCGACGAGCTCAAGCGTCAGACCGCGCTGATGGCCGAGGCCCTGAAGGTCGTCGGCCTGATGAACGTGCAGTTTGCGATCCAGCGCGACAAGGACTCGGGCGAGAGCGTCGTCTACGTACTCGAAGTCAACCCGCGTGCATCGCGCACCGTGCCCTTCGTGTCCAAGGCCACCGGACTGGAGCTGGCCAAGATCGCCGCCCGCTGCATGGCCGGCCGCTCGCTGGCCGACCAGGGTAGCCCGGTCGAGGTCGTGCCCGATTACTTCAGCGTCAAGGAGGCGGTGTTCCCGTTCTCGAAGTTTCCAGGGGTAGACACCATCCTCGGGCCCGAGATGAAGTCCACCGGCGAGGTGATGGGCGTGGGTCGCACATTCGGCGAGGCCTTCATCAAATCGCAGCTGGCGGCCAGTGTCAGCCTGCCGACGTCGGGCGGGGCGTTCCTGTCGGTGCGCGAGAGCGACAAGGCGGCGATCGCCGGGGTGGCCCGCAGCCTGCACGACCTGGGCTTCAAGCTGTTTGCCACGTCGGGCACCGCGCGTGCCATCGAGGCCGAAGGCGTGCCGGTCAGCAAGGTGAACAAGGTGCTGGAAGGGCGCCCGCACGTCGTCGACATGTTGATCAACCACGACCTGCACCTGGTCGTGAACACCGTCGAGGACAGCCGTACCGCGGTCGCCGACTCGCGCTCGATCCGCACGACGGCACTGGCCCAGCGGGTGGCGCTCTACACGACGATCTCCGGTGCCCGGGCGGCGGTGGCGGGCATCCAGCACCGCAACTCGCTGGATGTCTACAGCGTCCAGGCGCTGCACGCCGGCCTGGCGGCAGCCTCAGCGGGATAGGGCGGGCCTGACTGGACCGGGCAATTCGGCTATAGTCGGCTCATCCGGAGGGCGGACGGGTTCCCGAACTCCGGTCTTCATTTCAGGATCTCGCAGCGGCGAATCGCCGGGCCGACCGCCCGGACCGCCGCCGCTGCGCCGGTCGGCCCCGCGGGCCGCCGGACAGGCAAGGAAAGGTGTGACATGGCTGCAATTCCGTTGACCCGGCGCGGCGCCCAGGCGCTCAATGATGAACTGGACCGCCTCAAAAAGCAGGAGCGCCCGGCGGTGATCCAGGCGATCGCCGAGGCCCGCGCCCAGGGTGACCTGTCCGAAAACGCCGAATACGACGCGGCGCGCGAGCGCCAGGGCTTCGTCGAGGGCCGCATCGCCGAGATCGAGGGCAAGCTGTCCAATGCGCAGATCATCGATCCGGCGGAACTGGACGCCGATGGCCGGGTGGTGTTCGGCGCCACCGTCGATCTCGAGGATCTCGAGGCCGGCGCCAAGCTGACCTACCAGATCGTCGGTGAGGATGAAGCCGACATCAAGAAAGGCATGGTCTCGATCACCAGCCCGGTTGCCCGTGCCCTGATCGGCAAGGTCGAGGGCGACGTGGCCGAGGTCCAGGCACCGGGCGGATTGCGCGAGTACGAGGTCCTGGCTGTCCGCTACGAATGATTCTTGCGCCCAGCGCCGCCGGCTGCCGGTTTGCGGGTCGTCGGTCGGGCCGCGGCGCGACGCTTGGCCGGGGCCCACTTGTCGGCGGTGTCGGCGCCGCCGGTCGTTGCAGCGCGCTCGCGGGCCGGTGTATCCGGGTGAGACCGGTTTTTGGCCGGGGCGTTGCGAGTCCCGGCTTGGTCGCGGTGCCAGCGGTGCGGGCGTCGCCCGCGCGACCGACTGGGCCAGTTTTTTCTTCGGGACGTGCGGCTGGTTCGCCGGTTTCGGTTCGGGCCGGGCACGGTAGAGCACCAGGGTCTTGCCGATCGACTGGACCAGTTGGCAGCCCAGGGCCTGGCAGACCGAAGCCCCGATCGCGGCGCGGGCCTCGCGGTCATCGCCGGCGATGCTCATCTTGATCAGTTCGTGGGCCTTGAGGGCCAGGTCGGTTTCGCGCAGCACGGCGTCGGTCAGGCCGTTGGCCCCCACCTGCACCACGGGTTTCAGGTGATGGGCCAGGGCTTTGAGCGCTTTGGGGTCGGCAACAGGCATGACGGTCGGGTCCGGTTCGGGGGCGCGGCGCGTGACCGGCGGGATACTTTGGGAAGTGGCGATTGTATGGGAGAGCGGGCAAAACGGATACGCAGGAAGTCGAGCCGGCAGTGGATCGACCGCCACGTGAACGATCCGTACGTGAAGAAGGCGCAGCAGGAACATTACCGTTCCCGCGCGGCCTACAAGTTGCTCGAGATCGACGCGCTCGAAAGGTTGCTGCGGCCGGGCCTGGTCATCGTCGACCTCGGATGCGCGCCGGGGGCCTGGTGCCAGGTGATCCAGCGACAACTCAAGCCCGGCGGCGGGCGTTGCGAGATCATCGGCCTGGACATGCTGCCGATGGAACCGATCGAGGGGGTGAAGTTCCTGCAGGGCGATTTTCGCGAGCAGGCGGTGCTCGATTCGCTCGAGGCCGTGCTCGATGGCCGGCAGGTCGACCTGGTGCTCTCGGATATGGCGCCGAACCTGACCGGCGTCGGCGCCGCGGACCTGGCGATGATGGGGCACCTGCTCGAGTTGTCGCTGGCGTTCGCCCGCCAGCACCTGTCCGACCAGGGCGCGCTGCTGGCCAAGGGTTTCCATGGCAGCGGCTTCAGCCAGCTGGTGCGCGAATTCAAGGAAGCCTTCCACGAGGTCCGCGAGCGCAAGCCGCCGGCCTCGCGCGCCGAGAGTGCCGAGACCTACCTTGTGGGGCGAGGACCACGGCGGGGCCGCTGATGGCTCGTCAGCTTCCGTCCGTCCGTGCGACAGAGGCATGTCCGGACCTGCCGGAGCAACCTGCGATCCGTGTGCGGGCGAACGCAGCCTTTAGGAAAATCAATGACTTGCTTAGCAATAGTCAATTACTTGTCAAGGGCTTGTTTATGGTCGACCCGACACAATCTGCGTACAATGACCATAGGGCTTATCCCGGAGATTGATTCGTGAACAACATGTTCCCCAAGGCGGCCATCTGGCTTGTGATTGCGCTTGTCCTGTTTACTGTCTTCAAACAGTTCGACAGCCGCCAGGCGCGGGGTAACGACGTGCCGTACTCGCAGTTCATGTCGCAGGCTCGCGACGGCCAGATCGACAGCGTCGTCATCGACGGCCGGATCCTGCGTGGGCACACCCGGGAAGGCAGCATCGTCACGTCGTTCGCGCCATCCGATGTCTGGATGGTCGGCGACCTGATGAAATACAACGTCGAGGTGCGCGCCAAGCCCGAGGAAGAGCAGTCGCTGCTGTTCAATATCTTCGTGTCCTGGTTCCCGATGCTGCTGCTGATCGGCGTGTGGGTGTTCTTCATGCGCCAGATGCAGGGCGGTGGGCGCGGCGGTGCGTTCTCGTTCGGGAAGTCGCGTGCCCGGATGCTCGACGAGAGCAGCAACAGCATCACGTTCGCCGATGTCGCCGGTTGCGATGAGGCCAAGGAGGAAGTGCAGGAGTTGGTCGACTTCCTGCGCGATCCGTCCAAGTTCCAGAAACTCGGCGGCCGCATCCCGCGCGGCATGCTGATGGTCGGCTCGCCGGGTACCGGCAAGACGCTGCTCGCCAAGGCGATCGCCGGCGAGGCCAAGGTGCCGTTCTTCACGATCTCCGCTTGGACTTCGTCGAGATGTTCGTCGGCGTCGGTGCGGCGCGCGTGCGCGACATGTTCGAGAATGCCAAAAAGCACGCGCCGTGCATCCTGTTCATCGACGAGATCGATGCCGTCGGCCGCCAGCGTGGTGCCGGCCTGGGCGGTGGCAACGACGAGCGCGAGCAGACGCTGAACCAGTTGCTGGTCGAGATGGACGGCTTCGAGACCGGCCAGGGTGTCATCGTCATCGCCGCCACCAACCGTCCCGACGTACTCGATCCCGCGCTGCTGCGACCGGGTCGCTTCGATCGGCAGGTCGTGGTGCCGCTGCCCGATGTCCGGGGCCGCGAGCAGATCCTCACCGTGCACATGCGCAAGGTGCCCATCGCCGCCGACGTGCGTGCCGATGTGCTCGGCCGCGGCACGCCCGGTTTCTCGGGCGCCGACCTGGCCAATCTGGTCAACGAGGCCGCATTGTTCGCCGCGCGCCGCAACGCCCGATTGGTCGAGATGCTCGATTTCGAGAAGGCCAAGGACAAGATCATGCTGGGCGCCGAGCGCCGCAGCATGGTGATGACCGAGGAAGAGCGGGTCGTCACCGCCTATCACGAGGCCGGCCACACGGTCGTGGGGATGCTGATCGGCAATGCCGACCCGGTTCACAAGGTCACGATCATCCCGCGCGGCCGCGCACTCGGGGTCACGTTCTTCCTGCCCGAGCGCGACAAGCTGGGCAAGACCAAGCGCCAGATGCTGTCCGAGATCGCGGTGGCCTTTGGCGGGCGCCTGGCCGAGGAAATCTTTCTCGACCAGCAATCGACCGGCGCGCTGGCCGACTTCCAGGCCGCAACCCACAACGCCCGCGAGATGGTCACCCGGTATGGCATGTCGAGCGAACTGAGCCCGATGATCTACGCCGAGAACGAGGGCGAGGTGTTCCTCGGGCGCTCGGTGACGCAGACGACCAACCTGTCCGAAGCGACGATGCAGAAGGTCGATTACGAGATCCGCAAGATCATCGACGAACAGTACGCGGTCGCCAAGAAGATCCTCGAAGACAACCGCGACAAGGTCGAGACCATGAGCAAGTGGCTGCTCGAGTGGGAGACCCTCGACAGTGACCAGGTGGGCGACATCATGGAGGGACGCGATCCGCGTCCGCCCAAGCCTGCCCTTCCGGTCAACACCGGGACCGGCACGCCGCCGGCCTCCACCGGTGCCGGGCCGGTCATCGACCCGACCCCGAATCCGGCCGGGGACTGATCGCCGGGCGGCCCGATGTCGGTATCGATCAGCAAACCGCCCCGCTCACGGGGCGGTTTGTCGTTAGAGCCCGCTGGCTGCCGGCCGGCGATGCCGCTGACACGCGTTGCCGCGCCTGATGCCGTCTGAACCCGGCTCGCCTATCCTCGCCGGCCGTTTCGCGCTGCGCACGGAGCGGCCATTGATCATGGGGGTCGTCAACCTGACCCCCGATTCCTTTTCCGATGGCGGCCTGTTCGCGCGCCCCGAGGCTGCGATCGCGCACGCCCGGCTGTTGGTCGGGCAGGGCGCCGACCTGCTGGACCTTGGAGCCGAGTCGACCCGCCCAGGTGCGCCGCCGGTGCCCGCCGCCGAGGAGCTGGGCCGTCTGCTGCCGGTGCTGGAGGGGCTGGCCGACCTGGCGGTACCGGTCTCGGTCGATACCCGGCACGCGTCGGTGATGCGCCAGGTGCTCGCCCGCGGCGCGCGTCGATGATCAACGATGTGCATGCGTTGCAGGACGACGGGGCGGTCGCCGCCGTGCTCGAGAGCGACGCGGCCGTCTGTCTGATGCACATGCAGGGCAGCCCATTGACGATGCAGCAGGCTCCCGTCTATCGGGATGTCGTGTCGGAAGTGGCCGGTTTTCTGCACAGTCGGTGCGAGTCGCTGCGCCGGGCGGGCATCGTCGGGCAGCGAATGGTCGTCGATCCCGGGATCGGTTTTGGCAAGCGCCTGGCCCACAACCTGGCGCTGCTGGCGGCGGGTCACCGGATCCGGGAGCGCTGCGGTGTGCCGGTCCTGGTGGGTGCGTCGCGCAAGTCGATGCTGGGCGAGATCACCGGGCGAACGGTGACCGAGCGTCAGTCGGCGAGCGTCGCCGCGGCGCTGGCCGCCGTCGCGCACGGCGCAACGATCGTGCGGGTGCACGATGTCGCCGCCACCCGTGACGCATTGCTGGTCTGGCAGGCGGTCGCCAGTGAAATACCGAATCAAGTCAACAGGAACGAATCGCATGGCACGTAAATTCTTCGGAACCGATGGCATCCGCGGCCGGGTCGGGCAGGGCCCGATCACCCCGGAGTTCGTGCTGCGGCTGGGCTACGCGGCCGGCCAGGTGCTGGCCTCGAACAACCGGGCGGCCAACGGGCGCCCGTCGGTGCTGATCGGCAAGGACACCCGGATCTCGGGCCATGCTCGAGGCTGCGCTGGAGGCCGGTTTCACCGCCGCCGGGGTCGATGTACTGCTGACCGGCCCAATCCCGACCCCCGGAATCGCCTACCTGACCCGTGCGCTGCGCCTGTCCGCCGGGGTCGTGCCTCAGTGCCTCGCACAATCCCTACGATGACAACGGCATCAAGTTCTTTTCGGGCGATGGCAACAAGCTGCCCGATGCGACCGAGCTCGAGATCGAGCAGGCGCTGGAAGGACCACTGAACTGCGTGCCCAGCGCCAACCTGGGCCGGGCCAGGCGGATGGAAGACGCGGCGGGGCCGTTATATCGAGTTCTGCAAGAGCAGCTTTCCGAACCGGCTCGATCTCAAGGGCATGAAGATCGTCGTCGATGCCGCCAACGGGGCCGCCTATCACACGGCGCCGCCGGTATTCCACGAGCTGGGCGCCGATGTCATCCAGATCGGAAGCAAGCCCAACGGCATGAACATCAATGACAATGTCGGCGCGGTATATCCCGAGAACCTGCAGCGGGCGGTGCGCGAGGAGGGCGCCGATATCGGCATCGCGCTGGACGGCGATGCCGACCGGTTGATCATCGTGGATGGCTACGGCCGGATCTACAACGGCGACGAATTACTGTTCGCGATGACCAGCGAACGCCTGCAGCGCGGGCCGATCGAGGGGGTCGTGGGTACGCTGATGAGCAACCTGGCCCTCGAGCAGGCGATGCTGAAAAAAGGCGTGCAGTTCGTCCGCGCCAAGGTCGGCGACCGCTACGTGCTCGAGATGCTGCACCAGCGTGGCTGGCATTACGGCGGCGAATCGTCGGGTCATCTGCTCTGCCTCGATTGCCACACCACCGGTGACGGCACGATCAGCGCATTGCAGGTGTTGTCGGCGATCCGCAGCAGCGGCCGCAGCCTGTCGGACATCTGCAGTGAGCTGACGCTCTATCCTCAGGAACTGATCAACGTGCGGATGGAGCCCGGCTTCAACTGGGAGTCCAGCCCGCGTCTGGCAGCTGCCCGCGCCGAAGCCGAGGCCGCTCTGGGCAACGAAGGACGCATCCTGATCCGGGCCTCGGGCACCGAGCCTTTGCTGCGGGTGATGGTCGAGGCGCCCAGCGCCGAGGTCGCCGAGCAGTGGGCCAGGCACCTGGCCAGCGCGGTGACCGAGGAGGCCGCGGTCGAATGACGGGCGGCCGGTGGCGGCCCGAACTCGGCTACAATCCTCAGGCTTCGGGGCGTAGCTCAGCCTGGTAGAGTGCTTGCTTTGGGAGCAAGATGTCGGAGGTTCGAATCCTCTCGCCCCGACCATGTGAACCGCATGTACAATCATGCTCCGCGCGGCGGTTCTTGCGCGCTTGTCGAACGACTGCCCGTAGCTCAGCTGGATAGAGCATCAGCCTTCTAAGCTGAGGGTCACAGGTTCGAGTCCTGTCGGGCAGGCCATCCGGAAATACTCCGCGGGGCCGTCGACAGTTGGTGTTTTTCCTGCAAGCGGGTCATTCTGGCCCGCCCAGGTCCGCAGCAATGGTGGCTGTAGCTCAGTTGGTAGAGCCCCGGATTGTGATTCCGGTGGTCGTGGGTTCGAGCCCCATCAGCCACCCCATTTCTGCCCGACCCCGCACCGGGTGTTTCCCGGTACCAACCAGTATCTGTCCCGCCTTTATCCTGGCCGATCCCCTGCCATGTCCCCGCGGGAATCCCCCTATTGCTGCCGCGCGAATCCCTGGCCAGATGGCCTAACCCTATTCGGTTACATTGCGTGGGATAAACCGCAACGAATTGCACGAGTAAAAGTGTCAGTTTGTTTGCATCGGGCTGCGCACTAGCCGCTTGGGCTAGTATGAGTTGGTCCCTGCCCATCCGGTTAATCCTCGCTATCTGCCAATGCCCGAGACCCTCGCGCCCCAGGTGCCTGCATCACGAATGTCGCCCGACCGGCCCATGGGTCTGCCCACCGTGTTCGAGTGTCTCCCGGTGCCCGCGCTGGTGCTCGAACTGGACGGCAGCCGGTTGTGGCCGAACCAGGCCTTCCTTCGCGCGATGAACCACGCATCGGGAACCCCGGAAACCAGCTGGCAGACGCTGTTCGGTCCCGAATCCAGTGCCCATCCAGGCCGGCGCGCGTTGCTGCGATCCGCAGGCGGGTTCGGTGACGATCGGCGAGCTTTGCTGGCATGCTCGGCGACGGGCGGGTGGTCACCACGTCCACCCGCCTATCCCTGGTGCCGGACCCCGGTCACCGGCTGGCCGTGCTGGTCTTTGACGATCCGCTAGAGCCGTTGTCGCCGCCCGCGGCGACCCGCGGGCCTGCCGGTGCCACCCCTGAGTCGGGACGGGTCGCGATCGCGGATGCGCCGGTGCCCATGTGCCTGCAGACAATCGATCACAGGATCGTCAGTGCCAATAAGGCGATGATCGAGCTGATCGGCTACGACGAGGCCGAGATCATCGGCCGGGACCCGATCGAGTTTCACACCGCCGAGAGCCATTCGGAAGTGCTATGGCAGCGCCGAACGCTCAAGCATCTGTACGAGCGCCCCGATGCGCGGGCGACCCTGATGCGCGAGTTCAGGCACAAGGACGGCCGTCGGATCCCCTACCAGCTCGAGGTCGGCCGAACCGTCGGCCCTGACGGCGGACCGCTCTGGTACTCGGTGATGATCGACCTGTCGCGTCTGCACCAGGCATGGTCGCAACTGCGCAAACAGACCGACTGGATCAACCGGGTGTTCGAACAGGCGCCGATGGGCATGGTGGTGCGCGATCAGACAGGCAGGGTGCTGCGCTCGAACGCCCGGATGCGTCAGATCCTGGGCGAGGCCAGCGATGACGAGATCGCAAAGGCGCTGTCCGGCCCGCAGGCGCACGTCGCCGGCCAGGGGGCGGCGGGCACGGCCGGCGACAGGGTCGCCCTGCCGACGAGCCAGGGCATCCGCTGGCTGGACCAACGCGTGGTCAAGCTATCGGCCTCGGGCGACGAACCCGAGTCGACCCAGACCCTCACCGTGGTTTGTGACCGGACCCGTGAGCACGAACTGACTGCCGAGTTGCAGGCCGCCTTGCTGCGCCAATCCGCGCTGCTGCGCTCGGTGAGCACCGGCCTGGCCCACGTGATCGGCGAGACCATCGTGCTGGCCAACCCGGCCATGTTGCGCCTGGCGGGCCGGGGCGAGCACGAACTGATCGGTCGTACGGTCGAATCGCTGTTCGACGACCCGGCCGATCGCGCGGCGCTGCGCGAGGCGCTCACCGGTTCGCTCAAAGGCCAGCCGTTGCGGCGAACGGTCGAGCGGCGCACGGCTTCCGGCCAGCGCATCCGCAGTGAACTACACCTGCAACAGGTCGAACCGGGTCGGCCCGAACTGGGCGCGCTGATCACCTTGTCCGACCTGACCGAGTTGCTCAACCAGTCGGACCTGTTGCGCGAAACGCTCGCCGATCTCGAGCAGTTCATCGATGCGGAACCCGTGGGCGTTGTCCATGTACGCGGTGGCCGCATCACCCGCAGCAACCGTATGATGCAACGGCTGCTGATGCGCGCGCCGACCGAGCTGCAGGGCATGGACTTCGCCCGCTTCTGCTCGGACGCGGCCTGCTTTGACATGGCCATCCGGCGGACGTTTTCAGTCGGCCCAGCCGCCGATCTGCCTGTCGAGGGAGAGGCAACCGATCGCGTGCTGCGCTGCGAACTGATCGCCGCCGACGGCGCGCGGGTCGACTGCCTGCTGTTGCTGACCCCGATCGGCGAGCCGGCCGAACAGGCGTTGATGGTCGTGGCGGTCAACCTGAGCCGCCACCAGGCGATGGCCTCGCTGGCGATGCGGATGCAGGAGCGCTTCGACGTGTTCTCGTCGTTCGCCAACGAGGCGGTGCTGGTCGTCGACCTGCCGAGCCACCAGATCGTCTTCGCGAACCAGGCGGTCGACGCCGTCCTGGGCACGGACGCCGCATCACTGATCGGCCAGGAAGCGGACCGTTTACTCGGAGTCGTCCGGGAAAGCGACGTTCCGACCATCCGCGGCGCGTTCAACGGTTTGTTGTCCGGCCGGCACGCCGACGCGATGATCGGCATCGATCATCCACGGCGCGGGCCGCTATCGATGCGCGTGCGCATGTACACCGGGTCGTCCGAATCGACCGGCTATGTGTTCGTCGAGGACATCACCGATTCGCTGCTACTCGAGCAAAAGCGCCTGGCCGAAGCCGTGGCCCAGCGTGATGTGTTGGTCCGCGAGGTGCACCACCGGATCAAGAACAGCCTGCAAGGGGTTGCGGGCCTGCTCCAGCAGATGGGGCTGCGCCACCCGCAGGTCAATGACATCCTGGTCGATGCGTCGCGCCAGATCCAGGCGATCGCGCGCATTCACGGCCTGCAGGTCAAGGTGGGCCAGCTGATCGACGTGCCGCGCTTTGTCGAGTCGATCGCATCGGGCCTGTCCGGCGATCCGGCATCGCCCGATCTGCTGATCGAATGCGTCACCGATGGCCAGGCAAACTGGGCTGTGCCCGAGACCGAGGCCGTGCCGTTTGCGCTGATTCTCAATGAACTGATCGGCAATGCGCTGCGCTTTCGCAGCGAGCCTGCCCCGGTCCGCCTTCGCCTGCAGGTGCGCCACGCGTCTATCCTGCTGCGGATCACCAACATTGGTTCGCTCGCGCCGGGTTTTTCGATCGAGGCCGTGCCGGTGGCGGCCTCGGGGCTGGGCCTGGTCAAGGCCATGTTGCCGCGACGCGGCGCCAGGCTGACCCTCGGATCATCCGCGGGCGCTGTCGAGGCCACGCTGGAACTGGGAACCTCGGCATTGCGCCGTGATCCATCCTCCGAGTCCGGATCGGCGCGCGTCGCGACCGCGGTGGTGCCCATGAAGAAACCGAATCGAGCGGCAAGACCATCCTGGTCTGTGACGACGACCGACTGGTGCTGCTCAGCATCACGGCAACACTGCGCCAGGCCGGTCACGAGGTACTCGAAGCCGACAATGGCGACGACGCCATTTTGTTGGCCCGCCAGTATCGGCCCGATCTGGCCGTGATCGATATCCGGATGGACGGCAAGTCGGGCTTTGATGTTGCCGCCTACTTTCGCGACTACGTGAACCAGCCGTTCCTGTTTCTGACGGCCTGCGAGAATCCCGAGGACGAGGCCAGGGGGCTCGAGTACGGCGCGCTTGCCTACCTGGTCAAGCCGATCGAAACGCCGCGCCTGCTGGCCGAGATCGAGCGGGTGCTCGAGCAGTTGGCGCGCGTGCTACCCGATCCCGAGGCGGTGCGCACGCTGACAGCCACTGGCGATGATCACCAGCAGTGGGTGGCCGTGGGCATCCTGATGGTGCGCGAGCGGCTCGATCTGCGCTCGGCCGTCAGCCGCCTGGCAGACCTGGCGCAGAGCGGGGGCAAGAGCCTCAAGGCGGCCGCGGTCGACGTGATGCAGGCGCTCGATCGCGACCGGCCTGCGCGCCAGACGCGTCGCCCCAAGTCGGGCCGCTGACCGGCTCAGTCCTCGTCCCAGAGCGTAAAGAAGAAGGTCGAGCCGTTGCCCGGCTCGGATTCCGCCCAGATCCGTCCGCGGTGACGACGCACGATGCGTTGCACGGTGGCCAGACCCACGCCGCTGCCGGCGAACTCGGTGCTGCCGTGCAGCCGGTGAAACAGCCCGAAGATCTGGTCCGCAAACCGCATGTCGAAGCCTATCCCGTTGTCACGGATGCGAAAGACCTGGCTGTCGTGGACCCGGACGGTGTCGAAGTGAATTTCGCGGCAGCGCGACCTGGCCGAGTACTTCCAGGCGTTCTCGAACAGGTTCCAGACCAGCATGCGCAACAGTACCCGGTCGCCGCGGCAGGCCATCCCGGGCTCGATGCTGATCTTCGAGCGGATCGCCGGGTCGCGATCGCGCAGTTCGTCGGCAATGCCCGTCGCCAGCGAGGACAGGTCGACCGGGTCGGGTACCACCGCCTGCGCGGAGATCCGGTGCGTTTCCAGCAGCGCATCGATCATCGTCTCCATCCGGTGCGAGGCGTTCAGGATACGCTTCAGGTGATCGCGACCGGCCTGGTCCAGCAGGTGGGCGTAATCTTCCTGCAGGATGCGGGCGAAGCCGTCGATCAGGTTCACCGGGTGGCGCAGGTCGTGCGAGACGCTGTGGCTGAAGGCCTCGAGTTCGCGGGTGGCCATCTCGGTTTCGATCGCCCGTTTCTCGCGAGCCTCGTCCTGCGCGCGGTCGCGCAGCCGCTCGTTGCGCAACTCGTCCAGTGCCGGGCGCAGGTCATCGAGGATCAGCAGCGTCAGCTCCGTCGTCGAATCGCGGCCCAGCGGCTCGAGCGTCACGGTCACCGCGTGCCGTTGGCCGTAGCGGTCGATGACCAGGCCCTCGGCGCGCGCACCGTGTTGCCGGTCCAGAAGCTTGCGCAGCACCGGGCCTGAGCCCGAGCGGGCGAGCCGGCCGCTCTCGGCATGGCCATCGGGCGGGGCGCAGACCAGCCAACGCCCGGATCCAGCCGTTGCAGTTCGGGATGCCCGCGTTCGGTCAGACGGGCCCAGGGCCTGGTTGCCCCAGACGAGTCGCCAGGCGGGATCGCGACGGGTTCATCGGCGGGCAATGGTCGTTGCAGCAGCAATGCCGCCACCGGGACGGCCGCCAGCCGCCAGCGTCGCCAGCCGGTTTCGCTCCTTGGCCTCGAGCGGGGCCTCGTCGATCTGTTCGATCGTGCCGCACCAGCCGCTGGAGTTGGCCACGGCACCGAACTGCGGCAGCTGCCTCGCGCATGGTGCAGTAGCAGCCCGCTGTCGTCGAGCCGCGCGGTCCATCGGACCCCCTGGAACGACCGAGGCCCTGTCCGGGTCCCCGGGCGGCGCCTGGTCGCCGGTACTGACCGCGGCACGTTTGATGTCCGATCAGTTCAACCACCGGCTGGCGCGCTGACCAGGGGCCGCCTGATCACCGTAGCGGCCATGCCGGCCCTGGCGCCAGCGCCGATCGGCCGCCAGCCCGGCATTCACGGGCGGCCACGGCACCGGGCGTCGCGAGGGACCGGGGCAGTGCAGCGCCAGCGCGCGCCGCTCCGACACCGAGCAGCGACGGCATGCGCCTGGCCAGGCGGCGCACCAGCAGCAGCATCCCGAGCGCGCCAAGCCCCGCGCCACTGACCGCGGTGGCGATCAGCAGCACGAGCATTGCGTCGCCGTCGGGGACCGCGGCCTGCGCACTGCCCAGGTCGCGATCCAGCGCGACCCAGAGCAGCATCAGCACCGTCGTCAGCACGAGGAGCAGCGGTAGCAGTCGGCGCAGCAAGACCCGCAGCCCGTCGCTCGAAGACGGCACTGGTCGTTGCAGGCTGGCCGGTGATGTCATCGCGTCAGTCGATCAGTTTCTGGCGGATCGCGTAGCCGGCGATCTCCGCATTGCTGTGCAGTTGCAGTTTTTCCATGACGCGCGCGCGGTAGGCACTGACCGTCTTGGCGGCGATGGCAAGCTGCTCGGCGATCGCCGCCAGCTTGTGACCGCGGGCGATCAGCAGCAGCGTCTGCATTTCACGCTCGGACAGTTTGTCGTGCGGTGTCTCGGACTGACCATCGGTGACGCTGTCCATCAGGGCTGCCGCGATTTCCGGGGTCACGAACTTCTTGCCGCGGGCAACCGTCTTGACCGCCGACAGGATTTGCGCGGGCGCCGCGCGTTTGTTCAGGTAAGCCATCGCGCCGGCCTTCAGCGCGCGGATGCCGTACTGGTCCTCGGGGTATTGCGACAGCACGACGACCCGTGGCGGCTCGTCCAGTTCGTGCAACGCACCGAGCACCTCGATGCCGTTGCGCCCGGGCAGGTTGACATCCAGCACCAGCACGTCGCAGCGCGTCTCGCGGATCAGGCTGCGAAACCCGGCATAGTCGTCCGCTTCGCCGACGACCCGGATCTCGCTGTCCTCGACCAGGGTCTCGCGCAGGCCGCGACGGATCATCGCGTGGTCGTCGACCAGGATCACCCGGATCATGCCGGCTGCCCCGCTGGCGCATCGACAGGCAGGCTCAGCAACAGGCTGGTGCCCCCGCCGGGTCCCCGGCTGGCCTCGAGCAGGCCGCCGGCACGGCGGGCCCTCTCGGCCAGCCCGCGCAGGCCGAACGAGCTCGTGTTGTGCCAGTAGCCGGGATCGATGCCCACGCCGTCGTCGGTCAGTTCCAGCGACAGTTCGGCGTGCGAGCAGACCAGGCTGGCGCGAACCCGGGTGGCCCGGGCATGCTTGGCAATATTGGTCAGCCCCTCCTGCAGCGTGCGATAGACGATCAGCGCGGTGTCGGCCGGGGCATCCACGTCGGTGCGGTTGGCGTCGAAGTGCACCGGCAGGCCGGCGCGACGGCGGAACTGCGTCACCTGCCATTGCAGCGCCGGCAGCAGTCCCGAGTCCAGCACCGGCGGTCTGAGGTTCTGCACGATTTGCTGGCAGGCCTGCAGCAGGTCGGCCAGATGGCCCTGGGCCTGGGTGGCACGCGCGCTGGCATCCGGCCCCGGGTGTCGTTCTATCCAGGCAAGGTCGTAGCGCAGTGCCGTGAGGCCACTGCCGATCTCGTCGTGCAACTCGCGGGCAATGGTCGTTCTCTCGGCCTCGATCGCATCCTGCAGGTGGGCCGACAGAGCCTGTAGCTGGGCCTGCGATTCTCGCAGTGCGGTGTCGGCGAGCCGCCTGGCGGCGCGGGTGCGGGCCGCATCGATCGCATTCTCGAGTGCCTTGCCCAGCCGGGCCAGCCGCCCCTTGATCAGGTAGTCGTCCGCGCCTTCGCGCATCGCGGCCACCGCCACGTCCTCACCGATGGTGCCCGAGACGATGAGGATGGGCAGGTCCGGCGCGTTGTCGCGGCCCAGGCGAATCGCCGCATCGCCCGAAAAGCCCGGCAGATGCCAGTCGGAGATGATCGCATCCCAGCCACCGCGTGCCAGTGCCTCCAGCATCTGCGCCGCGCTCTCGACCCGTTCGCAGCGGGCCTGCACCCCCTGGCGCCTCAGGGTCAGTTCGGCCATCGAGAAATCGAGTTCGGAGTCCTCGACGACCAGCAGGCGAAGCGGTTCGCGGGCGGAATTCGCGGTTTCCTGACGCATGGATGACAGTGGGCGGGCCCAGGGTGACAAACTGTTTCAATTATTGTCGTGCAGACGCGGCCCGGCCACTGTTGATGTCAAAAACCGCGTGAAAAACCAACACCTTGGCGCGCGCGACGGCAGGCCGGCAACCGGTCTGCCCCAAGCGGTACAAAGGCCTGCCCAATACAGATGAAGGATCGCGGGTGCGGGCCGGGTCAGAAACCCAGGCTTTCGAGCAGGTTATCGACCTGGTCCTGGCTGGTCATCACGTTGGCATCGCCGGTGTCGATGACCGGGCCGTTCAGTTTCCTTTCCTCGGGCAGTGCCTGGCGTTTTTCCTCGGGGCTGAGCTCGACTAGCAGCTTGACCAGTTCGGTCTCGAGGTTGCTGGCCAGGCCGGTCACCTTCTGGATGACCTGGCTGGTGAGGTCGTGAAATGACTGGGCAGTGAGGATCTCGGTGAAGATCTCATCGGTATCGTGGGCGCTGCGTTGCACGTCCTCGATGAACTCGAGCACCCCGCCGGTTGCCACGGCCTGCACAGGGTCACGCATCAGGCGCTCGCGAATCTGGGCCGCGCGAACCGACAACTGGTGCTGCTGGGCCTTTCCACCCTCGACCTGGCTGATCACCTTGTCAGCCGATTCGCCGCTCACCCGGGAAATGTAGGCGAGCCGGCTGCGCGCATCGGGCAGTGAACTGACCGCATCCTCGAGTTTCTTGTCAAGGCCCAGCTCGGACAGCGCGTCGTGCAGCATCCGGGTGATGAAACCGAGCGAGCGAAAGACCTCGGGTTCCGTGCTCTGTCCTTCGGCGGATTGGTTGTCCATGGTCTTTCATCCCTTACGCAAGCGCCAGCTTGTCCATGATCTTGGCGACTTTCTCTTCCAGGGTCGCCTTTGTAAACGGCTTGACGATATAGCCCGAGGCACCCATCTGGGCCGCCTGGACGATGTCGTCCTTGCGTGCTTCGGCCGTCACCATCAGGACCGGCAGATGCTTGAGGTTGTCCGCTTCGCGGATCGCCTTGAGCAACTCGAACCCGTTCATGTTCGGCATGTTGATGTCCGAGATGACAAAGTCGAACGGCGAGTTCTGTAGCTTTGCCAGCGCGACGACACCGTCCTCGGCTTCGTCGACATTGTCGAAACCACTCTCCTTGAGCAGGTTGCGAATGATCCGTCTCATCGTCGAAAAATCATCGACGATCAGGAACTTGAGGCTTTTGTTTGCGCCCATGAGATCTCCTAGAGGGGCTGGTTCGGGACTGCTTGCCCGGGGGCATCGCGCCGCGGACGTGGGACCGGGCTGCCCGGAGCGACCAGGCAACCCTCGGGCATGTCCGCATTGTCTGCGCGCAGGGCAGCGCCGATGGCAGGAACAGACGGTGCAATGACGGGCTTATCAACGCCTTCGCAGTGCCCCGCGGCCGCAATACTCGTCAGACAACCCCAACGGATTGCCCGTCACGGGCAGGAATGTGTAATGACCGAGATGTCTGACCAATCGAAAGCCATCGAGATCACGACCATCATGGACCTGCAGGAACAGATCCTGATGGCCGCCACTGATCTCGAGCGGGCGACCGAGCTGATCGCGTCCGCATCCGGCGATCTGTGGCAGCGCCTTGGCGCCGTCATGGAGCATCCGGACATCCTGGGCAATGCCCGGTTGCAGGGCGACCTGCAGGCGGTAATGACAGCGCTGCAGTTCGAGGACATGACCAGGCAGATCATCACGCACAACCAGATCCGGATGCATTGCCTGGCCGATGCACTTGGCGCCGTGCTGGATGCGGACATTGCGCCTGCGGTTGCCGTTTCCATCAAGCCGAGCGCCGTTGCCCAACGGGCGATGGATGCCGGCTCGACGGAGCTCTTCTGAACAAGGATAGTGAAAGACATGGCACGAGTACTTGCGGTTGACGACTCCTCCTCGATTCGGCAGATCGTTTCCTTCACGCTGCGAGGCGCCGGTCACGAAGTGACCGAGGCGGTCGATGGCGAGGATGCGCTGGACAAAGCCAACGGCGGGCGCTTCGACGTCGTCCTGACCGACCAGAACATGCCGCGCTGCGACGGGCTCACGCTGATTCGCGAGTTGCGCAAGCGATCCGAGTTCGGCACGACACCGATCCTGGTCCTGACTACCGAATCGAGCGATGCGATGAAGTCGGCTGGCAGGGACGCGGGTGCCACGGGCTGGCTCGTCAAGCCCTTCGATCCGGTCAAGCTGATTGAACTGATCGACTACGTCACGACGCCCCGATGAGCGGAGAGAAAAGATGAATACCTCGGAAAACCCCAGTGGATCGGAGTCCGGCGACCTGGACCTGAGCCAGTTTCACTCGGTCTTCTTCGAGGAAGCGGCCGAGAACCTCGCGACGTTCGAGTCGCTGTTGCTCGAAGCCGATGCCGATTCGGTCGACTCGGAGCAACTCAATGCCATCTTCCGCTGCGCTCACTCGATCAAGGGCGGGGCGGCCACCTTCGGATTCGGTGAGGTCACCGATCTCACCCATGTGATGGAGACGCTGCTGGACAAGTTGCGTCGCGCCGAGCTGGGACTCAACCGGGAGATGATCGACACGCTGCTCGAATCGGGTGATGCGCTGCGCACGCTGCTGGCACGCCGCTCCGGCGAGAGCGATGTCGAGCTGGATGCCCGCCCGCTGTTGATGGCGATCGAGGCCCATTCCAAAGGGGGGAGGCCGGCAGCCCCGATACCCGCGGCTGCGGCCAGCGATGCGTCCGCACCAACACCCGTCGCACCCGAAGCCGTGTTCCCGGGCAGCCTCGGGGCCGGTGAACGCCGGCTGCGCCTGACGTTCCGGGAGGCGGTTCCCGCGACAACGGTGGCCGACGTGATCTCGATGTTCGACGAGGTGGCCGGGCTGGGCAGGGTGACTCCGGACAGGAGCCGCGAGTCGGTCGATGGCCAGCAGCGTGCGTATCTGATTGAAACCGCGTCGACCGAGCAGGAGATCTCCGAACTGTTCGCGTTTCACGTCAATGTCGACGAATTCCGCCTGCAGATGATCGATACGGCTGAGAAACCCGAGTTGCCGCCTGTTGGCGAGTCGGCAGCCTGGGGGATCTTCGAGCAGGCCGTGACAGGATCGGTCGAGGGTCCGGCGCACGGGCGGATTGCCACCGCGAAACCCGTGGATGTGGCGCCTGTCGTGGGCGACGCCGACCGGGCCGGCAACGGGGCATCGGACTCCTCCCCGGGCCAGGCTCCCTCGCCCGGCAGGCAGGTCCCCGCCGAGACGGCGACGCTGCGGGTCGGTGTCGACAAGGTCGACAATCTGATCAACCTGGTCGGCGAGTTGGTGATCACCCAGGCGATGCTGGCCCAAAGCGGACAGGAGCTGGACCCGATCAAGCACCAGTCGCTGATGACCTGTCTGGCCGAACTCGAGCGCAACACGCGCCTGATGCAGGAATCCGTGATGGCGATCCGGATGATCCCGATGGCCGTCGTGTTCAGCCGCTTTCCCCGGATGGTGCGCGATCTCGAGAAGCGGCTGAACAAGAAGATCGGCTTTCGGACGGTGGGCGAGGCGACCGAATTGGACAAGGGCATGATCGAGAAGATCACCGACCCGTTGACCCACCTGGTACGCAATGCCGCCGAACACGGGATCGAGCCGCCGCACGAGCGCGAGGCCGCTGGCAAGAATCCGGTCGGCCAGATCACGCTGGCGGCCGAGCACCGGGGCGGGCAGATCTGCATCGAGGTGCGTGACGATGGTCGCGGCCTGTCCCGGGAAAAGCTGATGGCCAAGGCCATCGAGCGCGGTATGCCGGTGACGGACCAGATGTCGGACCAGGATGTCTGGGGACTGATCATGGAGCCCGGCTTCTCGACCGCGGAGGCCCTGACGGACGTATCCGGCCGCGGCGTGGGGATGGACGTGGTGAAGAAGAACATCCAGAGTCTGGGCGGATCGGTCGATATCAGCTCGGCGTTTGGCTTCGGTACGACGATCTCGGTCCGCCTGCCACTGACCCTGGCGATCATGGATGGGATGTCGGTGGGAATCGGGGACAACGAGACCTACATCCTGCCGCTGGCGGCGGTGGTCGAGTCGATCAACCTGAACCTGCAGCAGGTGCGCACGATCGCGGGTGAGCAGAAAGTCCTCCAGTTGCGCGGTGAATACATCCCGGTGGTGCGGCTTGAAGACGTGGTGCGCTACGAGCGCAGCTGCGGCGAACGCGTAGGCGACACAGTGGTCATCGTGGAGTCGGACGGCAGGCGCGCGGCGCTGGCGGTCGACGAGTTGATCGGCCAGCACCAGGTGGTCGTCAAGAACCTGGAGAGCAACTATCGCAAGATCGACGGCATCTCCGGTGCCACCATTCTCGGGGACGGCCGGGTCGCGCTGATTCTCGATATCGCCCACATCATTCGTCGCGCCCGTCACTGATCGCGTCAACTGCCAAGGAGCAAGCCATGGAAACTGCAGAAAAACCCCGAGTCCGCGAGAACCGTGCCCAGGGGGAGGGGCCCAGCAAGGAGTTCCTGACCTTCAAGCTCGCCGGTGAGGAATACGGCATCGATATTCTCAAGGTGCAGGAGATACGCGGTTACGAAAAGCCAACGCGGATCGCCAATGCGCCGCATTTCATCCTGGGAGTCATCAATCTTCGCGGCGTGATCGTGCCCATCGTCGACCTGCGGATCAAGTTCGGCATGGGCGATGCGCAGTACACGTCGCTGACGGTCGTGATCATCCTGAATGTCGGCAAGCGGGTGGTCGGCGTCGTCGTCGACTCGGTTTCCGACGTGTTGCAGTTGATCCCCTCCGAGATCCGCGAGGCGCCCGAGATGGCTTCGGCGGTCGATTCCAACTACCTGATCGGATTGGGCACCATCGATGACCGGATGCTGATCCTGATCGACATCGAGAAGCTGATCTCGGCCCCCGAAATGACCATCGTGGAACTCTGATCGATGAACGATTTGAAGCCGGTCCACCCGATCGGCACCCCGGGGCAACTGAATGATGCCGATTTCTCGCGCATTCGCAAGCTGATTCGTGAGCAGGCCGGCATACAACTAAACGATAGCAAGCGCATGCTGGCCTATGGCCGGCTCAGGCCCCGTATCCGCGAGCTCGGTCTCTCAGGTTTCGATGCCTACCTGTCGTTGGTGGAGACACAGCGCGGGGATGAACTCGAGCGCTTCGTCAACGCGTTGACGACCAACCTGACCGCCTTCTTTCGCGAGGCGCATCACTTCGAGATCCTCGGCGAGGCCCTGCGCAAGACGCGGGCCCGGCGGGTGCGCATCTGGTGCGCCGCTGCCTCGACCGGAGAGGAGCCCTACTCGATCGCGATCACCTGCAAGGAAGCGCTGCCTGCCGGTGTCACGGCCGAGATCATGGCGACCGACATCGACACGACGGTGCTCGCGCGGGCGCGCCAGGGCGTCTACACCGAGGCAGGGTTCGCCAAGCTGGCGCCGGCACGGCTTCGCCAGTGGTTTACCGCCAGGCCGGGCAATGAAGCGTCCTTCGAAGTCAAGCCGGAACTCAAGGCGATGATCCGCTTCACGCGGCTGAACCTGATGGACCGGACCTGGCCGGTGCGTGACACCTTCGACTACATTTTCTGCCGCAACGTGTTGATCTATTTCGACCGTGAGACGAAACTGCAGATCATCAAGCGGATGCATGGTCAGTTGACCACCGGAGGCCTGTTGTTCGTCGGCCACTCGGAGAACTTCTCCGATTGCCGCACGCTGTACCAGTTGCAGGGAAGGACCACTTATCTGCGAATTCCCTGACCATGGCCGCCGAAACGACCCTCGAAATGCTCAGGCGGCGGCCACGCCAGGCGCATCGGGCCGCCTTTTTCTACCAGGATGCGGTGTTCGGCCGGTGTGCGGTCAAGATCGCGCCCGGCGAGTACTACGTCGATACCGAGGGCCTGGTGCTGACCACGGTGCTCGGTTCGTGCATCAGTGTCTGCCTGGTCGAACGCCAGGGTGCGATCTGTGGCCTGAACCACTTCATGCTGCCGGAGGCGCGAGGCAAGGCCGATTCGGCGCGCTACGGGCTGTTCGCGATGGAGTTACTGATCAACGAGATGCTCAAGGCCGGCGCGTCCCGGCGTGGCCTGCAGGCGAAGGTCTACGGGGGCGGTGCCGTCATTTCCGGGATGTCGTCAATGCAGATCGGCCAGCAGAACGTGACCTTCGTCGATGAGTTTCTCAAGCGCGAGGGGATCGGTGCTGGCGCGATGTCCTCGATGTCACCCGCGCCGGATCACACCATGACCGGTGGCAACGGCAGGTGCTGGTGCAAAAGCTGGCCAAAGACGACCAACTCTGCCAGCGAGGAAAAGCGTTATGCGCGAACCACCGCCCGCCAATGGCCCGGGCAGCGAGATCACCCTGTTCTGAGGCGGCAATGGTCCTGACGGAGCAACAGGGATGGCTGATATCCTGCTGGTCGTCGACGACTCAGCAACCGTGCGCAACCGGCTGCTGCAGGCAATGCTGGATGACCAGCCGGGCATCCGCTGCGTCGCGGCACGGCGGCCAGCCCGATCGAAGCCAGGCAGATGATCCGGCTCGATCCCGACGTCCTGACCCTCGACGTCGAGATGCCTGTCAGACAGGATCGATTTTCTGCGCCAGTTGATGGCGTCCCGGCCGATGCCGGTGGTGATGATCTCCGCATTGACCGAAGGCGGGGCGCCGACACCACCTGGACGGCGCTGTCGCTGAGCGCCGTCGACTTCGTGACCAAGCCGCGCTTCGACCTGGGCTAAGACCCTGCACGGCTGCGCGGAGATCGCCGCAAGATCCGCGGGGCAGCCAGCGCGCGGATCGTGCGCGCGCTACCGACCCCTGCGTCACCGGCTACCCGCGCGCGTTCCGGGCGTCAGTGCGGCCGCACGCGCGGCCGGCAGGCGGACAGGCCGGACAAGCCGGCCGGATCGGCACGGAACCTGTCGCGGCGCATCGGTCCGGAGCAGGTCATCGCCATCGGCGCATCCACCGGCGGCACCGAGGCCATCCGCCACCTGCTCGCGGCGCTGCCGCCGCCAGCCCGCCGGTCTGATCGTGCAACACATGCCAGCAGGCTTCACCCGCAGTTTGCCAGCCGGCTGAACGGCCTGTCGGCGCTCGACGTGCGCGAAGCGGTCAGTGGCGAGACCTTGCAGCGCGGCCGAGCCTATCTCGCGCCGGGTGGCCGGCACATGCGCGTGGTGGCGCGTGCGGCACAACGGGTCCTGCGGTTGGACGATCAGACCGAGGTCAACGGCCACCGGCCATCGGTCGACGTCCTGTTCGACTCGGTGGCCGATGTCATCGGCTCGAAGGCGGTCGGCGTGATCCTGACCGGCATGGGCAAGGATGGCGCCAAGGGGTTGCTGCACATGCGCGAGAAGGGCGCCTGCACGCTCGGCCAGGATCAGGCCAGCTGCGTGGTCTACGGGATGCCACGCGAGGCGGTCACCGTGGGCGGCGTCGAACTGGTGCTGCCCCTGGGGGATATCGGGCCGACGTTGGCCCAGGCGATCACCGGGCAGTAGCGCTGTTTCAGCGGCCGTCGCGCGGTCGACCCGCGACCAGTCGGCCGGTCCCAGGCAGCCGGCCTCGTTGGCCTCGCGCAGGCCATCGGCCAGCGCGTCCATCTTCAGACCGAGTTCGTGCAGCAGGCGCAGCGCCATTTCGCTGGCGGCGATCATCCGCTGCTCCGGCCTGGCGTCCGGTCATCTGCGTTTCGAAGCGATCCGAGCGCGGCCCGCATCTGCGGCCCTGTTGCGGTGTACCGCGGGCCAGCTCGATGGCCAGCAGTGCCTGCTTGCAGGCCTCGAAGGCCTGCCCAGATTGCGTTGGCCTGCAACGCCAACAGCTCATCGAAATCGAACCGGGGGCAGCCCTCATCACGCAATCTCCGCGACGCGGCCGGAGCCGACCGCTGATTCGCAAGTTTGCCTGAAGGCGGGCCGTCGGCCTGCGCAATGGCGCACAGATGCGGGCAGGCCGTTCTCCGGGTACGCGGCTTGCTGATGCCTGGGGCGCGACAATGCGTTACACGCCTTCGCACGGGCGGGGGCGGTAGGGATTCACTCGTGAAAGGGGGCGAGATGTTCGAATCCGCGGTGATCTTTTTTGCCATCGGCCTCGTCGCCATGCACCTTGGAGTGGGATGGGTGGCGACGCTGGCCATCGGCCTGTCCTGGGTTCTGCTCGCGATCGGCCTCATCGGCGCCGCCGAAGCTTCCTGGTTGGAAGGAGGGACGACCGCGACACACAACCATGCTGTCGTTCTTTGGGTGGGGGAGTCGGTACGTCGCAGGCCACGGCGGGCGTTGGGTCCCACCCGTCAGCCTGCGCCGCCCAATGCCAGCCAACCCAGTGGTGCGGCCGTGAACCAGAGAATGAAGAGCAATGCCGAGATGATCGTCAGCTGCAGGCCCTTTCGATCCAACGGTAACGTATCGTCAGTCCGACGAGAATGATCGTGTGCAGACGCACCCACGGAAGCAGGTTTTCAGGAATGCCTGCGTAGAGGCCTGTAACCAGCCCGCCCATGCCAATGCCGTGGCTGTCACGCACGCGCATCCTGCAATCACCGACGCGGGGCACTGCCCCATCTGACCGCGAGGTTCGCTTGCCGGCCGTCGTATCGGCGTCGATGTCGGGGATGCTCGACAACACGATTGCGGGAAGGATGGATAGTGGCGGAACGCTCCACACCCAGGGAGTCGGTCAGTACGCTGCCCCCTGCATGACATAACCCCAGCCCGATACCCCGACGCCATGGGTGAGGCAGAGCGTCGATCTCCCCCCATCCGCGCCAGTTCAGCCTGAGCAGCGGCAATGAATAGCCCAGCGCAAGCGCGGTGAGTACGAGCATCACCACGAGGCGGAGCCGCTCGACACGGATAGCAGGGCGGCGAGACCGGACACCGCGGACGGGGTCAGCATCGCCACGGTTGCGAAGTTCGAGCTGACGGCATTGAGCGAACCATCCACCAGGACCCAGTGATCCCCCGTTGAAGGGTCCGGCGTTCGAATTGATCCGATCACTGTCCACGTCCGCCAGCTCACATTGCTGAACACGGTCGCCACCTTGACGCTGAACAGCAGCGCGTAGCCGATCAGTACGCTTTCGACGACGACAGCGTGAGCTGCGGATTGGCGAGCAAGGCCCCGGTGGTGTAGGCCATCCAACTCATCGGAAAGAACTGCAGCCGCATCGCCCGGGTATGCGGCCGCGCGCTTGCGCAGGCGGTCGAACCGGCTGGACGGCCGATTTCCGAGCGTCATGCCGAGCCGGAGCGCACCGCTTATCCACCTGTTTCGTTGGTCGGCACTGGCCCGGTTGACCGGTCCGATCGAACAGGTCCTGGTGGTGTCGATTCCGCAAACCCCCAGGATCGAGCGCCGTAGCACCTGGTGACCGCCGGCCCGGTGCAGATCCACCGGTAAACCCAGGGAGGCATGTCGAGACAGGTGATCAGGTGGGCCGTCCGACCGGACAACAGGCCGTGGAGGCGGCCCGACTCATCCTGATGAAACGCTATCGGGCAACAGGATGCGATCCAGAAAGCCCTTCAGGCGCGCCGGTCCCATGCCCACCAGGCAGGGAACGCGATCATCGAATGCTCGGCCCAGTCGATGCTGTCGATAGCCTCTCGAAGCGATGGCTCCAGTGGCTGATCCTTGGGCGACCCGGCGGCCAGCGTCCGGGACGAACCGCAGCGTCGAGAGATCGATCGTTCTGACCTCGCAGCCGCGTTCTGGCTCCCTGCGCATAAGCGTCGGCCAATGCCGCGGTAAAGGAGCCGTGCATAAGGTGCCCGATGATCACCAGCACTCTCATGGGTTGGATCTCGTTGCCGGGCGGATGCCGGATCGCCGGTGTTCGCTGCGATGGCCGGCCTGAACTTTCCTGGGCATGGGACGGCTGGGTTTCAGTCGTCTCGTCTCGTGGGTCGCCGGTCAGGGCCATCCACATCTTCTGTAGTTCCAGTGCGGCCTCGCGTCGGCTCAGTCGCTTCGAATCAGCACTGACGATGAGCCGGGCGGCCGCACGCACGAGCGACGGCAACGTCCGTGGATCGACATCGGTGTCCGGATCGTGCAGCAATCCCATCATCTGCGACCAATACTGCGATGGCATGTCCATCACCATCATTCAGAACGGGGTGTTCGCCCGGTAGCGTGTTCATGGTTCTCGGTTGACCGGAAACGGTCGCGCACTGCAAGCTTCATGCCCTTAGGCCGGGCACGGTGGTGCCCGATGCTCGTGGATATCGTCCTGCGGGTGTCTCCCTCGCGGGTTATCGAGCATCCGGGCGGGTTCGTCCTGGCTTAGCCGGACAGCTTTTCGCGCCATCGATGGGCAGCGTCCGAGCCCGCGGTTGGGCACGCTATTTGCCAAGGCGAAAAGCCGCATGGCGAGTCCGGAAGACCTCATTCATCAATCAGGGAGATTCTCATGAGTACCGCGAAAGTATCACTGAGTTCCGATTCTCTGATCAGCGCCAACCGGGTCACCGGCACCAATGTCTACAACCGGGCGGGCGAGAAGCTGGGCAGCGTCGAGGATGTCATCATCGACAAGGTCGGCGGTCGGAGCGTCTACGCGATGATGTCCTTCGGCGGATTTCTCGGAATGGGCGAGGACTATCACCCGTTGCCCTGGCAGACGCTCCAGTACGATACGGACAAGGGCGGCTACGTCGTCGATCTGGCCAAGGAGCAGCTCGAAGGCGCCGCAGCACAGGCGTGACGAGCCATACCAGTGGACGTCCGACTATGGCAGGCGGATCGATTCCCACTATGGCGTGCCATCGCTCTGGCTCTGACCGCCCGGCGCCCTCCCAAACCCTCTGCGGGTTCTCGTCAGCGATTCCGTTCGGGCGCGTTCGATCGCCGCGCCTGTGCGCCGGCGTCGCGGACCAACCAGATGCGCGAACGACCGACCAGTCGCAAACCGCACGCGGAAAAACAAAAACCTGGAACGGCTGGCGCCGTTCCAGGTAATCCGGGCGGAGGTTCCCCGGCAGTTGATCCAGACTCATCCACCGACGACCCGTCGGGGAAAAAATCGTCGATGAGCCAATGCGGACAGGCAAGAATGTAGCCCGGCAGCTGGACCTCCCCGGAATGGCTAATCAGAAATAATTACGCACGGCGCGGATAGTCGCAAAGCCACCTCGAACGTGCGTCGTCAGCGCGAAGTCGGCGCAACGGCTCCGGGCGTTCCCTTCGATAAATCGTCGATGGCCGGGCGGGCCTCCGTCGGTCCGGTAAAAGATCGTTCCGTATTTTGAAAGCCGGCAGTACGGTGACACAATCAGTGACCGGCCCGGCATAGCTCCGGGGGAGGTCTGTGTCTGGGTTGGTCGATAAAGCGGGCTACAGACATGACCCCACTTGATGAAATGCGGCTGCTGGCGCTGGAGCAGACCTCGGGCGACGGGTTCATGATGTTCGACACCGTGCGCGACGGGCAGGGCAACATCGTCGACTTTCGCTGGACCTACGCCAACGAGCAGGCGGCCCGGATCGTCGGTCGGCCATCGGACTGGTTCCCCGGCCGCTTGCTGCTCGAGGAAATGCCCGGCAACCGTGAAGATGGACTGTTCGACCTGTATGTCGAGGTGGTCCAGACCGGTCAGCCGCGTTCCCGATCGTTTTCCTATCGGCATGAAGGCCTGAACCACCATTTCGAGAATCTGGCCGTCCCGACCGAATCCGGATTCGCCGTCCGGTTTTCTGATCAGACGCTGGCGCAGCGCATCCAGCAAGACCTGGCACGGAACCAGGAACGACTGACCCAGGCCCTGGATGCTGCCGAGGCGATTGCCTTCGACTGGGACATGGACCGCGATCACATCCGCTGGACGGATGGCCGCTTCCGGCTGCTGGGCCTGGAAGCCGCGCAACTGCCGGCGGGTCTGCAGCAGTTCGAGGCGTACGTCCACGAGCAGGATCGGACCCATTTGACCCAACGGGTGCAGGCAGCAGTCCGGGGGGTCGGTCGGTTTTCCGCCGAGTTCCGACTGCGCTGGCCCGATGGCCGATTTCACTGGGTACAGGGGCAGGGGACGGTCTCGAGCGGTAAGGACGGGCTGCGGATGGTCGGCACGATCCGTGATATCACGTCTCGAAAACAGCAGGAACTCGCGCTCCAGTATCAACTGGATCTCACCAAGAACATCACCGACAACGCGACGACGGCCATTTTCATGATGGATGACCGTAGCCGCTGCACCTTCATGAATCCGGCCGCCGAGGCGATGACGGGTTACCGTTTCGACGAGTTGCGTGGCCAGATCCTGCACGACTATATCCACCATCACTACCCGGATGGACGGCCTTACCCGATGCCCGAGTGCCCGATCGATCGGGCCCTGCCCGAGCAGGACTCGGTCGATGACCACGAAGACCTCTTCTTCCGAAAGAACGGTCAGGCGTTTCCCGTCATGTGCAATGCCCAGGTCATCTATGACGAGGGAAAGGCCATCGGCACCGTCATCGAGGTGCGGGACATCACCCAGGACAAGCAGTTGGAAGCGTCCGAGGCGCTCCTCGAACGGATCAGTGAACCCCTGCGCTTCCTTCAGGATGTGCGATCGACGATGCAGCAGGTGCTGCGCCAGAGTACCAGCGACCTGTGCGATTGGTGTCTGCTGGACCTGGCCGGCGATGACGGCGAGTTGCAGCGCATTGCCGGTGCGCATCGCAACCCCGAGCTCGATGGTCTCGTCCGATCGATCCCGACCCGCTTCCCCGACGCCGGACCCAACGCATCGATCATGGCCCGCGTCTTTCGATCCGGTATCGATGCGTTTCACGAGGTCTTTCCGGCCGAAGTCCTGACGGCCATGCTCGTCGACCCGCGGCACGGCGCGATTGCCCAGACCCTGGCGCCCACCAGCTTCATGGCCGTTTGCCTGACGCTGCGGGGCCGCAGGATGGGGGTGATGGGCTTTGCCCGCGGCGATGCCTCGCGGCCGTTCGATGCCACCGATTTTGCGTTGGCCAAAGAGATCGCCCGGCGCACCGCCATCGCGCTGGATAACGCGAACCTCTACGAGAGTCTTCGGCAGGCGGATCAGCGCAAGGACACCTTCCTGGCCACGCTCGCGCACGAACTGCGTAATCCGCTGGCGCCCATCCACAACGTGGCCGCCATCCTGCCGGCGATCAAGAACGACCCGGCGAGGATAGAAGCGGTGGCCCAGATGATCGGACGGCAGGCAACGCAGATGGCCCGCCTGATCGACGATCTGATGGATATCAGCCGGATCAATCTGGGCAAGGTCACGCTGCAGCTCGAGGTCTGTTCGCTGCAGCCGATCTTGAACGAGGCAATCGAACTGGTGCAGCCCGCTGCGGTGGAATCAGGCCTGGCGCTCCATGTCGCGCTTCCCGAACAGGACCTGCTGATCGATGCCGACCGTGCCCGGATCCTTCAGATCGTGGGAAACCTGCTCAACAACGCCTGCAAGTACAGCACCGCCGGGGGCAGGATCCATCTGTCACTTGTGCAGCAGGACACGCAGGCCGTGATCCGGATCCGGGATTCGGGCATCGGCATGGATCCGGCCGATGTTGCCCGGATTTTTCAGATGTTCAGCCAGCTCGAAACGGGGCGGCCGGGGCAGTCGGGCCTGGGAATAGGTCTGGCGCTCTCTCTGGCGCTGGTCCGGATGCATGGGGGCAGCCTAACGGCGCAGAGTGCCGGAAAGGGGCAGGGCAGCGAGTTCACGGTTTCCCTGCCGTTGGCGAGCAGTCGCAACCACGCCGGATCCGCCCGCCCGGACGGATCTCCGGAATCCGGCACGGCTCAGGCGGCAGCGGCCGCCAGGTCCATTCTCGTGGTCGATGACAATGAGGACGCCGCGCTGGTGCTGGCATTCCTGCTCGAGCAAAGCGGCTTCGAAGTGCGCACGGCCCACGGTGGCCGGCAGGCGCTGCGCGCGATCGAGCGGCACAAACCGGACATCGTCTTGCTCGATCTGGGGATGCCGGGCATGAGCGGCTATGAGGTGGCCGCGAATATCCGCCAGAATCCGGCGCAAGAACCGATCAGGTTGGTCGCGCTGAGCGGCTGGGGTCAGCAGTCCGATCGCGACAAAACCAGCCGTGCCGGATTCGATGCCCACCTGGTCAAACCGGCCGATATCCTACAGATCAAGGCGCTGATCGCGCGTTGGTTCGGCTAGGCCGGCCGTCAGAGCAGGATCAGAAGCGGTACCCCGCGCTCGTCGTCGTTGAGCCTGAAGCGCGAGATGACCTGCAGCAACTCGCTGAACGTTCCTCCAGCTAAGCTGACGAGGCCGCCACTTGAACGAAGGCGGTCGTGGCCTGCATCGTGTCGCCGATCTCGGAGATCGCTCGTGTTGATCTCCTGGATGCCGGTTGTTGTAGACCGGCCGAAGAGATATCCTCGATCGTTTCGGTCACGCCGACGGCTCACCATGATCTGTTGCAGCGTGTCGCCCGAGGCGTTGACCACCTGGTCCCCAGCGCGATCTTGTCGGTGGCATTGCGGATCAGAACCTTGATCTCGCTGGCCGCGGCGGCGCCACGCGTGCCAGGTTGCGGATCTCAGAGGCGACCACGGCGAAGCCGCGGCCCTGCTCGCTGGCCTGGGCGGCCTCGACGGCCGCATTCAATGCCAGGATATTGGTCTGGAACGTAATGCCGTCGACGACCCCGATGATGTCGCCTATCCGCTGGCTGGACTGGTTGATCTCGGTCATCGCATCGACCGCGCGACGGATCACGTCGCCGCCCGAGTTGGCCAGCTCACGGTGCAGACCGCTGACTCGCGGGCGTGTTGCGCATGATCCGAGCTGTTGGACGAGTTCGGCCACCTGGGCCAGGCTGGTCGAGGCTCGAGCACATGGCCGCCTGATTCTCGGTGCGATCGGCCAGGCTTCTGCTGCCGCCGGAGATAAGGGCCGAGATCGCCACGGATTCGGCGGCGCGCTTTGCCTGGCGGATGGTCTCGTGCAGGCTTTCCGAGAACTGATCGAACGAGGATGCGCGAGATTCTCGTCGGTGCCGGGAATGCCCAGCCGGCGGGTCAGGTCGCCGTCGCCATTGGCGATGTCATCGACCCGCTGCTGGATGTAGCTGAGCCTGTGGGCCACGGTACGGCAGCTGCCAGGCCACCAACAACCCGAAAAGCGTCACGATAGAGCCGATCACGGTCAGCATCACCAAGGTGGAACGGCTGTCGGAAAGGCTCGCGTGCACATTGGCGGACGCCGCCTTCAGGTGATTCTCGGTCAGGCTGCGGATGATGCCCTTCAATGCATCGAACTGCTTGCGCGAATCGCCACCGCTCAGGTCGACCGCCAGCAGACGGGACATCCGGGTGTCCTTGCCGCGCAGATCCATCACCTGCCGGCTGATCGCGGCCCACTGCTCGAAGGTCTCTCGGACCCGGGGGATCGGCATGTCGCCGGGCGCCGACACGCCCGAGGCGGCCAGCGCGGCAAGCCCGGTCGCGGCCGACTGCAACGCCTGCTGGTGGCCATCGACCAGGCCGGCGAAGTCCGGCGACTGCACATCCATCATCAGGCTGGCGCGTTCCCCGAGGTAGGCCTCGTTCATCGCGCCCGAGACATCGGACAGCCGGGCGATGTACGGTAATTCCTCGTCGGACAGTGACAACGTGCGGTCCGCGAGCCGGGTCTGGCCGTGGATCGCGAGGCCGATCGCGGCGATGATGCCGGCCACGAGGACGAACAGCGGTAGCGCGAGTCGGGTACGAAGGCTGGTTTTGCGAAGCGATTTCATAGTGGTCTGTGCCGATGGTGTGCCAGAGGATCAACGGGATCAGCGCGAGTCACCCAGGTCGATGCCAATCGTGATTGCGCCGATCGCCCTGCCGTCGTCCATCACCGGGATGGACACCTGAACCAGGTAGGCCTGTGCACTCTTGTCGAAGTCGACCTTGCCGACATGGACCGCGCCCTGGCCGTTCTTGAACGACTCTGTGAACTTGGCCTCGTCGCCCTGCCAGTAGTCCGAGGTCTTGTTGGTGGCGGCGACCAGTGCCCCCTGGTTGTCCATGACGAAGGACTCCTGGACGTGACCGGTGGCCTTTTCAAGGCGCAGCAGTTCGGCAACGGCCGGGTTGTCCAACACCGGCATCATGAACGCCGCCAGGCCGGAGGTGGCCATCCACTTGCGGTCGATCTCCTGGATGTCGCTGAGCGGGATGTTGCGAGCGTTCTGTTCCTTGATCGCATTGATCAGCGTCGCGCTGTTGGCCCAGGTCTCGCGTAGTGCGTCGATACGCTGCTGGAGATCGGCGGAAAGGTCGGCGGCGTGCGTGGTGCCGAGGCCGGCCAGCACCAACAGGCTGGCAGCAAGGTAGCCTTTGAAGGACATGATCGTTTCTCCGGGGATTCGTGATTGACCACTGAATGATGCCCCGCTGCCGACCAGTCGCATTGCCCGAATAGCGCGATACGTTTCTGGCTCGCTTGTCCTTAGAGAAAATTCTGGGTATTTTTTCCGCCTGCCGCCACGAGGGGCACAAGCTCAGCGCGGCACTAACGCCGACAGCGACTCGAACGCCTGGTTGATCGGCACATCGAGCATCGGCACCGCCAGTGCGAGCAGGATCAGTCCGCAACTGATGGTCACCGGAAAGCCGATCGAGAAGATGCTGAACTGCGGCGCGACCCGGGACATGATGCCCAGCGCGAGATTCAGGAACAGCAGCAGCACCATGAAGGGCAGGGCGACGCTCAGGCCCAGCGAGAACATCAGCGTGCCGAACGACACCAGTGCCTGCCCATCGAACCAGTGCCAGTCGCCGCCGATCGGCAACTGGCGAAAACTGTCCATGATGGTGCTCACCAGCAGCGCGTGCCCGTTCAGCGCGGCAAATCCGGTGAGGGCGATCATGTTGATCAGACGGGCCACCGGGTTGGAGGCGCCCGACTGCGGATCGAAGAAGCCGGCAAATGACAATCCCATCTGCAGGCCGATCGCTTCGCCGGCAATCTCGAACGCGGTAAAGACGACACGGGCGAGAAAGCCGATCAGCAGGCCGATGATCACTTCGCGCACCATGATAGGGACCAGCTCGGCGCCAAGTGCCTGGGCCGGTACCGGCAGCGACGGCGCGACCAGTGCCGCCACCGCCAGGGCCAGCGCGATCCGCAGGCGGGCCGGCGTGCTGCGCGCGGAAATGATGGGCGCGCTGGTGAAGATCCCCAGGATGCGAAAGAACGGCAGCAGCAGGGCCAGGCCCCACTGCAACATCATCTGGTCGGTGACCGAGATCATCAGCCGGCGCCGGCAGCCATCGGGATCGCCTCGAACACCCGGCGGATGAAGTCGGTGAAGACCGTGATCAACCAAGGGCCGGCGATCATCAACGCCACGGCCAGGCCGACCAGCTTGGGCAGGAACGACAACGTGGTCTCGTTGATCTGCGTGACCGCCTGCATCACGCTGACGATCAGGCCGATCACCAGCGCGACCCCCAGTAGGGGCAGCGCGGAAGTCAGCAGGGTTTCCAGCGCCTGACGGCCGATGTCGAGGACGAATTCCGGTGCCACGCTAGCCCCCCGGGGTGTTGAAGCTGGCCACCATCGAACCGATCAGCAGGTGCCAGCCGTCGGCCAGCACGAACAGCATCAGCTTGAACGGTAGCGAGACCAGCACTGGCGACAGCATCATCATGCCCATCGACATCAACACGCTGGCCACCACCAGGTCGATGACCAGGAAGGGAATGAACACCAGGAAGCCGATCTGGAACGCGGTCTTGAGTTCGCTGATCACGAACGCGGGCACCAGCACGCGCAGCGGGATCTCGAGCCGGTCGGCCAGCTCGGGGCTTTTCGAGATGTCGCCGAACAGCGCCACGTCGCTCTCACGGGTCTGGCGCAGCATGAAGGTCTTGAGGGCCTTGCTGCCCCGGTCGGTGGCCTCGGTGAACGTGATCTTGCCGCTGGAATAGGGCTCGTAGGCCTGCTGGTAGACCTGCTCGAAGGTGGGACCCATGATGAACAGGGTCAGGAACAGCGACATGCCCACGAGCACCTGGTTGGGCGGGGTGGCCTGCAGGCCCAGCGCCTGGCGCATCAGCGACAACACGATGACGATCCGCGTGAAGCTGGTCATCATCAGGATGGCCGCCGGCAGGAACGACAGCATCGAGAACAGCAGCAGGGTCTCGATCGAGACCGAGTAGCTGGTCGCGCCATTGGCGGCCGGTTGGGCGACCAGGCTCAGCCCGGTCTGGGCGCGGGCCGCGGCCGATGTCGCGGCCAGTGAGAGGCCGGCGGCCATCAGGACGAACCGGTTCATGTCAGTCCTTCCCCGTGCCGGTCAGCGCGCCGTCCAGGCGCGTGGCAAAGCTGTCCGCGGCCGCTTCGGCGGCCGGCCCGGGTTCCATGGCCCTGAGCAACTGGATCTGCTGCGCGGTGACCCCCAGCAACAGGGTCTGGCCGGCTACGGACACCACCATCAGGCGCTCGCGCGGGCCGACCGCCAGGGTTTCCAGGATCGCCATGTTCTTCGGTCCCTGGCCCGGCCAGCCACCCAGGCGCTTACGGGCCAGGTAGAGGATGGGGATCAGCACCACCACCGAGATCAGCAGCAGCGAGGTCCAGATCGCGTACGGGGTCGTGGTCAAGTCAGACTCCTACTTGATGCGGCGCAGGCGCTCGGAAGGCGTCACGATATCGGTGAGGCGCACGCCGAACTTCTCGTTGACGACGACGACCTCGCCCTGCGCGATCAGGCAGCCGTTGACGAACACGTCCATCGGTTCGCCGGCCAGCGCCTCGAGTTCGATCACCGACCCCTGGGCCAGTTGCAGGATGTGCTTGATCGGGATCCGGGCGCGACCCAGTTCGACCGTCAGCTGAACGGGGATGTCCATGAGCATGCTCAGGTCACGACCGTTGTGCTCGAACGCGGCGTTGCCGGTGTCCGACAGCTTCGGAAACAGCTTGTCGGCGCTGGCGGTCGATTCGAACTCGACCTTGGTCGAGACCGACGCGTCGTGCGCCGCCTGTTCGCTCATCGCCTCGCCCCAGTCCGCCTCCGAAGTGGCGGCCTGGTCCGGCGCAGCGTCGTTGGGTTCCTCGACCGATTGTTCGCTCGGGGTGTCACTCATGCTTGACTCCGTTCATCAGGGCTTGCGGTTGGGTCAGGAACTCTTCTATCTTCAGCGCATAGCGACCGTTGGACAGCCCGTAGCGGCACTTGAGAAAGGGCACGTTGCTGACGGTCACGTCGATCGAGTCGCGCAACGGCAGCTCGACGAAGTCGCCGCGCTCCAGGTTGATCAGGTCTCCGAAGCTGATCTTGGTGCGGCCCAGATTGGCCAGCAGTTCCAGATCGGCATCCTTGAGCTGCACGCTCAGCTTGTCCACCCAGGTCTGCTTCTCGGCGATCTGGTCGGTGTTCAGGCTCGAGTACAGCAGCTCGCGGATCGGCTCCAGGGTGCCGTAGGGGATGCACAGGTGGATCGCGCCGGAGGACTCGCCGATCTCGAGAAAGAAGCGGGTACAGATCACGATCTCGGACGGGGTGGCGATCCGGGCGAACTGGGTCTGCATCTCGGAGCGCACGTAGTCCAGCTGCAAAGGGTAGACCCCGCTCCAGGCATCCTTGCAGGCGCGCAGGAAGGCCGAGATGATCTGCTCGATGATCCGCTGCTCGGTGGGCGAGAAGTCGCGCCCCTCGATCCGGGTGCGCAGCTTGCCGTTGCCCCCGAACAGCGTGTCGATGACCGAGAACACCAGTTGCGGATCGCAGACCACCAGCCCGTTACCGCGTAGCGGCCGCACCTGCACCAGGTTGAGGTTGGTGGGCACGACCAGGTTGGCCAGGAAGGCGCTGTACTTTTGCACCTCGATCGGACCGACCGAGATCTCGGGGTTTTTACGCGTCAGCTGGAATATCTCCAGCCGCAGGTTGCGCGCCAGTCGCTCGCTGATGATCTCCAGCGCGGGGCATTCGCCCGCGCACGATCCTCTCCTGGTGCGCCAGGTCGTACTTCTGGATGCCTTCGTCGGTGGTCTCGACGATGGGGGGCATCGTCTTCGCCGTTGACGCCGGCAAGCAGGGCATCGACTTCATCCTGCGACAGGAACTGCTCAGCCATTTAGTGTCTGCCTACTGGACGATGAACTGGGAGAAATTCACTTCGCGGTGACCCGTTCCGGGTAATACGGTTCGCGATAGCGGCGATCACGTCGGTCATCCTCATCGTCGCGGGCGTGATCGTCGGCTTTTCCGCGCGGGTCTTTGCCGGCTTCGCCGTCCGCCTTGCGCTTGCGCACCGGCGGCGGCCGGTCGCCATCGAGAATGGCGTTGGTGGCCAGTGCGACCTGCTCGGCCAGTTCCTGCTTGCCGGCCACCGTCAGCAACTCGTCGCTGGTCTTGGAGGTCATGATGATCAGGATCGCGTTACGGATCGCCGGTGACAAACGTGGTGATCTCGCCTTCGACCTGGCATCCTCGACCTCGAACACCAGACCGATCTGGGCGAAGCGGTCCTGCTCTTCGTCCCGCAGGTTGATCGTGAACGGTTCCAGGGTCACGAACTTGCGCGGCCCGGCGCTTCTCGTCGCGCTTGCTGCGTGAGCTGCGGCGCGCCTTGCTTCAGGGCGAGTCCTGGTCGTCGCTGGCGTGGCTGTCCGAGGCGCCGCCCTCGACGGCAGGTTTGGGCTTGAGAAAGAAGTACCAGCCTGCACCGCCACCGCCACCGAGCAGCAGCACGGCGGCGATGATGATCAGGGGCAGCTTGCTTTTCTTCTTGGGGGCTTTTCAGTCTTCGCGTCGGCTATGGAATCTCCGGTCTGGCAAGGGTCAGGTGGGCTGCGCCATTGCAGCGCGGCATCGCTCGACAGACAGTATTGGCGATTCTTTACGTTCAAAAGCTCTTCAAAAGGGCCGCATCGTGGCTTGTTCGGCGCGTCACCGACGAACGGCGGGCGCGCCGGTTTCGGGAGGGTTCAGGCGAACAGGTCGATCCGGCCCGGACCGGCTCGCGAGGGCCTTGGCAGCAGCTGGTCGCCCAGTTCGGTTTCCTCGTCCATCGCACGGCGGGACGCGCCGTTGGGCGCGGCGCCGATGAACGGCGGCGGTGCTGCGCTCCGAGCCGCCGCCCGACGACTGTTGGCCGACGTCGGCGCGACCGAGGTCGATACCCCCGCCTGGCGAGCATGTCCTGCAGATCGGGCAGCGACTGCTGCAGCGCGTGGCGGGTATCGGGGTGGGCCGCGGTGAACTGGATGTTCGCCTGACCGTCGGCCATCGAGATGTCGATCTGGATCGGACCCAGACCCGCGGGTCGCACCTGCAGTTCGGCATGTTGCAATTCTCGCCGGATCGATTTCGTCACCCGGTCGGCCAGTTGGTCGGTGATCTGGGACGCATCGGCATCGGCGCCGAGTTCAAGCGCCGCGAGACTGTCACCGGCGGCGACGCCCGGCAGGCTGCCGACATCCCCCCGCCCGATCGCCGCGCCGGTGCCCGGCCCCGCAGGCAAACCGCCGCCCAGGCCGGGTGCGGCACCGTCACCGGTGCGCACGAAGCCCGGATCGCCGGTGACTGCCGCCGTCATCGACCGGGCAAACAGGTCGGTCCTGGCCGCCTGGCGCCAGACGGTCGGTCGGTCTCGATGCGTTCGCCCGCGTCCAGGCGCACGGCCGGGCGCCGGCCACCGGCCCCATCGTTGTCGATACGGCTCGGGCCTGTGCTGCGTGCGGGGCCGTTCGCCCCGGTCATGGTCGCGGCCAGCGCCCGGCCGCGCCGCTGAGGGCCGGGTCGGCGGCGCCGGCTGGGCCACCGGCACGCCGTGCTGGCCGGCTTGCGCGCCTTGGTGGCCAGCATCGCCCCGATCGACCGCCCAGGTCGCGCCGCGCCGCCCGCTTCGGCCGATCGCAACGCACCCGCGGGGGCCGGCGTTGCTCCGGTATCGCGTTCGAGGCGCTGCCGACGGGGTGGCCGCCGCACGGATTCCTGGGTCGGTCACGAGGCCGGGCTTGGGCAGCCGGGCCCGATGACGTGCCGGTCGGCGCCGCGCGGGCCGGCCGCGCGGGCCGACCCGCGTCGGCGCCGTCGCCATCGGTGGCCCTTCGGTCAGTGCATCGGCCGTCGTCCCCGCCAGCGCCGGGTCCGCGGCGGAGCCATCGTCGGTCGGGGTTTCGAGCAGGGTGTCGGGGCCTCGCGGCAAGGGCCGGCGTCCTGCTGCGCCAACATCCCCGGGCAGATCTGCGGGGTGCCCACTGGGCCGGGGTCGGTGCGCTCGGCAGCCGTGCCTTGCTCCGACGCCGCGCGGGACGCCGATGCCTTCGATGAAGGCCATCATCGGCTGGCGCTCCTGCGCATCATCGGGGTGCTTGTCCGCACACGCCCGGACACGGCGCGTCGCCCCGTGCGCGACCGGTGTGCCTGGCCCGATGGGAGACCTCGCTCGACGCAGGCTCGTCGCCATTCAACTGCTCGGCAAACTGGCTGTAGGGGCGGTTGTCCTGGTCGGCCTGACCGGCTGGCGGGCGCCGGCAGATCGTGGCTCGACGGCCAGAGCGCGATGGGACTGGCAGGGGTGGCGGGCATGGTCAGGACTCTCGAACGTATCGGTTCAGGCTCAGCTCGTCGGCTTCGCGCTGCTCAAGTCGGCGGTCGCGGGCGGCTCGGTGGCCAGGCGTCTTGCCTGCATGGCCTCGAGCGCCCGCACCCGGGTTTGGTGGCGGATCAGTGCGGCGTGCGTCTGCCGGGTCACCTCGGTCAGGTCGGCGACCGACCGGTCCTGCTGTTTGCGGGCATCACGCAGTTTCAGGTGGAACCCCTGGTTGAGGCGCAGCGCCTCGCTGTCGGACGCGCGTGCCCCGTCCTGGCGGCGACGCGCGTACTGTTCCTGTTCATACTGGTTCAGCATGTCGGCGGTCTGGCGGGCCTTGGTCCAGGCGCGCGCACCGGCCTGTGCTGCCTGCGCGGCCTTGTCCCGGCGGCGGCCAGCCTGGTCGAGCAGTCGTTGCATGATCCGCGGGCCGAGGCTCATGCGCGCGCTCCGTTCTCATCGTCTTGTTCCAGCGCCGTCATCTGTTGCAGCGTTCAAGCTCGAAGGTGCTGCGCTCCTGCATCGATTGCGCCAGCAGCTTTTGCAGTGCCGGGAAGCGCCGGATCGCATCATCGATCTCGGGATCCGAGCCGGCGGTGTAGGCGCCTATGCTCAGCAGTTCGCGGTTGCGCTGGTAGCACGCCCACGCGGCCTTGAGCCGGCGGGCCAGTTGCTGGTGGTCGGCGGTGGTGATGGCCGTGGCCACCCGGGAAATCGATTGCCTGATGTCGATCGCCGGGAAGTGACCGCTGTCGGCGAGCTTGCGCGTCAGCACGATATGCCCGTCCAGGAACGAACGAGCCGCATCGCCGACCGGATCGTTCGGATCGTCGCCCTCGATCAATACGGTGAACACGGCGGTGATGGATCCGCTGCCACTTCTGCCGCCGCCGCTACGCTCGATCAGTTCGGGCAGACGGGCGAATACGGATGGCGGGTAGCCGCGGGTCGCCGGCAGTTCGCCGGTCGCCAGCGCAACCTCGCGCAAGGTCATCGCGTAGCGGGTCAGCGAGTCCATCAGGAACAAGACGTTCAACTCCTGATCCCGATAGTGTTCGGCAATCGATGCCGCGTAGCCGGCCGCCTGGACCTTGGCCAGCGGCGGGTCGTCGGCCGGCGACACGACGATGGTGAGCGCTGGCGCGCAGACGGACTGAGCGTGTGCTCGACGAATTCGCGAACCTCGCGACCGCGTTCCCCGACCATCGCCATGACGATTACATCGGCATCGCAGTAGCCGGCCAGCATGCCCAGCAACACGCTCTTGCCGACGCCGGCGCCGGCGAACAGGCCGATGCGCTGCCCCTGGCCGAGCGGCGTGAAGCCATCGATCGCGCGGATGCCCGTGTGCAGCATCTGGTGGATCGGGCGCCGGGTCATCGCATTGATGCGCCTGGCCCGGATCGGTTGCTTCTCGACCTGAGCCAATGCGCCAAAGCCATCCAGTGGCTGGCCCTGGCTGTCCAACACGCGGCCCAGCAGGCCGGCGCCGATCGGCAGGTGACGACCGAGGTCGGACTGGCGGCGAAACGGGTGGCCGGCCTTGCCCAGAGCGGGCCGCGCCACCCCGGGCCGTACCGCCCGCACCGCGGCGCCGGGGGTCAGGCCCGCGGTGCGCGAACTGGGCATCAGCATCAGCCGGTCGTCGACGAAGCCCACGACCTCGGCATCGATCAGGTTGTCCGGATCCCAGGCATCCGCGGCTGCCGGATCGGCACTTTGCGAGATCTGGCAGATGCTACCCAGCGGCAGTTTCAGGCCGGTGGCCTCGACCAGCAGCCCGGTGACCCGGTTCAGGCGCCCGTAGACCGGCCAGGGCGTCGCCTGTCTGGCCAGTTCGTTCAGGCTGTCGGCCAGCGCGAGCCAGGCCCGTTGGCGCTGTAGTCCGGACGTGCCGGGCGATCTGTCGCGCACGTTCGCCGTATCGGCTTCGGGACGGCCCGGTGGGTTCATTGACCTTCTCCCGGCAGCGGGGGGGCGCCGATCGCCTCGAGCGCAAGCTGCCAGCGCTGCTCGAGCCGCGCATCGAGCATCCGATCGCCCGCTTCGAGCAGGCAACCGCCGGCGCTGACCTCGGGCGCCGCGATCAGGTGCAGCCGCCGCTCCGAGGGCTCGTTGGCCAGCGCCTGGGCAACCAGTTCATGATCGGCGGGGTTCAGGCGCACCCGGATCTCACCGCCGGCCTCGCGCAAGGTGTCCAGCGCGGCCCGCACCACGTCCAGGACGATCATCCGATCATCGTCCAGACGGCGCATGATGACCCGGTGCGTCAGGTTGTCGACCACATCGACCAGTTGGTCGGCCAGTTGCGCCTCGACCTGGCGGAACGCGAGATCGAACTGATCGAGCAGTGTCTTCATCCGGGCCAGGGTATCGGCGCCCAGCCGGCGGTCGCGCTCGGCGACTTCTTTTTCCATGCGCAGGATCGCGCTGGTTTCGCCCTGCTCGCGGCCCTCGATCAGGCCTTGGCGGCGACCCGATTCGAAGGCCTCGCGCAGTTGCTCGGACTCGCGCACGTCTTCCGGATGTTTCGGATGATGGAGTGGTGCGTCGAGCTCGGGGATCGCGAATCGGGTCGCGCCGCTGACCTCGTCCCCGCGCAGGATGCGCGTGTTGCCCGGAGTGCCGCGATCAGACGTAGGCATCGTCGCCTCCGCCTGTGCCCAGCTGGATCGTACCGTCCTCGGCCAGTCGCTTGACGGTCTTGAGGATTTCCTTCTGCTCGTTCTCGGCGTCCGAGAGCTTGATCGGTCCCTGCATCTCCAGGTCCTCGCGCAGGGCTTCGGCGGCGCGCTGGCTCATGTTCTTGAACACCTTCTCGCGTAGTTCCTGGTCGGCGGCCTTCAGCGCCAGCACGAGCGTGTCACCCTGGACCTCGCGCAGCACGGCCTGGATCGCCTTGTCGTCGAGCTTGATCAGGTCGGCGAATACGAACATCTGGTCGGAGATGTCCTGCGCCAGGTCGGCATCTTGTTCGCGCACCCAGTCCAGGATGCCTTGTTCGGCAGCGCTGCCCATCAGGTTGAGGATCTCGGCCGCCGGCTTGGATCCGCCCAGGTTGACCTTGGAGCCGCGCCGCTCCGACGACAGGACCTTGGTGAGGACGTCATTGAGCTCGCGCAGCGCGGTCGGCTGTATGCCTTCGAGGGTGGCGATGCGGAACACCACGTCGGCACGCAGGCGTTCGCCGAAATGCAACAAGATGGCCGAGGCCTGGTCGCGTTCGAGGTGTACGAGGATCGAGGCAATGATCTGGGGGTGCTCGTTGCGGATCAGCTCCGCGATCGCCTCGGGATCCATCCACTTGAGGCTCTCGATCCCGGTGGTGTCGCTGCCCGAGAGAATGCGGTCGAGAATCATGCCGGCCCGCTCCGAGCCAAGCGCCTGGTTCAGCACGTTGCGTACGTACTCGTTGTTGTCGTCGACGATGAAGTGGGTGCGGTCCAGTTCGCTGCGAAACTTGCTCAGGACCGATTCGATCTTTCCCTGGTCGGTCGTGCGCATGCGTGCCATGGCCTCGCCCAGGCTCTGTGCCTCTTTGGGGCCCAGCTGCTTGAACACTTCCGCCGCGGATTCCGCGCCCATGCTCAGCAGCAGCAGAGCGGCCTCGTCTACCGGGTTGAACTCGTCGGCCATCGCGTCGTCAGCCCTCGTTGGCCACCCAGCCGCGAACGATGTGCGCGACTGCGGTCGGGTTCTGCCTGGCCAGCGCGAGGGTTTCCTCGCGCTGCTTCATCATGGCCAGGGCCTGCGGGTCCGCCTGCGCGGGCAGTTCGACATCGTTCTCGACCACCTGGTCGACGATCTGCGCGGTGCCGGAGCGGTTCCTGGAGTCGTTTTCGAGCGCTGGCGCGGGCGGGGCGGTCAGCGCGGCCAACGCAGGCTTGATCAGCTTGTTGAGCGTGAACAGGCCCAGCAGCAGCAGCGCAAGGTACTTGAGCGCATCCAGCACCATCGGCAGATTGGCCGGATCCTTCCAGAACGGGACCGGCGGCGGCTCGGCTGCCGAGGCGGCAAACGGGCTGTTCATGATGTTCACCGAATCGCCGCGGTTCGCATCGAAGCCGATCGCCTCGCGGACCAGCGCGTTGATCGACTCCAGTTCCTGCGCGTTGAGCGGGACCTGGGTCACGGTACCTGCCTCGTCGGTCTGGTTGCGATGGTTGATCAACACCGCGGCACTGAGGCGCTTGAGGTTGCGCCGGGCGGCCCGGGTGACGCGGATCGTCTTGTCGACCTCGTAGTTGACCAGCGACTCGAGCGTGCGCGGCGCCACGTTACCGGCCGCGTCCGGCGCCGCGGCTCCCTGCACCTGTTGTCGCGCGCCGTTCACCGGGGCCGCGGCATCGGCGCCGGGCTGGTTGGTCAGGGCGCCGGGGATGCCCTGGGCATCGACCGCGTTCGGATTGGTGTCCTGGCGGCGCTGCTCGCTGCGCACCGATGCCGGTTGGCCGTTCTGGTTGGGCCGGAAGATCTCGTCGGTCGACTCGGATTGGGAAAAGTCGATCTCGGCCGAGACCTGGGCGCGCACGTTCCCCACCCCGACGATAGGCTCGAGCAGCGCGGTGATCTTGCGCGACAGCGCCTGCTCGACGGTGCGCGAGTAGCGAAGCTCCTCGCCGGTGTCCGCGCCGCCCGCCTGCGAGTCGGGGGTCAGCAGGTTGCCCTCCTGGTCGACGATGCTGACCGAGGCCGGATCGAGATCCGGGATCGACGAGGCGATCAGGTGCATGATGCCCTGGGTCTGGGTCCTGTCGAGCAGGTGGCCGCCGCGGATCTTCACCATCACCGAGGCCGACGGCTTCTGGCGCTCGCGCAAGAAGCCGGTGTTGCGCGACATCGCCAGGTGTACGCGCGCCGATTCGACCGCGTCCAGCGATTCGATGGTGCGCACCAGTTCGCCCTCCAGGCCGCGCTGGTAGTTGAGCCGCTCCTGGAACTGGGTCATCCCGAACCGGGGCGTGTCCATCAGCTCGAAGCCGACGTTCGCGCCCTTGGGCAGACCATCGGCAGCCAGTTTGAGACGGGCTGCGTGGACCTGGTCAGCCGGCACCAGGATCGCGTTGCCGCCGGCGGCGAACCGGTAGGGGATGTTCATCTTGGACAGGTTGGCAATGATCGAGCCGCCGTCCTTGTCGCCCAGGTTGGCGAACAAGACCCGGTAATCGGGGGACTGCAGGCTGATCGTGCCGGCCGCGATCAGGCCGGCCAGCGCCACCGTGCCGAGCGCCATCGCGACTTTCGGATTGAAGGTGATGCCAAAGGCCTGGAAATTCTTGGGTATCGAGCTGTCGCTCATCAGGTTCGGACGCTTTCAGGTTGGGGGTTCTCGAAGGCGGCATTGCCAAACCGCTCGGCCATTGTCACCAGAACTTGACCCCGGCAAGTGTCGAAATAGCAGTGGCATCGGCCGCTTATTCAACGCTACGGCCCCTGTCCCCGCCGCAAAATGAGGGGTAATCCATCCAACACGGCCGATCATCATGGATCCCAGTTCTCTCAGCCAGTTGAAAGCGGCGCTGGAGGCGGCAGGCTCGAAGGGCGCCAGTCCGTCGGGCCCGCAGGGCGCACCGGCAGCCGTCCCTTTCGGCGACATCCTTCAGTCGGCGCTCACCTCGGTCAGCAAGGTCGAAGGTGCGGCGACGCAGATGCAGACCGCATTCCAGCGTGGCGATGCCGGGGCCAGCCTCGAGCAAACGATGATCGCCATGCAGAAGTCGCAACTCGCGTTCCAGGCCACCTTGACCGTTCGCAACCGCCTGGTGTCCGCCTATACCGACATCATGAACATGCCGGTCTGAACGCCGCACGCCACGCGGTGTCTTACAGCGGGGGCAATCCCCGGGCGCCGCGTTCCAGCTCGGTGACGAACTGTTGCAGGCGCCGCTCGACCGCGCCGGGCAGATGCCACAGCTCGCAGGCCACCTGCACCATCTGCGGCGAGGGCGTCGGGGGCCCTTGCTCGATCGCCACGATCCTGAGCGTGCAGGGCATGGGCACCTGATCGTCGATCTCCAGCCTTGCATGTTCGTGCATCCCACCGACCGTCCAGGCCTGCGATGCCGGCGAGACCAGCCGCAGGCCGGTCACGCTCAGGTCGTGCACCGCAAACCCTGTCTCACCCTGGCGGCCGTCGCGGACCACGATCCGCACCAGGCGGGACGGCGGGACCCGCACCCGGAAGGCCTCTCGTCGCTGGATCCGGTAGGCCCGTGACGGCAGCGCGCATTGCAGGACATGTCCGTCCGGGCCGTCGTCCAGTTGTTCCATCTTCATGTGAAACTGGATCTTCACCTGGTGCATCACGCACACGCCGATGCACTCGGCGCCCGGGCGCATCGCCTCGAGCCGCCCCTCGTCGGTCTTGATGTCCACCAGCAGGCCCTTGGCGCCCAGCGCGATGATCCGGGTCAGCACGAAGACGTCGGTCTGGTCGCTGGGAAACAACGTGACGATCTCGTCCGAGGCGATCGCCTGTTCCAGCAGCCGCCGTATCCCTGCCTCGCCGGCGATTTCATGCGCCCGCAAGCGCTCATCCTCGGCCTCGGGCAGGTACCGGTCGGAGATGTCCAATGGCATCATCGCGGGCCCCTAGTCGGTGCGGATTGCCGTTCCGCCCAGCGGGTTGCGGGGACGGTTCCCGCTTTCGGGGCTGAGCATCCGGTCAAGGCTCGCGACCCACGGTTCGCGCAGATGGCGTACCTGGGCATCGATTTCGATCAGGCGCTTGAGAATCGCCAGTCGTTCGTGGTTCTCCCGGGTATCGAGGACTTGCTCGGGCACCTTGCCCGCCAGATGTCCGGTCATCGACTTGATCCGCAGCGACGCGTGCGCGACCGCGTCCCAGCGACCGTCGCGGGCGCTATCGAGCATCTGCTCACCTGCGGCGAGTACCGCCCGGTACTGGCCAAGGAGTTGCGTGCTGGCGGTCATGAACGGTATCCATCCGCTTTCCTTGCGGCCGGGCCGATGGCCTTCCAGGCGCTGTGCAGCTCCTGCAGCAGCGAGCGAACCTCGGCGACGATCACCCGGTCATTGGTACGGTTGGCTTCGAGCAGGCGGCGCAGGATGTAGTCATAGAGCTGCTCGAGATTGGCACTGATCTCGCCGCCTTGCGGATTGAGCGCGGCCTTCAGTCCCTCGTCGACGATGCGGATCACCCGCGTGATCGACTCCCCCTTGGTGGCGATATCGTTGTTGCGCAGCGCCGTGTCCACGGCGATCAGCAGATCGTCCGCTCCCTGGTAGAGCAGTTCGATCAGTTTGTGGGGGTCGGCACCGATGACACTGGTGTCGACAGAGATTCGGCTGTAGGCCTGCGAGGGGGAGAAGGTGCTTCCGAACATGATCTCAGACGTCTCGGGAAAGTGGCTTGTGCAACAGATATCGACGCCTGCCCCTGGGTCTTTAGGCCGGCCAAGCACCCGGATCAAGGGGAAAAGCCAATCAGTTCGGTGCGCTGCGCGACCCGCAAACGACAACGGCCGACCCTGTCGAACAGGGTCGGCCGCGGATCGGCTGCCGAATGGCTCCGGGGGCGGCGCCGCGGCTTAGCCCAGGTTGCTCAGCGATTGCAACGCGCTGGACATGCGCGAGACGTTGCTGTCCAGCGCCGAGTACTGACGGGTCAGACGGGTCTCGATCTCGACCAGGCGCTGCTCGAAGCGCGCCTGTTGATCCTCGATCGCCCGTTCGCGCTGGCGCAGCGAATCGGTGGCGCCCGAGACCGGTCCGTCGACCCCGAGCATGCGGCCGAGCAAGGTGTCGAAGCGCTTGGCAAAGCCGTGCCCGGCCTCATCCAGTCCGCTGCCGCCGAACAAGGCCTCCATCGTGCGCGGATCGACCGACGCGAGCTCGAAGCGCCCCTCGTTCAGTGTCAGGTTGCCGTCGCGCCCCACCTCGAGACCGGCATCGCTGAGCCGGCGCACCGCGTCGGGATTGTCCGGATCCTCGGGCAGCGTCGCGGCCAATACCCCGCGAAGCTGGTTCTGGATCATCGTGACCACCTGGTTGCCCTGCAAGGCGCCGGCGGTGTTCGACTCGGCGTCGTAGCGGGTCTGGTTGCGGATCAGCGTGTTCAGTTCGTTGTAGGCGAGGATGAAACCATCCATTTTCTCGCGGATGGCCTCGTCGTTGGTGCCGATCGCCACTTCGATCGGCGTCTCGGTGACCTTCTTCAGGTCGATGGCCACGTTCTCCAGCACATCCTGGGGCTGGTTCGAGGTGCTTTCCAGTTCCAGCCCGTTCAACTCGAACGAGGCGTTGGCCGCCGTCTGCGTGCGCGTGAAGCCGGTCCCGAGCTGGCCGGGCACGTAGGTCAGGTCGGCCAGTGACATCGCGGCGGTGCCTGTGCCATCCGGGGTGCCGGTGAGCTGGAATGCCTGGTCCTTGCCGCTGTCGGTGCTGCGGATCATCAGCCGGGTGCCTTCGGCGTCGGTGACCAGCGAGGCGCCTATCCCCGCATCGGCCGAGTTGATCGCGGCACTGACCTGGGCGAGCGTCGCCCCGGGGGGCACGGTGATCGTCAGTGCGGGGCGTTCGGGATCGGCCGCGAATCCGCCGTCATCGGTGCCCAGCTGAATGCTCAGGCTGCCGCCGCCAACGACCGCCAGCTTGTCCTGGATCGGTTCGGACACCACGGTCTGGTGCGAGGCCAGCTTCGTGACCTTGATCGCGAAACTGCCTTTCAACGCGCCACTGGCCGCGCTGACGCCCACCGCGGTGTCGTCGCCGCTGCTGGCACTGGCGGCACGCCAGGTGTCCAGGCTGGACAGCGACCGGGCGGCCGTCTGGAACTTGTCCATCGCCGATTGGATCTTGCCGAACTCCGAGACGGTGCTGCGCAGCCCGCTGGCGCGCGATTGCAGCTTGGAAAGCGGTTCGCGCTCGATCTCCATCAGGGACGAGACGATGCCCTGGACGTCGATTGCGCCGCCGATGCCGGTGATGTTGGTAGCCATGTCTTGTCTATCGGGTCGGCGACGCCGCCCTTGAGCGACCGTCCGTCCCCGGAGTCAGTGCCGACGAACGGTCATCGACCCGGGGGCGGGCGCTCATGCCGAAGGCCGGTCAACCCTGCAGCAACTGCAGCACGGCGGCGGGCAACTGGTTGGCCTGCGACAGCATCGCGTTGCCGGCCTGTTGCAACACCTGGGCGCGGGTCAGGGCGGCGGTCTCGGCGGCAAAGTCGGCGTCCATGATCCGGCTGCGCGCAGCCGCCTGGTTCTCGGAGGCGACTTGCAGGTTGGCGATGATCGCCTCGAAGCGGTTCTGCGCGGCACCCCAGGTGGCCCGTTCGCTGTTGATCAAGTCCAGCAGCGTGTCGATGTTGTCCATCGCGGTCGTCGCGGTGTCCGCATCGGTGATGTCGCCGTCGGTGACGTCGCTGACCTCGGCCTGTCCGGCCAGGTCCCCGCTGGTGATGTCGAACCGGTCGTTTACCGTGGTGCCCGAACCGATCTGGAAGGTCTGGGTACCCGCACCCCCGGCCAGGATGTCCGCGCCGTTGAAGCGCGTGCCGTTGAGCGTGCGATTGACCTCCTCGCCCAGCTGCTGGTACTCGGCATCCAGGTTGAGGCGGTCGCTGTCGCTGTTGGTGGCGTTGGCCGACTGCACGGCCAGTTCGCGCATCCGTTGCAGCATGTCGCTGACCTTGCCCAGCGCCCCTTCGGCGACCTGCGCCATCGAGATGCCGTCATTGGCGTTCCGGATCGCGACATTCATGCCGCGGACCTGCGACTGCATGCGTTCGGCGATCGCCAGGCCGGCGGCGTCGTCCTTGGCACTGTTGACCCGCATGCCTGACGACAGTCGCTGGATGGCCTGCGACAACTGGGCATTCGTGGTGCTCAGGTTTCGCTGGGCATTCAGGGAGGTGACGTTTGTGTTGATGATCTGCGGCATCGGGAAACTCCTTCGGTGTTTCGTATGACGATGCCTAGATCCTATGGCCGTTCAACTGCCGATGAATGGCCAAATAGCGCCATTCCAATGGCGCTGTTGGAGGGCCGGCCCCTGTAGGAGGCCGGTTTTTACCCCATGCTGATGATTAACGGAGCAGCGACAGGACGCTTTGCGGCGCCGAGTTGGCCTGTGACAACATGGCCACACCCGCCTGCTGCAGCACCTGGGCGCGGGTCAGGCTGGCCGTCTCCGAGGCGAAGTCGGCATCCATGATCCGGCTGCGGGCGGTCGCCTGGTTCTCGGACGAGATCTGCAGCGTGCTGATGATGGCTTCGAAGCGGTTTTGCAACGCACCGTAGTTGGCCCGCTGGGTGTTGACCGCATCGAGCATCACGTCGATGTTGTCCATCGCGGCGGTCGCATCGTCCACCGTGCCGATGTTGCCATCGGTCACGTCGGTCACCGAGGCCTCGCCGGACAGGTCGGTCGTGGCGATCGTGATGGTGTCATTGGCCGTCGTACCGGCGCCGATCTGGAAGACCATGTCCTCGGCACCGGCACCGATGATGGCCTTGCCGTTGAACATCGTGCCGCCGATGGTGCGGGTGATCTCTTCGGCCAGTTGCTGGTATTCCGCATCCAGGTTGGCACGGTCCGCATCGCTGTTGGTGGCGTTGGCCGACTGCACCGCCAGTTCACGCATCCGCTGGCCCATCTCGCCGATCTTGCCCAGCGCGCCTTCCGCGGTTTGCGACAACGAGATGCCGTCACTCGAGTTGCGGATCGCCACGTTCATGCCGCGAACCTGGGCATTCATACGCTCGGCGATCGCCAGTCCGGCGGCGTCGTCCTTGGCACTGTTGACCCGCAAGCCGGTGGACAGGCGCTGGATGGCCTGACCCATCATGCTTTCCGAAGCGCTGAGGTTGCGCTGGGCGTTGAGTGACATAACGTTGGTATTGATGACTTGCGGTACGTGAAGCTCCTAGTGATATCCGAAGGTGTCAGTTGACCTGTGGGACCGTCGACCGGGTGGTCTGGACGGCTGTCAAGGCGATCAGGCCCTTGACAGTGTCGGTTCCCGATCAACGGGCAGGCCCGATGCTTGGGTTATCGGATGGGGGGTGCGGGGCTTGAGTTGCGGCGATCAATGGCAGCAAACGGGTATGAACGGTCGGTTTGCGGCCATCTTCGGATCTTGGGGCCCGATTGTTGCGCCGATGCACTGGCAGGCGGGTGGATGGCGTAGGAATTCTTCCTACCGGTCGTAGGCAGGAATAGGGGCGTTCAAATGGTGTTCTTCTGATTCAAGTGAAAAGCGGGGTGCGGGACACTGAATTCACCACGAACACACGTCAGCACCGACGCCAACCACTTGAAGGGAGTTACCCGATGAGAACCGAAGAGAACATGGCAAGCGATATTGCCGAATTGAATTTATCTTACCTAATCCTGGCGCAACAGATGCTCCGAAAAGACCGGGCTACCGCGCTCTATCAATTGGCCATCTCCGAGCAGGTTGCCGAGTTGATCGAAAGCCTCAAGCCCAGCCAGTTGCTCAAGGTCGCCTCGGGCGGCGCGCTGATGTGCCGGATGCGGGTGTCCGATTCGATGGTCTGGGATCTGCTGGCCGACCATGCCCGCAGCGACAGCCTCAAGGGTGAGAAATCCGCCGAGCGCCTGCATGCCCGGATCCTGATGGCAGGCAAGCGTGAGGAGATGGTCGAATGAAGACGCGCAGCCTCCTCGAAGACAACCGCCAACTGCATCGCGCGATCAGCCTCATCGAACTGGGCGCCCGCCTGCAGGTGCTGCAGTCGGAAACCGAGCTGCCCTACGAGCGCCTGCTCAAGCTGTACAAGGAAGTGTCGGGCAAGTCGCCGTCCAAGGGTCAGCTGCCTTTCTCTACCGACTGGTTCATGACCTGGCAGCCGAACATCCACGCGTCGCTGTTCTTCAACATCTACGAGTACCTGAGCAAGGCGACCGAGATCGACGAGGTCGATGCGCTGGTCAAGGCCTACAAGCTCTATCAGGAAGAGATCCGCCTCACCGGGATCGAACCGATCCTGTCGGTGACGCGGGCCTGGCGCCTGATCCGCTTTGTCGACGCCGGCATGCTCTCGACGACCAGCTGCACCCAGTGCCAGGGCCACTTCGTCACCCACGCCTACGAGTTGGACAAGTCCTTCGTCTGCGGCCTTTGCCAGCCACCGGCCCGTGCCGGCAAGGGGCGCCGGGCCGGTGCGATCCACTGACCGGTCACGAGCGGACAGCCGCGAAGCGCGGCCCTTCGCCCGGTAATTGCCGCGGGATTGCCGGCTTTCTCGGCGGATCCTGCCGGGGGCGCCCAAGGCACAGTGTGCCTGCGGCAATACTCGTTCAGGTACGGCTCCGGAGGCTTTTGGCCGACCGGCATCTCTTCGCAAGGCGTTCGGATAGCCCATGTTTGTCATCATCGGATACATCGTTGTTCTGACCGCCGTGTTCGGTGGGTACTTTCTTGCGGGCGGCAAGTTCGGCGTCCTGATCAAGGCCGCGCCGATCGAGTTGTTCATCATCTGCGGATCGGCGCTGGGCGCGTTCTTCGTGGCGAACAACGGCAAGACGCTGAAGGCGACATTCAAAGCGTTGCCCAGCTTGCTCAAGGGGTCCAAGTACACGAAGGCGCGGTACATGGAGTTGCTCGGCCTGATGTACGAGATCCTGCAAAAAGCCAGGAAAGAGGGCCTGATGGCGATCGAATCGGATGTCGAGTCGCCGCATGAATCCGAATTGTTCGGGCGCTTTCCGGCGATCCAGCACGACCACCACCTGGTCGAATTCATCACCGATTACCTGCGGATGATGGTCTCGGGCAACCTGAACGCCCACGAGATCGAGAACCTGATGGACAGCGAGATCGAAACGCACCACCAGGAGATGCATGCGCCGCAGGCGGCGATCCAGGGCGTGGGCGATGGCCTGCCGGCCTTTGGCATCGTCGCGGCGGTGCTTGGCGTGGTCAAGACCATGGCGTCGGTTGGCGCAGCGCCCGCGATCCTGGGCATGATGATCGCCGGCGCGCTGGTGGGCACCTTTCTCGGAATCCTGATGGCCTATGGATTCGTCAGTCCGCTGGCCAGCCTGATGGCGCAAAAGAGCGAGGAGGCGGGCAAGGAGTTCGAGTGCGTCAAGATCACGCTGTTGGCCAGCATGCAGGGTTACGCCCCCCAGATCGCCATCGAGTTCGGCCGCAAGGTCTTGTTCTCGACCGAGCGGCCATCGTTCGCCGAGCTTGAAGAGCACGTCAAGCAGAAGAAGGCCTGAGGGAGCGACACATGAGTTCGGGCGACAAGAAGCTACAACCGATCATCGTCAAGAAGATCAAGAAGGGCGGGCACGGTCATCACGGCGGTGCCTGGAAGATCGCGTATGCCGACTTCGTGACGGCGATGATGGCGTTCTTCCTGCTGATGTGGTTGCTCGGATCGACGACCAAGGGCGACCTGAAGGGCATCTCCGACGTGTTCAACACACCGCTCAAGGTCGCGATGTCCGGTGGGTCGGGCAGTGGCGACAGCACCAGCATCATCAAGGGTGGCGGTCAGGACCTGACCCGCAGCGTCGGCCAGGTCAAGCGCGGTGACATCGATCCGAAGGACAGGACCAAGAATCCGCATGCGCTGGCCAACGAGAACAAGCGCCTCGAGGGGCAGCGGCTCAAGGGCCTGCAGAGCAAGTTGCAGACGGCGCTCTCCAACGATCCCAAGTTTGCCTCGATGAAGGACCAGGTGCGGATGCAGATGACGCCCGAAGGGCTGCGCATCCAGATCGTCGACGAGAAGAACCGGCCGATGTTCGATTCCGGCAGTCCCGTCGTCATGGGACACATGCGCGACCTGCTGCGCCGTATCGGCGGCCTGCTCAACGAAGTCGACAACCGGGTCTCCCTGAGCGGGCACACCGATTCGGTCGCCTTTTCCGGCGGCGCGCTGGTCTATTCCAACTGGGAGCTGTCCAGCGATCGGGCCAATGCCTCACGCCGGGAGTTGATCTCGGGTGGCATGGCCGAGGACAAGGTGCTGCGGGTCGTCGGCATGGGCTCGGCGATGCCCCTGCTGCCCGACGAGCCGCGCAGTCCGGTCAACCGGCGCATCGCCATCGTGGTGTTGACCGACGAGGCGGCCAAGAGCCTGGTCACCGAGCCCGAGATGTCACGCGACCCGGCAACGGGATCGGCAGTGGCCGACGAGGCGGCGCCCGTCCAGGGTGATGAGGGTGACGCGGCGGCCGATGAGGGAGCGCAGGGCGACGTTCGCTGAGCACCTGCCCGCTGGCCGGGCGGGCGATGACAGACAGGTAAAGACAGGCTTGTTCGACAGTTCACGGACCGGCGGACTGTCAATAATGAAAGCAGGACCATTCCAGGTGCCCCATGGCAGAACAGGACACATCGCGCGAGGACAAGCAACTACCAGCGTCCGAGCGCAAGCTCAAGCAGGCCCGTGAAGACGGGCAGGTTGCGCGCTCGCGTGATTTCGGTCACCTGATGGTGCTGGGAACGACGCTGGCCTGCGTGGCCGTGCTGGGCGGATACATGGCCGGGCAGGCGCAGAGCCTGATGCGCGGCGGGCTACAACTGGACTGGTGGACGATGCGCGAGCAGGGCGGGTTGGGGCGGCACCTGATGTCGCTTGCCGGCCAGGGCCTGTCCATCGTCTACCCGGTGGGACTGGTGGGCATCCTTGGGGGCATTGCGTCGGCGGTCGTGCCCGGCGGCCTGGTGCTGACTTCCAAGCCGCTCAAGCCCAAGTGGGAGCGGCTCAGCCCGCTGGCGGGCATCAAGCGGCTGTTGGGGCGCGCCCATCTGGTGGATTCGATCAAGTTGTCGGTGCTGGTTGCCGTGCTGACCGCGATCGCCGCCGCCCATGTCTGGGCGCAGGGCGAGCGCATCATCACGATGTTCCATGTGCCGCTCGCGCCGGCGCTGGGCATGTCGGCGAGCATGATCCTGGTCGGCGCGGCACTGCTGCTGTTGCTGCTGGTGGTCGTCGCCTTCGTCGATGTGCCGCTTGTCTGGTTCCGCCACCGCGCCGACATGCGCATGACGCACCAGGAGGCCCGTAAGGAACATCGTGAATCGGAGGGCGATCCGCAGCTGCGGGCGCGGATTCGCGAGCGCCAGCGCAACATCAGCCGGGGTCGGATGATGACCCAGGTCCCGACGGCCGATGTCATCGTCAACAACCCGACCCACTACTCGGTGGCCCTGTCCTATCGCGATGGCGAGATGAGCGCGCCCCGGGTGGTGGCCAAGGGCGCCGACCAGATCGCCATGCGGATCCGTGAACTGGCCCGCCAGGCGGGCGTGCCGCAGCTCGAGGCACCGGCGCTGGCGCGGGCCCTGTATGCCCATGTCGAGCTTGACCACGAAGTGCCCTCGGCGCTGTACAGCGCCGTGGCCCAGGTGCTGGCCTATGTCCACCGGCTGCGCCACCTTCGTCCGGGCATGCCCGAGCCATCACTGCCGGTCGATCTGCCGGTGCCTGCCGGCCTTGATCCGGCCGCGGCCGCCACGACGGACGGGGCGCACTGATGGCCGGGCCCGCCGTGACGGCCAAGGCCGCTGCCGCGCCGCTGCCGGTCGGCGGCCTGCGACTGGGCGGCATTGCGCTGCCGTTGCCGCCGGCGCAGGCCCTGGCGGTGCCGGTGATCATCGTCGCGATGTTGGCGATGATGATCATGCCGCTGCCGGCCCTGCTGCTGGACCTGTTGTTCTCATTCAATATCGCGCTGGCCATCGTCGTGCTGCTGGTCAGCGCGTACACGGTCAAGCCGCTGGACTTTGCGGTCTTTCCGTCGGTGCTGCTGGTCACGACCTTGATGCGCCTGTCGTTGAACGTGGCGTCGACCCGTGCGGTGCTGATGCACGGGCATACCGGCACCGACGCCGCCGGGCAGGTGATCGAGTCGTTTGCCGAGTTCGTGCGGGGCGGCAGCTTCGCGGTCGGCATCATCGTGTTCGCGATTCTCACGGTCATCAATTTCACGGTCGTCACCAAAGGGGCGGGCCGCATCGCCGAGGTGTCGGCGCGTTTCGCACTGGACGCGATGCCGGGCAAGCAGATGGCCATCGATGCCGACCTGAATGCCGGCCTGATCGATCAGAACGAGGCCCGCGATCGGCGCCGCGAGGTCGGTCAGGAGGCCGACTTCTTCGGCGCGATGGACGGTGCCTCGAAGTTCGTGCGCGGTGACGCGATCGCCGGGATCATGATCCTGGCGATCAATATCGTCGGCGGACTGCTGCTGGGCATGACGCTGCACGGCTTGTCGGCCGCCGAGGCGGCCAACAACTACGTGCTGCTGGCGATCGGTGACGCGCTGGTGGCACAGGTGCCGTCGCTGGTGATCTCGATCGCGCCGCGCTGGTGGTGTCGAAAAGGGTCGGCAACGAGGACGATGTCGGCGGCCAGATCGTCAAGCAACTGTTTACGATCCACCGGGCACTGGGCCTCAGTGCCGCGGTGAGAACAACTGCTGGGCAGCGTGCCCGGCATGCCGCACCTGCCGTTTCTCGCGTTGGCAGCCGGCTGCGGCTACCTGGCCTGGTGGCTGCCCCGCCAGCAGGATGCCAAGCCCGAAGATGCCGACAAGGTGGTCGAGAAGGATCGTGAGGAGGCCAGCTGGGGTACCCCGGTCGATGTGCTGGGCCTGGAACTGGGCTACAAGCTGATCACGCTGGTCGACAAGGACGAAGGCGCCGAGCTGCTGGCCCACATCAAGGGCGTTCGCAAGAAGTTCGCGCAGGAAGTGGGCTTTCTGCCGCCGGCCGTGCACATTCGCGACAATGCGGCCCGCCACCTATCGGATCACGCTCAGGGGTGACCGTCGGCCAGGCCGAATGCTGCCCGGGCAAGTGGATGGCGATCAATCCGGGCCGCGCCACCCGCAAGCTGATCGGTGTCCGAGACGCGGATCCGGCGTTCGGGCTCGCGGCGACCTGGATCGACGATGCCGAGAAAGAGAATGCCCAGGGGGCCGGCTACACGGTGGTCGACGCGGCCTGCGTGATGGCCACCACGTCCACCACCTGATGCAGGCGCACGCCTCGCGGCTGCTGGGCCGCGCCGAGGTCCAGCAACTGCTCGAACACACCGGCACCGTGGCGCAGAAGCTGGTCGACGAGGTCGTGCCCAAGCTGGTGCCGATGGCGCGCCTGCATACGGGTGCTGCAGAACCTGTTGTCGAAGCGGTGCATCCGCGACCGCACCATCCTGGAAGGCGCTGGCCGAGCATGCGGCAGGCCACGAGATTCGATTCGCTGACCGAGGCGGTGCGCCGTGCGCTGGCGCCGGCGCTCGCGTGAATCTTCGGCACCGCCGAACAGCTGAACGTGATCGCGATGGACCCCGAACTCGAGGCGCTGATGCTGCAGGCGCTGAGCGATCCGGCCCAACCGGCGCTCGAACGGGCGTCGCCGACTTTTTTGCCAAGGCCGCCGCCGCGCCGCGAACGAGCAAGGAGATGGGCTACCCGTCACGCCGTGCCGGACCGGATCAGACCGGCCGTGGCCGCGATGGTGCGCAAGGCCGCCCCGCGTGGCTGCGCGTGCTCTCGCACAGTGAAGCCAGAAACCCAAAGCATCCAGATCGGCGGGATCATCGGAGAAACGAAATGAAACCGCGTAAGTCTGGCCCGCTCGGCCCAGGAGGCGCTCGCGATGGTGCGCGCCGAGATAGGACCCGTGCCGTGATCCTGGGCAATCGCAAGGTCGGTGACGGGGTCGAGGTCACCGCGATCGATGCGATCTCGAGGCCTTGCAGAGTTTCGGTGCCGCGCCAACGCCCACGCCGGCCGGCGCCGGTCACCGCCTCGACGCCCGAGATGAGCACACTGAACTTTCAACAATATGCTTGAGCGCCGCCGCCAGGTGGAAGCGCCGGTGCCGGCGGCGGCTGCGCCGGTGGCGCGGTAGCGTCGCACCAGGCCCGAAGGCACCGGCGCCGCTCGAACGAGGCGCGCAGACCGCGCGCCGCCGTGCCCGCGCCCATCGACTTTCTCGACAACGCCCCGGTGCCGGGGGCGGCACCGCTGCGCCGTCGGGACTCCAGCAGAGCCGCCCACGAGATGCAGGAGGTCGTCCAACGAGTTGCGGATGATGCGCAGTTTCATCAGTCAGCGAGTTAGCGCGCTTGCCTGGGTCGATGGCGTGCGACGCACGCCGTCGCAGGCCTACCTGCTGCGACGGATGCTGGCCGCGGATTTCGCCCGTGCGATGGTCAGCAGCCTGCCACGCGACATGGACGAGGCCGCTGCCGTGCAGCCCAGGCACTGGAGCAATATGCGCGCCTGCCTGGATAACGAGTCCTTCGAGCAGGCAGCGTGTTCGCGCTGGTCCGGGCCGACCGGTGTCGGCAAGACGACCTCGGCCGCCAGATCGCCGCGCAGTATGCGCTGCGCCACGGTCTGGGTGTCGGCCTGATCGGCATCGACACCTACCGGGTCGCGGGCCAGGACCAGCTGCGCCGCTATGGCGACCTGATCGGCATCAACGTGCACATCGTGCACGACGTACGCGGACTGGTCGATACATTGGCGATGCTGGTCGACAAGCGCCTGGTGCAATCGACACGGCCGGGCTGGGCCAGCGCGACCCGCGGGTCGAGACGCTGCTCGAGAATCTGTCGCTGAGCCGCGTCAAGCGCCTGCTGGTGGTCAGCGCCTCGGCCCAGGCCGAGGCCATCGAGGAAACGATGACGGCCTACCACGCCAGCGAGGCCGCCGGCGTGTCAAGTCGACGAGGCCTGCCTGCTGGGTGGCGCGCTCGATGCGCTGATCCGCTACCGCAACCCTGGTGGCCGTCGGCAACGGGCAGCGGGTGCCCGAGGACTGGATCAGTCCCGACCCGGCCGAGATGGTGGCCCAGACCCTTCGCCATGGCGTCGACGATGGCAGCGGCCTGACCGATCTGGACCTCACGATGCTGATGCAGCGGGTCGACCTGCAGACACCGGTCAAGGCGCCGGGCCTGCTCGGAGAGCCGCATGTTTGAGCCGGGCTTCGATCAGGCCGAGGGTCTGAAGCGGCTGTTCCGGCCGCTGACCCGGGTGCAATGGCATGTCGTGGCGATGGGGCCGGTGCTGGTCACGGCGCCACTGGCCATGAGCCTTGGCCGGTGCCTGACCGAACAAGGCCTGGACATCGGCTGCGATGATCCTTCGGGCCTGCTCGGCCCGGTGCCGATCGCGCCTGCCAGCCAGCCAACGACCCAGGTGGTGATCACCGCGTCGCGCGCCGGCAGCGACTGGCAGATGGACAGCCTGCGTCGTCAGAGCATGCTGGTGATCGCCCGGCCACGGCCCGATGAACTGCCCGCGCTCTACGCGGCGATCAAGCGGTGCGATGCACGACTCGAGCAGGAGCCGGTGCAGGTCGTTTGGGATTGCGCCCGGCAGGGATCCGACGACGAATCGCTTCGCCAGCTGTGCGAGCAGAACCTCGTGCGCACCTGCCAACGCTTTCTCGATCGCCACCTGCAGTTCTCGACCGTGGACGACGGTGCCGCCGAGGGTGACCCGGCCGGCATTGCCAGCCTGGCCAGGACCCTCTCCGGGGGCCTGATCAACCGACTGGGCCTGGTGGCGGCGGTGCGGCCGGGCTTTCTGAATTGATGCAAAGGACCTGAATGTATACGGCTCAAGGTGCGCTCGACCAGGCTTCGATGATCGAGCGTTATGCCCCGATGGTAAGACGGGTCGCTGCCCAGCTGGCGAGCCGGCTGCCGGCGAACGTCGATATCGGCGATCTGATCCAGGCCGGCATGATGGGCCTGATGGATGCGTTCACCCGGTACGACGAGAACGGCGGCGCCCAGTTCGAGACCTTTGCAACCCAACGGGTCAGAGGGGCGATGCTGGACGAGTTGCGCGGCTCGGACTGGATGCCCCGATCCGTTCGTCGCGCCCAGCGCACGATCGAGAAGGCGGTGGGCGAACTCGAGCAGCGGTTGATGCGCGCGCCGACCGACGTCGAGATCGCCGCCCAGATGAAACTCACGATCGAGCAATACCAGAAACTGCTGGGCGAGGCCCGCGGAATGCAGTTGTTCTACCTCGAGGATCTGAACGGTGACGAGGAGGGCGACGGCTTTCTGGCGCGCTACAGCGGCGAGGCCACGCCGGCACTCATGGACGTGTTGCGCGACAGCCAGTTTCGCGATGCGCTCGAGGAGGCGATCGGCCTGCTGCCCGAGCGCGAGCAGTACATCCTGTCGATGTACTACGAGCAGGACATGAACCTCAAGGAGATCGGCGCGGTGCTGGGCGTGACCGAATCGCGGGTCTCGCAACTGCACAGCCAGGCGGTCTCGCGTCTGAGAACCAGGCTCAAGACCTGGACATAGTAGTTGGCTCCCACGTCCGCCGTGACGGGCGAACTGCCTGCCCCTAGCGGCCGGGTGCGGTTCGGGGCGCGGTTTCGGCGTTTCGCGGGGCTGTTTCGGCGCTTGGTCGCAAGATGGGCGCGCCGGCGGCACGCCGAAGCCACAGTGCGGCTTCGCCAGACTTCCAGTCGATCGAAAACACTTGGGCCAGTGACGGCTCGGATCGATCGTCAGTGTCTTGTGTACGCAGCCGGGAAACCCTCGATGGATAGCTACCTGTTCCTCAAATCGATTCATCTTCTCGGGGTCGTTGTCTTGCTGGGCAACATCATCGTCACGGCGGTCTGGAAGACGATGGCCGATCGCACTCGCGCGTCCGCGATCGTCGCGTACGCTCAGCGGCTCGTCACGGTCACCGATTTTTCGTTCAGCAATCGGTGTGCTGATGATCATTGTCACCGGAGAACTCCTGGCCGGCAGATTCGGTGGCGCAGACGCCGCACCGTGGATTGGGTGGGGAAGAGGGCTGTTTGCCGCGTCCGGCGTGATCTGGGTTGTCCTCTTGTTGCCCGTGCAGGTTTGGCAGGCGAGGCTGGCGAAGGCTTTTGCCGACGGCGGCGTCGTTCCGGCACGCTACTGGACCTTGTCGAAGGTCTGGATCGTTTTCGGTACCGTCGCCACGGTGTTGCCGCTGGCCAATCTTTACGTGATGATTTTCAAGCCGGGTTAGTTGCCCGAATCAGACCTAGGCTTTGGCGCTTGGGCACCGTGCATCGAGTGCTTGTTGGTCGAACCGCTCCAGCTGGAGCGCATTCGCCGCCTTGACGGGCCCTTGCTCGTCGGACTGTCATTTAAGGCGCGCGTCAGTCGCGGCAATCCGGATCCACGACCGGCGCAGGAAGCCGTTGCAGAACCTGCAGAGATAGCCTGCGCACCCGGCTCTGACATGCCTAGAATACAGGACAGGACACGATCAGTCGGAATGCCGTGGTTGATGGTCTTTCCTGATGCCCGGGCGTCGCAGACAGGTCTATTTGACAAGTTGATGGCATGAGAAAGAACCTTCCGGGCGGTCTCGTCCATGAACTGCCCGACGACCTGGTCGACGCGTTGACCGAATCAGGGGAAATCACGAGCCTCTGGGCAAACCTGACGCCGATCGCCCGAAACGAGTTCATCTGCTGGATCGAAGATGCCAAACAGCAAAAGACGCGGCTCAGGCGCATCAGTCGAACCGTCGAGGAACTGCTCGCAGGTCAGAAGCGCCCGTGTTGCTGGCCGGGATGCATTCATCGCACCGACAAGAAACCCGGGAAATGGCAGCAACAGGTGTTGATCGACAACAAGCCGAAGCGATGAATCGCCTCGAAATGCCGCGATGACCCCGCACAACGGAAACCGTGGGGGCAACACGAACCCGGATCAGGGTCCCCCTGTCCGGGTTCAGCCACGGGGGTGGAGCCAGGGTTTCGCCGGGCACTACCCGGCTGCCGGGACGGACCGGCCCTGCAAGGCCGGTACTGGGCGGCTTGCCAGGCGCCCGAAAGGGCGAACGTGGGGGCCACACGGGCGGATCAGGGTCCCCCTGTCCGGGTTCAGCCCAGGGGTGGAGGCGGGGTTTCGCCGGGGCGCCGGCGCTGCCGGAACGGACCGGCCTACAGGCGGTACGCAGCCCTGCCAGGCGACCGCAGGGAGCGTGGGGGCCCACATCTATGCGCTACTGCGCAACTGCCGGGGATTGCTGATCGCGCTGCCGTGCCCGTGGCCGCCGACCCGGTAGGTCGAGCTGCTCGGGCCGAGGCTGCCCAGCGCGCGGCCGACCTGGCCTTGGCGCAGGCCGATCAAGCCGGCGTATTGTGCGAATAGTCTCTGGACTTGTCTCAGCTCGTCGGGTTGGGCGGTGCCCGGCAGCGGGGGGCGCGAGAGCAGGCCGGCGAGGCGGCGCTCGATCGATTTCGCCTGGTCCAGGACGAGGTCAGGATCCGGCGTCGGCGCGGACAGCGCGGCGATCGCCTGGGTCAGATCAGCGCTCAGGGCCGGCAGATCGGACATTGCTCTTTCCGGCGGTGGTCGAATCGGATGCCTGCTCCGTTCCTTCGACCGTACCCAGGTTCGGGTGCGCGATCATCTGGACCAGCGAGGCCGCTTCCTGGATCATCCGCGACGCGATCGCCGAGACATCAGGCTTGCTCGCCTTTCTCGATGGCCTCGCGCATCTTGGCGACCTTGTCGGCGCGGATGTCGTGTCGGGTTCGGCCGTTGGCCAGGCGCGAGGCCTGCGAGAGCATGACGCGATCGGCTTCCTGCACCTTGCTGACGGGTTTGTCGTCGAAACAGGCGCCGCGCCCGGCGCTGCCGCGGGATGTCGACCAGAGGTACATCTGGTTAAGCCGATTTTCATGGCCATCTCCTGGAGAGATAGAGCTTTGCTTGGTCAATTATCGGTTCCTTTGGAGAAACAGGGGCGTTAAGCGACGGATATCCCCACTCATGCCGACTTTGGCCCGCTCAGAGCACGATGTCGACCGTTTGTCCGTTCAATTTACCCATCAGCACCTTGCCAGAGCAGTCCGTACCCGCAACGCCTGGCCGTCGGTGCCGGCGGTCAGTGCCGCCCCGGTCGCCGATACCACGAAACCCTTGCCCACGACCCTGACCCGCACCGGATCGCCGGCGGCGACCGTCAGTTTGACCCTTAGATGATAGGTCATCAGGATGTCGCCGGCGCGCATCGGCCGGGTGGTCATCTGGCACGTCGAGCCCGAGGGATCGAGGATCGGCTGGCCGGTGGTGCGGGTGAGTTCGTTTCCGATTCGCTGAAGTCGGCCTGGCTGACCTGGGCATTGGCGCCCGCAGCCGGCTGGCCACCAGTGCCGCCAAAGACGCTGACCGTCACCGGCATCTGGATCGTCCAGTCGGCGCCGGCCACACTTGACGCCGATCCGGGTGCGACCCCAGAAGGCGGGTGCCATAAGGAATGAATGGCGATCTGTTGGCAGGCGGCCAGCCAGGTGCCCTTGGGCAGCTCCCGAAACTGACTTCGATCCGATGGTCATTGCCGATGTGGGCCTTGACGAAGGCTCAATGACTGGGCGGCGGCATCCTGGGCCAGCGCGGCGCCGGGCAGGGCGGTGATCACGGCCAGCAGCACGGCCAGCAGATGGATTGAGGTTTTCATGACCGCAAGCATAGGCGGCCGCCAGGCGAGCTTTAGCGCGCAATAACGGCCTTCGAATCGGCTTGTTCGGCACTTAAGTTTTCCGCGGCGCTGTCACCATGGGTCTCAGTGCCCGTTCCGGGCGATCACGACAAGCCGTCATGCTAGACCGACTCACCGCCAATCTCGACAAGCAGGCCTTTGCGCTGGAACTACGCGCCGCACGCCAGCAGGTGCTGTCCAGCAACATCGCCAATGCCGATACCCCGGGCTTCAAGGCCCGTGATTTCGACTTCGCCCGGCAATGGCAACAGGCACTGGGCGAGTCATCGGGGTCCAAGGTGGCCGCCACGACCAACGGGCGTCATCTGCAGGGCCTGACCCGCGATGGCGATGGCGCGGCGAGCCTCACGACGCTCAAGTACCGGTTCGCCGAGCAGGCGTCGCTGGATGGCAACACGGTCGACATGGACAGGGAGAGGAGCGAACTTTGCGGACAACGCGTTGCGCTACGAGGCATCGCTCAGGTTCATTAACGGCAACATCCGAAAAATGTTGAGCGCCATTCGTGGCGAATGACGGGAGCTGAATCATGGCCATGGACAAGATCTTCGATATCGCCTCCAGCGCGATGCGCGCACAGAGCCAGCGGCTGAACGTGGTGGCGTCGAACCTGGCCAATGCCGACAGCGTCGCCGGTCCGGAAGGCGACGCCTACAAGGCCCGCCAGGTGGTGTTCCAGACTGGCGCCCGAGCGCCAGGTCGGCGGCGTCAAGGTGGCCGATGTCGTCTAGGGTCAGACCCCGGGTCGCAAGACCTTCGATCCCAAGCATCCGCTGGCCGATGACGCCGGTTTCGTCACCCAGAGCAACGTGAACGTCGTCGAGGAAATGGTGAACATGATCTCGGCCTCGCGCTCTATCAGAACAATGTCGAGATGATGAACACCGCCCAGCAGTTGATGCTCAAGACCCTGCAGATGGGTCAGTGAACCCGGGCAGCCCCCGCCGTTCATTGACGCCAGCCGCTTGAAGACCAAGGAACCCAGATGACGATGTCCTTCCCCCAGCCGAACGTGCCCAACACCGTGATGAGCCCGGTGACGGCGGCCAAGTCGACGACCTTCGGCGGCACCACCAACGCGGGCGAACAGGTCAGTTTCCAGGACCTGATGGCCGCCAGCCAGGTCGACGGGTCCTCGAACACCACGAAGGCCGATGTGGCCACCGTCGGCGCTGACAATGATCAGACCGAGGACCGCTTCCTGGCCCTGCTGGTCGCCCAGATGCGCAACCAGGACCCGCTCAATCCTCTCGAGAATGCCGAGGTGACCACGCAGCTGGCCCAGATCAACACGGTGCGCGGCGTCGAGGACCTGGGCAAGACGATGAAGGAGATGCTCGCCCGGACCTCCCAGAGCAGCCCGGTGGCCTCGGCGGACATGATCGATCGCAGCGTGATGGTGCAAACCAGCACGATCACGCTGGCCGATGACCAGATGGATCCGGTACAGGCCGCCGCCGAACTGACGGCGCCGGCAGGTGCCGTGGTGGCCGAGATCTACGGCGCCGACGGCCAGGCGGTGCGCGAGATCGCCCTCGGCCCGCATGCGGCCGGCCTGATCAATTTCGAGTGGGACGGCAAGGATCAGCAGGGCGACTGGGCCAAGGCGGGGAACTACCAGTTCCGGGTCCGGGCGGTCGGTGAAGCGGGTGAGGAGAGTGCGGCGACATCGGTGGCCGCGAAGGTGGTCGGCGTCCAGAAGGACGGCGACTCGGTCAGTTTGCGGCTGGAAGGGGGGCAACTGGTGCCCGTCGATTCGGTCAAAGCAGTGTTCTAGCGTTTTCTCAACGGAGAGATGAAATGGGTTTCCAACACGGTCTGAGCGGTTTGAACGCGGCATCCAAGAACCTGGATGTCATCGGTCACAACGTCGCCAATGCCAACACGGTCGGTGCCAAGACCACCCGCGCCGAGTTTGCCGACATGTACGCCAACGCGGCGGGCGGTGCGCTGTTCAGCGGCCTGGGGGTACAGGTGAAGGCGATCACGCAGCAGTTCTCGCAAGGCGACCTGACGGGCAGTTCGAACCCGCTGGACCTCGCGGTCAACGGCTCGGGCTTTTTCCGGCTCGAGGAAAGCTCGGGCTCGATCAGCTACACGCGCAATGGCCAGTTCAAGCTGGACAGCAACGGCAACGTGGTCAGTGCCGGCGGCATGGGCCTGACCGGCTTTCCCGCGGATATCAACGGGCAGGTGCGCCAGGGGGTGGCCGTGCCACTGAAGATCGATCGTGCCGACCTGAGCCCGAAGATGACCACCGAGATGTCGACGGTGCTCAATCTCGATTCGCGCGAAGAGGTACCCACGACCGCGTTCGATCCGGCCGATGCGACCAGCTTCAACTCGGCGACCTCGCTCAAGGTGTTCGATGCCCAGGGCCGCGACACGACGGTGGCCATGTACTTTCAGAAGACCGGTAACAACACCTGGGACATCTATGCCACTGCCGATGGCACGCAGATCGGCGCCGCCGCGGTGGGTTCGCTGACTTTCGATGCCACCGGCGGGCTGGATCCGGTCGCCTCGCCGATGCCCATGACCCTGAACGTGCCGACCGGCGGTGGCACGACGGTGGCCGTGGCGGCCGACCTGAGCAAGGTCACGCAGTACGGCGCGATCTTCGGGGTGAACGAGCTGGACCAGGACGGCTTCACCACCGGCCAGATGGCCGGCTTTTCGGTCTCCGAGAACGGCACCATCGTGGCCCGCTACACGAACGGCGAGACCCGGGCGCAGGGGCAGATCGCGCTGGCCAACTTCGCCAACCAGCAGGGGCTGGCCGCGGTGGGCGACAACTCGTGGATCGAGACCGCCGAATCGGGCACGCCGCTGGTGGGCTCACCGGGCAGTGCGAGCCTGGGCGGTATCCGCTCCGGCGCACTCGAGCAGAGCAACGTCGACCTGACCGGTGAGCTGGTGAGCATGATCATGGCCCAGCGCTCTTACCAGGCCAACGCCCAGACGATCAAGACGCAGGACCAGATCCTGCAGACCATCGTCAATCTGCGTTGAACACACTGAGCCAGCCGCCAGTACCCCCCGACCGGAGCTGACCCATGGATCGACTCGTCTACCTCGCGATGTCCGGCGCCAAGGCGCTGGAGCAACGCCAGCACGCGCTGTCCAACAACCTGGCCAATGCCAGCACCGATGGCTTTCGCGCCGACATGGCGGCCTTTCGCGCCGTGCCGGTGCGCGCCGAGAACACGGCCACGACGCGCGTGTACAGCCTCGAGGCGACCGCGGGGTTCGACGACTCGACCGGCGCGCTGCGCCACACCGACAATCCGCTGGACGTGGCGGTCCGCGGGCCGGGCTGGTTCGCGGTGCAGGGGCCGGACGGCAACGAGTACTACACCCGTAACGGCGCATTCGTCGTCGGTGCGGACGGCACGTTGCAGACCCAGGCGGGCCTGCCGGTGGTCGGCGATGGCGGCCCGATCGCGGTGCCCGAGAACGCCCGTGTCCATGTCGGCAGCGACGGCGTGGTGTCGGCGGCGGTGGGCAACCAGCCGCCGCAGCCGCTGGGCACACTCAAGCTCGTCAACATGGCATCGGATGCACTCGTCAAGAAGGGCAACGGCCTCGTGCAGATGCGCGAGGGCGGGCCGGCACCGGCCGATCCGGCGGTGACCGTGGCCCAGGGTTATCTGGAAAGCAGCAATGTCAATGTCGTCGAGTCGATGGTCGGCATGATCGCCGTGTCGCGCCAGTTCGAGATGCAGATGAAGATGATGCAGAACGCCGAAGCGAACGATGCCCGCGCCACCACCATTCTTTCCCGTAACGGCTGAGCCAGGAGACTTCGACCATGTTCCGTTCCCTCTGGATTGCCAAGACCGGCCTGGATGCGCAGCAGACGCAGCTGGACGCGATCTCGCACAACCTGGCCAACGTGGCCACCAACGGCTTCAAGCGCGCCCACGCGCAGTTCGAAGACCTGCTTTACCAGAACATGCGCCAGGCCGGTGGCCTGGCCACCCAGCAGACGCAACTGCCCACCGGCCTGCAACTGGGCACCGGTGTGCGGCCGGTCGCCACGACCCGGATCTTCACCCAGTGCTCGCTGCAACAGACCAGCAACGAGCTGGACATGGCCATCGACGGGCGCGGGTTCTTCACGATACAGAATCCCGACGGCACGCTGGCCTATACCCGGGACGGGTCGTTCCGCATCGATTCGCAGGGCCAGCTGGTCACGGCCAATGGCAGCCCGATGGCGCCGCCGATCAACATCCCGATCAATACCGAGAATGTCACGATCGGCCGCGACGGCGTCGTGACGGCCAAGGTCGCGGGCCAGGTCGGGCCGGTACAGCTGGGCCAGATCCAGGTGGCGACCTTCGTCAACCCGGCCGGCCTCGATCCCAAGGGGCAGAACCTGTTCGTCGAGACGGCGGCCTCGGGTGCGCCGGTGGTCGCCACGGCCGGCTTGAACGGCGCCGGATCCATCGTCCAGGGCTATACCGAGTCGTCGAACGTGAATGTCGTCGAGGAACTGGTCGCGATGATCCAGACCCAGCGGGCCTACGAGGTCAATTCCAAGGCCATCTCGACCAGCGACCAGATGCTCGCGCGTCTGAGCCAGTTGTGATCGGACCCCGAGGAGAAGCCATGTCCATCGACCGATTCGAATCGGCCCGCAGGCTGGCCCGACGGGCCATCGTGGTGCTGGCGCTGGGCGGCCTGCTGGCCGGTTGTTCGTTCATGCAACCGGCGGTCGACGTCACCCGCTCGACCACCCCGGCGCCGTTGCCTGCGCCGATGCTGCCGCCCGAGCCCGCCGCGCCCGGCGCGATCTTCTCGCAGGCCACCTGGCGCCCGTTGTTCGAGGATAGACGGGCCCGCCTGGTCGGCGACATCCTGTCGGTCAAGATCTCGGAAAAGACATCGGCCAGCCAGAGCAGCAACCGCACGATCGATCGCAAGTCGTCGATCAGTGGCTCGATCACCGCACTGCCGTTCACCGGCGCCGGCAGCCTGGCCCGGGCGAATATGGCCGGCAGTTCGGGCAACACTTTCTCGGCCGACGGCGAGAACGGCAGCGACAACGTCTTTACCGGCGACATCACGGTCACGGTGATCGAGGTGTTCGCCAACGGCAACCTGCGGGTGGCCGGCGAGAAGCAGGTGGGCCTGAACGGCAACATCGACGTGCTGCGCTTCTCGGGCATCGTCGGCTCGACCTCGATCAGGCCGGACAACACGGTGTTGTCCTCGCAGGTCGCCGATGCGCGGCTCGACTTCAGCGGCCGCGGCCCGATCGGCGAATCGCAGGTGATGGGTTGGCTGTCGCGGTTCTTTTTGTCTTGGTTGCCGATCTGATGTGGGGCCCTACGCTCCCTACGGTCGTTGCGCTGCCCCCATGGGGAGCTGCCGGGCCACGGAACGGCTTCGGACGGCCGGGCGCTCGTTCCATGGCCCGGCGGCATCGTGCTTTCGGATGTGGGCCCCCACGCTCTCTAATGTCGCCCGGCGCTCGCCCTCGGCCCGGGCGGCAGTGTGAGTTTGCGCCACGCCCAATTTCGGCTTCTGACGGCTGGGCGCTCGTTCCATGGCCCGGCGACAAGACTATCGATAGGTCGTCGTGCGCGAACTCTGCCCGTCGGGCAGGGGTTGCTGGCGTGCCACGTGATTGGAATCTGACATGACTTTGACCTGCCTACGCAAACCCTATCGATTCTTCCTGCGCCTGGGGTGGCCTGGCTGATGCTGTCGCTGGGGATGCCGGTGCAGGCGGAGCGGATCAAGGAGTTGGCGAACATCCAGGGGTGCGCTCGAACCAGCTGGTCGGGTACGGGATCATCGTGGGTCTGGATGGGAGTGGCGACCAGACGACGCAGGCGCCGTTCACCGCGCAGAGCGTGCAGTCGATGCTGGCCCAGATGGGCGTGCAGCTGCCGCCGGGGACCTCGCCGCAACTGAAGAATGCGGCGGCGGCGATGATCACCGCCGAGCTGCCGGCCTATGCGCGGCCCGGGCAGACGATAGACATCACGGTGTCGTCGCTGGGCAATGCCAAGAGCCTGCGCGGTGGCACGCTGTTGCTGACCCCGCTGCGCGGTGCCGACAACCAGGTCTACGCGATGGCGCAGGGCAATGTGATCGTCGGCGGCGCCGGTGCCGGCGCGGCCGGCAGTTCGGTGCAGATCAACCACCTGAGCGCGGGCCGCATCCCGTCGGGCGCGACGGTCGAGCGGGCGGTGCCGAACTCGGTGCTGGACCGGGACGAGATCCACCTGGAGCTGCTGGACACCGACTTCTCGGTCGCCCAGGCGGTGGTCGATTCGATCAATGAGCAGATCCTCACGCCCGATGGCTTCCCGGCTGCCGAGGCGCTCGATGCGCGGGTCATCAAGGTGCAGATGCCGGCCGACCCGGCCCAGCGGGTGGGCTTTCTGGCCAAGGTCGAGAACCTGGAGGTCGCCTCGATCCGTCCGCCGGCCAAGGTCATCGTCAATGCCCGCACCGGCTCGGTGGTGATGAACCAGAGCGTCGTGTTGTCGCCGTCGGCGGTGGCCCACGGCAATCTGTCGGTCACCATCAGCGGCACCTCGGACGTGTCCCAGCCCAATGCGCTGGCTCAAGGTTCGACCGTCGTGACCGATAGAGCTGACATCTCGATCAAACAGGAGGGTGGTGCACTGATGTTGATGCAGGGGGCGCCCCGCTTGGCCGACGTGGTCAAGGCGCTCAACGTGCTGGGGGCGACCTCGCAGGATCTGATCGCGATCCTGCAGGCCCTCAAGGCCGCCGGCAGCCTCAATGCGAAGCTGGAAATCATCTGATGGCGACCTCGACTGCCGGTTCAGCGGTCGGGTCCTTGCAGGATTCCCGCGCGCTAGACGCCTTGCGCCAGTCCGCCAAGAAGGACCCGGGCAAGGCGGTCAAGGAGGCCGCCAGCCAGTTCGAAGCCCTGTTCACCCGTCAGTTGCTCAAGACCATGCGTGATGCGATGCCAAAGAGCGGGATGTTCGACGGCCCGGGCACCCAGATGTTCGAGCAGATGCTCGATGACCAGCTGACCCAGGTCACCGCCGGCGCCCCCGGCGGCCTGGGCGACATGATCGCCCAGCACCTGAGCCGCTACATCGAAGGGTCCGCGGTGCCGGGTGTCACCGACAAGGCGGCCAACGGCGACGCGCCGGGCGCGGGTGCGCGCAGACCACGGATCGTGGCCGGAATGAACGAGGTCAACTACCAACCGGACAGCTCGCGCGATGCGCCATACCCGGAGGCGGGCAGCACCGGCGTCTTCATGTCCGATCTGCCCGAGGTGTTGCGCAATGCGATGCAGCCGCTCGAGGAGTTGTCGACGCTGCCCGAAGTGACCCGAGCCGAGGCATTCGTCGCCAGGCTCTGGCCGCACGCGCAGGAGGCCGAAGCGCGTACCGGCGTGCCGGCCGGTTTCGTCGTCGGCCAGGCGGCGCTCGAGTCCGGATGGGGCCGGGGCGAGATGCGTCATCCCGACGGTCGGCCCGCGCACAACCTGTTCGGCATCAAGGCCGGACGCAGCTGGGGCGGCGAGGCGGTCGACGTGACCACGACCGAGTACATCAATGGCAGGGCGGTGCGCAAGGTCGAGAAATTCCGCGCCTACGACAACTATGCCGATTCCTTCTCCGACTGGGTCGCGCTGATGACCCGCAACCCGCGCTACGCACAGGTGCTGCGTTCCACCGACTCGCCGGATGCGTTTGCACGCGGCCTGCAGTCGGCCGGCTATGCCACCGATCCGCGCTATGCCGAGAAACTGGGCCAGGTGATCCGCAAGGCCATGGAACTGAGCACGTCGACCGGCGCCGATCGCCGGCAAGGGGGACTGAATCATGGGAGTGCTGAACAATGGTGCCTCGGCGCCGCAGACCGCCTACACGCAGATGCAGACGACCAGTCACAACATCGCTAACGCGTCGACGCCGGGCTACAGCCGCCGGTGGAAACGCGGCTGGCGGCCACGCTGGGCAGCTACCAGCAGGGATGTTCCTGGGCGGCGGGTGTCGAGGTCAGCGGCGTCGAGCGCCAGTACGATGCCCACCTGAATCGCGAGGTGCACGCGGCCGGTGCTTCGCAGGCAAGTGATGCGGTTCGCTCGGCCTCGCTTAGCCGGCTCGAGTCGCTGTTCGCCGACAGCGAGAACAGCCTGGGCGTGTTGCACGACAACTTCAATGCCGGGCTGGCCGACCTGGTCAACCAGCCGTTCGACCAGGCGGCGCGTGATGTCACGCTGCAGCAGGCCGGCGCGCTGGCCAGCAAGATCGACAACACCGACCAGACGCTGGACCGGATGCGCAACGACACCGACCTGCACCTGGGCCAGCTGACCCAGTCGGTCAATGCGGACCTGAAGTCCCTGGCCGCCATCAATGCCCGTCTGGCCGGGGTCGGTGGCACGACTTACTCGCCCAACGACCTGCTCGATCAGCGCGATGCGATGATCGAACGAATCAACCAGTCGCTCAAGGCCAATGCCCACATCAACGGCGATGGCTCGGTGAGCCTGTTCTCGGCAGCCGGCAATGCACTGGTACTGGCCGACGATGCGGGCCACGTTGTCACTGGTGCCCGACCCACGGGACGCCGAGCGTATGAACCTGACGATGTCCACAGACGGCGTGCCGGTGATCTTCAACGACTCGATGCTCGGCGGCGGCGCGATCGCCGGGGCGATGGCGTTTCGCAACCATGACCTGGTCGCCGCGCGTGCCGAGCTGGGCCAAGCCGGCGCGGTCGCCGATGCGTACAACCGCCAGCAATCGCTGGGGGTGGACAGCAATGGCAACCCGGGTGCGGCGCTGTTCACGACCGGCGAGCCGCGCATCGTGCAGGGCACGGCCAATACCGGCAATGCCACGTTCGATGTGCAGGTGATCGATGGCCGGCAGCTGGCCGCCAACGATTACCGGATCAGCCTGATCGGCGGCCAGTACCAGGTCAGTGCCTACCCGGGCGGCGAGCCCCAGACGATCGCCGGCTGGCCGCTCGAGATCGACGGCCTGCAGGTCAGCATCGATTCGGGCGCGATGGCCGAGGGTGACACGGTGGTGCTCAAGACCGCTTTCGGCGTTCGCCGGCAGGTTCGGCATGGCGATGCAGGCGGGCGAGCAGTGGGCGACCGGCCAGGCGGTGATCCCGGTGATGGGCAAGATCAATGCCGGGTCGCTGTCGGTGGCGGATTTTCGCATCGTCCAGGCCGATCCGAACATGAAGGAGCCGGTCGAACTGGTCTTCGATGGCGCCGGCAGCTTCAGCGTCACCGGCACCGGCACCGGCAATCCCGTCTCGGTACCGTATACCCTGGCGAACCGATCCGCTACAACGGCTGGGAGCTCACTTTGGGCGGGGATCCGGCGCTGATCGACCGCATCAGCATCCGCCCGCCGGTAACGAGGCCAACAACGGCAATGCCCGGGCGTTGTTGAACATCGGCACCGACAACGTGGTCGGTGGCGACACGCCGTCCGGCGCGTTCGGCTCGATGATCAGCACGATCGGCGGGCGCGCGTTCACCGCCGCGAATGACCTGCAGCAATCGACGACCTGGCAGCAAAGCGCGGTCAGTGCGCGCGACAGCGTGTCGGGTGTCAACCTGGACGAGGAGGCCGCGCGCCTGATCCAGTACCAGCAGGCCTACCAGGCTGCCGCCAAGGTGATCGCCACGTCCCAGGACATGTTCGACACCTTGATGTCGGTCACGCGCTGACCTTGATTGACGTTCACCAGGAGCCATGACCCATGGACCGAATCTCCAGCAGCCAATTGGCCCAACAGTCGATTGCCGCCATCCGCAATCACCAGGGTTCGCTGAGCGAACCGCAGCAGATGATCGCCTCGGGCAAGCGGATCCTCAAGCCCAGCGATGACCCGGTGGCGACCGCGCAGGCCGAGTCGACCCGCCCGGACATCGCGCGGATGGAGGTCGAATCGGTGATGATCGACTTCGCCCGTCAGAAGATGCGTCAGTCCGAGGGAGCACTCACCGACGGCAGCGAAATCCTGCAGCGTTCGCGCGAACTGCTGCTGGCCGCCAACAGTGACTCGTACGCCGCCGGCGACCGCGCTCGATGGCCGGCGAGCTGCGCGGCCTGCGCGACGAGTTGAAGTCGTTGGCCAATCGCAGCGACGGGCTGGGCACCTACCTGTTCGGCGGCGCCGGCACCCGCAGCGCACCGTTCGTGGAAACGGCCGGACGGCATGACCTACGTCGCCGACGCGAGCCAGAGCATGACGGGACGGCAGTACCAGTTCGCGATCAGCCTCGATGGGCGCGTTGTTCGGTTCGGCCGACGGACCGGGCAACTCCACCTGATCTTCACCGCACTCGATGCGACGATCGCCACGCTCGAAGACGCGACGCTGGACCCCGCAGTCCGCCATGTCGGCATCGAGAACGGCATCGACCAGATCGGACGACCTCGAGCGCTTCCAGGTCAGTCGGGCCTCGATCGGGCACCAGTTGAACGCAGCCGATCGCGCGGACGAGGAGATCGCGCGCGGCGAGGTCGGTGCCAAGGAGCGGATGGGCGAGCTGGTCGACGTGGACCTGGCCGAGGCGATCTCGGCGATGTCGCAGCGCCAGACCCAGCTCGACGCGGCGATGCAGACCTACGTGAAGATGTCCGGCCTGTCGCTGTTCGATTATCTGCGTTGATCTTACAAGTGGCTTAGTGTGAACAGGCTCCAGGTGCCGGTATCGGGGACTGGGACTTGTCTTCGGCGCCTGTTTCGACCAACATAGGCAACGACGGCAGAACGGGTGCACCGCTGCCCTTGCCGCTGCGTCGAACGGGACCATGTCCCGCAGAACAACCAAACCCAGGAGACAGATCGATGTTGAAAAACACATGGCTGACCGCGTTGTCGGCAGCGCTCGCATTGGCGCTTGCCGCGCCCGCCATCGCAGACGAATGCAAACCGTCCAAATGGGGTGCCAAAGACGAGATCGGCTCGGCCAACCTCGTGACACCCGAGAGAACCAAGGCGGCGCTGGCGCTGGTCAAACAGGGTAAGTCGCACCCGCTGGGCATCGTGATCGACAGCAGCACGCCGGCGTTCCCGCCGCGCTCATTGTCGCTGCAGGTCGTGCAGCCGGGCCAGCAGGGCGGCAAGCGGCTGTTCGGCTACGACGGCAGCTACAACGACGACGTGTTGCAGACCTGGATAGGCATCGGTCCGCAGATCGACGGGCTGGGGCACCTGGGCGAGAAGGGCATGTTCTACAACTGCACCGAGGACAAGGACTTTGCCGATATCACCGGGCTGACCAAGTTCGGGGTGCACAACATCCCGCCACTGGTCGGTCGCGGTGTCCTGCTCGACATGACCAAGCAACTGGGCATGGACCCGCTGCCGGCCGGCAAGGTATTCAACGAGGCCGACATCCAGGCCGCCGCGAAAGCCCAGGGAGTCGAGATCCGCGAGGGCGACGTCGTGTTGTTCCACACCGGCTGGACCGACGCCAAGATCAAGGACGATCCGAGTGCCTGGGGCAGTGGCGAACCCGGCCTGGGCGAGAGTGGCGCCGAGTGGCTGGCCAGCAAGAACGTGATGGCGGTCGGCGCCGATACCTGGGGCCTGGAGCCGGTGCCGCCCGAGAAAGAAGGACGGCCGTTTTACGGCCACGTGATCCTGCTCAAGAACAACGGGATCTACATTCTCGAGACGATGAACACCGGGCCGCTGGCCAAGGAAGGCGTCAGCGAGTTCATGTTCGTGCTGGGCCAGGCGCGTATCCGCGGTACCGTGCAGATGATCATCAACCCGGTCGCGCTCTACTGATCGCAAGCCGGTCGGGCCGGATCGAAATGACCGGCCCGTAACGCCTGCTCGATCGATTCGAGATCGGCGAACGGTGCCTCGTCAGGGGCGCCGTCGCCAGGCCCCTTGACCTTCAGATCGGGGCGGCAGATCCACGCCGCGCGCATGCCGCAGGCGCGGGCCGCGCAGACATCCAGGTGCCAGTCGTCGCCGATGTGCAGCGTCTGGGCGGCGCTCACCCCGGCCTGTTCGCAGGCCAGCGCGAAGATCCGCGGGTCCGGCTTGGGCATGCCGGCCAGCGCCGCGCTCTGCTTGACGTGGAACAAACCCCCGAGGCCGATCATGTCCAGGTCGGCATTGCCGTTGCTGATCGCGATCAGCCGGTAGTCGCGCGCCCAGCGCGACAGCACCACCCGCACGTCCGGGTACAGCCGCACCTGCTGGCGGGCAGCGTGAAACCCGGTAGGCCTCGTCGGCCAGTGCCGGGTTCTCGCCGGCGAGCGCCAGCGCGTGCTGCAGCAACGTGCGACGCAGCCAGCCCATGTCATGAGCCCTGTCCGGGTAAGCGCCTGCAGTGCCTTGCGGATCCTCGCCCGTTCACCGGTGGCCATCAGGGTCGCCGTCCGGGGGGGCTCGCTCGCCAAGCCAGTCGGCCAATTGCGCCCGGCCGCCTGCAGCGTGGGCATCATCGGCCACAAGGTGTCGTCCAGGTCTAGCGAGATGGCACGGATGGGGGCGGTGGCGGCGGACATGGGCGGGACGCAAAGCACTGGAAAGACCATTGTAGGCAGGTCGCTCTAAGTTATGCTTTCCCATTCCCCCGACGGAGCACGGGATGAGCACTGCCCCTCGCTTCGACATCGATGTCGAAGCGTTCACCGATGATCCCTACCCGGCGCTGGCGCGGATGCGCGCACAGGCACCGATTGCCTACGTGCCGCAACTGGGCGCCACGCTGTTCACGCGGCGCGCGGACATCGTCGTCTGCGAAAAGCAGGTCGACGTGTTCAGTTCGGAGCAGCCGGACGGCCTGATGAACCGGCTGATGGGCCGCAACATGATGCGCAAGGACGGCCGCGAGCACCTGCTCGAGCGCAAGGCGATGTTCCCGGCGGTATCACCCCAGACTGTGCGCGGCATCTGGCAGGCACAGTTTCAGGCGCAGGCCGACCGGCTGCTCGATGCGATCGAGCCGGCCGGGCGCGCCGACCTGGTCCGCGACTACGCGCTGCCTTTGTCCGGCGAGGCCCTCAAGGCGATCACCGGCCTGCACACGGCCACGTTCGCGCAGATCGACGCCTGGTCACAGGCGATGATCGACGGTGTGGCCAACTACGGCGGGGATCCGGCGCTGCAGGCGCGCTGCCTGGCGGCGACCGCGGCGATCGATGCCAGCATAGACGATGCGTTGGCACCCGGCGCCACCGGCGACGGGTGCAGCATGCTCGAGGTGATGCGTCGCGCCGATGTGCCGATGGACAGCGTGCGGGCCGACATCAAGCTGGCGATCAGCGGTGGTCAGAACGAGCCGCGCGATGCGATTGCCGGCGCGGCCTGGGCGCTGCTCACGCACCCGGGCCAGGCGGGGCGGGCGCTGGCCGGGGACCTGTCCTGGGGCCAGGTGTTCGACGAGTACGTGCGCTGGATTTCGCCGATCGGCATGTCGCCGCGGCGCATCGCGCGTGCCCACGCGATCGGGCCGGTGCGGTTCGAGGTCGACGAGCGGATTTTTTTTTCATGTTCGGGTCGGCGAACCGCGACGAGACCGAGTTCGAGCAGGCCGGGCGCTTCGATCCGGATCGCGACACCCGCCAGCACATCGCGTTCGGGGCGGGTCCGCATTTTTGCGCCGGGGCGGCCGCGGCGCGCACCCTGATCGCCGATGTCGCCTTGCCCACGCTTTTTCGGCGCCTCCAGGGCCTGCGCCTGGCCGACGACGCGCAGGTCCGGTTTCGCGGTTGGGCGTTCCGCGGGCCACTCCGCGTGCCGGTGGTCTGGCAGGCCCGCTGACCCGGGCGGCGCCGGTCCCGCTGACCCAGGTACACTTCGCGCGATGGATGCGGAACAACTGAAAAAAGCGGTCGCGCGTGCGGCGCTGGCCTGGGTACAACCGGGCAAGGTGCTGGGGGTGGGCACGGGGTCGACCGTCAACTACTTCATCGACCTGCTGGCCGAGAGCGGACCGAAGGTGGCCGGGGCGGTGTCGAGTTCCGAACAGACGGCCAGCCGGCTGCAGGGCCACGGGATCGCGCAATTGTCGTTGGACGAGGTGATCGGGCGCGATCTGGGCCCGCCCGGTCGAACGACGGCGCGGACGAGATCGACCCGGGTTTTGCGATGATCAAGGGGGGCGGCGCGGCGCTGACCCGCGAGAAAATCCTTGCCGCAGGGCCGATCGCTTCGTGTGCATCGTCGATGGCCGCAAGCAGGTGGCGCGGCTGGGCGCGTCTCCGTTACCGGTCGAGGTGATCCCGATGGCGGGCGCGCTGGTCTGTCGCCAGTTGGCGATGCTCGGGGCCCGGCCGGTGGTGCGCGCCAACGTCAAGACCGACAACGGCAATCTGGTCATCGATGCGCATGGCCTGCGAATCGACGACCCCGGCGCGCTCGAAACGATGATCAACCAGTGGCCCGGGGTGGTGACGGTCGGCTTGTTCGCCCATCGCCGGGCCGACGTATGCCTGGTGGCCACGCCCGAGGGCGTACGCACCCTCGAGCGGGGCTGACCGGCGCCTAGGCCGGCTTCAATCCGACATCACTCCGACGGCGGGACATAACCGGTGGGCCGCTCGGCGCCATCGCCGAAAAAGAAGGCTTCCATCTGCGTCACCAGGTACTTGCGCGCGCGGGCGTCGGCCAGGTTCAGCCGGTTTTCGTTGAGCAGCATCGTCTGGTGGCTGACCCACTGCTGCCAGGCCTCCTTGGAGACATTCTCGTAAATGCGCTTGCCAAGGTCACCGGGCTGGGGCGGGAAATCGAGCCCTTCGGCTTCTTTCTTCAGACGGATGCATTGAACCATTCTTGCCATTTTGCGGGGAGTCCTCTAGTCGTTGAATCAGGCTCACAGGGTCTTGATGAGCACCTGCGAGCGGCGGTTCCAGTTGTACATGTCGCGCTTGTGGGCCGGCAGATCGTCGGGACTGGACGGCTTGAAGCCGCGCTTGACGAACCAGTGCATGGTACGCGTGGTCAATACGTACAACTGCTTTAACCCCGCCCGACGTGCGCGATGCTCGATGTGCCGAAGCAGCCGTTCACCGTCGCCCTGGCTCTGCACGTGCGGGTTCACGGCCAGGCAGGCCATCTCGCCTATGCTCTGGCCGGAATCGTGGAACAGGGCGGCGCAGCCGAAGATCACGCCGTCATGCTCGATCACCGAGAATTTCTCGATATCGCGCTCGATCAGGCTGTGGTCGCGCTTGACCAGGATGCCTTCGTCCTCCATCGGCCGGATGATCGCCAGGATGCCGCCGACATCATCCAGGCGGGCCTCGCGCAGCGCCTCGAGGGTTTCCTCGACCAGCATCGTGCCGACCCCGTCGTGCCGGAACAGTTCGAGCAGCAGGCTGCCATCGACCCGGAACGGCACGATGTGCGCGCGCGCCACGCCTTGTTTGCAGGCCCGCAGCGCATGGCGCAGGTAATAGGCGGCGCCGGCCTCCAGCGCGCCGGCATCGAGCATCACCTGGGCCTCGGCCTCGGAGATCTCGCCCATCAGTTCGCCGTTCTGGTCCAGGATGCCGTCGGTTTCCGCCAGGAACAACAGCTTGTCCGCGTCCAGCGCGATTGCGGTGCTGCTGGCGACGTCCTCCATCGTCAGGTTGAACGCATCGCCGGTCGGTGAGAAACCCAGCGGCGACATGATGACGATCGCGCCGCTGTCCAGCGCGAAGCGGATCGTCTGGGTGTCGATCTTGCGCACCTGGCCCGTGTACTGCAGGTCGATGCCGTTGATGATGCCTACCGGCCGGGCGGTGACGAAGTTGCCCGAGACCGCCCGCACCGTGGAGTTCTGCATCGGCGTGTTGGGCAGGCCCTGCGAGAATGCCGCTTCCAGGTCGAGTCGGATCTCGCCGGCGGCCTCTTTGACGCACTCGAGCACGGCCGAGTCGGTGATTCGCATGTCATTGACGTAGGCGTCCTCGAGGCGGCGCAGACGCAATTGTTCGATGACCTGCGGACGCGAGCCATAGACGATGACCAGCCGCATGCCCATCGCGCTGAGCAGGCTCAGGTCCTGGACCAGGTGGTTGATCTGGCCCTGGGCGATCAGCTCGCCGGCGACGCCGATGACGAAGGTCTTGCCGCGGAACGCGTGACTGTACGGGGCCACGGTGCGCAGCCACTCGACGAACTGCGGATCGGACCGGGCCAGCCCGACCGACTGCGGGATGGGGGCGGGATCGGCAGGGCCATCGGGCACGGGGTCGGCATCGAAGGCCGCGGGCAGGGTCATGGGGACGGGACTCGCTTGACGAAAGGCAGGGGGACCCGATGGCCTGGGCGGGGCCGGGCATGGCGGATCAGCAATTATAATTCGGGCCATGTCCGAGCCGGTCCTTCGCAGTCCACGCCGCCGCAGGCGTTCCCGGGCATCGTCCGCGGCGCCGACGCCCGCTGCACCCCGATGTCCCCCGGCAGCCGTACCGGCCGCGGCCGGTGCCGACGCTGACCTTCCCCGAGAACCTGCCGGTCAGTGCCGAGCGGGACCGGATCGCGGCGGCGATCCGGGCGCACCCGGTGGTCATCGTCAGTGGTGAGACCGGCTCGGGCAAGACCACCCAGCTGCCCAAGATCTGCGCTTGCAGGCCGCGGCGACAACGGCCTGATCGGCCACACGCAGCCGCGCCGGCTGGCCGCCAGTTCGGTGGCGCGACGCATCGCCGACGAGCTGGGCTCGCCACTGGGTGACGATGTCGGCTACAAGGTGCGCTTTGCCGAAACGATCCGCCCCGGGGCGCGGTTCAAGATCATGACCGACGGCATCCTGCTGGCCGAGACCCTGGGCGATCCGCAACTGCGCCAGTACGACACGCTGATCATCGACGAGGCCCACGAGCGCAGCCTGAACATCGACTTCCTGCTGGGCTACGTGAAGCAGTTGCTGGACGGGCCGCGTCGCGACGATCTCAAGGTCGTGATCACATCGGCGACGATAGACGCCGAGCGATTCGCGCGCCACTTTGCCTCGGCCGGCGAGCCGGCGCCGGTGATCGAGGTATCTGGCCGGCTCTACCCGGTCGAGATCCGTTACCGGGCCGACGATACCGCGGCGGCCGGTGACGCGGCCGGTGAACTGACCGAGCGGGCGCTGCGCGAGGCGATCGACCAGTCGCTGGATGAACTCTGGCGCCAGGGACCGGGCGATGTGCTGGTGTTCCTGCCTGGCGAGCGCGAGATCCGCGAGGTGGCCGATTACCTGCGTCGCGCCCGCGCGCGCACCGCGCGCGGCGCGCGCGGCGAGATCGACATCGTGCCACTGTTCGCCCGCCTGTCCGCGACCGACCAGCAAAAGGTGTTCAGCGCCTCCAACGGCTGGCGGGTCGTGCTCGCGACCAATGTCGCCGAGACCTCGCTGACGGTGCCGGGCATCCGCTACGTGATCGACAGCGGGCTGGCCCGGATCAAGCGCTACCGGGTGCGCTCGAAGGTCGAGCAGTTGCAGGTCGAACCGGTGTCGCAGGCATCGGCGAACCAGCGCGCGGGCCGGTGCGGGCGGGTCGCCAACGGCATCGCGATCCGGCTGTACAGCGAGCAGGACTACGACGCCCGCCCGCGCTTCACCGATCCCGAGTTGCTGCGCTCGTCGCTGGCCGGCGTGATCCTGCGCATGCAGGCACTGCGTCTGGGCGACCCGGAGGCGTTCCCCTTTCTCGATGCGCCGATGCGCGCCGCGATCGTCGATGGCTATGCGCTGTTGCAAGAGCTCGGGGCGGTCGACGAGCAGCGCCGGCTGACCCCCACCGGCCGGCAACTGGCGCGCCTGCCGGTCGATCCGCGAATCGGCCGGATGCTGCTGGCCGGCCATGACGGACAGTGCCTGAGCGAAGTCCTGGTGATCGCCGCCTTCCTGTCGGCGCAGGATCCGCGCGAGCGGCCGCTCGATGCGCAACAGGCGGCCGACCAGGCGCACAAGGCCTGGGAGGATCCGGACTCGGACTTCATCGGCATCTTGCAACTCTGGCGTCACTGGCGCGCCGGCGAGGACGGGCGCGAGACCGGGGGCGAGTCCCGCCAGGCCGCGCGGCGGCGCCTCGAGAAGCAGTTCCTGTCGGTGCGCCGGCTGCGCGAATGGGCCGATGTGGAAAAGCAGTTGCGCGAGTCGGTGGGCGAACTGAACTGGCGCACCAACGAGCAGGCCGCGCGCGGCGAAGCCGTGCACAAGGCCTTGCTGAGCGGCTTGCTGGGCAATCTCGGCTTCAAGGCGCCCAACGACAAGACCTACCAGGGGACCCACCAGACCCGCTTCGTGATCCACCCGTCGTCGGCGCTGACACGCCGCCAACCACGCTGGCTGATGGCGGCCGAGATGGTCGACACCGGCCGGCTGTACGCGCGCACCAATGCCGGGATCCAGCCCGGCTGGATCGAGCAGGCGGCCGGCCACCTGATCCGGCGCAGCTGGTCCGACCCGGTCTGGTCGAGCAAGTCGGCGCAGGCGTTCTCGTACGAGCGCGGCGTGCTCTACGGCCTGCCGGTGTATGTGCAGCGGCGGGTGCCCCTGGCTGCGCGCGATCCGGTAATGGCGCGGGAGATGCTGATTCGCCACGCGTTGGTGGCCGATGACTGGGACGGCGGAGCGACGTCCGAAGGGTCGGGGGTGCTGCCCTTCGTGGCGCACAACCGGCGCCTGATCGCCGATATCGAGAAGCTCGAGCACAAGATCCGCCGCCCGGACCTGCTCGTCGACGAGGCCTTTCTGTTCGCCTGGTTCGATGCCCGGGTGCCGGCCGACGTGGTGGATGGCCGCAGCCTGGTGCGCTGGGTGCGCAAGGCGGCGCGCGAGGAGCGCGAGCTGCTTCACCTGACCCGCGATGCGCTGCTGCGCAAGGATGCGGCAGGGGTGCAGAGCGAGGATTTCCCGCGCTCGCTGGCGATGCGTGGCACGGCGTTCGAGCTGGACTACCATTTCCAGCCCGGCGAGGCCGATGACGGGGTGACGATGCGGGTGCCGCTGGCCTTGCTCAACCAGGTCGACGGACAACGCTGCGAATGGCTGGTGCCGGGCCTGCTGGCCGACAAGGTGCAGGCACTGGCCAAGAGCCTGCCGCAACGGCTGCGCCGTGCGCTGGTGCCGGTGCCCGCGTATGCGCAGGCCTTCATCGAGCGGCACCGCGACCGGGTCGGTGCCCAGACGCTGGTCGAGGCGATTCGCGCCGACATTCGCGAGCAGTTCGGCATCCAGACCCAGCCTGCCGATTTCCGGCCCGACGTGGTGCCGGCGCACCTGTTCTTCAAGTTCCGACTGGTCGACGCCCACGGACGGTCACTGGGTCAGGGCCGCAGCCTCGAGAGCCTGCAGGCGCAACACGGCCAGGCCGCCCGCGGCGCATTTCGCGAGGCGTTCGCGGCGGTCGCGAGCCAGTTGCGCCAGGCGCCGGACGCGGCGGCCGGCGCCACCGTGGCCAGCGCCGGGCCGGCGCAGGGCAGCGCGACCCCTGTGGCGGGCGCAGACCCGGTGCCGGCCCGACTCGATGGTGGCGCAACGGCGCCGGACGAGACGACGGCCCGGATCGAGGACGGGCGGGTCGACCTGGCGGTCGGTCGGCGCTTCCAGCGCTGGCCGGTCGAAAGCCTGCCCGAGTTGCTCGAGATCCGCGAGCCGGGCGCCGAGCACGGGATGATCGGCTTTCCGGCGCTGGTCGAGGCGCACGAGGGGGTGCGGATCGAGGTGTTCGACGAGCAACCGGTCGCGCGCGCCCGGCACCGGGCCGGCGTGCTGCGGCTGATCGAGATCGCGCTGCGCGATGCGATCAAGGCGAGCCATCGCCAGCTACCCGATGAGCAGCGGCTGATCATCTCGTACGCGCGGATCGGCACCGATGAACAACTGCGCCGCGACCTGACCCGCGCGGTGCTGATCCGCGCGGTCGGCGACGAGGGCGAACCGATGGGCCAGGCCGCCTTCGAGGCGCTGGTCGCGAAGGTGCGCCCGCGGATCAGCCTGATCGCGCAGGAGTTGGCGCGGCAGCTGCAAAAGGTGCTCGATGACTACGGACAGGCGCAACGCAAGCTGCAGGCCGTCGGCGCCACGGCGCGCGAGCCGCTGGTGGCGGCGGCCGTCGAGGATGCCGGCCGGCAACTGGACAAGCTGGTCCATCCGGGTTTTCTCGTCGACACCTCGCCGGCCCAGTTCGCGCACCTGCCGCGCTACCTGCAGGGCATCGTGCTGCGCATGGAGCGGGTGCGCGCCGATCCTGCCCGCACCGAAGGGTTCCGGCGTGACCTGGCGGAGCTGCAGGCAGCCTGGGAGCGACTGGTGCGCGACCGGCGCCCGGTGCTCGATCCCGAGCTGGAACGCTACCGTTGGTTGCTCGAGGAATTGCGGATCTCGTTGTTCGCGCAGGGACTGCGCACCCCGAGCCCGGTGTCGTTCAAGCGCCTGCGCAGCATGTTGCAGACGCTGCAGGCCTGAGGGACGGGGCGGTGTGCAGGCGCCTCAGCGCCGCGGGGCATTCGGCCAGCGAGCCGCCCGTTCGGCGGCGATGTCGCGCACGCTGCGCTTGCTGGGGCCCATCACCAGCGGCATGCGGATCCGCGAATCGGGCAGCCCGGCCCCGGGCACGAAGCGCCCGGCAAAGTACGGGGCGGACAGGCTGATGATGCTCGAGAGCCGGGCGCTGATCGCCACTTCCTGCGGACCCGCGGTGGCGGCGATCTCGAACAAGGCCTCTATCGATCCCTCGGTGAAACCCGACAGGCTGCTGGCCACGGTCGCGCGCGAGTGAATGCCCTGGGCCAGCCCGGCGGACACGGCAAAGCCCTCGGCCTCGCCGGCATCCAGCGTATCGCTGAGCAACTGCAGGCAGCGGGCCGGGTCGGAAAACAGCAGCATCGATTGCAGGTCTTCGCGGTTGATCTCGACGCCTCCGGCATCCTCGAGTGCGGCTGCGAACAACTCGGCCGCCTCCCAGGCGGTCAGGGGGTCATTCCCGATGGGAACGAAGCGGATCAGGCAAAGGAGCTTCACCCGGTCATTGTCCGGTGACACGGCGACGGCGGGAAAGCGTGGTGAGCCCGGAGGATAGGGCGGGCGGATGAACGGAGTTGCCGGAGGCCGGCCGGATTCGGGCATCATTCGGAGCGGTGTTGCGCCCGCGGTGCTCAGGGCGCTGTCGGGCCGGTTGAGCGAGGACTATCGATGAAGCATGACTGCGGGAAGGTTCGGGCGGGCCGACTACCAGCCGGGATGGCCGGGCTGGTGCTGGCTGCCAGCCTGTTGCTGGCGCCGCTGGTGTCGCCGGCCGGGGACGCGGCCACGCCGGCCGCCACGGCGCCCGCGGCCCAGGCGCCGGCGCCCGAGATCGGGTCCGGGCGTACGGGCAAGGCCCTGGTCCGGGGCCGGGAGGCGATGGTCGTGACCGCGCATCCGCTCGCTTCGCGCGCGGCCGATCGCCTGCTGGCCGCCGGAGGATCGGCGGTCGATGCGGCGATCGCCGCGCAGTTGGTCCTGACGCTGGTCGAGCCGCAGTCATCGGGCATCGGCGGCGGCGGTTTCATGCTCGTGCACCAGGCCGACAGCCAGCGCCTGCGGGTCTTTGATGGTCGCGAGACGGCACCGGCGGCCGCGCGGCCCGACCAGTTCCTGCAGCCCGACGGCAAGCCGATGAAGTTCTTCGATGCCGTCGACAGCGGTTTGTCGGTCGGCGTGCCGGGCTTGCTGCGCATGCTGGATCTGGCGCACCGCGGCGCCGGCCGGCTGCCATGGCCGCAGTTGTTCGAGCCGGCGATCGAGCTGGCCGAGAACGGTTTCGCGGTCAGCGACCGCCTGCACGAGTCGATCCAGGCGGCGCGCAGGCGGCTCGCCGCGCAGCCGTCCACGGCCGCCTACTTCCTGGACCCGGATGGCGCGCCGTGGCCGGTCGGTCACCTGCTGCGCAATCCCGGGCTGGCCGAGGTCTTGCGCGAGATCGCTGCCGATGGCGCGTCGAGCTTTTACAGCGGGCCGACCGCCGCCGCGCTGGTGGCCCAGGTGCGCGCCCACCCGGTCCGCCCCGGCGTGATGGACCTGGACGATCTGGCCAAGTACCGCGCGCTCGAGCGCGACCCCTTGTGCGCACCGTATCGCGCGTTCCGGGTGTGCGGCATGCCGCCGCCCAGTTCCGGCGCACTGACCGTGTTGCAGACCTTGTCCATGCTGGCCGGGTTCGATCTGGCCGCGATGTCTCCCGACGGTCTCGACACGGTGCACCTGGTCAGCGAGGCCTACCGATTGGCCTATGCCGATCGTGCGCGCTTCATCGCCGATCCGGCTTTTGCCACCGTGCCGACCCGCGGGCTGCTCGAGGCCGACTACGGTCTGCGTCGTGCCAGCCAGATCCGGATGGACCAGTCGATGGGCACGCCGCAGGCGGGCGAGCCGGCCGGCGCGCCGGTCGCCGGCCTCGATGCCCAGGACGGCCTGCCGGCGACCACCCACCTGTCGATCGTCGATGCCCAGGGCAATGCCGTGTCGATGACCTCGTCGATCGAGCACGCGTTCGGCAGCGCCCAGATGGTGCGCGGCTTCCTGCTCAACAACCAGCTCACCGACTTCTCGTTCCAGGCCACCGACGCGGACGGGCGGCCGGTGGCCAACCGGGTCGAGCCGGGCAAGCGGCCGCGCAGCTCGATGGCGCCGACGATGGTGTTCGACGAGCGGGGCCGGCTCGAAGCGGTCATCGGCTCGCCGGGCGGCAGTGCGATCATCCAGTACGTGACCCGGGCATTGCTCGCACTGATCGACTGGCGCCAGGACATCCAGCAGGCGGTGAGCGCCGCGCATTTCGGTGCCACGACATCGGCGACCACGGTGCTCGAGAAAGGCACATCGATGACCGGCCTGGCCGACGGACTGCAGGCCAGGGGGCACACGATCCGCCTGGCCGACCAGACCAGCGGGCTGCATGGCATCGTGTTCAACGGCCTGCGCGATGATGGCAAGCCGGGCCTGTTGGGCCACGGCGATCCGCAATGGCGCTGGCACGGGGGCGCCGACCCGCGCCGCGAAGGCCTGGCGATCGGGCGCTGAGCGCCACGCCACACGGTTTCGGCACCGGGCAATCATCGAAAGGAGCAAGGCTTGAAAATCGGACTGATCATCATCGGCGACGAGATCCTCTCGGGCAAGCGCCAGGACAAGCATTTCCCGGTCGTACTCAAAACGCTGCAGGACCGTGGGCTGGCGCTGTCCTGGGTCAATTACCTGGGCGATGACCACAAGCACCTGACCGAGTCGCTGAGACTGAGCTTTGGCCGTGGCGACCTGGTGTTTTCATGCGGCGGCATCGGCGCGACCCCCGACGACCGGACGCGTCAGGCGGCGGCCGCCGCGCTGGGGCGGTCGCTGGTGCTGCATCCCGAGGCCGAGAAATTGATCACCCAGCGCTGCGCCGACATGGCCGCCGAAGGCAAAGGCAGCGCGGACATGAGCCTTCCGGAAAACCGCCAGCGGCTCAAGATGGGCGAATTCCCCGAGGGCGCACGCATCATTCCCAACCCGTTCAACCGGATCCCCGGGTTCTCGGTGCACGACCATCACTTCCTGCCCGGCTTTCCCGTGATGGCCTGGCCGATGATCGAGTTGACGCTCGATGCGCATTACAGCCACCTGTTTCACCGCGAGCGCATCGCCGAGAAGGCGTTCTGGGTGTTCGATCTGCCCGAGTCGGTCGCGACGCCGCTGCTCGAATCGATCGAGAGCCGCTACCCGGGCATCAAGACCTTCAGTCTGCCGTCGGCCGGGGCCAATCCTGCGCGCCGACATATCGAACTGGGGGTCAAAGGCCCGGCCGAGCAGATCAGCGCGCCGTTCGAAGAGTTGTTCGCCGGCATCTCGGCGCTGGGCGCACAAACCACCCGCGAAGCCCCGGGCGACGATCGTTGAGACGATCCGGCCCCGGCTGGGTATCAACGGCCTTTTCCGGACGACGGGTGACGATCAGAGACGCAAACTGACGAATTTCGTCACCTGGCCCTTTTGCAGGTGTCAATTCTCGACGCGGTCAATCGCCCACAACCTGTGGTGACGGCGCATCTATGTGGTGACGGCGCATCAACGGGAAAGGGGGCGAAACCGGGGCCGGAAAAGAAAATGGCCCGGTTTCCTGACCGGGCCAAAGGCGCTACCTCGAGGAGGAGAGAGGAGATCGGCAGCGCTTGGAGGAGATAACCTGAAAAAATCACTCTAGCGGTCGGCGCGTGGCGGCAGGCTTGGCCTTGACCGTCGTTGCGCATGACATCGAAAGGAACCGCATGACCTGGACCACGTTGGCTCGGACGTCGGGAGGGACCTGCCCAGATCTGTTGGTCTCTCTCGACACCTGTGGTGTCAAGAGGCAGACTGAGCCTCCCGGGTCTTCACATCAGCCACCGCGAATAACTGCTTGCAGCTCACTTCGAATCGCTTGGACATGACTGATGCAATGTCCGTGCCAGCTTTTTCGACAATGCGCTGTACATGGCCGGAATAGGCCTGCGCCTTGCGGCTGGCCGGCTCCAGTTGGGCCATGGCCAGGTCGGTTGCCGAGGCGAAGTCGCCGCTGGTCAGCAAGGCGCCGATCTGCTCACCGTTTTCCTGGACGGTGGCCCGCATGGCCTGCAGATTCAGTTCGGCCAGCGATTGCAGGCCTTGCAGCGTGCAACTGGCCAGTTCATGGGCGGTGTCGAGCTGGCTGGTGTGCCATTGCTCGATCGACTGCTGGAGGAGGGTGTCCACATATCAGCTTCCTTAGGAGTCAGGGTTAAAGGGATTGCTTGCGATTGATGCAATGCAGCATTTCCAATTCTACGTCCTGAATCCGGGAATTCCGCGGTCGGATCTGCAACAGGGCGTTAACGGATGGCGCTGGTCGCGCCAGGGATCATGCGTTGCATCATCCGGTGCCGGCCGCCCGGGCGCGGGAACCCAACGGCTGTTGCAGTCCTCGTGAAGATTCTCGGAAAGCGGTGCTAAGTCCTTCTCCTGCCAACAGCGCTGCGGCTAAACTTGACGGCCGCACGGGGGTTATGCATGGATTCGAGGGACAGGATGACAGGCGGTAACGAGGGCAACGGCAGGCAGGCATCGGCGGTTCAACCAGGGCCCGGCCCGGCAGCCAGGAACCGGCCGGCCCGTGCCGGTCGCTGGCTGACGACCCTGCTGCTGGCCAGCGTGTTCGCCTGGGCGGCGCCGGTAGGGGCGGCCGCCGGTTCGCCCAGCGCGTCGGCCGATGCCAAAAAGCCGGCCGGCAACCAGGTTGCCAAGGCGCGGGCCGGCGGCAAGAAAGTCGCCAGATCCAGCCACAGCGGTAAGAAAGCCGCCAAACGCAAGGACAGCGGTAAAAAGGTCGCCGCGCGCAAGAAGTCGTCGTCGGCCGGAACATCCCGGGTCCGTAGCGCCAAGGTCTCCAGCCGTGCCGGTGTCCGCAAGGTGTCGACGCGCAAGGCGCGCAAGGGCGGGGTGGCCCGGCCGACCCGCACGGTGGCGGCCCGCCCGACGATGGGCAAGGTCTTTGGCCTGCACGATGCGGAGGACCCGTTGTCGCTGCGTTCGTCGGTCGCGCTGGTGATGAACCCGCGGCGTGACCGGGTGCTCTACGAAAAGAACAGCGGGCAGGTACTGCCGATCGCCTCGATCACCAAGCTGATGACCGCGATGGTGACGATCGATGCCGACCTGCCGATGCGCGAGATGATCGAGATCACCCGCGAGGACATCGATCGGGAACGCGGCTCGAGTTCGCGCCTGGCGGTGCGCACCCGGCTGTCGCGCGCCGAGTTGTTGCAACTGGCGTTGATGTCCTCGGAGAACCGGGCCGCGCACGCATTGGGCCGGACCTATCCGGGTGGTCTGACGCGCTTCGTGTCGGCGATGAATGCCAAGGCCAAGATGCTGGGCATGTTCGATACCCAGTTCGTCGAGCCGACCGGCCTGTCCAGCGCCAACGTGTCCACCGCGCAGGACCTGGCCCGGCTCGTGCTGGCCTCGACCGAGTACGGCCGCATCCGTGAAGACTCGACCCGGGCCAGCCTGCGGGTCGATACCGGCTACCGTCAACTGACGTTTCGCACGACGAACTCGCTGATCAACCGCAAGGACTGGGAGATCGGTCTGCAAAAGACCGGCTTCATCTCCGAGGCAGGCCGCTGCCTGGTCATGCAGGTGCGCATGGACGGTGAGCCGATCGTGATCGTGTTGCTCGATTCGAGCGGTCGCTACAGTCGTTTCGCCGATGCGCGCCGGATCCGGCGCTGGGTCGAGAAAAATACCGACACGGTGCACGCGGCCGCGGCAATGCCGGCCGGCTGAGGCCGCACAGGCAGAGCGGTCGCGGGGCGCCGCCCGGTCAGTCGGCGGCGGGGACCGGGTGCGACCGTTCCTGGTCGAAGCCCATCGACACCGAGATGCTGTGGGTCGTCTCGCGCAGCAGCGCGAGCCACGATTCTGCACCTGTTCGGCCGGTGCCGAGATCGACAGGCCGGCCAACAAAGGTTGCCGCTATCGTCGCGGATGCCGGCGGCCAGTGCAGCGCACGCCCGGTTCCAGTTCCTCATTGTCGCGGGCGTAGCCGTTGGCGCGGACCGTGTCCAATTCCTTTTCCAGGTCGGCCAGGGTGGTGATGCTGTTGGCGGTCTGGCCGGGCAGCAGGTGCGCTCGGCGTAGTCGCGTACCGCCTGCAGCCCGTCGGCCGCCAGGAACAACTTGCCGACCGAGGTCAGGTGCAGCGGCGCACGGCCGCCGACGGCCCGCACGACCTGCATCCCCGATCGTTCGGAGACCGCGCGTTCGATGTAGACGATCTCGTCGCCCTGGCGGATCGACAGATTGACCGGTTGGTGCGCGATCGTGTGCAACTCGCGCATCGGGCCCAGCGCGGCATCCCGCACACTGAGCCGCGCCTTGACCAGGTTGCCCAGCTCGAGCAGCCGGATACCCAATTGGTAGGTGCCCGGTTCGACGCGATCACGATCCGGGCGACCACCAGGTCATTCAGGATGCGATGGGCGGTCGACGGATGCAGCCCGGTCCGGGTGGATAGCAGCTTGAGGCTGGCCGGCTCGGATTGCCGGGCCAGCGTGTCGAGCAGGCGCACCAGGCGGTCGATCACCTGGATCGCGGTCTTGCCTTCTTCGGCGGGATGGATACGCGGCCTTGCCATGACGAGATGGTATATCACAACCTAAAACGAATCCATCCCGCCGCGGTTCGGCGTCTTCGGTTTAACATCGCCCAATGGACAAGAAGCCGCCCCCGCCGATCCCCGCGCATGGCGCCCCACTCGATGAGGACACCGTGCGCGTGCGGGCGCTCGAATCGCTGCTGGTCGGCAAGGGTTACGTCGAGCCGGCGGCCCTGCAGGCGCTGATCGACACCTACGAGCACCGGATCGGGCCACGCAACGGCGCCCGCGTGGTCGCCCGGGCCTGGACCGATCCGGCGTACCGCCAGTGGCTGCTCGACGATGCCACCGCGGCGATTGCCGACATGGGGTATTCAGGTCGCCTGGGAGCACATGCGGGTGCTGCCCAACACCGCCGATGTCCACAACATGGTGGTCTGCACACTGTGCTCATGCTATCCGTGGCCGGTACTGGGCCTGCCCCCGGTCTGGTACAAATCGGCCCCGTACCGCTCGCGGGCGGTGATCGATCCGCGCGGCGTGCTGGCCGAGTTCGGGGTCCACCTGCCCGAGCACACCCGGATCCAGGTCTGGGACTCGACCGCCGAGATCCGCTACCTGGTGCTGCCGCTGCAACCCGCCGGCACCGGGCACCTGGATGCCGCGCAGCTGGCCGATCTCGTCACCCGCGACTCGATGATCGGCACCGGCCTGCCGCTGTCGCCGGTGCCGGCATGAACGGCGCGCAAGACCTGGGGGCGCTCAGGGGCACGGCCCGATCCAGCCCGAGGCGAACGAGCCCCCTTTCCATGCCGACTGGGAAGGCCAGGTGCTGGCGCTGACGCTCGCGATGGGAGCCACCGGACGCTGGAGCATCGATGAATCGCGCCATGCGCGCGAGACGCTGCCGCCCACGGTCTACCTTTCCAGCAGCTACTTCCGGATCTGGCTGCTGGGCCTGCAAAAGCTGATGCTGGCCCACGGCCTGGTCAGCGCCGACGAACTGGAAACGGGCCGGGTGCTGCAACCGCCGGGACGGGTGCACGGCCGCCTGCAGGCGACCAGGTCGCGGCGGCGTTGGCCCGAGGACACCCAGCGAGCGCGCGCTCGACACGCCGGCCCGCTTCGCGACCGGTGACAGCGTGCGTGCCCGCCGGCTCAATCCGCTGACCCACACCAGGCCGCCGCGCTATGTGCGCGGCTGCATCGGCACCGTCGTCGGCGTGCAGGGCGCATCGTGTTTCCCTGACACTCATGCCCATGGCCTGGGCGAGGCGCCGCAGTGGCTGTACCCGGTGCGCTTCGCGGCGCAGGAACTCTGGGGAGCGGACACCACGGCCGACGCGGTCCACGTCGATTGCTGGGAGTCCTATCTCGAGCCGGTGTCTTCATGACCGCCCGGGGCGGACCGCCGGCCGGCGAGCGCTTTGCCGAGCCCTGGCAAGCCGAGGTCTTCGCACTGACCGTCGCCCTGAACAGGCAGGCCTGCTCGACTGGCAGGACTGGGCTGCGCACCTGTCTGCGGCGATCGGCGAGTCGGTCGATCCGGCGGCCGCCTCCGGCCCGATCCCCGCCGCGAACGATCCGCAGGGCCAGGCCGACTATTACCGGGCATGACCCGAGCGCTCGAAGCGCTGGTGCACGAACGGGGCTGGGCGCAACCGCTGCAGCTGCTGGCGCGCCGCGAGAGCCTGCTACAACCGGGTGGTGGCCGATCCCGCGTCGTTCAGGGACGAGCGCCGGGACGCGACGATCAAGCCGCGCCGCTGAAGCGCGCCTTCGCGGCGCGCGCGCACTCGGTGATCAATGCCGGGCCGCGGTAGATCAGCCCTGTGTAGAGCTGGACCAGATCGGCACCGGCGTCGAACTTGGCCAGCGCATCGTCGGCGTCAGGATGCCGCCGACACCGATGATCGGTACCCCGTTCGCCAGGTGACGGCGCAGCCCGCGAATGACGGTGTTCGAGCGCCCGGCCACCGGCCGACCCGACAGGCCGCCGGCCTCGCCGGCCAGTGGATCGCCGGCGATCGCCGTGCGGTCGGTCGTCGTGTTGGTTGCGATCACACCGTCCACCGCGTGCCGGGTGATGCTGTCGGCGATCTGCTCGATGCCCGCCTCGGTCAGGTCGGGGCGATCTTCACGAGCAGCGGCACGACCCGGCCCGCCGGCGCGGCCAGCTGGCCGCGCCGGGCCATCAGTGCAGCCAGCATCGCGTCCAGCGCATCGCCCTGCTGCAGCGAGCGCAGGTCGCGCGTGTTGGGCGACGAGATATTCACCGTGACGTAGCTGGCATGCGGGTATACCGCCTGCAGGCAGGCCAGGTAGTCGTCGACCGCCTGGTCGATCGGCGTCGTGGCGTTCTTGCCGATGTTCAGGCCCAGGACGATCCCCGGGCGTGCCCGCGCGACATTGGCCAGGAAGCTGTCGAGCCCCTCGTTGTTGAACCCCATCCGGTTGATTAGCGCCTGGTGACGGGGCAGGCGGAACATCCGCGGCGCGGGATTGCCCGGTTGCGCCCGTGGCGTGACCGTGCCGACCTCGACAAAGCCAAAGCCCAGCGCCGCCAGGTCGTCGACATGGCGGCCGTTCTTGTCCAGGCCCGCTGCCAGACCGATCCGGTTGGGAAACCGGATGCCCATCAGCTCGATAGGGTCGTCGATACGACGGCAGCCGAGCAGCTGCCAGGCCTTGCGCGACCAGCCCAGGCTGGCCAGGCCGAGCGCATGCGCCCGCTCCGCCTCGAGCGAGAACAGCAACGGTCGCAGCAGGGCCCAGGCGACGGACGCAGCCTGGCTCAAGCGCCGCCGTCCGGTGTGCCGGCCGCGGGCAACTCGGTGCCCGGCCGGTGCTGGACCCAGCGCCCGTTGACGAGGATCTCGGCCGGTCGGAAGTTGATCTTGTAGGCCATTTTGGGACTCTCGGCGATCCAGTAGCCCAGGTACAGATAGGGCAGCTTGAGGCTCTGCGCCTGCTCGATCTGCCAGAGGATGTTGAAGGTGCCGTAACTGGCCGCCGGCATGTCCGGATCGTAGAAGGTATAGACCGAGGACAGGCCGTCGTTGAGGATGTCGATGATCGACACGATCCGCAGCACGCCTTGGGCATCGCGAAACTCGACCAGGCGGGTGTTCACCTTGCTCTGCAGCAGGAACTGCGCGTACTGCTCGCGGCTGTCATGGTCCATGCCGCCACCGGCATGGCGTGACGCCTGGTAGCGCAGGTACAGGTCGTAGTGCTCGCGCGAGAAGCCCAGCTTGGCCACCAGCGTGCGCAGGCCGCCGTGCGCGGACTGGGCGCGGCGCTGGCTGCGCGAGGGCTTGAATCCGGCTACCGGGATGCGCACCGGGATGCAGGCCCGGCAGCCATCGCAGTGGGGTCGGTAGGTGAAGATGCCGCTGCGCCGGAAACCGACCCGGACCAGTTCGCCGTAGACATCGGCATTGATCAGGTGGTTGGGGGTGGCCACCTGCGAACGTGCCTGGCGCGACGCCAGGTAACTGCAGGGGTAGGGAGCCGTAGCATAGAACTGCAGCGCCGAGAAAGGCAGCTCTTTGAGATGGGTCATGCTGCAGGGAATCCGATCTGAAGCTCTTGCCATGCCGGGGCGGGGGCCTGTGCCAGGGAGTGCATCTGCGCGAGAAACTGCGCCCGCGGGATCTCCCTTGCACCGAACGAGGCCAGGTGCCCGGTCTTCTGCTGGCAGTCTAGCATGCGAAAACCCGCGGCCTGCAGCGTCGGCACCAGCGCCGCCAGCGCGGTCTTGGACGCATCGGCCCGGCGTGCGAACATCGATTCGCCAAAGAACATCCGGCCCATCGCCACCCCGTAAAGGCCGCCGATCAACTCGTCGTGCGCCGGCGGGCCGAACCATACCTCGACCGAATGCGCGTAACCGGCGCGATGCAGCGCGCCATAGGCCTCGATCATCTCGCGCGTGATCCAGGTACCCGGCTGGCCGTCGCGCGGCTGGGCGCAGGCGCGCATCACGCGCTCGAACGCCGCATCGAGCGTCACCTGCCAGTGGCCCTGGCCCAGCTGGCGTTTCATCACCTTGCGCAGCGAACGGTGCAGGCGGAACTCGTCCAGGTACAGGACCATGCGCGGATCGGGAGACCACCACAAGACCGGCTGGCCGTGGCTGAACCACGGAAACAAGCCCTTGCCGTAGGCTTCGAGCAGGCGGGCGGGTCCGAGGTCGCGACCCACGGCGACCAGGCCGCGCAGGTCGGCCTCTTCGCCACCCGGCTCATCGATGTCGCCAACCGGCGCCGGCAGCGCCTCGTCGGGCTCGATCCACCGTGCGGGTGCCATCGGTCAGCCCGTGGGCTTGCGCCTGATCGGGTAGTGCAGGTCTTCGGTGTGCATCCGGAACTGGTTGTTGGCGCGATCCTCGAAGTACCAGCGCAGCGTGCGCTCGACGGTGCGAAACGCGATGTCGTCCCAGGGGATCTCGGCCTCGGTGAACAGTCGCGCCTCGAGCGTCTCTGCGCCCGGATCCATCGCGTCGGACACCATGCCGGCCAGGTAGAACAGGTGGACCTGGCCCACGTGCGGCACACTGAGCATGGAGAACAACTCGCCGAGCGTGACATCGATGCCGGCTTCCTCGCTGGTCTCGCGCAGCGCCCCCTGCGAGACGGTTTCGCCGTGCTCCATGAACCCGGCGGGCAGTGTCCAGTACCCGAGGCGCGGTTCGATCGCGCGCTTGCACAGCAGGACGCGGTCGCCGAGAAACGGCACGGTACCGACCACCATGTTCGGGTTCTGGTAATGAATACTGCCGCACTGCACGCAGCAGTAGCGCTCACGATTGTCGCCGGCGGGGATGGTCAGGTTGACTGTCTGGCCGCAGTCCGAGCAGAATTTCATGGTGTTCCCGTCAGTGTTGGCGCAGTTTATCGCAAGCCTCAGCGGGCCCGCCTGCGGGTGTCGATTTGCTTGTTGCCTCAGCATGGTTATAATGCTGGGATCAGACGCGGGGTGGAGCAGTCTGGCAGCTCGTCGGGCTCATAACCCGAAGGTCGCAGGTTCAAATCCTGCCCCCGCAACCAGTTTCCCCGGTGAAGACACACCGGACATTCCGCCCGTGAGCGCCCCCAGCGTTGGCGCCGGGCAGGAAGCCCGAAAGGCAAGCCCCCCACGATATTCCTGACAGGCAGGGCCCGGCGTATAGAGTCCCGGCGTATAGGCTTCGCAGCGGCAGTTCCGGCCTTGAGCGGCATCCAGTTTTCTGCCTGCCGGCGCCGGTCGGTGCACCCATCGGACCGGTGGTCTCACCGGTTCCAGACCGTCGCCATCGCGACGCCGTCCAAAAGGGGGCAACGCGTGCCGGCCGGGGCGGGATCGAACAGTCTTTATCAACCACCGGCGGGTCCGACCCGAACCGATGAATACAACCGAGATAACCAGGATTCTCGAAGTGGCGTTGCTTTGCGCGCAGGGCGCGCTCAGGATCGACGACTTCAAGCGACTTTTCGATGACGAGTACGGCGCCGACCTGCTCGAGCCCCTGCTGAACGAACTGCGCGAACAATGGGCCGATCGCCCGCTCGAACTGGTGCGGGTGGCCTCCGGTTGGCGCTTCCAGTCGCGGCCGCAGTACGCACCCTACCTGCAGCGGCTGGCCCCCGAGCGGGCGCCCCGTTACTCCCGGGCGGCGCTCGAGACGCTCGCGATCATCGCCTATCGCCAGCCGGTGACCCGCGGCGAGATCGAGGAGATCCGCGCGTCCGCCCTCGCAGATCATCAAGCATGCTCGAGGACAGGGCTGGATCGATGTCATCGGTCACAAGGAAGTCCCGCGGCCGGCGCTCTTGGCCACGACCCAGCAGTTTCTCGCTGGATGACCTGGCACAGGCCGATCCAGGAACTGCCGCCGATCGAGCACGGCCGAAAGCTGCAGGCGATCGAGGCGCTCGGGCAGCGGGTGATCGAGCCCCGCGCCGGCCGAGCCGTCATCGGATGGCACGGCGCCCGATCCGGTGCAGCACGAACAGGGCGGCGACGAACAGGGCGGCGACGAGCAGGCGCCGGCAACGACCAGGCCTGCAGTGACCAGCGCAGCAGTGACGAGGCCGGTGGCGACCGCGGGAGCGACGGTCGTGCGCAGGCAGACACCGAGCGTGCGGCCGGGCCGGATACACGCGCGACGACACACGCAATTCATTGGCGGTAACGGATAAATGAGCATCGACAACGATTCGGACACGACGGCAACGGCCGGTGGGCGCCCCGATGGGGAAGACGCGGGCGAAGGCCGGATGCTGCGGACCGCCTTCAATCGCCGGCGCGGCAATCGCGGTCGGCGCGGCAGGCGCGGTCCGGCCGATGCCAACGCGCCACAGGCGGCGGGTGAGGCAAATCGACGTGGCCAGCTCCGGCACCGGCTGCCGATGCAACCGAACCGGCCCAGCAGGGATCGGCAGGCGGCGCACCCGGGCAGGAGGCCCCCCGGCGGCCCCGCTAGCGCCTCGCGCGCCCGGCGCGCCAGTAAGCGCGCCGGCCTGCCCGCGAGGCCGCTGCCGAGGAGTGTCCCCCACGATCCGACCCCGAGTTCGAGATCCACGCGCCGCTGGGTACCGGCAAGCGGCCGGACGACCTCGTCGCCCTGGTGCCCGACGACTCGCCCAAGCTGCACAAGGTGCTGGCCGACGCGGGTTTCGTCGCGCCGCGAGATGGAGGAACCGGATCGTGCCTCGGCCGCGTGTCGGTCAACGGCCAGCCGGCCCACACCGGCCAGCGGGTCGGGCCCAAGGACCAGGTACGGGTGAACGGGCGGCCGATCGGGCGGCTGCCGCTGCTGCCGCCCCCGCGGGTGATTCTCTATTACAAGCCGGTTGGCGAGATCTGCAGCCGCGACGATCCTGGAGAAGCGCCCGGACGGTCTACGACCGTTTGCCGCCGGTGAACGGCGGGCGCTGGATCTCGATCGGCCGGCTACCAACACCGAGGGGCTGCTGATCTTCTCGACCTCGGGCGACATCGCCAACAAGATGATGCATCCGCGCTGGCTGGGAGCGCGAGTACGCGGTCCGGGTGCTGGGCCGGATCGAAGAGGAAGACCGCCAGCGGCTGCTCGAGGGAATCGATCTCGAGGATTGCGGCTAAGGTCGACCTGATCGAGGAGATCGGCGGCGACGGGGCCAATGCCTGGTACCGGCTGATCATCGGCGAGGGCAACCGCGAGGTCAGACGCTTGATCGAGGCGCTCGGCCTCACCGTCAGCCGCCTCTGCCGGGTGCGTTTCGGCTCGGTGGCGCTGCCGCGCGCTTGCCCGCGGCCGCTGGCAGGAACTGACCCCGGACGAGGTCGGCCTGCTCAACCAGGCCTATGTCGAGGCGGCTGCGCGCGCGGCCGCCACCGACCCGGCCCGGCCGAAGATCCTGGACGCCATCGAGGGCGACGATGACGCGACCGACGTGGTCGACATCGGGGAAGACGAAGACGATCACGAGCAGTTCTTCGACGACGGCGAGGACGAGGATTTCCCCGACGACGCCCAGCCCATCCACCTGTTCCCGGACGAGGGCGTGGACCCGCGTTTTGCCAGGTTGTCGGCCGAACAACTCGAGGACGAGGACTGGCAGCCGGCCAGCGATGATGCGCACAAGGAAGGCATCACCCGCCATGTGCGCGAGTCGCAGGCGGCCATGCGCGTGCCGGGCGCCCGTCGGGCCCGCCGCGGCTCGCCGCTGAGCCCTTGGGCCGGTGGGCCGATGGACGGACTGGGTGGCGACGAGCCGCGCCATCCCGGTCAGCCGCGCGGTCCGGGCGGCGGCCGTGGCCGCAACAAGGGCACCGGTGGCGGCAATGGCCCTGGCAAGCGCGGGGGCAAGTCCAGGCCGGGCAAGGCGGCCGGCGCCCGCAAGGGCGCAGCGCCCAAACCGGGGCAGCGTAAGGCGGGCGGTGCCCGGGGAGCACAGAATCCCGGTAACACGGCGCCCGCGGGCCGTTCCAAGCCGGCCGGTGCACGCAAGGGCGGTCCGCGGCGCCGGCGCAGCAACGGACCACGCAAATCGGACAGCAGGGTTAGCGTGGACAACGCCGATGGCTTGTTTTTGCTGGGATCTCACGCTATAATCGTGGATTGCGCGAGACGATGATCGCTGATTGGCCAGGCCAGCCTGGGTGTCAGGCGGAGATTCAGGTTTTGGCAGGATGCCCCAGGGTGTCGCTAGTTGCCGCTGAGTGCCGGTCATCATCGTCGAAGTTGATCGGTGCCCGGGCAGTCTACGGGCGCCGCGCGAAAGCCCCCCGGCGTAGTCAGGCCGGGAAGTGCCATTCTGGTGACCCGGAATGGCGGGGTAGCCAGGAGCAGCGCCACGGTTGTTGCCACGACACCGGTCTCATCGGTCGTCATCTGGTGCGGCCAGCTTTGTAGGGAAGCCAACAACATTCGTTCCGGTCTCCCGCCAGGCGAGGCGCGCGAGGGCTTGTCTGGAAGCGTTTTGCCAGTTGCTGGCAGGGCGGACATGGGCTGGAGGCCCATTTTTTTTTGGTCTGGAGTTTTCCGGCACGTGCATCGACCGATTCGGGAACGGCCGGCCTGGACGAAGACGAAACCAGGCGTCAACGCCGGGCGCACCCCGGCCGGGGTGCCGGCAAAAAGGGTGCGGCAGCAGGTCAGCGTGGCAGGAACTGGGTGGTGGAACCGGGCAGTGCAGCGGATACGTTCATTGATTGAAGCAACGTGACAGGACTGGGCTACGAGTCGGTCGATGGGAATTGGCATCGTCCGGCTTGTTGCGGGTCTACATCGACCGGCTGGCTAGACGGGTCGATCCCGACACGCTGGCGCCGGTCGGTATCGCCGACTGCGAGAAGGTCAGTCATCAACTCGGTCACGTGCTGCTGGTCGAGGAGGTCGACTACGAGCGCCTCGAGGTGTCCACGCCCGGCCTGGATCGGCCGTTGCGCACACCGGCCCATTTCCAGCGCTTCGCCGGCGAGGAAGTCCGCATCAAGCTGCGGGCCTCGTTCCAGGGGCAGCGCAGGTATTCAGGCTACCTGACCGTCGAGGATGACGGGCGGTTCGGCCTCGAACTGACAGAGGCCGAGCCGGCGGTGGCGCCGGTCGCGGCGGGTCGTGGCAAGCAGGGTGCGGCGCGCAAGCGCAGGGCGGTGGCCGGCAAGGCCTCCCGTCGGACCGGTGAAAAGCTTGTGTTTGCTCTGGATGAGCTCGAGCAGGCCAGACTGGTGCCCAAATTTGATTTCAGGAGGCAGGCATGAGCCGCGAAATTTTGTTGTTGGTGGACGCGCTGGCGCGCGAGAAGAATGTGGCCCGTGAGGTTGTGTTCGAGGCGCTCGAGAGCGCGCTCGCGTCGGCAACCAAGAAGCAATTCACCGACGAGACCGATGTCCGGGTCGTGATCGACCGCGAGACCGGCGAGAGCGAGGCCTACCGTCGCTGGGTCGTGGTGCCCGATGGCGAACTCGAAGACCATGACCTGCAGATGATTCTGTCCGAGGCGCGCGCACCCACGACCCCGAGGTCCAGCTGGAGGAGTACATCGGAGCTCGAGCTGGAGCCGGCCGAGTTGGGCCGCATCGGCGCCCAGGCAGCCAAGCAGGTGATCCTGCAACGAATCCGCGATGCCGAGCGCGAGCAGATCATTGCCGACTTCCTGCAGCGCGACGAGCCTATCCTGTCGGGCACCGTCAAGCGGGTCGATCGTGAAGGCGCGATCATCGAGGCCGGCAAGCTCGAGGCCAGGCTGACCCGTGACCAGATGATCCCCAAGGAAAAACCTGCGCAACGGCGACCGGGTGCGGGCCGTCGTGTCGCGGGTCAACCGCGAAGGGCGCGGGCCGCTGTACCTGTCGCGTACCTCGCCCGATTTCATCCGCCACCTGTTCGCCATCGAGGTGCCCGAGATCGAGCAAGGGCTGCTCGAGATCAAGGCCGCCGCCCGCGATCCCGGGGTACGGGCCAAGATCGCCGTGCTCTCGCACGACAGGCGCATCGATCCGATCGGCACCTGCGTCGGTGTACGTGGTTCGCGCGTGCAGGCGGTCACCGGCGAACTGGCCGGCGAGCGGGTCGACATCGTCCTTGTGGTCCGAAGACCCGGCGCAGTTCGTGATTGGCGCACCGGCCCCGGCCACGTCAGCTCCATCGTCGTCGACGAGGAAAAACAGTCGATGGATGTCGTGGTGGACGAGGACAATCTTGCGCTGGCGATCGGTACCGGCGGTCGCAACGTGCGGCTGGCGTCCGAACTGACCGGCTGGCAGATCAACATCATGACGGCCGAGGAATCGCAGGCCAAGTCCGAGCAGGAACGCGCCTCGATCATGGGCGTGTTCATTGCCAAGCTCGACGTCGACGAGGATGTCGCCGCGATCCTGGTCGACGAGGGCTTCACGACGGTCGAGGAAGTGGCCTATGTGCCGCTGAACGAGTTGCAGGAGATCGAGGCCTGACGAGGATACCGAGGAGTTGCGGACCCGCGCCCGCAACTCGATTCTCACCGAGGCCATCGCCACCGAGGAGAAGCTGGGCCACACCGAGGAGGCCATGCTCAACCTCGAGGGCATGGACAAGGAGTTGGCGGCCAAGCTGGCCGATCACCAGGTGATCACCCGCGACGGCCTGGCCGAGGTTCTCGATGTCGAGGAACTCTGGAGTTCACCGGGATCGACGAAGCGCGCGCCAGTGAACTGATCATGGACTGCGCGTGCCCACTGGTTCGAGAACGAAGACGTTTAGAAGCGCTTGCAGGTATTGCCGGGCCCTGACCATGGGCCGTCTACCAACGAGTCGCGTTCGCAAGGAAAAGGTATGACCAGCATTAAAGTGTCCACATTCGCCGCCGAGCTCAAGATGCCGGCCGATGTGCTTTGGAGCAGCTCAAGGCTGCCGGTGTCCAGAAGCAATCGGTCAACGATGACTTGAGTGCGGGCGACAAGGAGCGGTTGCTGGAGTCCCTGCGTCGCTCGCACGGCGAGAGCGAGAAGCCCAAGCACAAGATCACCCTGACCCGCAAGCAGACCTCCGAGATCACAGGCCGATGCCACCGGCAAGGCGCGCACGATCCAGGTCGAGGTGCGCAAGAAGCGGGTGTTCGTCAAGCGGGCCGGTGCCGCCGTCACCGAGGAGGCCGTGCAGGCGGTCGAGCCGCAAGAGTCGGCCCTGCTCAGCGCGCGCTAGAAGCCGAGCAGGCGCCGCTACGAGGCCGAGCAGGCGCGCCAGCGTGAGTTGCTCGAGCGCCAGGCCGCCGAGTTGCAGGAAAAGCAGCGCCGCCTCGAGCAGGAGAACCAGCGCCGCGAGCAGGCGCAGGCCGAGGCCACCGCGCGCGAGGATGCCGCCAAGATCGAGCAGGCCCGGCTGAGCACCAGCGACGAGGCGGATCCCGAGCGCGAGCGCGCCGAGAAGGAGGCCAGCGAGGCCGCCGTCGAGGCCAAGCGGCTGCGAGACGAGGCGCGGGCGCAGGATGCGGCCCGCCGCAAGGTCGAGAACGAGGTCGCCGAACTGAACAAGTTGATGACGCAGGCGCGTCTGGGTGCCGGCGTTGGCGCCGGCGTCGCGGCCAAGCCGGCGGTCAAGCCTGGTGCACCGGGCACGCTGCATGCCGAGCGCGCACCGGCGCGCCCGGGCGGCGATGCCGCTGCCGCGCCTGGCGCCGCCAAGAAGCATGTCAAGAGCGAGAAACTGTCGTCGACCTGGTCCGAGGAAGCCAACAAGCGCCGCGGTATCAAGACCCGGCGACAGTTCCGGTGCGCCTGGCGATCGGCCGGCTATGCGTCCCGGCGGTGGCGCAAGGCGCGTACTGCGGTCGCGGCCGTAGTGGGGCGGTGACAAGGAATGTCCACGTCGGCGCCGGTCGAGACCGTGGTGCGCGAAGTGCATATGTCCCCGAAACGACATCACCGTGGCCGACCTGTCCCACAAGATGGCGGTCAAGGCGGCCGAGGTCATCAAGCCGTTGATGAAGCTTGGCCAGATGGTCACGATCAACCAGGTGCTGGACCAGGAAACCGCGATGATCGTCGTCGAGGAGCTGGGGCACACCGCGGTGGCCGCCAAGCTGGACGATCCCGAGGCCTTCCTCGAGGATACCGAGGTGCACGGCCAGGGCGAACCCTTGCCGCGTCCGCCGGTGGTCACGGTCATGGGTCACGTCGATCACGGCAAGATCTTCGCTGCTCGACTACATCCGGCGCGCCAAGGCTGTCCCGGGAGAGGCCGGCGGCATCACCCAGCACATCGGCGCCTACCATGTCGAGACCGAGGGCGGGGTCGTGACCTTCCTGACACGCCGGGCCACGAGGCCTTCACGGCGATGCGGGCGCGCGGCGCGAAGGCGACCGACATCGTCATCCCGGTGGTGGCGGCCGACGACAGCGTGATGCCCCAGACCAAGGAGGCGATTGCCCATTCCAAGGCTGCCGGCGTGCCGATGATCGTCGCGGGAGAACAAGATGGACAAGCCCGAGGCGAATCCGAACGGCCTGGCGCAGGACCTGGTCGCCAACGACGTCATCCCCGAGGAATGAGCGTGGCGATGTCGCGCTTGTGCCGGTGTCGGCCAAGACCGGCAGCGGCATCGATGCGCTGCTCGAGCAGATCCTGCTGCAGGCTTCGAGGTGCTCGAGTTGACCGCGCCGGCCGACGGGCCGGCCAAGGGCCTGGTGATCGAGGCGCGCCTGGACAAGGGCAAGGGCCCGGTGGCGACGGTGCTGGTGCAGTCCGGCTCGCTCAAGAAGGGTGACGTGGTGCTGGCCGGTTCCGCGTTCGGACGGGTGCGGGCGATGCACGACGAGGCCGGTCGGTCGATCGATGCCGCAGGGCCGTCCATCCCGGTCGAGATCCAGGGCCTGGCCGAGGTGCCCAATGCCGGCGACGATGTCATCGTGCTGGGCGATGAGCGCAAGGCGCGCGAGATCGCGCTGTTCCGCCAGGGCAAGTTCCGCGACGTCAAGCTGGCCAAGCAACAGGCGAGCAAGCTCGAGAACATGTTCGAGCAGATGGCCGAGGGCAACGTGCAGACGCTGCCGCTGATCATCAAGGCCGATGTCCAGGGATCGCAGGAGGCGCTGGCGCAGGCGCTGGTCAAGCTCGACCGACGAGGTCAAGGTGCAGATCGTCCACCAGGCGGTCGGTGGCATCAACGAGTCGGACATCAACCTGGCGGCGGCCTCGAAGGCGGTCGTGATCGGGTTCAACGTGCGGGCCGACGTGCAGGCACGTCGTACCGCGGAAGCGGCCGATGTCCAACTTCGCTACTACAACATCATCTATGACGCGGTCGATGACGTGAAGGCGGCGATGAGCGGCATGCTGTCGCCCGAGGAGCGCGAGGAGCGCCTGGGCATCGTCGAGATCCGCCAGGTGTTCCGGGTGTCGAAGATCGGCAACATCGCCGGCTGCATGGTGCTCGAGGGGCTGGTGCGGCGTGGGGCGAAGGTGCGTCTGCTACGCGACAACACGGTCATCTGGACCGGCGAGCTCGATTCGCTCAAGCGCTTCAAGGACGACGTGCGCGAGGTCAAGGAAGGCTTCGAGTGCGGCCTGTCCCTGAAGAACTACGATGACATCAAGGAAGGCGACCAGCTGGAAGCCTTCGAGATCAAGGAAGTCGCCCGGACGCTCTGAGCCGACAGTCGACCCATGGCCCCCGACCCCCGCGCCGTGCCGCGGTCGGGGGCTGGCCAGCATCCCGACCGCTGCAGTCAGAGCCTGCGCCGGCGCCCACCGAGGTTATCCGTTGAAACGTCGTCGCAAGCCGTCCGGCAACCGGGCGCAACGCGTGGCCGAGCAATTCCACCACGAGGTGGCCGAACTGATCCGCGGCTCGATCAAGGATCCGCGCGTCGGCATGGTGACCGTGACCGGGGTCGACCTGACCGCCGACTACGCGTATCTCACCGTCCACGTGTCGGTGCTGCCCGACGATGCCGAGAATGTCGAAAAGACCATGGCCGGCCTGCGCCAGGCAGCCGGCTTCGTGCGCAGCCAACTGGGTCGGCGGGTGCCGGTGCACACGACGCCCGAGGTGCGCTTCGTACACGATCGCACGACCGAACAGGCGATGGCCATGTCGCAGTTGATCGACCAGGCGCTCGCGCACCAGGGCCGCACGGATGATGCGCAGACCGATACCGACGATGCCGGCGCGGGTGACGAACCGTCCGACCAGGCCGGCCCCACGACCCGCCAGGGCGGAGACTGATCGATGGCCAGGCTGAACCGGCGTGATGTCGATGGTGTGCTGCTGCTGGACAAGCCGGTGGGCATCAGCTCCAACGACGCGCTGCAGCGGGTGCGCTGGCTGCTGGCCGCCCGCAAGGCCGGCCACGGCGGCACGCTCGATCCGCTGGCCAGCGGCCTGCTGCCGATCGCGTTTGGCGAGGCGACCCGTTTCCTGCAGGGCATGACCGAGGCCGACAAGGTCTATTGCGCCGACCTGCGCCTGGG